>QCNP01000001.1:0-167500 GCA_003210095.1 Pelagibacteraceae bacterium AG-426-E17
AGGTAGTAATCAACACTGGAGAACAATTCAAAAAATTTTATGTACCTTTATGATATCTAAAAATATGTTGGAAAAATATTGGGATAATTTAATAAAAACTTGTGAAAAAAGACATGACCCTTTTGAAAAATATATTAACGAAATTTTGTTAAATGAGATTGGTATATCACCAATAAATACACTCTCTGTTCATCTGACCAATGTAAATTCAAGTTATGGCTTATCTCCCTTTGTAGATATCAAAAAACTTTGGGATGAAAATAATACTAGTTGATGCAAATGTTTTTTTACATAACTTGCGCTAATATTAAAGAGGCTAAAAAAATTTCATCAGTTTTAGTAAAGAAAAAATTGATAGCCTGTGCAAATATTTTTAATAATATTCAGTCTGTTTTTTCGTGGAAAAATAAAGTTAACTTTTCAAAAGAAGTTATAATAATAGGAAAGACAACAAAAAAACTACAAAAAAAGATGATTTCAGAGATAAAAAAAATACACTCTTATGATGTGCCTTGTATTATATTTTATAAAATATCATCAGGAAATAAAGATTTTTTAAAATGGATTAGCAATTCTACAAGATGAATAAAGCAAAAAATTTTAAGCTATTAGGAACATCTAATAAGATAGTTGAATTAAATAAAATTAAATCAAAATTTATAGTTTTATACTTTTATCCAAAAGATGACACTCCAGGATGTACACTTGAGACAAAAGATTTTAACTCGTTTTATAATAAATTTAAAAAACTTAATTGTGAAATATATGGAATTTCTAAAGATACAATAGAAAGTCATATAAAATTTAAAAACAAATACAAAGTGAAATTTGAACTTTTATCTGATGAAAATAAGATTGCTATTAAAGATTTTAAAGTTTGGGGTAAAAAACAATTTATGGGTAAAGAATTTATGGGTTTAATCCGAAGTACTTTTTTATTAAAAAAAAATATTGTTGTTAAAGAATGGCGAAATGTAAGAGTTAAAGGTCATGCCGAAGAAATTTATAACTTTATTAAAAATAATAAACTTTGATATAAATAAAAAAGGCCTCCTATTTCTAGGAGGCCTTAATTAAACGTCAAACCAAAGAGGGAGAGATGCTTAATCTCGTATAGCGTAACCTATTACGCCAGTTTCAACGACGTCGGTACCTTTAAGCTCTGCTTCTTTACTTAATCTAATACCAATTGTACTCTTCATAATTGCCCAAATAATGTAAGCAACTACAAAAACAAAAACGTTTATCGATACTATTCCAAGTAACTGAGCTCCAAATGTTGCATCTGGATTTGTAATCGGCACTGCTAGTGTACCCCAAATTCCAGCAAATAAGTGTGCAGGCACTGCACCTACAACATCATCTATTTTTAATGCAAATAGTAGTTTTGTGCCGTAAACGACGATTACACCACCAATAGCACCAATTAAAATTGCTGCAAATGGAGATGGCATTAATGGTTCTGCAGTTATAGCAACTAATCCACCAATACATCCATTTAACATTTGAATTACATCTGTTTTACCAAAATGTAGTCTTGTTAAAGTTGCAGCAGCCATAACACCACCAGCGCCTGCTAAGAACGTGTTCATGAAGATTTTTGCTACAGCGATTGCATCTGCACCTGTTCCTATTGCAAGTTGCGAACCACCGTTAAATCCAAACCAACCTAGCCATAAAATAAATACACCAATTGTAATTAATGGAATCGAAGAAGCTGCAAATGGTTTCATTGGAGCTGGCTCACCTTTTTTAGTGAATCTTCCAAGTCTTGGACCAAGTAGAAACGCACCAGCTAAAGCAGCTGCACCACCAGTTGAGTGAACAAGAGTTGACCCTGCAAAATCTTGGAAATTTGCAGCAGCTAACCAACCACCACCCCATTTCCAACCCATTACGATTGGATAAATAATTCCTGATAAAATTGCAGCAAATAACAAAAATGGCCACAATTTAATTCTTTCAGCTAATGTACCAGAAACAATAGATACTGTTGTTGCACAGAATACCATCTGGAAATACCAGTCTGATGCATCTGAATAACCTGTCTCTATTTTACTCGCATCAGACCACGGCAAAAATTTTCCTATATATCCACCCTCAGGAATACCATATGCAAGATTATAACCAACAAGCCAGAACATCATTCCGGCTATCGAAAATAATCCGATGTTTTTTGCACAAATTACTGATACGCTTTTTGAAGTTACACTTCCTGCCTCTAGCATAGCAAAACCTGCAGCCATAAACATGACTAAGAATCCACAAACTAAAAAGAGAAAAGTGTTAAATACAAATCCGACTTCAGCGGATACTGTAGTTTCAGCATAACCAACACTGGTCATATTTAGTAAGAAAATTGAGCTTACCGCTGGAACCAACAATTTATTTAAAAGTTTTTTCATTATTTCTCCCTGTTAAAAAAAGGAGTTTATAAATTTTTATAAAATCAATAACTATTGCTAAGACTATTTAATAGGTATGCATTAAATGCATATAGAAACAGCCTTTATTAACTCTCAATTAATAAAGGCTGTCTAGAGGAAATATCTATTTATTGAATATTTCTTTAAGTGCTTTTGCAGGTAAAAATTTTACCTTTTGAGAAGCCGCGATTTGGATCTGTTCTCCTGTTCTTGGATTTCGGCCAATTCTAGCTTTTCTCTTAGCAACTTTATAAGTACCAAAACCAGCTATTTTCACTGAATCGTCATTTTTCAGTGCGTCTAAAATAGTGTTTGTTATGGTATCAAATGTACGCTCTGCATCAGCTTTGCTTTGATTTAAAGAACCAGCTAATTTAGCGACTAATTGTTTTTTGTTCATTTTAGCTCCGGTATTAGGTTATTTCCATACTTAACAAAATCCTTTATAAATCAAGCTTTTTTTTAGTGTTTAATTTGGTTCTTAACACAAGATATAGTGTTAAAAAAATGTTGATTTTATTGATTTTTTTAAAGTTTTAAAAACCCTTTAAAATAGGCCTAAATCCTTGAGATCGTTAAATGTTGCAAAAAACATGAGAGATAAAAGCAAAAACATTCCGATTCGAAAAAAACCTTCTTGAGTTTTTTGGGTTAATGGTCTTCCAAGAATTTTTTCTATTCCATAAAACATTAAGTGACCACCATCTAGAAGAGGTATCGGAAAAAGGTTAATTAAACCTAAACTTATTGATATGTAAGCCATCATACTTAAAAATGGCACAATTCCAAACTCTGCAACTTGTCCTGAAATTTTTGCAATTCTTATTGGTCCACCAAGCTGTGAGCTGTCACCTTTTCCGGTAATTATGGTCCCTAAATATTTAAGTGTTGAAGTTGTCACAAAATATACCTCAGTCACTGAATAATATAGGGCTTTAACAGGTCCAAGTTTTTGGTGATTGACGGTATCTTTATAAGGTGAAAGTTGAATACCAACCATCCTTTTTTTAATTTTATTTCCTAAGTTGTCCTCGGTCTCTACAAAATTTGGTTTTACCTTTACATTTACTTCTTGGTCATACCGTGAAACTTTAAAATCAATAAATTCAGATGTCGATAATGTAATAAATTTAGATACATCTAAAATACTCTTAACTTTATTGTCATCGATGGACAATATTATGTCGTTCTTTTTTAATCCAGCTACCTGAGCGGGGCTATTTTTGGTCACCTCACTAATCATTGCTGGAGTAAAATCTTTTCCAACAAAGATATTAATCATTAAAAATATTAATATAGCTAATATAAAATTAGCTAGCGGTCCTCCAAAAACAATCAGCGACCTTTGATATAATGGTTTTAATGTAAAAAGTTTTTCTCTATCTTTTTCATTATATTTTTTTATAATTTCATCACGATCTGCCTGAGAAAATACATTTCTATCACCAAAAAATTTGACATAACCACCTAAAGGGACCCAGCATACTTTCCAACGTGTTCCTGATTTATCATTCCAACCAAACAATTCTTTTCCAAAGCCTATAGAAAAATCTGTTACACCAACACCATATTTTCGAGCAAAATAATAATGTCCATACTCATGGACGAATACTACAACTATTATTAATATTATAAATGGAACAATAAATTCAAACATTAATCTATAATAATGTATTTACTTTACTTTCCAAGTTAAAACTGGAAGTAAAGTTGCCACTAAAAATGAAAGAAATAAGAGTGATTGTATAACAAATTCAGGAAAATAGCTTATAGGTATGATAATACCTATTAATATACTTTTTGAAAAATCAGGTGTTGGAAATAATAATAGACCTCCTATCAGACCGACAATTATAGAGATATATGCTGTTTTTTCACTAAAGGATTTTGAATAAAAACTATAGAATACACTTAAAACTGCTGCACAACATAAAAGATCAGCAAGTAAAAATAAATATAAAATACTTAACCCCTTAGATGCAACAAAGAAAGCAATAACGGAAAGTGCTATAATTATCTGTTTAGAAATTTTTAAATAGTTATGATTATGTCTAAAGAATTTTTTTCCATCTACAATAACCAAACTAGAGATAGCGTTTATTAATGTATCGATACTACTCATAGTAAGAGAAATTGCTAAAAAAATAATTATTATAGACAATGTTAAAACTTCCTCCTCAAGTAGAATAGAAAAAAATGCTAAATCAGGTATCACATTTAAATTTTTTGAGACGGAAACTAATCCTGTAAATCCCATCAAAAAAACAATGGGTATAACTATTAAAAAAGCAAATAATAAACTTTTTTTTAAAACATTATTATCTTTTGCAGCATAAACTCTTTGCCAATTACCTTGATGAAAAAGATTAGTGGCAGCAACTGCAACGAAGAAAGTCAATCCTGAAGTAAAATTTGGAAGATAGTCTTTACTTATTAAATTAGGTTTATTTTTATTTATAAATTCAAAACTAAATTCGTTTGTATTAAAAGAAAATAAAAATGAAAAAGATATTAGTAAAAATATTATAAAGACAATAAATTGAATATTGTCTGTAATAATCGAAGCTCTTAAACCCCCATATAAAGTATAAAAAAGAGAGCTAGTTATAACTATTAAAGCTGTTATCCATAATTCAACTCCTGAAATATAGTTCATCAAAATAGATACTGCAGTTACTTCAGCTATTAAAAATATCGTCATGTAAAAGATAGATAGAATTAAAATTAACTTAAAAATATGGTTTCCAAACCTTAATCTAACAACTTCAATTAATGATTTTGCATTTGGATAGGAGTTTCTAAAAATTTTTCCAATAAAAATTATTGCAAATAAAGGAAATGCAGTTCCGAGAGAATATCCGATAACCGCACCTATTCCACCCCATGTTGCAGCTGAAGCGGGACCAAATAAAATCCAGGTTCCCAAAGCGGAGGCAACTAAGCTAGATGTAAGTGAGAAGGTTCCAACAGATCTGTTTGCAACCAGGTAATTATTTAAGCCTTTATATTTTTTTGAGTAAAAAATACCAATTAGAATAAAAGAAATGCTAATTAGCAAAATGAGTGTTAGCGATAATAATGGATTTAAAATAATTTGTTGGTTCATTATCCCTTTCTGAATTACCGGACAGGTTCAATGGGTATTTCTCAGCCTTTAGGCACCCCATAAAATAAATTTATATAAATTTGTTTTGGATGTAAATAACTAATTTAAAATTGATCTTTTTCAGTAGAACCTTCCATCGCAGTCGTAGAACTTTTTCCTCCGCTTATAGTGTTGGAAACAGCATCAAAATACGATGTTCCTACTTCTCTCTGGTGTTTTACACTTGTGTAACCATCCTTCTCTCTTGCAAATTCTTGTTGTTGTATTCTTGAATACGCAGTCATACCTTCCTTTTTATACTTTTCTGCTAATTCAAAAATTGCAATATTTTGTGTGTGAAACCCTGCAAGTGTTATGAATTGGAATTTATATCCCATAGCGCTAATTTTTTGTTGAAATGTTGCAATTTCAGAGTCTGACAGATGTTTTTTCCAATTAAAAGATGGTGAACAGTTGTAAGCTAACAATTTACCTGGAAATTTATCATGTATTGCATCAGCAAATTTTTTAGCTTCTTCTAAATTTGGAGTTGCTGTCTCGCACCAAATTAAGTCAGAGTAAGGTGCGTAAGCAAGTCCCCTTGATATTGCTTGATCAATTCCATGTTTTACATAATAAAAACCTTCTGGTGACCTTTTTCCAGTTAAAAATGGTTTATCATTTTCATCATGATCATTTGTAATTAATTTTGCCGCATTTGCATCTGTTCTTGCTAAAATTATTAAAGGAACATCAGCAATATCAGCAGCTAGTCTAGCTGCTTTTAAATTTTTTATCATTGTACTTGTTGGGACCAATACTTTTCCACCCATGTGTCCACATTTTTTCTCACTTGCTAGTTGGTCCTCAAAATGAACTCCAGCAGCTCCAGCTTTTATAAATTTTTTAGCTAACTCAAAAACATTCAGTGGCCCACCAAATCCAGCTTCACCATCAGCAATTATTGGCAACATATAATCAACTCTGCCTTTAGATTGCATTTGACCATCTTTAATTTCCATGTGCTGAATTTGATCAGCTCTCATCAAAGCATTATTCATTGACTCTACAAGTTTTGGGGCACTGTCATATGGATATAATGATTGATCTGGATACATTTCACCTGCACTATTTGCATCAGCTGCTACCTGCCATCCACTTAGGTAAATTGCCTTAAGACCCGCTTTTGCATGCTGAACCGCATGGTTTCCAGATAATGAACCTAATGTATTAACATAAGGTTCAGAGTTTAATAGTCTCCATAATTTTTGAGATTGATGTTTGCACATCGAATACTCTATTTTTATAGATCCTCTTAATCTTTCAACATCCTCGGGGGTATAATCTCTTTTTACTCCTGCAAATCTTTTTAGGTCGTATGATATCTTAGATTCGGAGCTCATTTTTTCCTTAAAAATAATTAATAATTAAGACTTTAAAATTAGTTACTATTATACTCGTTAGTAAACTCATTCATTCCACTTGAACCCCAATCGCAATGATCATCTCTTAAATAAATGCCAGAGTTGTCAGAGTGAGCTTGATTCTCGTGGTCTGAATTAAAAGCCTTATTTACTTGATTTTTTAATTTGTTTTTGTTGTTCATGTAAACTTTATAATTTACAAAGTTTACAAAATCCAGTATTAAGTTTATTATACTTGTAAAATAAAGAAATTTATTGTAAATTATAATTTACAAAGTTTACAAATAGAAAATTATGAGTCAATTAGATGTAAAAATAGGCCCAAAAATTAAGTCTTTCAGACGGCAATTAGGGCTTCAAGCTAACAAATTAGCTGAACAACTTGGAATTTCACCTAGTTACCTCAATTTAATAGAAAGTGGTAAAAGAAAAATCGATGGAGATCTACTTCTTAAAGTTTGTGAAGAGCTCAAAATAGAGTTATCAGATTTAACTAATAAATCAGATTTGAATTTAGTTAATGATATTTCGGAATTGCTAGATGATCAATTATTTGAAGATTTAGATATTCTTGGTCCTGAAGTAAAAGATTTAGTAAATACTAACCCTAAAATAGCAAGAGCTTTAATCAAACTAGGAGATAATTATAAACAAAAAGACCATGAAATTATAAGTAAAGTTGAAACACTATCTGGCAAAATAATAGATAGTCGTAAAACTTCATTTCCAGGAGAAGTAATATCTGATTTTTTACAAGAGAAAAAAAATTATTTTCCAAAACTTGAAGAGTTTGCAAATAAAATTTTTGATAAAGTGCAATTAAATAATAGAACTAGATATGTTGCACTTTGTGATTTTTTAAGAACAGAGTACTCAATTAATGTTAAAGATATTATTCCGCAAGAAGGAAAACCATTTTCAAAAATTTTTAACAAAAATAATAAAGAACTTCTCTTAAGTGAATATAATTCATTAGAGACAAAAAAATTACATGCCGCAGCTCAAATAGCACAGGAAGGAGCTATAAATGAAATTAATGAGTATTTATCAGAATTTAAATTTCCCTCAGATGAGGCAAAAAGATTAACAAAAATAGCATTATTAAATTATTGTGCTGCGGCTATATTGATGCCTTACAAATTATTTCATTCTGAATGTAAAAAATTAAAATACGATTTGGAATTACTACAAAATACATTTGCCACATCTTTTGAACAAGTAGCACATAGAGTAACTTGTCTGCAGGATCCTAAGTTACCTGGTATACCTTTTCATATGTTAAGAGTAGACATAGCTGGAAATATATCGAAAAGATTTTCTTTATCTGGTATTGAAATACCAAGATACGGTGGAGCATGTCCTAGATGGAATGTCTATTCAGCCTTTACTAGACCTGGTGTCATTCAAGCAGCTGTGAGTAAAATGAGTAATGGAAAAAAATATGTTTGTATTGCTAAAACAGTGGAGAAAGGTGTTGGTAGATACGGAAGAAAGAAAAGTATGCTGTCTATTGGATTAGGTTGTGAAGCAAAATATGCAAAGGACTTTGTATACACAGAAAATTTAAATTTAAATGATAAAAAAACTGAAATACCAATTGGAGTATCTTGTAGAACTTGTGATAGGTTAGATTGTTCTCAAAGGGCATTTCCACCTCTTCATAAAAAATTTGATGTGGATATAGATACAAGAGGTGTTTCAGTCTACGTTAAAACAGATAAATAATTTAAAAACAAACTAAATGATCGATATAAACTGGTTTTTTTATACCAAATTTTTCGTCTATATCGTGTTGGTGAACATGGTGAGAGTGAACAAAAACTGGTATTAAATTCCCTTTTTCTGTTCTAAGAGTATAAATAAAGTTTGTCCCTCTAAATTTTCTGTCTACCACATCAAATTTTAAGTTACTTTTATCGTCATGAATAAGATCTTCGGGTTGTAATAATAATTTAACATTTGAACCAATTTCTTTAGGTTTAACAAATTTACCCTCTATCGTACCCAAATCATCATTTTCTAACGTATTTTTTCCAGTGACTTTGGCTGGTATTAAAATTCCTCTATTTAAAAAGTTAACTACACTAACAGAATTTGGATAATGATAGACTTTATAAGGGTCATCAAACTGTTTTAATTTTTCATCTAAAATAACTCCGCATTTATTACCCAAATAAAAAGCTTCATAAGAATCGTGGGTTACTACAATTGTCGTTATTTTTAAATTTTTTAAGATTTTTTTTAGTTGTATTTGTATTTCTTCCTTAAAGCTTTGATCAACGTTTGACAGTGGCTCATCTAAAAGTAATAAGTCTGGTTCAAATACTAGTGATCTAGCTAGAGAAACACGTTGCGCTTCACCAGCGCTTATTTGATGAGGAAATTTTTTTAAAACATTATTTAAATTTAACAATTTAATTATAAAATCCGGAATGATTTTTTTTGTTTTATTTTTGTTTCTATTTACAGCTATTTTAATATTTTTTTCTACAGTATAGTGAGGAAATAAACAATTATCCTGAAAAGCTAATGATATATTTCTATTCTCTGGTTCGACATGATTGTCTTTTGAGGATATTAACTGTCCTTTTAAAAAAATTTCACCTTTATTAATTTTTTCGAGCCCTGCTATAGTTCTTAAAATTGTAGTTTTACCTATACCAGAAGGTCCTAAAAGACAAATTATATCTCCCTCATTTTCGATGGAAAAAGAAACGTTTTTTACTTTTTCAATTCCATCTACTGAAAAATTTACATTTTTTATTTCGAAAATATTTTTCATTTAATCTCGCAATATAAACTTAGATGTTGATAAAATAAATACACTTGCAATTAATATTAAAATTAAAGACGGTGCAGCAGCTGCCTCTAATAAATCCTCAGATGCATATATATACGCAGTGGTTGCAAATGTCTCAAAATTAAATGGTCTTAAAATTAATGTAATTGGAAGCTCTCTAATTATTTCAAGAGAAATTAAAATTGCCACAAATAAAACTGAATTCCTTAAATAAGGTATATGTATATTAACAAATGTTTTAATTTTTGAATAACCTAATAAATACGCACTCTCATCAACAGAAAAATTAATTTTTTCGTACCCTGACTTTATACCATTACAAGCCAACGAATAAAATCTTATAAAATAAACTATAACAAGTCCTAGTATTGAACCAAAAAATATCTTTTTGATAGACTCAAATCCAAATAATTTTACAAAATTATTATCAAACCATGCAATAAAAGTAATAAATGCAATTGCTAAGATTACACCAGGTATTGCATATCCAGATATTGATAACGTATTCATTACATTTAATGGTTTGCTTTTTGAAACTCTCATTCCGTAATTAGATATAAATGAAAAAGTGATAAGCACTAAACTTGATAAAAAAACTAAATATAAAGTATTGTAAATTAGACTTAATACTTTTAAATCAAAAAGATTATCAGAATATATAATTGTCCAATACAGCATTTGGCTAAATGGAAATATGAAACTTAAAAAAAATATTATAAAGCAAAATATAAATGCTAAAAAACTTTTTCCTCCATCTAATTTATATTTCTCTCGTTGTTTAAATCTACTCGATGAGTTTGAATGATATTTTGCTTGTTTTCTTGATAAATTTTCTAAAATGAATAAAGCAAAAATAAATAATAATAAAAAGAACGAAAGCCTATTTGCAAACGCAAGGTCATCAAATGTTATCCAAGAATTATATATTCCAGTTGTTAGAGTGTTTATTGAAAAGAAGTCTACAGCACCAAATTCTGCTAATGTCTCCATTGCCACCAATGACAATCCAGCAACTATTGCAGGTCTAGCAGATGGTAAAATAACCTGTAAAAAAAGCCCTTATTTTAGAAAATCCCAAATTTTTACTTAAGTCTATTAAATTTTGAGATTGATATAAAAAAGATGCTCTTGCCAGAATATATACATAGGCAAACAAAGAAAAGGATAATGATAGTATTGCTCCCAACATTCCACTAAATTTCGGTATATGTTTATTGTATTCCCCCTCACCAAATAAATTTTTAAGAATTGTAAAAGCAGTTCCGTAATTATCAAAAAAAGCAAAAATAGAGTATGCATAAATATACGGAGGAACAGCAAAAGATAATATTAGAGCCCATTTAAAAAAATTACTTCCTGGAAAATCATAAAAAGAAACAAGATAAGCTGTGCCTGTTCCAAATATAAATGTTAAAATCAAAACTCCAAATAATAAAATTGCAGAATTATATATATATTCAAGTAAAAAGGTTTCTTTTAAAATTTTATAATATTCTGATGTCTCCTCAAAAAAACTGAAAGAAACAGTTGCTATAGGAATTAAAACTACAAAAGAGATGAGAAAAGAGCTTAAGTACCAAATATTAATTTTTTTCATATTATAATCCGCCTTATAATCATGAAATCAAATATGCCCATGGAGGAGATCGTCCACGGGCATATAATCAAGAAATTATCTAAAAATCAAAAACCTTTAGTATGTGCGGAACCTCCTTATCTTTAATATCAGATAAATCTCTTTTATTTATTCTGTCATTGATTTTTTTACACTCTGAAAGACACGGTGAGCATCCTTTAGAAGATTTATTATAATCTATTTCAGAAATAAATTCTTTTTTATCTTTCATATTATTTCCAACCAGCTGCTGTCATTACTTCTAATGCATCAGCTTGTTTAGCACCATAACTTGAAACTTTAGTTTTTAGATCTTGTTTAAAATCTAATCCTATATTGTTCACAACCAGCGGGCTCGGGGAAACACCATCGATCATTGGAAACTCAAAAGTATTATTTGTAAAGTGTTCTTGAGCTTCTGGAGTTAATAAAAACTCTACAAGTTTAATCGCATTTGATTTATTAGCTGCACCTTTTACTAAAGCAGCACAACTAATATTCATATGTGTTCCTCTATCATTTTGGTTAGGAAAGAAAGCTTTTACTTTTTTTGCAGCAGCTTGTTGCTCTGCTCCTTTGTTTCCTGATAACATTAATGCTAGATAATATGTATTAGCAACAGCAATATCTGCTTCACCAGCAGCAACGGCCATAATTTGAGCTCGGTCATTTCCAGTTGGTGTTCTAGCCATGTTTGCAACAACACCTTTTGCCCAATCAGCTGTAACTTTTTTACCATTATTTTTAACTAATGATGCTACAAGTGATTTATTATAAATGTTACCTGATGCTCTAATTACCAATCTACCCTTCCATTTCGGATCAGCTAAACTTTCGTAAGTTAAACCAGACAACTCCGCACCTGATACTCTATCTGGAGCGTAGTAAACAATTCTTGCTCTTTTAGCAATTCCTGTCCAATGGTTAGTTCTAAAGTTTGACGGAACGGCTGCTTTTATTGCAGGTGAAATTAAACCACCTTGCGTCATTCCTTTTGCCTTGAATGCTCCACATCTACCAGCATCAGCTGTGATGTAAAGATCAGCGGAAGAATCTGCTCCCTCTTCAATCATTCTTTTTTCGAGAGCTCCTGCTTTTCCGTTTATTAAATTAACTTTAATTCCAGTTTTGTTTGTAAACTTACTGTAAAGTTCTGCGTCTGCTTTATAATGTCTTGCATTAAAGATATTAACTTCAGCAGCTATCGTTAAACTAGAAATGAAAGTTAAAAGTATCGTGTATATACTTATTTTTTTCATTATATTAATTACCCTTCTTCCGTACTATTGATAATGAGAATTAATCTCATTGAAAATGATAATTAATCTCACTGATAATGATTATCAATCGCATATATTGACGCAGGCGTCAAGCGATATTTAAAATTCCCACTCTGAGATTTTGCTATATAGAAAGTTTCTGAAAGCCTGAACTCTAGCTACATTTTTCATTGATTGTGGATAAACGAAATGGGCCTCAGTTATTGGGCCTTCTACATTTGGTAAAACCTTTACAATGTTAGGTTGATTCACTGTAATGTAATCTGGCAAAGCTGCTAAACCCACTCCACTTTGAACAGCTAACAACAAGCCATAAACGCTGTTTACTTTCATTACAGTCTTCCTTTTTTTATTATCTTTAGTGCCTAATTTTAAGGCCCAATCAGGATTATAAACTGGTGAAGGAGCACCTCTTCCAAATGATATAAAAGAGTGTTTGTTTAAATCGCTTATATTTTTGGGAAAACCGTTTTTCTCCAAATATTTTGGGGAACCATAAATATGGTAATTTATATCTATTAACTTTTTTTGAATATAATTCAATTGTTTAGGTCTTCTCATAAAGATACCAATATCCGCCTGTCTGGTACTTAGGTCTAACTCTTTATCATCAAAAATTAGCTCTACTTCTATATCTGGATTTAATTGCATGAATTCTTGAATTCTTGGAGTTAGCCATGTTGTGCCAAAACTTACTACTGTTGTTACTGTTAATTTACCACTTGGTTTATTTTTTTGGTCTCCTAATGAGGTTTCAACCTCTTTAAGTTTGCTTATTACTTCATGGGCGGTTTTAAATACGTATTCCCCGTTTTCTGTTAAAGTAAGACCTCTTGCGTGTCTTTCAAAAAGTTTAACTTTAAGATCTTCCTCTAGGGATTGAATTTGTCTACTAATTGCTGATTGACTTAGATTAAGGTTAACTGTCGCGCTAGTAAAACTTCCCGCTTCTGCAACTGCATGAAATATTTTTAATTTATCCCAATCCATTATTTGTTGACATTAATGATGTATCTTCCTGAGGTTTTGCCCTCAAGCATTTTAGGAAATTCAACTAAAAGTTGTTCAAGGCTTAATTCTTTAATTGATTTATTCAATAAATCAAAATCAATTAGTTTTGAAACTTCATCCCACAAAAATTCTCGTCTTTTTATCGATACACTTACAGAGTCAATACCCCAAAGTTTTACACCTCTAATTATAAAAGGCATTACAGTAGTATTTAATTTAATACTAGATGCATTCCCGCAGGCAGCAACAATTCCATTTGGTTTAACATGGGTTAAAATATTTGCTAAAATATTACCACCAACAGTATCAACTGCACCATCATACAATCCTTTATCTAGTGGTCTTGCCTCTTTATCTAAATCGCCAGATTTTATAATATTTTTAGCACCTAATGATTTAAGATAATCTTCGTTTGGTTTTGTTGTTGCGGCTGTAACATTACAGCCCATTTTACTTAATATCATGACTGCAATACTACCAACTCCACCGGAAGCACCTGTTACAATAACATCATTTACTTTTTCTCCTAATAGTAAAACTTCTCTAGTTTGTTTGGTTGTGAATGCACATTGAATTGCTGTCATTCCTGCAGTTCCAAGCATCATTGCTTGTCTGGATGTGATGCCTTTTGGTTTTTTAACTAAGAAGTTTGAATTAACTTTTGCATATTGAGAATATCCACCAAAATAGATTTCACCAACTCTCCAACCGGTTTGGATTATTTCATCACCCTCTTTAAATTTATCGCTTGCACTTTCAACAACAGTTCCTGAAAAATCTATACCAGGAATATGTGGAAATTCTTTTACTAATCTAGCTCCATTTTTTAAAATCAAAGCATCTTTAAAATTTAATGTTGAATAATCGACTTTAACTAAAACATCACCATGTTTTAAAAAAGACCTTTCTATAGTTTTGATTTCTCTTGTAAATTTTTCACCTTCTTGATTTACAATTAACGCTTTAAAATTATTAGACATTAGTTTTTAGAGATTTATTAAATTTTGCTACTAATAAATCGTAAATATCTATTTTGGCAAGCCAAGTCGTCTTTAAATTTACCTAAATAATAATTAGTTATAGTCGTAGCTTGTTCCTTCCTGATTCCTCTAGTTGTCATACATTGATGAGTAGCGTTTATAGAAACTGCCACACCTTTTGCTTGCAAAGCATCCATTAATGTTGTTGCGATCTGTTTTGTCAATCTCTCTTGAGTTTGCATTCTTCTTGCAAATACTTCTACTACTCTTGCAAGCTTACTTAATCCTACTACTCTCTCATTTGGTATATAAGCTACGTGCGCAATTCCAATGATTGGTGCCATATGATGTTCACAATGGCTTTGAACAGATATATTTTTTTGAATAACCATATCATTATATCCTTCGACATCTCCAAAAGTTTTGCTTAAAATTTTATTTGGATCTTCTTTATATCCCTTAAAATATTCTCTATAAGCTTTTAAAACCCTTTTAGGAGTTTCAAGCAATCCCTCTCTATTTGGATCTTCACCAATCCATTTTAATATTTTAATATAAGCCTCTTCCGCCTCTTTATCTGAAACTTCATTGCTTAGTGGCTTATTTTGCTCTTTAATTAATTTCATCGAACCAGTTATATATATAATTTAGCATTTTTAAAATATTTATTATAATTATTATATGCTAAATACTTCTTAAAATGTTTAAAAAAAGAGAAAATGTCACAGAAATAGAAGAAGGAGATTTATTATCACCTAAATTTGATAATGACGGATTAATCCCTGTAATTACAACATGTATAAATACAAAAGAAATTTTAATGCATGGTTATATGAATGTTGAGGCCCTAAAAAAAACTATTGAGACAAAAGAAGCACATTACTGGAGCAGATCTAGAAATCAGATTTGGCATAAAGGTCAAACAAGTGGTTTTGTTCAAAAAGTAATTGAAATAAGAATTGATGATGATCAAGATGCAGTTTGGTTATCAGTAGATATTGGTAATGGATCGAGTTGTCATGTTGGATACAGATCTTGTTTTTATAGATCTTTACCGCTTGGTAAAATTAATAATGCAAAAGAAGTAAAATTAAAATTTGAGGAAAAAAATAAAAAATTTGATCCAGACCAAGTTTATAAAGGGCAACCAAATCCGACCAAAATTTAAATGGTAGATAAAAAACAAAAAAATGTTTTAGGTGAAGATCTCGAATTATGTTCAACAAATCCATTAACTGGTTGGTACAGAGATGGATGCTGTAATACAGATGAAAATGACAAAGGAGTACACACCGTTTGTGCAAAAGTTACAAATGACTTCTTACTTTGGTGTAAAAATGCCGGTAATGACCTGATAACACCTCACCCAGAGTTTGGTTTCCCAGGTTTAAAAGATGGAGATTGTTGGTGTGTGTGTGCAAGTTGGTATGCAAGAGCAGTCGAAGCAAATAAGGGTTGTCCAATTTTTTTAAAAAGAACTCATGTTAATACTCTTAAGATTATGCCAATTGAAGTATTAAAAAAATATGCAATAGATATTTCTTAGTTCAAATCAGTTTGATTAATTTTACCAAAACATTTTATTGACTTATTATTTATTGGGTGAACAATATTTATTTTAATTTCAGTATTATCTATGACAGATTGTTTGACCTTATTCGTTAAACCAGAGAAATTAAAAATTTGATTTTTTAAAACTTGGTTTAAATCTTCTTGATTAAAAGTTTTTTTATTTTTTTTGGACAGAAAATAATATCCAATTTTATTTAAGAAAATTTTATTTCTGACTGTGTTGCAGTCTTTATTTTTTGGGGTATATTTTACTTTATTAGTATATCTATGCTTGTTCATATAAGCATAAATTTCTATAAGAAAATAATTATCTTCTTTATATTTAACATTATAATCAACATGTTCATAAGAAATTATTGGATTTACTAGCCCTCCACCTCCAAAAAGTCTCTGAAGATTTTTATTTAAAAATAATTCGTATTTTAGCAAAGTAAAATCTAGTGCATTAATTTTAGTTTTAGTTAACTGATTTTCGGCGATTGATTGAAGAGGTAAAAATAAAAAAAGTAATATGAGTGTAGTTCTCAAAAATCTACATATTTCCATATCTTGGTCCTCCACTCCCTTCTGGAGTAACCCAAGTTATATTTTGAGATGGTTCTTTAATATCGCAAGTTTTACAATGTATACAATTCTGTGCATTGATCACAAATTTTGGAGTTTCGTTCTCGATTTGAACTTCATAAACTCCAGCAGGACAGTACCTTTGGGCTGGTTCATCGTATTTCCCTAAAGTATACTTAATTGGTAAATCTTTATCCTTTAGATGTAAGTGTACTGGTTGATTATCCTCGTGATTTGTTCCCGTTAAATAGACAGAACTAGTCTTATCAAATGTTAAAATGTTGTCTGGCTTTGGGTAATTTATAACTGGCATCTCATTTGCAGGTTTGAGTGTTTCGTGGTCTGCATGTTTATGCTTTAGTGTAAATGGCAGTTTTCCTCTAAATAATATTTGATCTATTCCCGTAAAAATAATTCCTAATATTAAACCCCAACTAAAACTTGGTTTAACATTTCTGGCTTCGTATAATTCCTTATATGCCCAGCTTTTATTGAATTTTTCCTCATAGATGGATAAATCTTTTTTTTCTTTTAAATGTTCAAAAATAGTTTCGGCTGCTATCAATCCACTTTTCATTGCTGTGTGTGAACCTTTTATTTTTGGCATGTTTAATGTTCCAGCATCACAACCAATTAATAATGCACCAGGCATATACATTTTAGGTAAACTCTGGATTCCACCTTCAATTAGCGCTCTAGCACCATAAGAAATTCTTTTACCTCCAGTTAACATTTTTGATATTTCTGGATGTGTCTTAAATCTTTGAAATTCATCAAAAGGAGATAGATGGGGGTTTTTATAATCTAAACCAATTACGTATCCAAGATAGACTTCTTTATTTTCAGCGTGATAAATAAAACTTCCACCATAAGTATTATTATCTAGTGGCCATCCTGCTGTATGCATTACTAGACCTTCGTGATGATTTTTTTCATCTACTTTCCATATTTCTTTAAAACCTATCCCATATTGTTGAGGATTTTTATCTTTACTTAAATCAAATTTTTTAATTAAATTTTTTCCTAGATGTCCTCTGCAGCCCTCTGCAAAAACAGTAACTTTTGCATGAAGCTCCATTCCGGGCTCGTAGCTATCTTTTTTTTCTCCATTTTTATCTAAACCCATGTCTTGTGTAATTACACCTTTCACAGATCCGTCTTCATGATACAATATATCTGATGCGGGAAAACCAGGAAATATTTCTACTCCTAGTGCCTCTGCTTGTTCGGCTAACCATCTGCACAGATTTGCAAGACTAATAATGTAATTTTTATGATTTTGTTGGACCTTTGGTAGTAACCATGTAGGCCAACTTAGTGATTTTGTTTTTCCAAGAAATAAAAACTTTTCTTTTGTAACTTTTGTTTTAATTGGTGAATTTAAATCTTTCCAATTAGGTATTAATTCATCTAAAGCTCTAGTTTCAAAAACATTTCCTGATAAAATATGGGATCCAATTTCTGCACCTTTTTCTAAAACACAAACATTTATTTCAGAATTTAGTTGTTTAAGTTTAATTGCTGTTGCTAATCCTGATGGGCCTCCACCAACTATAACAACATCATATTCCATAACCTCTCTAGTCATGAATTACTTTTGGATACTGTTAAGTTTGTTTAATTCCTCTAAAAATTGAGGTAAAGCTTCAAATAAATCTGCTTCCAACCCATAATCAGCAACGCTAAAAATTGGAGCTTCTCCATCCTTATTAATTGCAACAATTACTTTACTCTCTTTCATTCCAGCTAAATGTTGAATTGCTCCAGATATTCCAACAGCTATATATAAATCAGGCACAACAACTTTACCAGTTTGTCCTACTTGATGATCGTTGGTTATATAACCTGCATCTACAGCTGCTCTTGAGGCACCTATAGCAGCATTAAGTTTGTCAGCTATAGCAGTAATTAATTTAAAATTATCTGAATTTTGCATTCCTCTTCCACCAGAAATAACAACTCTTGCAGTCCCTAACTCTGGTCTATCAGATTTTATTTCCTCTCTTTTTACAAATTTTGAACTCTCAAACTTATCTCCTGGGTCAGATTTAACTATTTCTGCTGATCCTCCAGTTGAAGGTGCTGGATCAAAAGATGTTGGTCTAATAGTTACACATTTCTTTTTATCGTTACTTTTAACAGTTGCAAATGCATTGCCTGCATAAATTGGTCTTAAAAAAGTATCTTCAGAAATAACATTAACTATATCGCTAACTTGCGATGTATCTAATAATGCTGCTACTCTAGGCATTAAGTTTTTTCCAAATGTATTTGCTGAACAAACTATGTGTGAATAATTATCCACATGTTTTAAAATCGTAGATGTATAATTTTCAGCAGTAAAATTATCGAATATTTCATTATCAACATGAATTACTTTTTTTACTAATGGTATTTCGCTAGCAGCTTTTGCAACACCATCTGATTTATTACCAAGAACCAAAACATGTATATCCTCATTAATTTTTGATGCGGCTGTTGCTGCATTATATGTAAAAGGTCTTAGTTCTTTATTATTATGTTCTGCTATTAATAAAACTGACATTATATTACTTTAGCCTCATTTTTTAATTTTTGAACCAATTCTGATACACTTGCGACTTTTATACCAGCTTTTCTTTTTGGCGGTTCTTCTACTTTAATTTGCTCGATTCTCGCTTTAGTATCAACCCCTAAATCAGATGCATTGATCTGCTCTAAAGGTTTTTTCTTCGCCTTCATAATATTTGGTAAAGATGCATATCTTGGTTCATTAAGTCGTAAATCACATGTAACAATTGCTGGTATATTTACTTCTATGGTTTCTAAACCCTCATCTATTTCTCTAGTTACTTCTAAAGATTTTTCTTTAACTTCAATTTTAGAAGCAAACGTTGCTTGAGGCCAATTTAAAATTGCTGCTAACATTTGACCAGTCTGATTGCAATCATCATCTATTGCTTGTTTTCCCATAAAAACTAAATCTGGATTTTCTTTTTCGACTATCTTTTTTAATATTTTAGAAACAGCTAATGGTTCAACTATTCCATCAACCTTAACATGAATTCCTTTATCCGCCCCTACTGCAAGAGCTTTTCTAACTGTTTCTTGTGCTTTGTCATCTCCGATTGTAATTGCTACAACCTCTTTAGCTTTACCTGATTCTTTTATCTTTACCGCTTCTTCGATTGCATTATCATCTGGTGGATTGGTAGACATTTTAACATTATCAGTTACAACACCAGTTCCATCATCCTTTACTCTGACTTGGACGTTGTAATCAATTACTCTTTTTACAGCTACTAATATTTTCATTATGCTCTCAATAATTTATTTTCTGGATCATAAGGACTTTCATCCAAGATGGTTGCATCATATTTCTCACCTAAAATTTCAACTTTCAATTTTTGTCCTACGTTACCTAATTCTGGTTTAACCATGCCTAATGCAATTGATTTACCTAATCTAAAACCATAATCACCACCTGTTGCTCTACCAATGACACTACCATTTTCGTAAATTGGATTATTCCCAAGAACATCTGCATCTTTTGGATTATGAATTTCTAATGTAACTAATTTATTATTAAATCCCTTCTCTCTCCACTTGTTTAAAGCTTCTAAACCTATAAAGCTTCCTTTATTTGGGTGGATGAATCTATCTAAACCACTTTCATAAGGTGAGTATTCAATAGATAATTCTGTACCAACCAATTTGTATGATTTTTCAACTCTTAAGCTATTCATAGCTCTTATACCAAAAGGCTTGATACCTAAATCTTTTCCTGCTTCCATTAATTTATCAAAAATATGATTTTGATATTCAATTGGATGATGAAGTTCCCATCCGAGCTCCCCTACAAAATTTACTCTCATTGCATTGACAGGTGCATAACCTACATCAACCATTTTAGAACTTAACCATTTAAAGTTTTCATTTGAAAAATCATCTTTTGAAACTTTTTGCATTAATTCTCTTGCTTTAGGTCCTGCAACAACAAGAACACCATTACTATTTGTTAAATTTTCAAATTGTACAGATCCATCATTTGGCATCCATTTTAAAATCCAATCGTGGTCTAATCTCTGAAAAGCGCCTGCAGAAACAAGATAAAAACTTGTTTCAGACTCTCTCATGATTGTAAATTCTGAGTGAACTCCACCTTTTGTATTTAGTGCATGACAAAGGTTAATTCTTCCAATTTTTTTTGGTAGTTTATTTGCTACAAGCATATCTAAAAAAGCTTCAGCACCAGGTCCTTTAATTCTACATTTTGCAAAAGCTGTCATATCTAGTAGACCAACATTTTCTCTGACATTCTTACACTCTTTTTCAATAGCGCTAAACCACTTGGATCTTCTAAATGACCAATCATCTTTTTGTTCCATTCCATCTGTTGCAAAGAAATTAGGTCTTTCCCATCCAAATTTTTGACCAAATACTGCACCTAAATTTTTCATTCTGTCATAACATGGTGCAGTTCTTAAAGGTCTTGCTGCAGGCCTTTCTTCATCTGGAAAGTGATTTATAAAAACATGGCTATAAGCTTCTTCATTTTTTTTAATTAAATATGATTTAGAACAATAGTCGCCATATCTTCTAGGTTCTACACCTAACATATCAATAGTTGGTTCTCCATCAACAATCCACTCGGCCAATTGCCAACCTGCTCCACCAGCGGCAGTTATTCCAAAACTGTGTCCCTCATTAATCCAAAAATTTTTTAATCCCCAAGCGGGTCCAACAATTGGATTGCCATCTGGAGTGTAACAAATTGCACCGTTATAAACTTTCTTAACTCCAACTTCACCGAAAGCTGGAACCCTATGAATTGCACCTTCAATATGTGGTGCTAACCTATCTAAATCTTCTTGAAATAATTCATACTCTGACTCCTTTGATGGTCCATTAACATAACATGCTGGAGCGCCATCTTCATATGGACCTAGAATTAATCCACCAGCTTCTTCTCTCATATACCATCTGCTATCGCTGTCTCTTAGGACACCCATTTCAGGCAAGCCTTCTTTTTTTCTTTTTTGAATTTCTGGATGAGGTTCTGTAACAATGTATTGATGCTCAACTGGAATAACTGGAATATCTAACCCTACCATTTTACCAGTTTGTCTTGCAAAATTTCCTGAACAAGAGATAACGTGTTCGCATTCTATTGATCCTTTGTCTGTCTCGACAACCCAACCATTTTTGGTTTGTTTAATTCCTACAACTGTAGTGTTTCTATATATTTCTGCACCTCTATTTCGTGCTCCTGTAGCTAAAGCTTGAGTTAAATCTGCTGGTTGAATGTAACCATCTTCAGGATGTTGAATAGCACCAACTAAATCAGATGTATTACATAGTGGCCAAATTTCTTTTACTTGTTCCGGAGTTAAAAATTTTACATCAACTCCAATTGTTTGAGCAACACCTGCGTATTGGAAATATTCGTCCATCCTATCTTTATTGTTTGCAAGTCTAATATTAGATACTCTACTGAAACCTACATTTTTTCCTGTCTCTTCCTCTAACTTACCATACAAGTTAACTGCGTATTTATGTAATTGACCAACTGAATAGCTCATGTTGAATAAAGGTAAAAGTCCTGCTGCATGCCAAGTTGATCCTGAAGTTAATTCTTTTCTTTCAACTAGGACAACATCTGACCAACCTTTTTTTGCTAAATGGTATAGTGCGCTAACTCCTACTACGCCACCACCAACAACAACAACTTTAGATTTAGATTTCACAATACGGTTTTACTAAATTTTGATAATTTACGAAACATAATTTTATGCTAATCGTCTTCAAAGTCTCGCCAATCTTTTATATACATTAAATAGCCTGCTACTGTAACGCTGATAGCACCTACAACCATCCCACAATTAAGACCTACTTCTTTACCCCAAAAAAACCATCCAATTTGGGTTGCACCGATAGGTGGTAAACAAAGGATCGCCATTAAAATTGGGATTCTTAGATAAAAAGGAGGCTTAGACATTATGTGAAATTACCAAAATAAGGATTTTAATATATAATTCTAATGACGCACTATGACAAAAAAAATATTAATTATATTAAGTATTTTAGCTCCTTTTATAACTTTTTATTTAATTAAATTTGCTTTTAAACTATCAGAGAAAAAAGTTCCTTACCTGATGCTTTGTCTAGCTAGCTTTATACTTTTAGTTTTAACTTTGGTTTACTTCAGGTTTGATAATAGCTTTCTCCCAGATACAAAATATTCACCTCCAAAGATGGAAAATGGAAAGGTTAAGCCAGCTGAAAATAATTAAACGGAAGAACCTAACTCTTTTGGCGCTAAAACAGCTGTTGTTAACCAGCAATTTTTAAGTGGTCCTTCTTTATTATATTTTTCAACCTGCCACTTAAATTTATAAAATTTTTTATCTTTTCCTAAGATAACTACTTCATATGTAGCAACATTTTCGTTTTTAAAAATCTCTTTTACCTCATGCGACTTATGATTAATTAAGATAGAATATGAATCTTTTTTAATCATGTTTTTAAATTTATCATAAGGACCAGTAAAACTTTTATTTTTTGGGTGAGCGAATTCCCAAGTTTGTAAAATTCCAGAGTCTATATTAGGGGAATTATTATTTTGTAAACTGCTTAATTGTAATTTAACAACTTCAGATGGCAAAATAGAAATATTAGGTTTTAAAATTTCGGCAAATGAAAAGTTTATACTAAAAAAAATAATTATTAAAAAAAATGTTTTAAAAATATTAAATTTCACAGTTTTATAATATAATATTTAAATATAAAATTAAGAAAAAATGACACTTTATTTAACATCAAAAAAAATAATTAAGGATTGGACAGATTATAATGGACACATGAATGTCGCATACTACGTTTTGATATTTGATTTATTCGGTGCAGAAATATTAATGAATAAATTCCAAATGGGAGAAGAATCTGCAAAAACTACAAAAAAAAGTACTATGGTTGTGGAGTCTCATATTACCTACAACCAAGAAATTAAAGAAGGCGAAGATGTAGATGTTAATTTAATATTTTTTGATCATGATAAAAAAAGACTTCAATACAAGCTTGAAATGATTCATAAAGAAAAAAAATATGTTGCATCAACAATTGAGGTTCTATCATTATATGTTGATTTAAATCAGAGAAAAGTTGCAGAGTTTGAGGATGAAAAAGTAAAAATCATGGATCAATATATTAAAGAAAACAAATCAAAATTTAATTCTGAGAATTTAAAATTTTCTAACAAGTTAAAAAAATAGATTATAAACTTGTAGCGGTATTTTCCACATCTTTTAAATATTTTTTTCTTTTTTCATCTGATACGAAAGGAACTTCAAAATATCTTCTGTAAAGTACATCTTTAATGCCACAAATAAAAAAAACTCCTCTTTTTAATCGTCTTATTGGCATATTTAAAAAGAAAGTTGTCACTGCAAATCTTGGTGAGCCATAAGTACAAAATATAATAACTTTTTTTCCTTTTAAATTTCCTTTTGGGTAACCGTAATTTCCAAATAATTTTTTAAAAGTAAATGCCCAAGGTGGAGAAAGAACTCTATCAATCCAGCCTTCAACAATTGCTGGCATTCGATAGTTCCAAATAGGTGCCACTAAAACTATTACATCTGATTTATCAATTCTCTTTTGATGATCTAAGACCACTTGGTCTGGTTTTTCACCTGCATAAACTGGGTTAAACTTCTCTTTATATAGATCAACACAATCTACTGAATGTCCTTTTTTTTGAGCAGCTTCTGTAAATGTATTCTTTATAGCAGCGTTAAATGAATTTTGATTGTAGTGGCCGTAGACAATAAAAATATTTTTCATTTTTTCCAGATTTGATCTAGTCTATTCTCTCTACCACAACCCTTTTTATAAAGTAAGTAATTTATAAAATTAGTTTGATAATAATTTTGGTGATAATCTTCAGCTTTATAGAACTTATCAAAATCTCTAACATAAGTTACTACACTTTTATTATATTGAAGCTCAATTTCTTTGATTCTTTTTTCTATTAATTTTTTTTGTTCTTGGTTTTGGTAAAACGCAACTGATCTATAGCTATATCCTTTATCACAAAATTGACCAGCCTTATCGAATGGATCTATATTTTTCCAAAAAATATTTAACAAATTTTCGAAATTTGTAATTTTACTGTAATAGACAATTTCAACTACTTCAAAATGTCCAGTATTTCCGTATGTTACTTCTTTATATGTTGGATTTTTTGTTGTCCCACCAGAATAACCAGAAATCACATCTTTTACTCCTTGGGCTTTATCGAAAGACTCTTCCATGCACCAAAAACACCCTCCACCAAAGTAAACTTTTTTTAAATCTTCTGCAAAAACGTTGGTATTAAAAAGTAAAAATGAAACTAAAAATATTCTCAGCATTTTATGGGTTGTTTAATTTTTTAATGCTGGAAAAACTGGATTAACTTTTTGAAAAATATTTTGATAATCCTGTTTAATGCAGCGATTAGAAATATACTTGATTTTTGCATCATTAGCTATTTTCTCTGCTGCGTCATTTTTTATTCCATACTGTAACCATAAAACTTTAGCGTTAATTTTAACTGCATCCTCTGCTATTCCAGGAGTTTCTTTAGATGGTCTAAAAACATTAACGATATCTATCTTTTCATTTATATCACTTAGTTTAGCCACTACTTTCTCACCATGAATTATTTCTCCTACTGCAAATGGATTGACCGGTATAACTTTATAACCAAATTCTTGCATATATTTCATAACAATTGTTGAGGGTTTTCTTTTTAAATTTGTTCTATCCTCTTTTTCTTTTAAAGAACTAACTCCAATCATTGCAATTGTTTTTGAATTTTTTAAAATAGTTTCTATCTCCTGCATTATTTATTTTTCCATTTTGGAGATCTTTTTCCTAAAAACGCAGATATCCCCTCTTTTGCATCTTGTTTCATCATGTTTAAAGTCATCATTTTGCTCGTATATGTGTAAGCTTGTTTTAATGGCATCTCTAATTGTTTATAGAAAGCTTTTTTTCCAATTCTAATTGAAGCATTTGATTTAGATGAAATAACTTTAGCAACTTCTAGAACTTTTTTGTTTAGTTTCGATTTTGGATAATAATCATTTATTAAACCAATTTCTTTTGCGTATTTCGCATTAATTGGCTCACCTGTTAAAAGCATTTTCATCATTCTTTTTCTGTTAATTTTTCTACTTACTGCAACCATAGGGGTACTACAGAATAGTCCAATGTTTACACCTGGTGTTGCAAATTTTGCATCTGTTGAACAATAAGTTAAGTCACAACTAGCAGCCAACTGACATCCAGCTGCGTATGCTGATCCATGAACTTTTGCAATAACTGGTTTTCTACATTCAACTATATCAATCATTAATTTAGAACATAAATTAAATAGTTTTAAATATTTGGATCTTACTTTTAAACCTTTAACTTCTTTTAAATTGTGACCAGCACTAAATCCTTTGCCATTTCCACTTATTACAATGACATGAGTTTTGTTATCGTTATTTAATTTTTTAAATATCTTTATTAAAGATCCTAATGTTTTAAAAGAAAGTGAATTATAAGTCTTTGGATCGTTTATAATTACACTTTTAATACCATTTCCTAGATCTTTTAAAAGAACTGACATTATTACTCAAGCTCTCCATCTTCACGCATTTTTTTCCTAATGTTTGTTGCAGAGATTTTTTGAATATGCTCTGGTAATACTATTTCCTCAATTTTATATCCAACCCCTCGTCCATAACAAATATTTGTTATATTGGGTACCAACACTATTTTAAATCGTCCCTCAAACTTTGGGTTTAATCTTTCTTCAATTTTCTTTTTCACTGTTTCAAAATCAAAAGGATTATCATCAACTCCTTGCACATCTCTTATTTGAATGCAAACTTGTCCTGTTTTTTTTATTATTTCCTCAAACAAAGCATAATGACCATCATGAAAAGGTTGCCAACGTCCTAACATTTGCGCTGTTGGTTTTTTATTATCCCACTGGTAACTCATATATACTCCTAATGTTTGAGTTTATTCTTATTAATTAAAATTAAAAGACTTTATTTAATACAATATTAGCTTCTCTGTTATCTCCTAAATTTGTGATATCATCTTTAACATTAAAGCTTAGATTTAATCCATTAACATTTTTTTTAAATTCTAAATTTGATAAAAGATTTTCTGATCCATTAATTGTGAAAGCATACTCGGCTCCTTCATATGGTAAATATCCTAAAGCAATGTATAAATTATCAGTATGCCCATAATCTATTGCTTGGTTTCTTTCATAAATTACAAAAATACTGTAATTGTTTGAAAAAACTATATCCAAACCAACCTCGGCATTAATATTGTGCAAAGCTCCCGTATGTAACGTTTCAGAAAAAGAAGTATCTCTGTCAGAAACATATCTATATTTAAAGTCAGATGAATGATCAACATCAGCTAAATATTCTAGTTTACCGTGTCGCTTAAATTCATATTTATCACTTGATAGATCTTCATATACTGCAATAGTTGCTCTTAAATTTTTTGTTCTTACATGCTGGTCTTCAACTATTATTGCTCCAGCTCCAGATTCTTTATAACCATTTAAGATTGTATGGCCAAAATCGAATTGTGCAGAAGGAACAAGAATTAAGTTATTTTTTTTAATTTCATCTTTAAGTTTAAAAGTTCCGAACATTTGATTTCCTGTCCTATCCGCAGTTCTATTGCTGCCATCAAGAACAGTAATTATATCTGATCTTATTTTTCCTATTCCAAAAACTTTATCTATAAATTTTGTATCATCCTCAATTGGTGTCGTACTATAGTAGGTAAGATTGTATGTCTTAGAGTCTAAATTGCTACCAGAACTTCCAATGTCAACGTCATCACCACCAAACCTAAAGGCAAAACCCTCTATGCCATAATCATCCTTAAATTTATCAAAACCAAAAGTCAAAGATTTGACGTTTATTTCTTTAGAGGATGCAATGCTGGTATCACCTATTTTTCCAATAGAAATCCCTCCTTCACTCCAATAAAAATAATTCTTATTTGATTTGACGTTATTTTTAGTTGTAGATATTTTTTTAAAAGACGATATAGGTAATTCTGATAACGAAGATATTAAGCTGTTTGAAAAGTTTAAATTTATATTTTGATTAGATAAGTTTTGTTTATCTTTGTTTCTTCTGATCCACTTTAATCTATTTAAAACAGATTTTGTTGATAAATCTATAGTTCTATTTGCTAATTCTACCTGAGCCTCTGCTATTCCAGTCCTGTCACTATTTTCTGTAATTGGGGGACACTTACCTGAAATAATATTAAAAGGACAAACTAAATTAAATTCAAATATCGAACTAGTTGTGTCATGACCCACATACATTTTTAAACCACTTTTACTAAAACTAATTCCTCTTGGTTGATTCAATCCTTCAGCCCCTGCTATATCCGTTAATTTAATACTACCATCTACAGTAAATTGAGAAGTGTCATATGGTGAATTTAATGAAACTTGAGTAACAGTTAATGTAGCAGTATTATGACTTACTATAAAAATCCTATTTCCAATATTATTAAATCGCATTGTGTTCGGATTTGCTACATGCGCGCTGGGTAATTTAATTCCTGCAGATGTAACTAAGGATAAAGTTCTTAGATCAAATGGTGTAGATAAGTTATATTCATGCAATCTGCTTGGTGGGGTTCCATTATTTCCATTATCATGAAATAATAAAAACAATTTTTTTCCATCTTCACTTATTTCAAAGCCTTGAAGTCTTGTAGAAGTTCCTTGATTTCCCGCCTTACTTCCGTCTTGTAATGCAGTAGTATCCACGGTGGTAGTTTCATATACAAAAGAACAAGTAGAAACATCATATGGAGACGTTAAATCAAATCTAAAAAGTGTATCTGATGATTTATCTGATGTGAATAATTTCATACCATCATTACTAAATTCTAAATCATGTGCTGCGTTTCCACTATGACCATCGCTTCCACTACCCAGCTCGCACCTTTCATCGTTACCTGCATAAGTTCTTGTCGAAATATCATAGGGTGTAGATAAATTGTATTCATGAACATATTGAAATGTGTCTTTGACACCATCTAATACTGGTTTCTGGGCATAAGTTGTAAACAGCTTCGTTCCGTCATCATTAAAATGAATTCCTTGAATCTGACGACTTTGCTTATCGTTATCGTTATCTTCATCACTACCAGACGTATGAGGACCGTCAAGAAATGTGTTAGTTTGTACATGGGTAACCATTTCTCCAAAGGAATTAGAAATTGGAAATAATAGAAAAAATACAAATAGGATTTTTTTTAAAATTTTCATAATTAATATTTTTTGAATTTTTAAGGGATATAATAGAAATTAAAAGACTTTATTTAATGCGATATTAGCCTCTCTATTATCTCCTGTATTTGTTAAATTATCTTTAACATTAAAAATCAAATTAAATCCGTTAACATTTTTTTTAAGTTCTAATTTTGATAACAAATTTTCTGAACCTTCAATTGAAAAAGCATAGTTAGTATCTTTATTAGGCAAGTATCCAATGGCAATGTGAATTTTATCAGTATGGCTAGCATCGATTGCTTGATTACGTTCATATATTAAAAATATACTAAAGCTATCAGGCAGAACTATATCAATACCAATTTCACCATTGATGTTGTGTATAGCTTCTGAATGCAATGTGTCATTTAATGTAGCACTTTTATCTCCAACATAAGTATATTTGAAATTAGAGGATCGATCGATATCAGCAACATATTCTAATTTACCATGTCTCTTGAGAGTGTATTTATCATTGGATAAATCCTCGATAGCTGATAGTCCTGCTCTAATTTTTTTAGTCCTAATATGTTGTTTTTCAACCTCTATGGCGCCTTGACCAGATTCTGCATAAGATCCTAATATAGTGTGGCCAACATCTAATCTTCCATAAGGAATCATAATAAGATTATTTTTTTTTATTTCGTCTTTTATTCTAAATGTTCCATACATTTGATGACCATTTCTTTTGGCTGTTAATTTCTTACCATCAAGAACAGTCAATAAATCTGAATTTAATTTACCGATGCCGAAAATTTTATCTAAAAACTTTGTATCATCTTTTATAGGTGAGGTATCATAGTAAGTAATATTATATGTATCTGTATCTAAATTACTTCCAGCATTTCCTACATCCACATTGTTTTTACCAAATCTAAAGGCTAGACCTCTTATTCCGTTATTTTTAGTAAATCTGTCTGATCCAAATGTAATTGCGTTAGTGTCAATTTTTCTAGATGACGAAACGCTAGTATCTCCAATTTTACCAACTGAAATACTTCCCTCGCTCCAATAAAAAACATCTTGGTCCTTATCAGAATTTGTTTTCTTTTTAGCTGCAGTAGTTTTAACTAATTCTGTTAAAGAGGCTAATCTTTCATTTGTAAAATTGATATCAATATTTAAGTTTGATAAATTTTGTTTGTCTTTGTTTCTTCTAATCCACTTCAATCTATTTAAAGCAGTATCAGTTGAATGATCAATGGTTCTTTTAGCAATTTCTATTTGAGCTATTGCTAAACCATGTCTATCATTATTCTCAGTAATTGATGGGCACTTTCCTTCAATTATATTAAATGGACAAACTAAATCATATTCATAAACCTCATCGTCGTTTTGGCTTCGATCACTTGATATGTACATTTTCATCCCACTCGCGTTAAATGAAATTCCTCTTGGCTGATCATTTTTAGTGGTGTTGTCTATTTCAGGATTACTTACATCTAACACGAATGATCCATCAAAAACAAACGAAGAAGTATCGAAAGCAACCGAAAGTGAAACTTGTGAAACTCTTTTAACTCCCCCATGAGCATGACTGGTAATAAATAATCTTTTCCCATCAGGGCTAAATCTCATTCCTGCTGGATTGTCTATACCTAAGGAAGTATCGTCACTAAATGCAATACCAGCATTAAGGACTAGTGATAAAGATGATGCTGTTAAATCATATGGAGTTGCAAGATTATACTCCAACAATCTACCTCCAACACCTGTACCATCACTACCTGCAGTATAATTTGTAAAAAGTAAAAATAATTTAGAACCATCATTATTGATCTCTATACTTTGAAGCATGTGATTTGTTGTGTTAGCGTGTTCACCAGCATTACTCCCGTCTGTAAAAGTAGGACTATCGATATCTGTAGTTTCTGAACTTTGGGTACAAGTTGAAATTTCGTATGGAGAGTCTAAATCAAATACATAAGCTTTATCGTGGTCAGCACTACTGTGTCTAACCCTTGTAACTAATAACATCTTCATTCCATCATTACTTAATTCTAAGTCGTAAATTACATGAGAAGAATCTTCCTCGTCTAATTCAAATTCACAGATTTCACTGTCACCGGCATAGGATAAAGAGGAAACGTCGTATGGTATAGATAAATTATAGCTGTTTATTACTCGTGTATGGTCTTTTGGATCGCCATCTCCAACCTGAGCCATGCTTACAAACATTTTTGTTCCATCAGCATTAAACTCAATACCAGATGCAACCCCAAAATCAGCATCACTCGAAAGAGGTCCATGATTACCACTATTATCATTGACTATTGCTTTTTGATTAAAAGTTACCATGCCTGCAAATGAAGTTGATAGAGGTATTAATATATAAAATATGAATAATTTTATAAAAAAATTCATAAAAAATTTTAAATTATTTTTTTATATCTTCAAATATTTTAGGTGCCCAATTTTTAGCATCTTGAGAGGTTACATGAAAGTCATATTTTTCAGGTTTTATAAACATCTGATTAGTGTCCTCAAATCTACCTTTTTGAATAGTATCAACCCAAACTGTATAATCTGCTGGAAACAAACTTCTTGCCTTTGGTGTTGGACAAATAAAATCTGCAATAACGAAATTACCTTCTTCTTTTAACTTTAAAGCAAAGTCTGCCATTCTTTTTGCTTGTCTAGTTCTTCCTTCTGGTGAAAAGTCCCAGTCATTTGCAGCTTTCCTAACTTCATCTGCGTTAAGTCTTTTAGCTTTTAACATTGGGGCTAATTCATCAGCCAAGGTTGTTTTTCCTGCTCCAGGTAGTCCCATTATTAAAATAATTTTCATGGTCTAAATTAAATATTGTATGCTAAATTGTCTATTTAAATCTGTCCAAATTTTTTTTACTTTCCACCCAGATTTTTTAGCTAATTGGTTAAATGATTTAGGACTGTATTTATGAGAGCTTTCAGTGTGAATTGTTTCACCTTTTTTAAAATGAAAGTTTTTGTTGTGAACTTTAACTTTTTGATTTTTTAAAGATATTAAATGCATCTCAATTCTGCTTTTACTTTTGTTATAAATTGCAGAGTGTTTAAAAGATTTAATGTCGAAATTTGCTTTCAGTTCTTTGTTTATTCTTTTTAGCAGATTTTTATTAAATCTTGCTGTAATTCCTTTTTTATCATTATAAGCTTTAAGTAATACTGATTTTTTTTTAATTAAATCTACACCGATAATAATTTTTTTTGGTTTGTACTTAAGTTTGATATTTTTAAGAAAATGAATGGCCTCTCTTTTTTCAAAATTTCCAATGGTCGATCCAGGAAAAAAAACTACAATATTTTTATTTTTTAAAATTTTGTTATTAATCCTCTTTTTTGAGGTAAAATCATCTACAACAGGATTAACTTTTATTTTAGGTAATTTTTTTTTTAATTTTTTTCCAATTTTTTTAATGTATTTTTTTGAAATGTCGGATGGGACATAACATTTAGGCTCTATTAAAGATTTTAAAAAAATTGATATTTTTTTACTTTCTCCTGCTCCAGGCTCTATTACTGTTGCTTTTTCACCAATTAAATTTGCTATTTCGGATTTATTTTTTTCTAAAATTCCTATTTCGGTTCTAGTTACATAATATTCTTGTAATTTTGTTATTTCCTCAAATAATTTTGACCCATTAAAGTCGTATAACCATTTTGGATTTAGTTTTTTAACTTTACCAGATAAACCGTTATGTACCTCGTCTAGAAAATTACTCATTCAGCTAATCTAAGTCCAGACATTTGCCATCTTTGATGTGGATAGAAAAAATTTCTATAAGAATTTCTAATTTGATCCTCTGGAGTTACACAAGAACCACCCTTGAGAACTATTTGGTTAGACATAAACTTACCATTATATTCGCCTAATGAACCCTCAGTAGTTTTAAAGCCTGGATACGGTAGGAAGCTAGATGAAGTCCACTCCCACACATCTCCCCACATTTGTGAAATATTTTCTTTACAATTTAAACTCTCTGGAACAAATTTCTCTTTTTCAAGAAAGTTTCCTAAAATATTTTTACTTGATGCTACTTCCCATTCAAATTCAGTTGGCAATCTTTTATTTTTCCATCTTGCAAAAGCATCTGCCTCATAAAAACTAATATGACATACTGGTGCATTTATATCTACTTTGGTTGGTCCATTTAAAGTATATTGAAACCATTCTTTACCTTCTTTCCACCAATATAATGGTGCAATCCATTTTTCGTTTTGACAAATAGTAAAACCATCCATTAACCATATCGGAGCTTTTGAATACCCGTTATCATCTATAAATTCTATCCACTCACCGTTTGTTACTAGTTTATTAGATATTTTAAATGGATGAACTAATGTTTCATGTCTAGGTTTTTCACAATCAAATGAAAAACCATTCCCATTTGCTCCAACTTTTTGAATTCCACCTTCAAACTCTATCCATTTTTGTTCTTTATCAACATTATCAACTGCAATTTTTTTTGGATTGTAGACTGGTAACAACGGATTAAAACTTAGACCGTGTAATAAATCTGTTAACATTAACTCTTGATGTTGCATTTCATGATGACAACCTAACTCTATAATTTCTGCAACAGAGTTACTCGTAGAAATTAGTTCATTAACTTCATTGTCTACTTTCTTTCTGAATTCTAAAACTTCATTAATTTCCGGTTTTGAAATCAAGCTTCTTTGAGATCTTTTATATCTTGGACCTGACTGAACGTAATATGAGTTAAATAGATAATTATATTTTTCATTAAAAGGTTTAAAGTTTTTTTTAAATTTTGAAACAACAAAATGCTCAAAAAACCAGGTTGTATGAGCAAGATGCCATTTTATAGGAGATGCATCCTCCATTGATTGGATATTCATATCCTCAGGACTTAAGTTTTCTATTATTTTAATGGACCTTTGTCTGGTTTTGTTAAATAGATTAGTTTTTATATTTAAATCCATGGCTAATTTTATCTAATATATAGAGTTTAAGTATCAGATCAAATTGTCACTATAAAGCGATATAGAATGTGTAACAATAATTATCTAGACAGATAATTTAAAATAAATAATGATCAATCAATGAATTTTTCTATAGAAATAGGCCCAAAAACTAATCTGGATACATTGCCAACTTTAAAAGACGTCTATATCACAATGCTACCTGGTGGTGATTTTAGAGAAACAGCTCATCAAGCAATAAATCTTGTTAAAAAAGGTTTTAACCCTGTTCCACATTTTCCAGCTAGATCAATGAAAGATGAGTCACAACTAAAGGAATATGTGAAAATGTGTAAGGATGGCGGAGTTAAACAAGCCCTAGTAATTGGGGGAGGAAGAGAACCTATGGGAAAATTCGATAGTTCCTTTCAACTTCTTGAGACTGGTTATTTTGAGAAAATGAAGATAGGAATTGCTGGACATCCTGAGGGGAGTCCTGATATATCCGACGAAGTGTTAGAAAAAGCAATGATTGATAAAAAGCCTTACGCTGATTACATAGTAACTCAATGGTTAATGCAGTCAGAGCCAATTATTGATTTTATTTCTAAACAGTCTGTCCCAGTTCATGTTGGAATTACTGGACCTATGAAAATATCAAGCTTAATTAAGTTTGCAAATATTGTAGGAGCAAAAAATTCTATAAATTTTATTAAATCTAATTTTAGTAGGGCGATTGATTTATTAAAACCAAAAGACCCAAACGATCTTGTAGATAAAATCAAAGAGCATACAAAATATTTTCATATCTATACATTTGGTGGGCTTAAGGAAACCAACAACTGGCTAAAGGAAAATAACTATGCCTAAGAAAAGAAAAAAAGCTAAAAAGTCCAACGGAAAATTATCACCAAGCAGAATTATTGAAAAAGTTGATTATTCAAAAGTTTCTCATACCACAAAAGTAGATCAGTCAGATAGAATTGTTCCCTATAATTTAAGACAAAGTGGACCAACAAAAGTAGAATTATTGATGTCAACAAGAGTTAGAAAATCTCCATACTGGCATTTGTCAATGAAAGCAGGATGTTGGAGAGCTACAGTTTACAACAGAATTTATCATCCCCGTGGATATGTAAGACCTGAAAAAGGTGGAGCGATGGTTGAATATAAAGCAATTAAGAACCATGTAACGATGTGGAATGTTGCTGTTGAAAGACAAATTAGAGTCAAAGGTCCTGATGCAGAAAAATTTACTGACTATGTAATTACAAGAGATGCTACCAAGATTTCTCCAATGAGAGCTAGATACGTAATTCTTTGTAATTACAAAGGTGGAGTTCTTAATGATCCAATTTTGTTAAGAATTGCTCAAGATGAGTTTTGGTTTAGTTTGTCAGACAGTGACATAGGGTTATATCTACAAGGAGTAAATGCAGATAAAAGATTTGATGTTGAGATAGACGAAATAGATGCATGTCCTGTACAAATTCAAGGACCAAAATCAAAAGCTTTAATGAATGATTTGATTGGTAAGCAAGTAGATTTAGATAATATGCCTTTTTATGGATTAGCTGAAGCTAAGGTTGGTGGAAGAAGTTGTGTAATTTCTCAATCTGGTTTTTCTGGAGAAGCTGGTTATGAAATATATTTAAGAAATGCAACACTATATGCTGAAGATATGTGGAATGCTGTTTTAAAAGCAGGTAAAAAACATAATTTGATGGTAATAGCTCCAGCTCATCACAGAAGAATTCAAGCTGGGATTTTATCTTGGGGTCAAGACATGGATAATGAACATAATCCATTTCAATGTAATTTAGGTTATCAAGTTTCATTATCTGGAAAAGGTGAATGGACTAAAAAAGGAGATTATATTGGTAAAGAAGCATTAGAAAATATGAAGAAAGAATTATTGAACGGTCAAAAACCATACAAACTTCAATTAGTTGGTATGGAACTAGGTGGAAAACCAATTGAGGAATACGCTCCAGATTTTTGGTTAATATCAAAAGACGGAAAAAACCCTATAGGCTTTGTTACATCTCCTTGGTATCACCCTGAAAAAGGTACAAATATTGCAATGGGTTATGTTCCATTTGATGGAACTGTTAATAAAAACGGATTTCCTAAAGGTAATGTTGGTGATAAATTTAAAGTTCATTTGCCTAAAAAATATTGTGAAAAAGGAAGTAATCCTGTTGATGCAGTTATTGTGGATATACCTTTTACAGAGTCTTACAATCCAAATACTAGGGAAGTTACGAAATAGACTGTTATAAGTTATTATTTGATTTTGCATGACAAAAATTGTCATAATAATCGCAATTATTATTATTGCTATTATTTTGTTAATATTTCCTTTAATAGTTTCATTAATTGAAAAAAAAAATAAAAACTAATGTTTGCACAATTTTTAAGCATCGTATTTAGATCAATCAAACTCGATAAAAATCTTTATAGAGAGAGTAAGAGTTTTAATGAAGCAGCAATATATTTTGCTGCACTCGTTATGGTTTTAGATGGGGTTGCTGGGGCTATAGCTGCAAATACATTTTACAAAACATCAATCGGTTTATCTGCGATCACCGCTGTTTTTACATGGTTTGTTTGGGCTATATTTATATTTGTCATTGGGGTTAAACTTTTTCCAGACAAAGATACTAAAGTTCCATTTAAAAAAATACTAATAGCAGTAGGTTATGCTCATGCACCTGGTCTTTTAAGATTTTTTGCAATTACTCCAAATATGGTAATGCCAATTATATTTCTTACCCAACTATGGATTTTTGCATCTCTTATAATTTCTACAAGGGAAGTATTGCAATTAAAATCTAACTTTAAATCTTTTGGAATAATATTTCTGTCGTTTTTAATATTGGCTATATTATCAGTATCATTTGTTATGAGTAGAATGGATACATTGCCAATAAGTAATGTAACTTAAATTGGAAAAATTGTTTTAGAGACTCTACAAGATTTACAAATTTTAAACCCCGTAAGTATTAAATTGTGAATAACACTTTCATCGTTTTTTTGACATTCTTCACATAAATCATCTAATTTTAATTCTGTATTATTTTCAGTATTTTTTTTTATCATAAATTATTAAATTCTAGATTTTGAATTCTGTAATATTAACTATATATTAGTAAATAATTATTTGGTATTAAATATTTAATGAACGATAAAAAGATTAATAAAGTAGCTATTATAATGGGTAGTCAATCAGATTACTCTACGATGAAATATTCAAAACATATACTTCAAAGTTTTGGTATAAAATGTGATGTGAAAATAGTTTCAGCACATAGAACTCCAAAAAGAATGTTTGAATTTGCTAAAAATGCTGAAACAAATAATTACTCTGTGATAATTGCAGGGGCTGGTGGTTCTGCGCATCTTCCTGGTATGGTTGCATCTTTGACTAGCATTCCAGTTATTGGAGTTCCAATTGAGTCTAAAAAATTAAAAGGTATGGATAGTCTTTTATCAATTGTACAGATGCCAAAAGGTATCCCGGTTGGTACAGTTGCAATCGGTAAAGATGGTGCGATAAATGCCGGACTTTATGCTGCATCAATTATTGGGACTCAAAATAAAAAAGTTAAAAATTCGTTATTAAAGTTTAGATTGAAACAATCAAAATCAGTTAAAAAAAAACCTAAATAGAATGACTAAAATTTCTTTAGGTATAATTGGTGGGGGCCAACTTGGATCTTTGCTTTGCGCAGCAGCAAAAAATATAAATATAAATACAGTAGTAATTAGTGACGATGAAGACTCGCCAGCAAAACATTTTGCAGACTATTTTATTTATTCTAAATATGACAATGAAGAAAATTTAAAAAAATTTACATCGTTGGTAGACAAAATAACCTATGAATTTGAAAATATTCCTTATGATGTGTTGTTAAAGTTAAACGAAATTAAAAAAGTAGATCCTAATCCAGAAGTTAACAAAATTGTTCAACACAGATACTCAGAAAAAAATTTTCTGGTTAAAAATAATATAAGAACCACTAAGTTTGAAAAAATTGTTAATGAAAATGATGTAAAAAAATATAAAGATTTATTACCTGGAATATTGAAAACATCTACACTTGGGTACGACGGTAAGGGCCAATATAAATTAAAAGATTTAGAGGATTTAAACAATCATGAAATTAGGTTTGATAGAGAATTCATATTAGAAAAATTAGTAAATTTAGAAAAAGAAATTTCTGTAGTAATTACAAGATTTTCAAAAGATAATTATGAAATTTATGAGCCAATAGAAAACTTACATGAAGAACAAATTTTAAAACATTCGACTATTCCAGCTCAAATTAATCTGTCTCATTTTGAAAAATCTCAAGAATGGGCCAAACTTATTTCTGAAGAACTTAAATATGTTGGAACTCTATGTGTTGAATTTTTTATAGATAAAGAGCAAAATTTATATGTAAATGAAATTGCACCAAGAGTTCACAATTCAGGTCATTTAACTATAAATACCTATAATATTAGTCAATTTGAAAATCATATCAGGGCTGTTTGTGGATTAGAAAAAATAAAACTAGAAAAATTATGTAATGCAAAAATGATAAATATTATTGGCGACGAAATAAATAATTACAGAAATAAAAAATATACTGAAAATGAATTTTTTTTTGATTATTTAAAAAAACAAATTAAACCTAAAAGGAAAATGGGCCACTTAACTATAATTGAAAATAAATGAAAAAATTTTTATTTATTTTATTTTTAATTATTATTACAGCCACTATAGCAATGGAAAATAAACCTTTACATCATCAGTCTGACGGAACGTTTAAAAATCCCGAAGGCTCACCAGAACGCTCTGGAAAAGTAAAATGGTCTTGGAGTACTTTTAATAAAGAGAAAAAAAAATTAGATATGACAGTACCTAAAAGCCATGTTTTAAATAAAAATGAGGTTTTAAAAAATTTAGAACTATACAAAGATAAAGATTATATTGGTTGGATTGGGCATGCTACTTTTTTAATAAAACTTGGAAATACGACTATTATAACTGACCCGGTTTTTTCTAAAAATGCAGGACCATTAATATTTGGTCCAAAAAGATATGTTGATCCAGCTTTAAATTTGAAAGAAATACCTAAAGTAGATTTATTTTTACTCACGCATAACCATTATGACCATCAAGATACTGCAACAATCAGAAAGTTTCCTTATAAAGATGCAGATGTGATTGTACCTCTTAAGTTAGGTAAGTATTTTACTAAATACAATTACAAAAAAGTTAATGAGCTAGATTGGTACCAAACAATTGAAATAAATGATTTAAAAATAACATTGTTACCAGCTGTTCATTGGTCAAAAAGAAGTTTGACAGATACTAACAAAACACTTTGGGGAAATTTTTTAATTGAATATAAAAATAAGAAAATACTATTTGCATGTGATACTGGGTATGGCCAAATATATAAAAAACTTGGTGAAAAATTTGGTCCAGTTGATCTTACAATGATTAATATAGGTGCATATGACTTTAGACCGATGTTTGAGAAATCTATTTACCACACAAATCCAGAAGAAGCTTTACAAGTTGCAAAAGATCTTAAAAGTAGAAAAGTGATAGGAACTCATTGGGGTACCTTTGTGCTTTCTTTAGAACCGATTATGGAACCCCCTATTCGTTTTAAAAATAATGCAGAAAATTATGGCTTTCAAAAAAAAGATGCCATTATTTTTAAAATTGGAGAAATAAGACCTCTACAAGAAATATTAGATTAGTTTTTGTTTGATAAATTAAATATTCAATATAGATATTCAATTAATATGAAAACTATTGAAGGTAATTTTGATAATCCTGAAGTTAATCAACTTTTAAAAAAACATTTTATCGAATTAAGATCAGTTTCACCTGAGGGAAGTACTCACGTACTAGACACTGAGGGTTTGCAAGACAAAAGTATTAAGTTTTGGAGTATATATGAAAACGATGAGTTAATTGGTTGTGGAGCTTTAAAATTTTTAGATCCTAAGCATGGTGAATTCAAATCAATTCGTGTTGCCGATCCTTTTAGAAACAAAGGTTATGGGAAAAAAATTATAAAAGTTCTTGTTGAAAAATCTCGACAATTAAATATTCAAAAAATTAGTGTCGAGACAGGGTCAGGTGAATTTTTTCTACCAGCTCGTAAGTTATTTAAAAATTCAGGTTTTACAGAATGTAAACCTTTCAGTCATTACGTAGAAGACCCAAACTCATGTTACATGTCCCTAAAACTTTAAAAATTAATTGATTATCTTTTTTCTATGACGAATAGTTCATTTTTAAAATACAAGCCTTTATATTTATTAACCACTTGTTGAACTATTTTTTGGTAATTTTTTGATCTTTGTACTTTAAAAATTTGCTCATCAGTCATTTGATTAACATATACTGCAGCATTCCAAGCTGAAAAAATTAAAGAAGTAGCAATACCACCTTTTATCTCATTTGGTAGAGCTCTTAAAACATAGCTAATTTTTTTGACTTTATGAAATTTCAAAGTTTTTAAAAATGATTTTTCTGTATTAGATTTTATGTATTTCTCAATTGAGGAATATAGGTAAGGGAATGGATTTTCATTCGGCCACAACTTTTTAATTATCTTATTGCCTGGATCTCCGCCACATGCGTGCACTACAACTAATTTTCCTTTTTTAGCTAAAGATCTTAACATTGGATCAATCACATATTTTACTTTTTTTTCAGCAGAAACTCTTGATCGATATGGTTGAGATGCAATAATTAAATCATAATCGGTTTTGCCACTATTTTTTTGTGGAATTACATTTTTAAGAACAAATTCTTGATCTTTTCGGTAAATTACTATTACTGATGGTTCTTTATAAGTTGATGTACCAGTTTTAGGGTTTGTTTCAACTTGCCATTTTTTTGCTAGGAATTCTTGATTAAGTTTTCTTAATTGATTTGAAAAATCTAAAGATGAATTTCCTTTAAGTTTTACAACTTTCCAATTCATTTTTTTTTGTTTTTTAATATTTCTTGATTTTAAAGAAGTAGATTCAACATAATTTAAATTTGATATTACAAAAACAGTATTTTTGTGTTCAGCAAATCTATCTGGGAGTTTTTCTAAACCAAGCCTAACATCCTCCATGCTAATTTCTTTTGTTGAGACTAGCAAAGGAATGTTGGGCATTTTTTGATGGCATTGTCTCATTACATTCATAAGTAAAGACCCATCTCCCATACCAGCATCAAAAACTTTTAATGCAGGATTTTTAGGTTTTAAATTTTGAACAATTGGCTTTAGAGCATCAGCAATTTTATTTTTTTCATTAGTGGTGGTAACAAAAAGTAGATATTTTTGTCTATTATCGAAAAAGCGGAAATTTTTTTTCATCACTAAAGATATGTATTATGTAATTAAATGTCCATTATAAATATTTCTTTTAAACTAGACAAATAAAGTATAAACACCCATAAAAAACTCGAGTAATGAAAAAATTTAAATCTGATATAGAGATTGCAAGAAGTTGTAAACTTAAACCTATCTCAAAAATTTTAAAAAAAATAAATGTTCCTGATAACCCAAAAGCTTTTAGTCCCATGGGAAGACACATAGCTAAAATAAATTTTGAATTCTTGGATAAACTTAAAAATAAAAAAGATGGTCATCTTATTCTTGTAACAGCAATTACACCAACACCAGCTGGAGAAGGTAAAACTACAACATCAGTAGGTTTAAATGATGGATTAAATAAAATTGGAAAAAAATCTATTGTTTGTTTGAGAGAGCCTAGTCTTGGCCCTTCTTTCGGAATGAAGGGAGGTGCAGCTGGGGGTGGTAATGCACAGGTAGTTCCTATGGAACAAATAAATCTTCACTTCACTGGTGACTTTCATGCTATTACATCAGCACATAACCTTCTTTCGGCTTTAATCGATAATCATATTTATTGGGGAAATAAACTTAACATTGATGAAAAAAAAATTGTTTGGAAAAGAGTTGTAGATATGAACGATCGGGCTTTAAGATTTATAGATATAAATACTAAAGGAGTAGCAAAGGATTTTGCTAGAGAAGATGGTTTTGATATTACTGTGGCATCTGAGGTGATGGCAATTTTCTGTTTATCTAATGATTTGTCTGATTTAGAAAAAAGAATTGGAAACATTACAATTGCTTATGATAAAAATAATAAACCAGTCTATGCAAAAGACTTAAATGCTCAAGGTCCAATGACAGTCCTTCTTAAAGAAGCAATTAGGCCAAATGTTACTCAAAGTCTAGAGCATAACCCGGCTATAATTCATGGAGGACCGTTCGCTAATATTGCTCACGGATGTAATTCAGTAATTGCAACTAAGTCAGCTTTAAAGCTATCCAAATATGTAGTAACAGAAGCAGGTTTTGGTGCTGACCTTGGCGCTGAAAAATTTTTAGATATTAAATGTAGAAAAGCAAATATAAAACCAAGTTGTGTTGTTATAGTTGCCACAGTTCGTGCTTTAAAAATGCATGGTGGTGTGGAAAAAGAAAATTTAAAAACTGAGAATATTGATGCTTTAAAAGAAGGATTATCAAATTTAGACAGGCATATAAATAATATTAAAAAATTTGGCATAGAGCCAATAGTCGCGATTAATCATTTTGTTTTAGATACTAAAAATGAAATACAAACGATAATAAATTTTTGTAAAAATTTAAATGTTGAAGTTAGTAATTGTAAACACTGGGCAGAAGGTGGAGCAGGAACAGTTGATTTAGCAAAAAAAGTTGTACGAGTTTGTAATAATTCAAAAAAACAAAAATTTAAATTCTTGTATGACGATAGTAAAAGTTTATGGGAAAAAATTGAAATTATTGCAAAAGAAATATATGGAGCTGATAAAATTACAGCAACAGAGGAGATTAAACAAAAATTAAAGACTTTTGAAAATAATGGGTTTAAAAATTTTCCAGTTTGTGTGGCAAAAACTCAATATAGTTTTTCTACTGATCCAAAATTAAAAGGTGCACCAACAAATCATGAAATACCAATTAGAGACGTAAGACTATCGTCCGGAGCAGAATTTATTGTTGTGATATGTGGATCAATCATGACTATGCCAGGATTGCCAAAAATTCCTGCTGCAGACAAAATTAAATTAAATAAAAAAGGTCAGGTAGAGGGTTTATTTTAATTTTTCTAGCTCGTCCCAATAATTTTTTGCAAGATTTACTCCTGTTAATTCTTTAAATTGAGGAAGCCCAGTTGGTGATGTTACATTTATATCGCCAATTAGATAACCAGAAACTAGATCTATACCTGCAAAAAATATTCCATTTTTTTTTAAAACTTTAGCTACTTGATTTGAAACGTTAATCTCTTTCTTGCTAAGAGTAGTTTTTACAGCTTTGCCCCCTTGGGATAGATTTGATAAAATTGAATTTGAGGAAGGTACACGGCTTATTGCACCTTTAACTTTGCCGTTAATTATAAAAACTCTTTTATCACCATATTTAATTCCTGGTAAATATCTTTGAGCCATAACATGGCCAATTTTTTTTAAATATTGTCGAATTTTTTTTATATTTGTTATGCCGCTAATATAAATTATATCTTTTCCTGCATACCCATGTATAGGCTTTAACACAATTTTTTTGTTAATTTTTATAAATTTTTTAATTTCATCTAAATTTTTAGTGAAAATTGTTGGTGGCATAAGTTTTTTAAAATTAATTGAAAATAATTTTTCAGATATATTTCTGATAGAGGTTGGGTCATTAACTATCTTTACACTATCTTTTATAGTGTCTAAGAATAATGTAGAAGTTACATAATCCATATTGAAAGGTGGATTTTGCCTTATAAAAATAACTTTTGATTTTTTTAATTCAAACTTCTTTCTTGATATAATTTTAAAGTAAGTTTTATTATTTTCTAAAAATTTAATATGACAAACCTCAGCGATTAATTTAGAATTTATAAAATTTATATCTTTTGTCTCGTACCAGTAAATCTTATAATTTCTTCTTTGTGCCTCTAGGGCTAAAAGATATGTTGTGTCTGTGATAATGTTGAGATTTTTAAAAGAGTTACCTTGTATTGCTAATATTTTTTCGGCCATATTTATAATTTTTCCAATACCTTTTCGGCTCTAGTTTTTTTTTCATTTAATATATTCTCAACATTTTTTAAAAAAACTGTCTCATCTTGATTATTGCTATTTATATATTTTCTTTTTTTTAGACCATCTTTTGAAATATCTAGGAAAATTTTACCCCATTCTAAAATGGTTTTATTATTTATAAGTGTGTTTAAACCTTTTTTAGGTGAGTCATAATATGCATTTAAAATTTCACTTTGGTCCCATTTTTTTATTACATCTAAAGATTCCTCTAAATTCCCGTAAATTAAACCAGTATAAAATGCGGGCCCTGCGCAATGACAATCCCATTCGCACTCATCTATTGATCTAACCTCTAAATATTTTTTCAATCTCACCTCGGTAAATATTGTACTTAAATGTAGTCCAAGATCTTTATCAGTCGGTATAGATTTGTTAGATTGTAAATTTCCCTCCATAAAGTCTTTGAATGTTTGGTCACCTCCATAATGGTAAGAGTTATTTTTTTCAATAAATAATAAAGGAAATTTAATAATGAAATCCGCGTATTTTTCAAAATCCATGTTTTCTAAAAATATTTTAGGTAAACCTGCTCTTGCGGTATTTTGCCAGACTTTTGCACGATAAGATAAATAACCACTTGCTCTGTTTTCATATACGGCTGAATTAGCAAATATGCCAATTGTTAAAGGTGTTAAGTAACACATCAACTTAAATTTTTTTTTAAAATCTTCTTCAGAGCTATAGTCCATATTTACTTGCGTTCCAGATGTTTGGTACATCATATTCAAACTTAGCTCGCCACCTTTTGGCATTTCATTTGTCATTATTTTGTACCTTTCTTTTGGATTATTGGGTGCATCCTTTAATTTAGTCACAGGATCATACCCTGTTGCCATGTTTGTTAAATTAGTATCAAAACAAGCTGAGTCTAATTCTTTTTGAAAATTATGTAACTCTACACAAACCTCATGGATATTTTTTAATTTGTCCCCTGATAACTCAATTTGATTTCCTGGCTCTAGCGATATTGATTTACCATTAAATTTTAGCCCTATTAAATTTTCGTTTTCTTTTATTTCTTGCCAGCCAAATTTTGTTATAAAAATTTGTAATAATTTTTTAATATTTTCATATTCAGCTCTTTTTTTTGTTTTAATGTTGAATAAAAACTGCTCATTCTCAACACCTATTAATTTATCTTGCTTAATGCCTGATGCAAAATAATCTATGATGTCATTTTTAGATTTAATTTCCATTTATACTACCTAGCCAGTTCTTTAATTCTATCATTCTATGATTTATTTCAGATTTTGATAATTCATTTTTTATCAAATTTATGTGATGATCGATTTCATCATATGATCTAAAAGCTTTTCTTTGATTTATTAATCTATCTTTTCTAAATTTAATTAATTCTATCATTTTTTCATATTTAATCTCTGGATGATACTGAATTCCCCATATTTCACTTTTTTCATGATTAAAAGATATGCTTGAAATTTTATTGATATTATTTGAAGCTAATAGAGTTGCATTTTTTGGTAAAGTAACCACTTCATCAAAATTGAAAGCTGGTGAACAAAATTTATTTTTTTTACCTTTGTAGATAGGATGTCTTTGACCATTAGGGTTTAATTCAATATCAAAAGCAATACCTATATGAGATCCATTAGATGATTTTTTAACCTCCCCCCCTGCAGCAACCACAGCAACTTGCATGCCCCAACAAATTGCTAAAATCTTTTTTATTTTTTTTTGACATTCTTTCATAAACAATATTTGTCTCTTAATTTCATCAGTATTATTATAAATATTTAAACTACTACCACCCCACACTGTCCCATCATATTTTTCTAAATTTCCAATATTTTCAAAAATTTTAGGATCAGCAGATGGATTAACAACATCTATGTCGAGGTCTTTGGTAATGTAAGCAAGACTGTCTTTCAAACTTTCAGTATGTGTTTGAATGCCAGCATTTTTAAAATTTTGATTTTCCTCTTGTAGGTTTCCTTCAACTATTAATAATTTAATTGTCATGATTAAAGATTAATTAAAATATCACCAACTGATTTCTAATTTTTTATTTTCACAAATACATTCAATAATGCTTAACATAAGAGGAAAATCTTTTTCATTTAAATCTTGTTTTAATTTTTTTCCTACTTCAATTGCAAGTTCTGCTCCCTCAACAGTAACTTCGTCCATAAATTTCTTTTTAGCTTCTTTGTATAGGAATCCCTCACCTAAGTATTTTCCCATTTGACTATTTCTTCCACCAATTGCGCTTACATACAAATCTCCAAGTCCAGCTAATCCATAAACAGTATCTGATTTACCTCCATAGTATTTTACAAATTTTGCCATTTCAGAAATTGATTTATGTATTAATGAAGCGGATGTATTGTGAAAATATTTAGATTTAACCTCGCTTTTTGCAGATGAACTACTCAGTCCCTCTGAGGCTCCAATAATCATAGAATAAATATTTTTAATTGCTCCAGATAATTCAACGCCATTAAGATCCTCTGAAATTTCTGTTGAATAATAATCTGTTGAAATTATTTTTTGTAATTTTTTGGCTTCATCAATATTAGGGCTTGCAATTAATGTGCTTGTTCTAATTTTGTTAGCTAGACCAGCTGCTAAACAAGGGCCTTTGATTGCAGATATATTTGTATATTCAATTCCTTTTTCACTTAACATTATTTTTATCTTATCTGAAATAGTGCTGAGTTTTTTATTAACAATAGAGAGACCTTTGGTAAGTATTACCAAAGAGGTTTTGTTATCAATTTTGTCTGCAATTTTATCTACAAACCAGTCAATTCCGATAGAACTTACTCCAACAACCAACACATCAGGTATTTCCTTCATCAAATCATCAAGTTTTCCAATTTTTTCTACTCTTAATTTTGAAGGCAAACTTATATTTAATTTTGGATGAAAATTATTTTTAGATTTAATTGTTTCAATCAAACTATCTTCGAGGTGAGTCCCAATAAGAGATACATTATTATTATTTTCAACACATGGTACTGAAAATGCTGAACCCATTGCTCCTGCACCAATAATTAAAATATTTTTCATGATATAAAATTTTTTACAATCAAATTAATACTTAGTTTTATAAATTGATATAAAATTTTTATTAGTTGTTTAGCGATTAATTTAAAATTAGGTATAAAAAAAAGGCCCCATATATGAATATGGGGCCTTTTTAAATTAATTAATTAAACGTTACCTTTTTTTAGTTGATCAGCAAGATATTCACCTTGTCTAATAGCTAATGCAGTAATCGTTAATGTTGGGTTACATGCTGCACCTGTAGTCATGACAGAACCATCTGATACAAAAAGGTTTTTCACATCATGGCATCTGCCCCATTTATCTACAACACCATCTTTTGCCTTAGCGCTCATTCTCATAGAGCCAAGATTGTGTGTGTGTGGATATGGTGTAACTCTGTATGTTTGTGTTGCACCAACAGCTTTGTATATTGCTTCACCTTTTTCATACGCATGATTTCTCATTGCAGTATCATTCGGGTGATCATCAAAGTGAACGTTAGGAGCAGGAAGACCAAAAGCGTCTTTTGCAGATCCTAAAGTTATTCTGTTGTTTGCTTGAGGCATATCTTCACCTACAATCCACATACCAGCCATATTTTGATATCCATCCATCATGTCAGCAAATTTCTTACCCCATTTACCTGGATCTAAGAAAGCTCCTAAGAATGATGGTCCTAAAGCTAATGTCTCAAGATAGTATCCACCTACGAAACCTCTTTTAGGATTGTGTTTTACTTCATCTGCTAAGAACCCAGCCATAGTCTCTCCTCTAAAGAAGTTAACTGGCTTATCAAATGTAGCATAAACTGAACCTGTTAAGTGTCTCATGTAGTTTCTTCCAACTTGATCTGAGCTGTTAGCTAAACCATTTGGAAATCTTGATGAAGCACTCATTAAGAACAATCTTGGTGTCTCAATTGAGTTACCAGCAACACAAATAACTTTAGCTTCTTGTCTGTGTAAAGCTTTAGTTTTTGTGTCCATGTATAAAACACCATCAGCTTTTCCTGAACTGTCAGTAGTTATCTGAACAGCTTGAGAGTTTGTTCTTAGTTCTAATTTTCCAGTTGCAAGGGCTTTTGGAATTTCACTTACGTTTGGATTCCATTTTGAACCATTTTTATCACCTTGGAAATTAAAACCATCTTGAATTGATGCTGGTCTTCCATCATATGGAGCTGCATTAGTACCGTAAGGTCCTGTTGCATAGAACTTGTAACCGTTTCTTTTTGCTCCTTCAGCAAAAACTTTATAGTTGTTGTTTGCTGGTAATGGAGGACGTCCACCTCTATGTGTTGATCCGATAGCATCTTCTGCCTTTACATAGTAAGGCTTCATTTCTTTACCATCGATCGGCCAGTCCATTAGAGTTGCACCGTCAACGCTTCCGTATGTTGATTTAGTTTTCCATTCATAGTCAAGAAAACGTGGAGTAGCACCTGCCCAGTGTGTAGCAGTTCCACCCACAGCTTTTACTAACCATGTTGGTAAACCATTAAAGTCTTTAACTATTCTAGCGTTACCTGACATAGTTCTCTTATCCAACCAAGCCATTTGGCTGAAAGCTGGCCATTCTTCGTTTACGTACTCTTCTTTCATAATACGTCTTCCAGCTTCTAAGAGAACAACAGGAATACCCTGTTTAGTTAATTGATAAGCTACTTGTGCGCCACCAGGACCAGATCCTATAACGACAACAGCTTTTTCTTTTTTGTCTATTTTCATTTATATATCTCCCCTAGTTAAAATGTTTTTTTAATTTTCAAAGACGCATATTTTTTCGGCGAGCTGTCGTCTAGAAAAGCAGTCAAATCTGGATGCTCTTCAATTCTTGGCTCCGGTAACCATGACAGGTCATTGTATTCGCCGTCTTTGTATCCACCTTTATCAAAGCTTGCACCTTGGTATCCAAAGATTTTGTGAACCTCTTTGTGATCATAAAGTGCTACTACCGTATGACCTCTTACTAAGCCAAAGAACGGTGTGTTTTCTATTGATTTTAGGTATTTAGTTTGTTTCTTAAAGTTCATCTTATCGAACTTGTTAATTTTCAAGCCATCTAAACCAGCTCTAAAGGAAATTTTTGCACCTGTATCTGCATTTCCTTTTTTGATAGCTCCAGCAGCTACATCCATGTAGATACTCATTGGGAATCTATCATGCGGATATAGAGCTTTGCACATAGAAGCGATCATTTCTTGATCACCTGGCTGTGCAGCGATATTAACTTCAGCATTAGCTAGTGAACCCAACTGTGAGTAAGCGAGCAAAGATCCAGCACTAATTAGAAGTTCTCGTCTTGTTATTTTCATCTATTCTTCCTCCAATTGTTGAGAGCGGGAAGCTTGAGGGCTTCAAGTGGCACTCTCAAAATTTAACTTAAATTTATCTAATGATAAATTTTATATTATAAATTTAACATGATCTAAAAAAAGAAGTCAATTATATTGATAATAATTCGCAACGAAAAAAATTATTTTAAACAACTTCAGATTGAAAAATCTTGTTAAATTTTTCCCATTTCTTTGACGATATTTGCAACTTTTTTTGATTGAACAATTTCAATCCAATATCCATCTGGATCTTTTATAAAAGCCAAACCTTTCATGGATCCATCGTCTGGTTTTTTTACAAATTCAACTCCATTTTCCTCAAATTTTTTACATGCCGCATATATATCTGGAACTGAAAAACATATGTGTCCAAATCCTTTTGGCTCTGCATTCCCGTCATGGAATTTTACTTTATCATCATTTTCTGATCCCCAATTATGTGTAAACTCAAGCATTCCTTTTTGAGTAAAAGTCCATGCTGATCTATCAAAGTTATCTTTTGGTACATTTGCAATTTCATCATCAGTGAGATTGCCTAAAAAATATAATGAAAACTTCATTGTTGGAAAGTCAAATTTTTTAATTAGTCTCATTCCCATCAATTTTGAGTAGAAATTTAATGTTTTTTTGGGATCTTTTATTCTTAGCATTAGATGGTTAAAGACAAATCCATCAGTATCTTTATCAGGAGCCATTAAACCATCAGCTTCTTCACAGTGTTTCATATTTCCTCCGTAATTAGTTCTTAGATATGATTAGGCTAGCATTAATAAGTATAAAATTAAATAATTATTTCATTAATATTATAATAAAATACACCTATACGTTTAAAAATTTTTAACATAACTTAATAAGATAAATGACAAAAAAATATTTAAATTTTAAATTTTCTGAATTTACTACTAATAAAAATTTTAATTTTAACAGGAAAAAGATACTTAAAGTACTACCAGAAAAGCATCTATTAGACGCACATAGAGTAATTTCAAAATGGAAAGGATATAAAAAAACCCCTCTAATTAATCTAAGTATATTGTCTAAAAAATTGCATACAAATAACATTTTTTACAAAGATGAGTCTAAGAGATTTGGTTTAAAATCTTTTAAAGCTCTAGGTGGGGCTTACGCAGTAGAAAAAATTGTTAAAGGTAAGAAAAAAGTAACAATATCAACCGCAACAGCCGGAAATCATGGAAAATCTGTGTCTTGGGGAACAAAAAAAATAGGTGCAAGATGTAAAATTTTTATTAGTGAAAATGTGAGTGACACTAGAGGTCTTGAGATGGAAAAACTCGGAGCTGATGTAATTAAGGTAAAAGGAAATTATGAAAAATCTCTTAAAGTTTGTAAAGAAATATCTAAAAAGAAAGGATGGAAAATTGTTCAAGACGTTGCCTGGAGAAATTATGAATATGTTCCTAAATTAACAATGGCTGGATATTCGGTAATGATCAAAGAAATTTCTAATCAAACAAATCATTACATTACACATGTTTTTCTACAAGCTGGAGTTGGTGGAATGGCAGCAGGAATGATAAGTGGAATTGCTAAATATTTTAAAAGAATTCCAAAAATAATTGTTGTTGAACCAGAGAATGCAAATTGCGTGATGAAAAGCATTAAATTTGGATCGCTTAAAAAAGTTAATATTCAAAAACAGAGTATTATGGGTGGAATGTCTTGTGCAGAAGTATCTTTGGTCCCATGGCGAATTTTAAAAAATGCTGTAAATAATTGCGTGAGTGTATCAGATAAATATGTGCCTCAAACTTTAACAATGTTAGCAAAAAAAAAATTTAGCTATAAAAAAATAATTGCTGGGGAATGTTCTACTTCTGGTGTGATAAGTTTAATTTCTTGTTGCAATGATTCACTTGTGAAAAAAAAATTAGAAATAAATGACAAATCTAATATTTTAATAATTGGATGTGAAGGTAATACAGATAAAAATTTATATAATAAATTGTACAAAATAGGTAATCAGAGATTAAAAATATGATTAAAAATTCTATAGTTTGGATAAGAGATGATTTTAGATTACAGGATAACCCTGCACTATCTTTTGCAACAAACAATCATGAATTTGTTTCTGCAATTTATATTTATGATAAAAAAGATTTTGACAATATTAGAGAAGCTCAAAAGTGGTGGATATCTAAGTCTTTAAATAGCTTAAATGAGGATCTGCTAAAAAATAATATAAGTTTAGAAATTATTGAGGATAACCAAATAAACTTTTTTAAAAAATTTAAGTCAAAAGATATCGCAGTTTATTGGAACAAAATTTATGAACCACAAGAACTAAAAAAAGATAAAGAAATAATAATAGAATTAGAAAAAAATAAAATAAATTATAAATTTTTCAAAGGAAATGTTCTAAATGAATATAACGAAATTACGAAAAATGATGGTACTCCATTTAAGGTTTATAGTCCTTTTTGGAGAAATGCTGAAAATTATTATATTGAAAGTGTTCCGCTAAAAAATAAATCTTTAAAAAAATTAAAAAAGATTAAAAGTTTATTCAAAAATAAAGCGAAACCTGAGAAGATACTTCCAACTAAAAATTGGTACAAAAAATTTGAAAAATATTGGACGCCTTCAGAAAATGATGCTGGGAAATTACTACAAAATTTTATTAATAAAAAAGTAAAAGATTATGGTACCTTAAGAGACTATCCAAGTATCAATGGAACATCCAGACTTTCTCCATATATAAGAAGTGGTCAGATACATGTAAGTTCAATTTGGAGAAAATGTAACGAAATAAAACCAAAAAATATTGGTATAAAAAAATATGTTAATGAAATTGGTTGGCGCGAATTTTCACATAGTTTAATAAACTATTTCCCAGAAATGCTTAAAGGGAATCTCAGAAAAGAATTCGATAGATTCCCCTGGGTAAAGAACAAAGAATTTTTGAATGCATGGAAGCGAGGTATGACTGGTTATCCTATTGTAGATGCTGGAATGAGACAGTTATATGAAACAGGTTGGATGCATAATAGAATAAGAATGGTTGTAGGTTCATTTTTAGTTAAACACTTGAGGATAAATTGGGTCGAGGGTGAAAAACATTTTAGAAATTGTTTATTAGATTTTAATGAAGCAAACAACGTAGCACAATGGCAATGGGTAGCTGGATGCGGTGCAGATGCAGCTCCATATTTTAGAATTTTCAATCCTATATTACAGGGTGAAAAGTTTGATAAAGAGGGAACATATGTTAAGAAATGGGTTCCTGAACTAAGTAAAGTCCCATCTAAATATGTCCATAAACCGTGGGAAATGGAAGATAAATATCAAAAAGCCATAAATACTGTTATAGGCAAAGATTATCCTAAACCGATAGTTATACACGAACAAGCAAGAGCTGAGGCTTTAAAGGCGTTTCAAAGTATAAAAAAAAATTAATCACCAATGTAATGATGAACGATAGTTCTTTTATGACTATCTAATCTATGCTCAAACAAATAAATACCTTGCCAAGTTCCTAAAATTAATTTCGACTCTTTTATGCTTAATGAAATTTGGTTGTTAGTAAGTGCAGATTTTATATGTGCTGGCATATCATCTTTCCCTTCAGAGGAATGAATATATAACTTTTCATCCATAGGGACTAACTTGTCAAAATAATTAATTAAGTCTTTTTGAACATCTGGATCTGCATTTTCTTGTACTATAAGTGATGCACTAGTGTGTTGAATACTCATGTTCAACATTCCATTGGTAAAATTATTTTTTTCAATCCATTCGATTGTTTTATCCGTAATTTCGTATAGTCTTTGACCAGATGTGTTAACTACTAGGTTAAAAAATTTTTGTATCACTTTTTTTTAATATTAAAATCAATTCCATATTCTGATCTTGGTCCTTTCCTTAGTCCAAATGGTCCTGAGATAAAAAGTGTTAAAGGTTTTGTTCCAGGTTTTAAATCAACTCTATGATGAGTATTAGCAGATCTAAATCCTATGTAACCAGGTGGTCTCCAATGTCTACCGCTTTTAAGAGTTTCCCAATAACCATCTCTTAGAATAATAGTTATAAAAGGGAATAAGTGATTGTGTACCCCTTCACCATGGTCATCGGCAAGCATTTCGTGTATTAAAATATTAAATGGAAACCATTTAGGTCTGTGCCTAAAAATTAAATAATATCTATTCATCCATGGTTTTGCTTCATTAAATTTTGGATGAGAAGGTCCTCTGTCTAATACAACTTTTTTACGCCCAATTTTTTCTAAAAATTTTAAAATCATTAATTCATTTTAATTATTGAATTATCTTTTGCTATATATAATTTTCCTTTAAAAAATACTGGTCTTTGAATTTTTTCTTTATCCAATTTTAAAATTTTATCTATTTTAGAATCTTTAAAATTAATAATAAAAAGTCTACCATTGTTAGTAGTAAGATAAAGATTTAATGAACCAATTATAAAACCTGATGGTAAATATTCCTTTCTCTTTTTTTGTTTTATATTTTTTAAAATATCATTTATTCTCAAAATATTCCCATTATTTTTATCTAATACAACTAATAACCCTTCATTAGTAACGGTCACTATATAATTTGATATGGTCACTGGTCTTAACTCTGAATTAATTTCTTGTTTCCACTTCAAAATCCCAGTTTGCATATCTATTGCAAAAAACTCATTTTTGTTGTTTGAGAAAAATAATGTTTCTCCATCTGATATTAAGTCTGAAGTTCTTAAGGTAATGTTAGTTGAAAATTCAATATTTTGAGTTGGTGTTTGCCATATAATTTCTCCTGTTTCAAAATCAACAGCAGTTATATCGCCTATGGAATTTGTAAAGTATACTGTGTTTTTATCTATTATTATAGATTGTTTTTTTTGTGAACTTACTATTGTCAAATCAGTTGGTACCGACCAAATAGTTTTACCATCTTTAATAGAAAAACATCTTAAAGTATTTTCTAAATCTACAACAAAAACCTTTCCATTTTTAATTTTAATTTGTGAGTTAAAGGAGGATGAATGTTTTTTTTTCCATTTTAAATCACCTGTAAAATCATCTACCACATAATAATTAGCTGCAGTATCAGCTACAAAAATATTGTTATTTTCAGATGCTAGAAAAAGAATAGGTTGTGATTTTTTATCAGATTTAGAGTAATAATTTTTTTTCCATAAAACTTTTGATAATTCATTAAATTTAATTAATGTACCTTTGTCATCAAAGAAAATTAGACTATTATTACTTATTAGAAGCTCTGGTTCAAAGCTTGAAAATTTTTCAATTCTATTAAATTTATATTTTGATAAATTTTCATTAAAACTAAGAAAATTAACAAAGCCGTCATTATTAGATAAATTATCAAATTTATATTTTTTTACTTTTGGCAGAGTAATTTTCAGCTGTTGATTAAATTCTGATTCATTTGGCTTTTTGCTTTTGAATAATACTTTAGACACAGAATTGTCTACGTTTGCTTTTTTGGTCTCACTCCAAAATTTTGAGTTTGGATTTAAAGAACAACCATATAAAAATAAAAAAATAAGAATAAAATATTTACTCACTAAACTCTCTACTTAGTTTTTTTTGCACATCCTGCTTTATGCTTTGATTTAAATTTTCTATCTCACTCACTTTTGTAAAAAATTCTTTTGATTTAATTAATTCTTTTTTATCTAAGTAAAATTCAGCCATAAGAAGTAAGCCGTGAGCTTTCCATACTGAATCTGAATTTATAACAGGGTTTAAAGTTTCTAACATTTGATTTTCAGTAAAGTTATCTAAATTAAATAAAGCCTTTTTGAAAATAATTAAATGTTTTTTCTCATTTGATTGTTTAATTGAAATTATTTTATCAAATAAAAGGTTAATATCATTTTGACTATTAATATAATTATTGTCTAACAAATAATAAAGCGCTAGAGGTGAATATACTTTATCTTTCTTATCTATTATAAACTTTAAATTCTCTATGATATATGGATTGGTGTAGTTTTTATTATTAATAATTATATCGTTATATTTTTTTGCTAAAGTATATCTTTTATTTTTTTTAAGACTTTCGTAGATAAAAAAAGATAATAAAATTAATAAAAAAATAGAAATAATAAATAATAGCTTTTTAAAATTTTTTTTAAAAAAATTTTTAATATATTCATTTCTGGTATTTTGATTGATTATTGAAATATCTTCATCCATTTTAGATCATGTTTCTTAAAACATATTGTAATATTCCACCATGCTTAAAGTATTCAAGCTCATTATGGGTATCAATTCTAGATAGCATTTTAATTTTCTTTGTGTCTCCGTTAAGATATTTAAATTCTACAGTTACTTTATCCCCGGGTTTAAGTCCCTCTTCGATTCCATAAATTGATATTAATTCAGATCCTTTTAACTGTAATTCCAATCTGTTAATATCATCAATAAATTGCAAAGGTAATATTCCCATTCCAATTAAATTTGATCTATGTATTCTCTCAAAACTCTCTGCCAAAACAGATTTGATTCCTAGTAATTTTGTACCTTTAGCGGCCCAGTCTCTTGATGAACCGGTTCCATACTCTTTACCACCAATAACTACTAAATCCGTTCCTCTTTTTTTATATTCAACTACTGCATCATAAATTGGCATAACTTTTTCCTCTGGATAAAGTTTTGTAAATCCACCTTCTGTGCCAGGTGCCATCTCATTTTTAATCCTTATATTTGCAAAAGTACCTCTCATCATAACTTCATGATTTCCTCTTCTCGAACCATATGAATTAAAATCTTTTTGAAGCACTTGATTTTTCATGAAATATTCGCCTGTAGGACTTTCTTTTTGTATAGATCCTGCGGGTGATATATGATCTGTTGTGATCATATCACCTAATATCAAAAGTGGTCTTGCGTTTTCAATATTTTTAAATTTTTCTGGAGTATCTTTAATGTTTTCAAAAAAAGGAGGTTTTTTGACATACGTGGAATTAATATCCCAATTATAAATACTACTATCATCTGTTTTTATTTTCTGCCATTGCTCAGGTCCCTTAGAGATATTTGAGTATCTTTTAACAAACATACTTGGGTTTAAAGATTTTTTTAATGTATCCTCAATTTCTTTATTTGAGGGCCAAATATCTTTTAAATATACGTCATTTCCATCGGATGATTTTCCTAATGGATCTTTATAGAGGTCTATATTCATATCTCCTGCCAGTGCATAAGCGACAACTAATGGAGGGGATGCCAAATAATTAGCTTTGATTAAAGGAGATATTCTTCCCTCAAAATTTCTATTACCGGAAAGAACTGAAACTGCATACAAATTATTTTTGCTTACTGCCTCAGATATATTATCTGCTAGCGGTCCAGAATTTCCGATACAGGTAGTGCAGCCATAACCAACTAAATTAAAACCTAATTTATCAAGATGAATGTTAAGTCCAGCTCTTTCTAGGTAATCTGTTACTACTTGAGAGCCTGGCGCAAGGGATGTCTTTACCCAAGGTTTTGAGTTTAAACCAAGATCACAGGCTTTTTTTGCTAAAAGTCCTGCTCCTATAAGTACATTTGGGTTTGAAGTATTTGTACAAGACGTTATTGCAGCTATTAAAATTGAACCATCTTTAATACTAAAATCAGTATTTTTAACATTTACTTCTACAACGTCATTTCTTCCTGTATTTTTTTTAAAATTTTCATTAAAATTTTTTGATGAATTAGTAAGAAGAACTTTATCTTGAGGTCTTTTAGGGCCAGATATTGTAGGCACAACTGTGGACATGTCTAGGTTTAATGTATCGCTAAATACTATATCATCACTTGCCCAAAGGCCCTGTTCGATTGCATAATTTTTTACTATCTCTATTTGATTTTTATCTCTGCCTGAAAATTCTAAATACTTTAATGTTTCATCATCAATTGGAAAAAATCCACAAGTTGCTCCATATTCTGGCGCCATGTTAGCTATTGTAGCTCTATCAGCTAAAGTTAAATTTTTTAAACCTTCTCCATAAAATTCAACAAACTTTCCAACAACACCTTTATCTCTTAACATTTTTACGACAGTAAGAACTAAATCTGTTGCTGTTGTGCCCTCTGGAAGTTTATTTTTTAACTCAAATCCAACGACTTGTGGTATTAACATTGAAATAGGTTGACCCAACATACCAGCCTCTGCCTCTATACCTCCAACACCCCAGCCTAAAACTGACAGACCATTTACCATTGTTGTATGACTATCAGTACCTACAAGTGTATCGGGAAATATATATTTTTTATTATCAAATTTTTCCATCCAAACAACTTTAGATAGATACTCTAAGTTTACTTGATGGCATATACCTGTTCCTGGAGGAACAATCCTAAAATTATTAAATGCTTGTTGGCCCCATTTTAAAAAAGAATATCTTTCAGCATTTCTTTGAAATTCTATTTCAACATTCTCTTTAAGAGAGTTTAAAGTAGAGTATTTATCAACTTGAACTGAGTGATCTATTACAAGATCCACTGAGGATAACGGATTAATTTTGTTTGGGTCTTTATTTTTTTCTTTAACAGCTTCTCTCATAGCGGCTAAATCAGCTACAGCTGGTATTCCGGTATAATCTTGTAGAAGAACTCTTGCGGGTCTATAAGCTATTTCAGTGTCAGATTTTTTATTTTTTAGCCAATCTTGCAAAGCCAAAATTTGAGACCTTGTTACAGATTTACCATCCTCATATCTTAAGAGATTTTCGAGAAGAACTTTTAGAGATTTTGGTAACTTAGATATACCATCTAAACCGTTTTTTTCAGCTAAATTGAATGAATAATAATGGTAATCATTATTATTTATATTAATAGTTGTTAAAGATTTAAAAGAGTTTTTATTACCTGGTTTCATATATATAATGTTTCAAATCGAAATCGATTTATCACAATTAATCAATTTAATAAAACTATCATTTGTCGCAAAGTTACTTAATATTTAAGCAATCGGTAATCCATTTTCAGTTTTTTGAGATGGATGCAATAAAACCACTTTACCCTCTGAGTCGATTGCTCCAAGTATTAAAATTTGGGATACAACACCTGCTATATTTTTTTCAGCAAAGTTACAGACACCTATTATTTGTTTATTCATTAAGTTTTCTTCATTATAGTAATGAGTAATTTGGGCAGAAGATTGTTTAATTCCTATATCTTTTCCAAAATCTACCTCAACAACAAGAGAGGGTTTCCTTGCTTTTTCATTTTTTTTGACTGAAATAACTGTGCCTATTCTGATATCTATTTTATCAAATACATCATACGTTATTTGTTCTTTCATAAAATTAATATATAATTAATTTTGTATATGAGTACAGAAAATAATTTAGACAAAACATTTAACAATTCTATTAAAATACTCTCAGATCTCATAGCTTTTAAATCTATTTCAGGTGAGGATAATAATTCTATAGTAAATTATTGTGAAAAAATTTTAAGTGATTTGGGTGCAGAATCTTTTAAAATTTTTGACTCTGAAAAAAAAAGGGTAAATCTTTTTTCTACTTTTAAATCTAAAACTAAAAATAGAAAAAAACCTATTATTTTATCTGGTCATACTGATGTGGTGCCAGTGTCAAAAGGATGGTCTACAGATCCTTTTAAGGCAACTATTAAAAATGAAAAATTATATGGAAGGGGTTCATGTGATATGAAGGGATTTCTTGCATGCTTATTAGCTTATGCTCCAATTTTTTCAAATTCAAATATTGATAGAGATCTTCATTTTTCTTTTACTTTTGATGAAGAAACTGCATGTCAAGGTGCTCCATTGTTAATTAAGGAATTAAAAAAAAGAAATATAAAAAACGCAATTTGCGTAGTTGGTGAACCTACAAATATGAAAATCATAGACGCTCACAAAGGATGCTATGAATATACTACTCATTTTTATGGTTTAGCAGGACATGGTTCACAACCTGACAAGGGAGTAAATGCTGTAGAGTACGCATCAAAATTTATCCAAAAACTTTTAGAAATAAGAGAATTTTTAAAAAGAAATCCACCAAAAAACTCAATCTTTAATCCCCCTTACACAACTCTGCAAATTGGAGGTATATCCGGAGGCATAGCAAGAAATGTTATTGCAGATAAATGTAATGTTGATTGGGAGTTAAGACCTGTTGTTAAAAAAGATGGTGAATTTGTAAATGATGAGATTGAAAAATTTATAAAAGATAAATTACTTCCAGAAATGAGAAAAATTTATCCTAACTCTAAGATTGAAAAAGAAATTATTGGAGAAATTGTTGGTTTTAATCGAGAAGAAAAATCAGACGCGTGTGAACTTGTTTCAAGTATAACAGGTGATAATTCAAGAAATGTTGTTTCTTTTGGTACAGAAGCTGGATTATTTCAAGAGATTGGAATAAGTACAGTTGTTTGTGGACCAGGATCTATTGAACAAGCTCATAAGATCGACGAATTCATTGAATTAAATGAAATAAAAAAATGTATTAAATTTCTTGATGGACTAAAAAAAAAGTCTGAATTAAATTAAAGACCGCCAACTGCTTTAACTTCCAAAAATTCAATAAGACCTTCTTTGCCAGCTTCTCTTCCAATACCTGAATGCTTATATCCTCCAAATGGAGAATCTGCTGATATACCTGCTCCATTTATATCTACCATTCCTGATCTTAATTTCCTTGCAACTCGGCTGGCTTTTTCTTTGTCTTGTGTTTGAATGTAATTTGCTAAACCATAATTTGTATCATTTGCAATTTCAATTGCCTCCTCCTCAGTTTCAAAAGGTATAATTGACAATACAGGTCCAAATATTTCGGTTCTAGCAATTTCCATATTATTATTAACATCTGCAAAAGCTGTAGGTTTAACATAATAACCTTTATTGAAACCTTCAGGTTTACCTATTCCTCCAGCTACCAGTTTAGCTCCCTCTTCAATTCCTTTTTGAATGAGTTTTTGAATTTTTTCAAATTGTTGGTTAGAAACTACCGGACCAATATGATTACCATCTTTACTTGGATCTCCTACTTTAAGCTCAGAGGTATATTTTTTTACTCTTTCAATTGCTTCTGAGTAAATAGATTTCTCTACAAGCATTCTAGTTGGAGCATTACACGATTGACCTGAATTTTTAAAACATCTCGAGGCACCTTTTTCAATTGCATCAGACTTAGCATCTTTAAATATAATATTTGCACCTTTGCCACCAAGCTCTAGGCTTATTCTTTTAAAATCTTTAGCAGCATTTTGTGAAATTAGGGCTCCTGCTCTTGTTGAACCAGTAAATGAGATCATGTCAACATCTGGGTGGCTAGTTAATGCCTCTCCAGTTATTGAACCATCGCCATTGACTAAATTAAAAACACCTTTAGGAAATTTAACCTCATGAATTATATCAGCAAGAATCATTGAAGATAATGGGGCTATTTCAGATGGTTTCAAAATCATTGTGCACCCTGAGGCTAAAGCGGGAATAACCTTTAAACAAACTTGATTCATAGGCCAATTCCAAGGAGTAATTAAAGCGCATACTCCTTTCGGTTCATAAATTATTTTCTGATTTTGTAATTGATCACTAACTGGTTTATCGAATTTAAATTCTTTTAAATGTCTTATAAAAGTTTTAATATGTGCAGCCCCTGCACCTACCTGGAGTTTTGAGGCAAATTCTTTTGGTGCTCCCATCTCAAGTGTTATGGCATCTGCAAACTCATTCCACCTTTTTTTGTATAACGTGTAAAGATTTTCCAATAAATCTAATTTTTCCTCCTTTGATGCAAATGCCCAGGTTTTAAAAGCTTGTTTTGCTGCTAATACCGCGTAGTCAACATCTTTTTTATTTCCTAATGAAATGACTGTGCAAGGTTTTTCTGTAGCAGGATTAATTACTTCTATGTGGTTTTGACTAGATGGTTTTACCCATTCTCCGTTTATATAAAAATTTTTTTTATCTAACATTTTTAAAAGTAGCTGATCATTAATTTTTTGCAAATAGATTTGTGAGTTCGTAAATTATAGTTGCAGCAGCTAATGATGTTACTTCAGCGTGATCATAAGCAGGTGAAACTTCTACAACATCTGCAGAAATTAAATTTAATCCTGACAGACCTCTTAAAACACCTACTAATTCTCTAGTAGTCATTCCAGCAATTTCTGGTGTACCTGTTCCTGGTGCAAAAGCTGGATCGAGTACATCAATATCAATTGAAAGATATAACGCATTGTTTCCAACTCTTTTTCTAATTCTTTTTACTATTTTGTCTATACCATCTGTTTGAAATTCATCGCAATGAACTATTTTAAAACCAAAACTTTCATCATTTTTTAAATCATCTTTACTATATAAAGGGCCTCTAATCCCTACATGCATTGATGCATCATCAAGGAACAAACCCTCTTCTCTAGCTCTTCTAAATGGAGTTCCATGAGTAAAAGGTGCACCCATGTAAGTATCCCAAGTATCAAGATGAGCATCAAAATGTACCAAAGCAACAGGTCCCTCATTGATTTTATTTACTGCTCTTAAAAGTGGAAAAGCAATTGTATGATCTCCTCCCATACTTATAATACCGCTTGTCTGTTTTAAAAGATCTAAAGCACCATTTTCAATCTGGTGAATAGCTTCTTTTATATTAAAAGGATTACAAGTTATATCTCCAGCATCTGCTACTTGTTGAACTTTAAATGGTTCAATATCATAATTTGGATGATAATTAGTTCTTAAATGTCGAGATGCTTGTCTAATGCTTTGTGGCCCAAATCTTGCACCAGGTCTATAACTTGTTCCTGCATCAAAAGGTATTCCGACTATCGCTACATCACAATTTTCTACATCTCTAAGTTCAGGTAGTCTTGCAAAAGTACTTGGTCCTGCAAATCTTGGAACGATGGTTCCGCTCACTGGTTGAATAGTATCTTTATTTTTTTTCTTCATTTATTTAATCTAACATATAATATTCGATTAAAGTATAATCTTAATTTTCCAATGAGATTTAATTTTTATATAATATTACTATTATTAGTATCATTTGTAGCTAAAGCAGATCAAATTCTTGAATTAATAAAAATACCTAATTTAACCCTACATAAATTAGATAATAAAAATAATTTAGCATACTTAAAACCAACAAAAGATTTTTTTGTTGGTTCAAGCTTCAAGAACGTCAGTTGTAAAGCTAATATATCTCAAAAATTCAATAGTAAATATTTACAAGCGCAAAAAAATTTTAATAGATATAGTAATAATTTTTTTAGAAAAATTAATTTAAAATATATTTTGCTTTGCAATGAATTAAAAATAGGTGGAATACCTGCGTTAGGATTTGCAAATCCTGAAATGAAAACACTTATTTTAAATACAAATTCTAATTCATTGAACTTTGTAAGGGTATTACATCATGAGATTTTTCATGTAATTGAGTATAATTATAAAAATGAACTATCGAGTATTTCCTGGAATAATTTAAATTCAAATAGCTTTAAATATTCTGAATGTTCTACTTGTTCTAATAGCTATAGCTTAGATAGAATTTATAATAGTAATGGGTTTGTGTCTGAATATGCTAAATCTACAATATCAGAAGATATGGCAGAAACTTTTTCATTTATGATGTCTGATAATTCTTTAATTTTAGATATGATTACCAATGACCAAATACTTAATAAAAAGGTTATGATTATAAAAAATATAATTAAAGAGATAGATGACAACCATCAATTCTAAGAATGTTAAAAAAAATAAAACAAACTAAATCCGAAAAATTATTATTAATTTTTTTAATTTTACTTGCAATATTCTCTTTAGTTTCATTTTATTTAATTAAAAATAAATGTTTATTTGTAGAAAAAGTAAATCTAAAAAAATTAGTTTTTAATAACCCTGAAAACATAGCGGTTTTAAAAGTACCATGTGGTAATGTCGTCATTGAACTTATTCCAAGCATTTCGCCAAATTCAGTTGAAAGATTTAAAACATTGATTAAAAATAGTGAGTACGACAATGTAGCCTTTCATAGGGTTGTTGAAAATTTTTTAGTTCAAGCAGGAGATCTTGAATTTGGAAAAAAAGAAAATATTAACTACACATATATTGGTAGCGGAAGATCTAAATATGATTTAATAAAACCTGAAACAGATCAACCATTTGAATTTAAAAAAGGCACAATAGCATTTGCAAAAAGCAAAAATGGAGACACTGAAGATAGTGAATTTCTAATTCTTTTGGATGACGCATTTTTATTCGAAGGTGAATATACGCCATTAGGGAGAGTTATTTCTGGTATTACAGCATTAGAAAAAATTAAATTTAACGATCAATCAGAATATGTTTTAAGACCAGACTTTATTAGTTCTTTTAAAATGTTTGCTGATATTAATTAACGAGAGGTTTGCCTGTTGCCAGTGTATGTCTTATTCTTTGCTTAGTCTGATCTGTCTCAATTAAATTCATAAAAGATCTAAGCTCCAGTTCGAACAAGTTATCCTCTGTTAATAATTTGTCTGAAGTTGTATCTCCACCACTCAAAACATTCGCAAGTTCTGTTCCTACTTTCATACCATGATCTAATATTACTTTTTCATTATAAAGTTTTTCTAGTACTTTAATCATTTTTGCTTTTAATGGTTTTCCTGACAATTTAAACGTAGATTCATCCGGTGCTTTAAAATTTTTATTTTGATCTATTATTTTTTTTGACTCTGAAAAAAGACTGTTTCTATTCATTATTTTTTTATCTTCTGGTCTTAAATATTTCAAAGGCTCAGCTTCAATTGGAGAAGTGGCAGTTTTTGCATAACCAATAATTTCAAAAACTTTTAACGGAGCAAAGTCGGGATCTGCTTTAGCTTCAGGGGTTTGTGACCATCTCCATAACATTTCTTTACATCCCCCTCCAGCTGGAACCAATCCAACTATGCTTTCAACTAATCCAATTACTATATTTGTATGCGACGCAACAAAATTACTTTGTACTAAAACTTCAAATCCTCCACCTAAAGTAAGACCAGATGGAGCTGATACGACTGGATATTTTGAATATTTTAATTCCTTACATGTATCTTGAAAATATTTAATAAACTTTTCAATTGATTTATAATCATTTTTTTCTGCAAAGTTCATAGTATAACTAAGATTTACTCCTGCAGAAAACTGCATACTTTCATTAATTACAATTAAAGGTTTGTCAGTTGCTTTCTTAAGCGCATCCATAGAGTCATAATCTAATGCACAAGCTTTTGTTGTAAATTCAACAATATTAAAATCTTTAAATCTATATATTTCTGCTGATTTATTTTTATCAGTTTTTATTGCTTTAGGTTTTACTTTTCCTAAAGTTTCAATATCTGTGTATAGCTGCCTAGATCCGTAAAAATTCTCATCTTTTGTTTTTGATAGATCTTCTAGAAAAGTGTTATTTTTAAAATTGTCTATTCGATTAAAGAATTCGTTAACTCCAATTGATTTTAGCATCTCGAAAGGACCCATGGCCCAATTAAATCCTAACCTCATCGCTTCATCAATGTCATTAAATTTATCCGTGATGCCTGGAACTAGTGATGAAGCATATTTAATTATTTTTGATATAACTGACCAGGAATACTCACCATATTTATCTTTTCTATTTATTAATTCCTTTAAATTTACAGTGTCAATTCCCATTTCAATTTTTTTAGACGGTGAATAATCACCAGACTCTAAATTTATAGCCTCTAAAATTTTTTGATTATTTACCTTATTCATTCGATAGAAACCACCCTTGCCTTTTCTTCCTGTATATCCTGTCTCAATTAAATTTTTAACCAAAGGTATTTCTTTAGCAACTTCTTGGAATGGATCTTGCTCAGGGAGCTCTTTTATAAAGCTTTTTAATACATCGGCCATAAGGTCTATTCCGATTAGATCGTATAAACCAAAAACACCTGTTTTAGGTATACCCATTGGTCTTCCAAACACAGCATCAGCTTCTTCAATTGATAATTTCATTTTAAATGCTTCTGTCATTGCAACTTGCATTGCGTAAACACCTATTCTGTTTCCAAGGAAACCAGGTGTATCATTACAGACAATAGCGCCTTTGCCTAATTCATTTTCACAAAATTTTTTTAAAGAGTCTATTTTTTTTAAATCGTTATTTTCGTTTTTGACGATCTCTAAAAGCCCCATATATCTGACGGGATTAAAGAAGTGGGTTATACAAAAGTCTTTTTTTTCGTCATCGGTTAAATGTTCTGATAAAATTTTTATAGGAATAGAAGATGTATTAGAGGATACAATTGCTCCTGATTTTCTATTTTTAAATATTTTTTCATATATTTTATGTTTTATATCTATTCTCTCAACAACAGCTTCCACGATCCAATCGGCTTCTTTCACAATATCAAAATCATCATTGATGTTACCAACTTTAATATTATCGATTTTTTTTTTATCGATTAAGAGTGGTGGTCTAGATTTATAAATTCTCTCTCTTGCCTTAGTACTAATATCGGTTGATAGATCTAAAAGAGTTACAGGAATATTGGCATTACATAGATGTGCAGCTATACCACTACCCATAGTACCAGACCCAATAATGACAACACTTTTAATTAGCATTTATTTTTTTATCTATTAATTCCTCTAAGTCTTTCAGACCTTCTTCTTAATAACTCTGCTGTAACAAGAATTAATGTAGATAAAATAATCAAACATGTCGCAACTGCGAGAATTGTTGGACTTAATTGTTCTCTTAAACCAGTCCACATTTGAATTGGTATAGTTGTATTTTCTAGTCCAGCTAAAAATAATACAACCACAACTTCATCAAAAGATGTAACAAAAGCAAATAAACCTCCCGAAATTACGCCTGGAAGGATTAATGGTAAAGTTATTTTCATAAAAGTATTAACTGGATCGCTTCCAAGACTTGATGCAGCTCTAGTAACACTATGATCAAAACCCGATAAAGTCGCAGTCACAGTTATAACTACAAAAGGTGTGCCTAAAATAATATGGGCAAGAACAATCCCTGTGTGTGAAGCTGCCAAACCCGCTTTTGCCATAAAAAAGAAAATAGCAACTCCTGATATTATTAATGGAACTATCATTGGCGATATTAAAGTTGCCATTATTAATCCCTTAAAGGGCATATGTCTGCTACTCAATCCTAAAGCAGCTACAGTTCCTAATATTACTGATCCAAGTGTAGCAAAAATTGCAATTATAAAACTGTTTTTTGCAGCTAAACCCCAAGGATTTTTAGTTCCGTAGATCATATCCTTATACCATCTTAGTGAAAATGCATCTGGATCAAGATTTTTCATACCCTCAGAGAAAACTAAAAATTCTTCTGCGTTAAAAGATAATGGAAAAATTACAAACAAAGGTGCAATCAAAAAGAAAAATACACATGCACAAATAAATAGATAAGTGTAGTGCCAAATTCTATAATGTGGTTCTGTATATTTTGGTAATGCCATAGTTTATCCTAGCTTAATGTTATCAACTCCAACTAATTTATTATAAACCCAATATATTGCTAAAACACCTGATAAAAGCATTAATCCCATCGCAGATGCAAAGCTCCAATCTAATGTGCTTTTCATATGAAAGGCTATTTGATTGCTGATTAAAGTGCCTGAAGCTCCGCCTACAAGAGCTGGTGTAATGTAATATCCAATTGCAAGAATAAAGACTAATAAACAACCTGCACCTATACCAGGTATAGTTAAAGGAAAATATACTTTCCAAAAAGCTATAAATGGCGTGCCACCTAGAGACTTGCCTGCTCGCATTAAACTAGGGGATATTGTTTTCATAACACTGTATAAAGGCAATACCATGAAAGGTAACAATATTTGTGTCATCGCAACATAAGTACCTGTCTTGTTATACATCATTTCAGGTCTTGCATCATCGCTGACTAAACCTATCATAACAAAAAAATCGTTAACAATTCCTTGTTGTTGAAGAAGTATCATCCAACTAGCAGTTCTAACTAATAAAGAAGTCCAAAAGGGAAGTAATACACATATCATTAGAAGATTACTGTATTTCATAGGTAACGTAGCTAATAAATGTGCAATGGGATAACCCATTAAAAAACATAAGACCGTAACAAAAAAAGCTACTTCTAGAGTTCTGACCCATAATATTCTGTGAACACGTCTATCCTCAGCTACACTGACAATTTTTCCATCCTCATTTTTATACATATCAATGCCCTTTAAATACTTTGCACTAGTATAATTAGGCGCACGTTCTTTTATCGCTCTCCAATATTCAACATTTGCCCATCTTGAATGAACTTCCATAATTTGTTCTTTATAATTTCCATCTTCGAATTTCTTCATTTTACGTTGCAGCTTTTTTAAAATACTTTTAAAACCATTTTTTGTATAATTTAATTGTGTAGACAATTTACCAAACGTTTTTTCCTCAATTAATTTTTTATAGTCAAAATAAAATGCCTCGAACACCTCCTCAGGAGGTAATTCTTTTCCATCCCAAGTTTCCATTGCTTTAAATGTTTTGGGCAACATTTTTGTTACCATTTTATCATCAATACTACGCATTAACATGTCACCTATAGGAAAAATATATGTAATAAGTAAAAATAATAATAAAGGTGTTACAAGTAAAAAAGCTTTTATTTTGTTTTTTCTTTCAGCTTTTTTTAGACTTACCTCTAAGGGTATTCCGTCAGTTGTTAAAATTTTTTGTGTTTCACTGCTCATAAATAAAAAAGGGCGGCTATAAATAACCGCCCTTTAATATATTATATAATTTTAGTCTTTAAAACTTAAAATTATAATCCAGCTTTCATTGCTTCCCATTTTTCACCAAGCTCTGTACCGTTATCAGCCCAGAATATTGGATCTACTAAGAAGTAATTTTTAGTGTTTGCTGGTGCAGTAGGCATTTGTGGAACCATATTAGTTTTACCATCTTTGTACCATGGCTCGCCTTTTTGCATAACTTTAAGTGATGATTTTCTCCAAGGTGCATATGCAATATATTTAGCACTACCTGCTAAACCTTCGGTACTTGTCATCTCCGCTAAAGCTTTTTTGGCATCAGCTTCGTTTGGTCCACCCTTAACTAATACGAAATATTCGTAGTCAAGACCTTGTGCATCCCAAACTTGCTTGATTGGAGCGCCTTCACCGATTTCTGCATTGAAAAATCTTCCATTCCAACCTGTAGCCATTACAACTTCACCGCTCATTAATAGTTCTGGTGGTTGAGCACCTGCAGACCAAAATACACATCCTCCGTTAGGGTCTGTGCAAAGTTCTTTGATCTTGTTCATAGCTCTATTTACACCTTTTTCACTTTCAAGCGCTTTGTAGATTTTTGCTCCACCTTTTCCTGGTTTGATACCATCAGCTGCTAAAGCAATTTCTAGGTTTGTTAAAGCGCTTTTATAGATGGCTCTTTTTCCAGGGAATTTTTTTGTGTCAAAGAAATCTTTTATAGTCTTTGGATTACCCTTAACATTGTTTGTGTTATAAGCATAAGTCCAAGAGTATAAAATGTTTCCTACAGCACATTTACTAGGCATTGGTGCAAAGAAATCTTTACTTGCTTTTGTACCATCTGGAGCTGGTGGAAAATCTTTGTCAAAATCAAATTCAACAAATAATCCTTCATCACATCCAGTAATAGTATCCATTGCAAATACGTCGATTATATCCCACGTAATTTTGCCAGCCTCTTTTTGTGCTTTAATCTCTGATAATCCACCAGAGTAATCAACCCAGTTGATTGAAATCCCTAGCTTCTTAGCAGTTGGATCACCATATCCTAACTTTTGAGACTCTGTGTAAGCTCCACCCCAAGATGCAACAGTAACTGCAAATGCTGATGAGCTTATAGAAAGTGCAAAAGATAGAACAAGTAATAGTTTACTTAGTTTTTTCATTATTCCTCCGTTTAAACGTTTTTTAAAAGATTATTACAGCAAGATATGACTGCGGAGTCAATAAGGCATTTGATTAAAATAGCCTTATTTTTGATGTATTATTTTAAAAATAAACCTATGGTTTATTTTGGATCTAATGCTCTAGCATCGTAGCTATTCCAGCTTACATTAATTTGATTACCCATTTTAATATCCATGTTAGCTGAGCTATTAGGAACTTTTAATATAAATTCTTTATTACCTAGTAAGTCTATTCGAACTCTAGTGTGATCACCATGATAGATAACCTCTTCTATTTTACCTTTAAAATTGTTATCCATTTTATCTTTAGTGTTTATAAGTGCTCTTTCAGGTCGTAAGGAAACAGTTGTTCTATCCCCATTTGCTTTTACCGAAATAGGGTTTGCCATAATTTCTGAACCATTTGAAAGTTTAACTTTACATTCATCTTTAGAAAAATTTGTAACTTCTCCGGCAAAAGTATTATTCTCTCCTATGAATTCAGCTACAAATGAATTTACTGGTTCTTCATATAATTTATCTGGCGACGATAGTTGTTGAACCTTTCCATCATTAAAAACAGCTATACGATTTGACATTGTGAGTGCTTCACTTTGATCATGAGTAACATAAACAACTGTAACACCTATATTTTCATGGATGTGTTTAATTTCATATTGCATACTCTCTCTTAAGTTTTTATCTAAAGCTCCTAATGGCTCGTCCATTAAAACTACTTTCGGATCAAAAACTAAAGCTCTTGCTACAGCAACTCTTTGTTGTTGACCTCCAGATAATTGACCAGGCATTCTATTTTCAAAACCAGATAAAGAGACCATTGATAAAGCTTTGTCCACTTTTTTGTCAATTTCATCTTTTTGTATTTTTCTGACTCTTAAAGGAAATGCTAAATTTTCATAAACAGTCATGTGTGGAAATAATGCATAATTTTGGAAAACCATACCTATTCCTCTTTTATGCGGAGGAATATTTGAAATTGGATTTTTATCTAAATAAATTTCACCATTTGTTGGAGTTTCAAAACCAGCTAACATCATAAGGCATGTTGTTTTGCCTGAGCCTGAGGGCCCTAACATTGTTATAAATTCTCCCTCTGCAATATCTAAATTTAGATCTTTGACTACAAGTACTTTGCCGTCGTAACTTTTATCGACTTTTTCAAATTTAACAAAATCAGGATTTTTGGACATTATTAAATATTTAAAACATTTGTAGACATCTTTTTCAAGTTATTATTTTATGAGCAAATCTCTTGAAAAATTACATAATAGCTCGTTTCCATTATTAGTAATCCTTATTGACTCAGACGCCTCTACGCCCCAATCGCCAAATTGCATTACAGCAATCATATGATAACAAACATTAGGTTCTAAAATTGTCATATCACCTTTATAAATATTTAGAGTGTGTTCTCCCCAATCTGGAGGATAGCCAATACCAATTGAATAGCCAGTCCTTGATTCCTTTTTAATATTATATTTATCTAAAATTTTCCAAAAAGCTTGCGCAACATCATCAGCGGTATTTCCTGGTAAACTTTTAGATATTCCAGCATCAAGTGCCTCATTAGTTGCCTTCATCGCATCTATTTTTTTTTGCTCAGGCTTACCTAAATTTACAGTTCTTGCCATTGGTGCATGATATCTTTTATAAGTTCCTGAAAGTTCAACAATAGTAGCCTCTCCGCTGACAAATTCTACGTCACTAGCTGTTAAATGAGATGCTGACGTACCTTTTCCAGTAGGTAGTAAAGTTGTTATACTGGCATATTCACCTCCATATTCTTTTGTACCTTTAAACAATGCGCTTTGAATTTCTGCAACCGCATCACACTGTCTTACTCCTGGGTTTATAACTTCCATTGCAGTTTTCATTGCTTTTTCAGAAATTACTGCAGCATTTTTCATATATATTATTTCTGTTTCAGATTTTATGCACCTAACCCAATTAACCAATCTATCTGAGTCTTTTAATTTAGCATTCGGCAGGCCTTGTCTAAGTTTTTCATAACAGAATGCTGTGAAGTAATGGCTGTCCATCTCTAAACCTATGTTTAATTTATCCCATTTTTTAGTTTTAATTAATTCTACTAATCCATCATAAGGATGGTTTGGCCATGTATGAATGTATTTCTCAGGATAAATAACAATATTTTCTTTTTTTAAATATGTTTTAATTAAAGCACCACCTGCATCTTGTGCACGTACATAACAAATAGGTTCCTCTGCATTAACATGAATAATTACACATTGTGAATAATAAAAAGACCAAGCATCGTAACCAGTTAAGTAATATATATTGGCTGTATCTTGAGAAATGAGTAACTCAATACCTTTTTTTTGCATTGATTGCTGAACTTTATGTAAACGATTTTTATATTCTTGTATTGTGAAATCCATTATTGATAATTATTTAAATAAACTCCCAAAACCTCTCACAGAGACATTTTTATTTATTTTCTCAAGAGTTTCCCAGATTAAAGCTTGATTGCTTGATAAAACGACCATTTTCAATTTTTTTTCTAATTTTTCTATAATATTCAAAACTGGTAATGAGGTGCATGATACAAAAAGCGCCTCTGCTTTGTTGTGATTAATATTGGATAATAACTTAAACAAGTTATCTTGGTCTACTTTTCCAATATCTACATCTGACTTAATATCAAAATAAGTATTAGAGGTTATTATAAAATTATTTTCCTTAAAAAAATTGACCACATCATCATTAAGATTTTTAGTATAAGGTGTAACTATTGATATTTTTTTAATTTTTTTTTTTTTTAGTGCATTTAAAGCTGCTACACTTGGAGTTGTTACTAAGGCGTTTGGTTTGGCTAGATTTATTTTTTTTTTTATATTTTTAAAACCTGAAACAATTGTTCCAGAGGTACATCCATAAACTACACAATCGATTTTCTCACCAGGAAGAATATTTTTTGTAACAGATGTAATATTTTTTGTCATTTTATTTAAATTTTTAGCTGTTACTGGATTATAGTTTTTAATTCTGTTTATATAAAGATCTATAGACTTGCCGCCAAAAACTTTGAAAAAATCTTTTTCTATCATTATATCTGTTGATAATACAATCAAGCCTACCCTAGGATTTATTTGTTTTGAAAATTGAGGTTTTACTTTTTTGAAATTCATAATATCTTCTATAGGATATCTTAAAAAAAATGAATGTCATTCTAAATAACTTATGAAAAAATTTGTACTGATTATTTTTTTTTATTTATTTACTTCAGTTTCTAATTCTAATTCTGAGGATAAGATAAATATAGGTATTTTTTTAGGATTTTCAGGATTAGTAGAGACATTAACTCCATCTATGGCTGACTCAATTGAATTACCATTTAAGGAAATTGTGTCCCTCGAAAATTTTTTCAATAATATGAAATTTAAATTGTCTAGAGTTGACTCTGGCTGTACTGATATTGAAAAAACTAATAACGAGATTGATGGGTTGTCAAAAAAAAAACTGATAGCAATTATTGGTGGTGCATGTCCAGGTATTAGTAAGTTGGTTTTATCGAAATTCAATTTACCAAATAAAATAGTTATGATATCTCCCGCCGATTCATCTTTTGATTTAAATAAATTTGAAGATAAACAACTTTTTTTTAGAACAGTTGCTAATGACACTAGAATGAGTGAGATCTTAGCAGATATAACAAAAGATAGGGGTATTAAAAAAGTTGCAATTACCTTTTCAAATACTGATTATGATAAGAACATGGCTTTAACTTACAAAAACGCATTAGAAAATAAAAAAATTCAAGTAACTATCTTTAAAGAACATAAGCAAAATGATGATAATTATTCTAAATATGTCTCGAGTTTAGCTGCAGCTGGTGGTGAAGCTTTAGCTATTTTTAATGAATACAATACTGGAGGTAAAGAAATAGTTTTAACTTCTTTAGACTCTGGAATATTCGAAAAATTTATTTTTGCAGAAAATATGATTAGTGATGATTTGATAAATTATTTTGAAAATAACTTGAAAAATTCTTTTGGGGTTTTACAAGGGTCAACCGACAAAGGTTTCAAATTTTTTGAGGAGCTTGCTATAAATAATGGTATAGATCCTAATAGCCCGTTCGTAGGCGAGTCTTATGATGCTGCAAGTTTATTAATATTAGCTATTAAATCAGCTGGGAGCCTAAAATCAAATTTAATTTCTGAAAATTTAATAGCTGTAGCAAATAAGCCTGGTGTAAAAATTTATCCTGGGCAAATCGAAAAGGCGCTTAAAATTTTAGAAAAAGGTAAACCTATTAATTATGAAGGTGCAACTAATATAGAATTCTCAGAAGATGGTGATACAAAAGGATCATATTTAGAAATTGAATTTAAAGGAAAAAAACTAAAGATAAAAAAAGAAAGATAGTTAATAACTATATTTTTTTGATGGATAGGCTTTCCCTCTAACTTGTTTACAAAACTTTTTTACAGCAAGGTTAATATTTTTTCTAATATTGCCAAATTTTTTGACAAATTTTATTGAAGTAACATTTAGACCAATTAAATCATCTGTGACTAAGACTTGTCCATCACAGTTAGATGAAGATCCAATACCTATAGTGGGTATTTTTAAATTTTTAGTTATTATTTTTGCTAATGAGGTTTCTATACATTCCAACACAATTGAAAATGCTCCGTTTTTTTCTAATAAATAAGCATCATTAATTAAATTGTTTATCTCTTTATCTGTTTGCCCTTTGTATTTAAATTTACCTTTGTGGCTTTGAGGTAAAATACCAAGATGACCCATGACAGGAATTTTTTTCCTTGTTAAATAGGAAATTATATTAACAACTTTTTTTCCTCCCTCTAACTTAATCGCATCTGGCTTTACACTAACCATAATTTTTTTTGCATTCTTATATGCATCCCTTTTGTTTTTGTATGTATTGTGAGGCATATCAACTACAAGTAAACTTTTTCTAACCCCTTGTTTTACACTTTTAGAATGTTCGATCATCATTTGTAAAGTTACTTTTTGTGTTGTTTTGTAATTGTATAAAACTGAGCCTAGTGAATCACCAACTAATATTATGTCTACATGATTATCTAGTACTTCTGCAATATTTTTTGAGTATGCTGTTAAACAAATAATTTTTTTTTTATTTTTATTATTTATAATGTTTTGAATTTTTTTGTTCATTTAATTCTATTTAAAATATTTTTTGTTTCCATATTATATAATTTATAAAGATTTTCAGCCTCGTTTAATTCAATTAATTTAAACTTAATTTTGGAGCCTGTAGGTATTTGAACTAACTTATCGTAGTCTGCTGAAATTACTACGCCAAATTTTGGATAGCCTCCAATAGTTCCGTGATCTGATAGCATTATAATTGGATTTCCATCAGTTGGAATTTGAATAACTCCTTTTACTAAACCTTCGGATTTAATATTAGAAAATTTTGAATTTTGTATCTTTGGTCCCTCTAACCTCATGCCCATTCTATCCGAAAATTTAGTAACTATGAATTTTTTTGAAAAAAATTCATCTTGAGATTTTTTTGTAAAAAAATCAAAATTTGTTCCTTTAAGTATTCTTATAAAATTTATTTTTGTATTTATAAAATCCAGTTTTCGTATATCAGAATTATTATATGTATTTAAAAAAATTTTTTGGTTGCTTTGTAATTTTTTTCCGTTGTTAGCCCCAACTTTAGGTCTGATAGTTGTTGAATAACTGCCCCACATTTTGTTTATTGAAAAACCTCCATTTACAGAGAAATATCCATAAACCGAGTTACTTGTTGATATAATATCAATTATATCTCCATTTTCTAATTTTATACTTTTATAACACTCGCCATTTATCTCTGTTTTATTTTTTTTTTTTATTACAAAATTTACGTTACCTGCTACAACTATGTTTCTAGTATTTCCGTAAAATTCTAATTTAGGCCCTTGATATGCAAACTCTATAACTGGATCTTTTAAATTATTACCACAAAGTTTATTTAATAATAAAAAATTTCTTTTATCCATAACTCCACTAAAAGGTAAACCGATGTGATAGAAGTTTTTTCTTCCTAGATCTTGAAAAGTAGAAATTAATCCTGGTCTTTTAACTTTAAAATAATCACTCATCTTTTTTTTTAATAAATTCTTTTTTTGAAATTTCGTAAAAAGTAACTTGGTCACCTGGGTCAATTAAATTTGGTTTTTTTTCATTACTTGTGTCAAAAATTTCTAAAGGAGTTTTACCAAGAATATTCCATCCACCTGGGCTATCAAAAGTATAAATATTACAAAACTGCTCTGTGATACCTATTGAACCCTTTGGCACATTTACCCTAGGTGTTTCTAACCTATCCATTTTAATACTTTTATTAATGTCACCTAAAAAGGGCATGCCGGCAATAAAACCAGTCATGTAACAGAAGTATGAATTATCTAATAGTAAATTAATTATACTTTTTTTACTTTTGTTTAACTTATTTGTTAATCTATTCATATCTAATGAAAATTCATCATCAAAACAAACAGGTATACTAATATTTTTCGTCTGTCCAAAAGAAACATTTGTTAGCTTTAAATTTAATATTTTATCTTTCATTTCATTAAAATTAATTTTATCTAAATCAAATGTAATTACTAATTTGTTATATGAGGGTGCTAAATTTGTAATTCCATCAATTTTATTATTCTTTAAAATCTGAAAATACTTAATGACATTCAAATTAATTTCTTTACTTACATCATTTCCAAAGTCACAATATAAAGCTGAGTCACCAAGATTGTATATATTTTTAAGCATACAATGTTATACTTTATGAAAAAAATTTATGGAAATTAATATTAATTGTGATTTAGGAGAAAAATCAAAGCTACATTCTAATAAATATGATAAGGATTTATTGGAGATTGTTAACTCAGCTAATATTGCTTGTGGATTTCATGCGGGTGATGAAAAAACTATGAGAGATACAATTTCAATATCAAAAAAAAATAATGTTAGTATAGGAGCGCACCCATCATTTAATGATCCTGAAAATTTTGGGAGAAAAAGATTAAATTTAGAGAAAAGAGAAATTCAAAAACTTATAGTTGATCAATATAATATATTACAAAAGATAGCAGTTGATCTTGGGGAGAGAGTTACTCATATTAAACCACATGGTGCGTTAAATAATATGGCTTGTGAAGATTTGGATCTAGCTAATATTCTTGCTAAAACAATATATGATTTAGATAAAGAAATTATATATTTAGTGCCAACTGGATCTAAAATGCAGATAGCTGCTGAAAAATACAATATGAATATAGCTTGTGAAATTTTTGCCGACAGAAATTATGAAGATGATGGAAATTTAGTATCAAGAAGTAAGCCAAATGCTTTAATTACAGATCCAAAAGTTGCAAAAAAACATATTTTAAGTATGGTTAAAGATCAGGCGCTAAATTGTGTCTCAGGTAAAAAAATAAATTGTAAAATTGATTCAATTTGTATACATGGAGATAATTTAAGTTCGTTAGAAACTGCAATTGAAATTAAAAATATATTAATGGAAAATAATATTGAATTAAAACCCTTAAACAAATTAAATAAATTTCTTTAAATGAAAAAAATATTTTTAATCATATTAATTTTTCTTTTTACTACTCCAATTTACTCAGCAGGAAGCGTGAAACCTGATAAAAAACAGACTGCAAGTGATGGTGTAACTCCAGCAACACAATATGATGTGGGAGAAAAATGGATTTCAAAAGCAAAAAAATTTGAAAAAAAAAATAAAACAAAAAAAGCAGAGAAGGCATATAAGAAAGCTATAACTTCACTTTTAAAACATAATAAAGAAAATCCAGGTGACCCCGATACATTAAATTTATTAGGTTTTTCTCATAGAAAAATTGGAGACTATGAAAATGCAGAAATTTATTATTCAATGGGTCTTGAGATAAATCCTACTCATATCGGTATAAATGAATATATGGGAGAGTTATTTGTTGTTACAAATAGAATTGATAAAGCAAAAGAAAGACTAGATGTTTTAAAAAATTGTAATTGTAAAGAATACAGTGAACTTAAACAAGTGATTGATGGTACTAAGCAGTCAAAATATTAATTAATTTTTTTAATCATTTGATCTGGTAACCACATTACGATTTCAGGAAAAATAATTAATATAACTGTTGCTATCACCATTAATAAAAACAATGGAAATGCACTCCTTGCAATAAAACCCATATCTTTTCCGGCCATTCCTTGGAGTACAAATAAGTTAAATCCGACAGGTGGTGTGATTTGTGCCATTTCAACAACGACTACAAGGAATATACCAAACCAAATCATATCAAATCCTGCTTGTCTAATCATAGGCTCGATGATTGCCATCGTCAAAACCACAGCTGATATTCCATCTAAAAACATTCCTAAAATAATGTAAAAAAGCATTAAAACAAAAATTAAAATATATGGTGAGAGATCAAGACTATTTATCCATAATGCTAAATTTCTAGGTAGGCCAGTAAAGCCCATTGCTAAAGATAGAAAAGCAGACCCAGCTAAAATAAAAGAAATCATGCACGAAGTTTTTGTGGCTCCTAATAAAGAACTTTTAAAAGTTTTCCAATTTAAACTATTTTGAAAATATGAAAGGATTAATGAGCCAACTACTCCTAAAGATGCAGCCTCTGTTGCGGTTGCTATCCCTGTATATATAGAGCCTATAACAGATACAATTAAAATTATTACAGGAATTAATTGGCCAGACTTTTTAATTTTATCAATAAAGCTGTGTTGATTAACAATATTTGGCATTTCTTTTTTATTAAACAATGACCATAAAATTACATAACCCATGAATATTAATGCAATCATTATTCCTGGTATGATCCCTGCAACAAATAATTTAGCAATGGACTCTTGAACCGTGACACCATAAATAATTAAGATTATTGAAGGTGGAATTAATAAACCTAAAGTTCCAGATCCTGCTAAACTGCCTAACAAAATTTTTTCAGGATAATTTCTTTTTCTAAGCTCTGGTATTGACATTTTTCCAACAGTAGCAACAGTTGCGGCTGAAGAACCTGAAATAGCTGCAAATAAAGCACAACCAACAACATTAACATGAATTAATCCACCAGGAAGTTTTTGCATCCAAGGTGATAATCCCTCAAACAAATTCTCTGATAACTTTGTTCTAAATAAAATCTCTCCCATCCAGACAAACAGTGGTAAGGCTGTTAAAGTCCATGAGGATGATGTCCCCCAAATAGTTGTTGCCATTGCGTCTCCAACTGGTCTTGATGTAAATAAAGTCATTGCAATTGTAGAAACACCTATCATACTTAACGCAACCCAAACACCTGTACTAAGAAATAACAAAAGAACAGATATAAAAAAAATACTTAGAAATATCTCAGTCATTATTATAAAAATATTTTAATAAATTATGTAAAATACATACAAAAAGAATAATAGATCCAAGTGCTAAAGGTGATTGAGGGATCCATATTAATATTTCATCAGCACCTTCGCTTCGCTCTTCAAATTTATATGAAATAATAAGCATTTTAATAAAATAAAATGCTAAATAACCTGAAAAAATTGAGGCTACTAACAGACACCAGATTTCAAATATTTTTTTAAATTTCTTATTTAGTTTTTCAATGAATAATGTAATTCTTATATGTCCCCCTTCTCCAAATGTATAAGCTAAAGCAAAGAATGTAGAAGCGGCCATACAATAACCTGAGTATTCAGATAGCCCCCGAATATAAAAACCAAATATTCTAGAGCAAATACTTAATAATATAAAAATAGCTATAAGTATTAAAAATATAGCAGCAACGTACCCAGAAAATTTATAGATTTTTTCTAGATAATAATTAATTCGATTAAGCATATGATAAAAGGCCGTTAAAATATTAACGGCCTTTAAAAAAGATTATTTAATAAGCGGATAAAACAGATTGACCTCTAGCACCAGCTTTCTTTGTCCACTCAGATGCCATTTGAGATCCAACTTTTTCGAAATGTTGTTTCAATGCAGAATTAACTTTACCAACACTCATTCCAGCATCAGCTAAGGCTTTCTTGTCATTCTTGTTTCCCATTTTTGAAAGTTGCCACCCTTTTCTTTCAGCAAGAGCTGCTTCTTTCATAATTAAGTCTTGAGTTTCTTTATCTAATTTATTCCAAGCTTTTTTGTTTGCAATAATCATATTTTTTGGAAACCAAGCAGCTATATCATAGAAATATTTAACTCCGTTTTCCCAAATCTTGCTGTTCTTTCCAGTTGTTGGTGAAGTAATCATACTTTCAACAGCTCCTGTAGAAAATGCTTGAGATATCTCTGCTGCTTCGATTTTGGTTGGAGCCATACCAGTAAGCTCTGCAATTCTAATTGTAGCACCATTATAAGCTCTAAACTTTAATCCTTTTAAATCTTCAACACTATTTATCTCTTTTTTAGAATATAAACCTTGAGCAGGCCATGGCACCGCATATAAAAATACCAAACCTTTAGCATCTAAACTTTTTGCTATTTCGGCTTTTGATGCTTTATATAACTTCATAGCATCTGTGTACGATGTAGCTAAAAAAGGTAAAGAGTCGATTTCTAGTAAAGGATCTTCTTTACCTAATGCTGACATAAATCTTTCACCAATTGGAGCTTGTCCTGTTCTTACTGCTCTAAAAATTTCTCCACCTTTGAATAATGATCCACCTGGGTGAGTGACTATAGTAAGTTTACCACCACTTTTTTCAGTTACATTTTTTGCAAATTCGGTTGCATTTGCAGAATGAAAATTACCCGCACCATAAGCTAACGCCATATCCCATTTTTCAGCATATGATACATTTGAGAGTAAAAGTAGTGATGTTAATATTGAAATAAAGTATTTTATTATTCTCATTTCACCTCCTCTTTATAAAAATATATTTGATTATTAATTTAATGTTAAATCAATAAAAAAATTGTCTACTTTTAATTGAAAAATCCTAATATTCATTTAATATCTAAGAATTCCAATGGAACAATCACTATTTCTTGAACAATCTTTAATTCTTTTACAAATAATATTCATTGATATTATTTTGGCTGCAGATAACGCAATAATAATCGGCTTAATAGCTGCTAACTTTGTTCCAAAACATAGAAGACAAATTATACTTTGGGGTGTAGCAGGTGCATTAATTTTTAAAGTTATTTTTGCAATTTTTGCAACTTATTTATTTAAATTTTATTTTATTAAAATTTTAGGTGGGCTACTATTAATTTGGATAGTTTATGATTTAAGAAAAGACTTATTTGAAATCAAGAAAGTTAAATCACCAACAAAAGTTTCTAAGGAGCCCTCATATATACAAAGTGTGTATAAAGTTTTATTTGCAGATATAACAATTAGTTTTGATAATGTTATTGGTGTTGTTGGGGCTTCTAAAGGTTATTTTGGTTTTATGATTTTTGGTTTAGTTTTGTCAGTTATTTTAACTGGAGCTCTTGCAACGTATCTTGCAAACTATATTCAAAAACATTTATGGATTGCTTATGTGGGTTTAGCATTTATTTTACTTGTTGCTATTCAATTAATAATAGGTGGATTAGTGGATTTAGAAATTTTACGAGTAAATGAGGAATTTAAAAAATATTTTTAAATATCAAATATGAAAAAGTTGTTAATCATTATAGTATTAATTTTTTCAACACATTTAGCACAAAGTCAGGAATGTAATTTAAATCCAGAGCGAGGGAGTAAAAATTATATTATTGGCTATGGATCCTTAATGGATAAAGAATCGAGAATTAGAACAAATAAATCAGCTTTTGTAGTTAAGCCTATTTTGATCAAAGGTTTTGAGAGAACTTGGGGCCTTCAGGGGGGGATGTACAAAATTACTTTTTTAACAATCATTAAAAAAGAAAACTCGGCTGTTAATGCAGTTTATTACCCAGTTTCAATAAAGGACTTGAATAAGACAGATAAAAGAGAGAGTGGCTATTGTAGAGTAAAAGTTGAAGGCAAAGATTTAAGTTTCTATGGAAAAAAAATTAAAACTAAAAATAAAAATTTTTGGGTTTATGCAGCTAATCCAGGAAAAATAAAAAAGCCAAATAATAATCATCCAATTGTTCAATCATATGTAGATTTATTTATAGGTGGTTGTTTTCAGATTAAGGAGAGATATAAAATTAATGAATTTCCAAAACAATGCGTAGAAACAACTACTGAATGGTCAAAGCATTGGGTAAATGATAGAGTACATGCTAGAAGACCATTCCTAGTGCCAAATTTTTATAAAATAGATAAACTTTTATCAAATTACTTTGACTACTATTTAGAAAATAAATACCAATAATCACATTTTATACTCAAAATTTTGAGTGGTTTCATTAACTCCAATCTCTATGGCGCCGTTACTTAAATGAAATTTTCTAGCCATATCAGTAAGTGGTGAAAGTGTAACTAACCTATTAAGATGGTTTGTTTTTTTAATTTTTTTAAATACTTCTTTTACAATTAATCTACCACCACCTTTTTTTTTGGACCAGACTGTATAAGCAATGGCAATTTGTCCAACTTTAAAATCTCTATTTATACTTTGTAAATATGCATCCTTACTCATCTTATCAAGTTCATCTACATTTTTTGGAATATTATTTGTAAAAGCAAAACACATGACTGCATGAATTTCATCTTGATATTTAACACCATAAATTTTTCTTCCATAACTTGTTCTAAATTCATTATCCAGCTCTGGTCTTACCGGATCCTCTAAAGTATTGCATTTCGGTAACTCAACAATTTCAGCACCTTTTACCCAATCAAAAAAATTTTTTACTGATTTTCCAATATCAATTTTTTTGCCTTTAATAGAACTATTAAATTTGTTGGATATTTGCTCTTTTTTTTTTGTTATTGATCGTTTTAATATTTTGCTTTTTCTTTTTAAAGCAACTTTTATTTTTCTTTTTAATGGTTTTTTTTCCTTCATTATTTTGGATTTATAGACTAAATTTTATTAATTAGATTGTGACTTATTTAACCTTTTTATTATCTTATTTGAGGTTTTTTCAAGTAATCTGTAAAAACCAGCTTTTCTTAAATCTTTAACAGCTTGCTCATTTAATCCTCCAGGTGTTTGAGACTCTTTAACAAGCTTTTTAAGATTGGTTTGATGTTTAAAAGCATTTTCTGTTAGAGCAAGAAATAAGGAAGATATATATTTTTGTGCATTTTGTCTCTTTATTCCTTTTTTTACTAGCCAACTAGATAATGAATACAAAATTTCATAAAACGGTGCCATCATTGCAGAAGTTGTCCAGAAATTTAAAGACAGCTTCTCATTATTAATTTCGATTGTAGATCCCAAATTATCAAAAAATCTTTTAACTTTATTGTTAGGGGGGTAAATTGGAACTGGTCCTTTACATAACGAAATTGGAGGCAATGGTATAGCTCTGACAATATTTTTTTTTAAACCAGTAATTTTTTTTAATTTAGTTAAATCGATTGTAGAAATAAAACTAATTATCAACTTATTTTGCTTAAATTTTAATTTATTCAAAATTTTATTACCTACATTTGGAGTAACTGCTAGAAATATCCAATTTGATTTATCGACAATATCTTGATTGTTTTTAATTATTTTAATTTTTTTACTCTTTATTTGTAAGTTTCTAGAAATTTTTTTATTTCTTTCAGAAATAAAAATTTTTGAAACTTTCAATTTTGAGTTGACAATACCTGTAACTACTGCTTTGGTAATTTGTCCTGTACCTATAAAACCAATTTTCATAATAAATTAATATAGTTGTTAATAGTGTTGTGTAAATCCAATAAAAATTGCAATAAAAATCAATACACACGCTGAAATTGAGTTAATCACTCTTGGATTTGCTTTGATCCAAGTTAAAAGTTTTTCAGCTAAGATTGCGTAACCAATTAAAGATAGAAAATCTAATATTATATAAGTAATAATTAAAATTAAAAATTGAGTGATATAATTTTCATTAAAATTTATAAACTGCGGAAAAATTAATGGGAAGAATATCCAAGCTTTCGGACTAGTACCCGCTACAATAAAACCATCTTTAAAAAATGATAATAAAGTTTTTGATTTATCTGATGTTTTGTCAAAATCCTTTGGTCTAGACTTATAAATGTCATACGAAAGGTAAAACAAATAAGCGATACCAAACCATTTCAAAATATTTAAAGTCTCTCTATTATCAGCAATGAATGAACCTATAAAAAAAATTACTAAAGTAGCTTGTATAAGATTTGCAGTTACGTCACCTAAAGCAATCCATATACATTTTTTAGTGCCATAATTCATTGCATAAGAGATAATAACAATTCTTGGTGTGCCTGGGGTAATAAATAAAAAAAGTATAATTTGTAAAAAAAGAAAATAATCTAAAGGAAGCATTCTAGGGATAGTCCTAAAAAACCGGGAGCTAAAGATGGCTAGATAGGACTATCAGATACTGTTATATCACAGTACGTAAAAATTGCATTAATCAATTTTTTAATATTTATTATAAATTTATGAAAAAAAGTCGCAGACCTGTTACAAAGGTTAAAAATCCTGAGCCCAAAGTGGGCAGTCAAAGTTGGGTCATATGGGCTGCTTGGGCAGACCGAATAACTTTCGAAGACATTAAATCAAAAACAGGTTTAACTGAGGGAGATGTTATAAAAATAATGAGAAGGTCACTTAAACCTTCATCATTTAAGCTTTGGAGAAAAAGAGCAAAAGGACAAAGTATAAAACATAGAAAAAAATTTGAAGAAAGTAGAAAAGAAATAAGAAGAAAAATTAAAAAAAATGACTATATATAAATAATGAAAAAAATTACTATTTATACTGGACCTGTTTGCAATTATTGCGATGCTGCAAAAAGATTATTAAAGAGAAATAATGCATCATTTACCGAAATTAATATTGCAGAAGTCGATGGAGCATTAGATGAAATGCTTAAAAAAGCAAATGGTAAAAGAACTATTCCACAAATATTTTTTGATGATCAGCACATTGGTGGTTATGAAGAAATTAGAGCTTTAGAAAAAGATAATAAGCTACAAGATCTTTTAAAATAAAACGTAATAAATAATCAAAAATATAAGTGTATATTCAAAAAAACTTTTAAAGTTTAATATTTGTTTTTCACTAAACTTTTGATTTATTATTTTTCTTAAAAAATAAAATCCTAAATTAACAACTATTAATCCTATTGCTAATCCTATTAAAACAAATTTAATTTGGAAATTTTTATAACCAAAATAAATTGCAGCTAAAAAAGTAAACCAAGATACTTTAGAGATAAATATTTTAAATAAAAGACCAGCTTTTTTACTAAAAATAGATTGAGTTTTAATTATAGAATAAGACCAAATAATCCCGATTAAAAAAGTAAAATATTTTATAATCATTTTAATTTTTTAGGTTTAAATACTAAACATAAACCATTATTACAATATCTTTTCCCTGTTGGTTGAGGACCATCATCAAATATATGTCCATGATGCCCGCCACAACTCTTACAATGATACTCAGTTCTCGCGTAACCAACATGGTGATCTGTTTTTGTTTCAAATACATCAGGCAATGAGTCAAAGAACGATGGCCAACCAGAACCACTTTCGTATTTTTTTTTTGATTCAAAAAGTTTTACATCGCAATTTGCACAATGATAATCACCTTCTCTTTTTTCAAAATTTAATTCACTAGACCCAGGTCTTTCTGTTCCCTCTTCAAATAAAATTAATTTTTGCTCAGAAGATAAATTAGGGTTTTTTTTCATATAACAGATGCACAAGTTTTATGTAATATAGCATGTAGTCTTACTAAAGTTTCAAAATCTTTGTTATAACCACCTCCCAAAACTCCACAAATAGGAACATTTTTTTCAAAAAAGTTGTTTATTATCATTTCGTCTCTTCTTTTTATTCCATCCTCTGAGATTTTCAATTTACCTAACCTATCATTTAAATGTATATCAACTCCTGCAACATAAAATACAAAATCATACTTTTCCTTATTTAATAACAAAATATTATCCTTTAGCTTTTTTAGATATTCCTCATCTTCAATATTATCATCTAAACTTACATCTAAATCACCCTTGTTTTTTTTTGCAGGATAATTGGATTTACAATGCATACTAAAAGTAAAAACAGATTTATCATTTTTGAAAATATCTGAAGTCCCATTTCCTTGATGAACATCAAGGTCAACTATTAAAACATTTTTTACATAGCCTTTAGATTGTAAATATCTAGTCGCAACTGCCACATCATTAAAAACGCAGTAACCTGCTCCTTCATTATAAGTTGCGTGATGGCTTCCTCCTGCTGTATTACATGCAATACGGTGATCAATAGCAAGTTTGCTTGCTAAGACAGTCCCACCAGTAGCTCTAAAAGATCTATTCACTACACTATCATTTATTGGAAAACCAATTTTTTTTTGAGATTTGGTGTCTATAGTTTTTTTTTTTATACTAGCAATATACTCTAAAGAGTGCGCTCTGCTCAAAGTCTTTTCAGAACAATAATTAGGTTTATAAAATCTATCTACTATTTTTTGGTTTATTAAATAATTTGCAAGTTCACCAAACTTTCTTATTGGGAACTTATTGTCATCATTTATTTTCGCAACATAATCCTGGTGGTTGACTACTGGAAGTTTCATTTGGCAGTTTTTTTATTAGATAAATAAATTCCTGAAAGAATAAATGAAGCTCCTATAAAATGGTAAAGTTTAAATGTCTCTTGAAATATCAAAATTGCTAGCACTGCACTTAGTAGTGGCATTAATTGGATGAACATTGTAGCACGATTTGGCCCCACTATCTCTATGCCCTTCTGCCAACAGTAATAAGCGGCTAGCGCAGGGAACATTACAACATAAAAAAGAATTATAAAAAATGGTATATTAAAATTTGTTTCTAAACCAATTGATTTTTCATAAATAAATTGTGGTATTAAGAATAAAATTCCAACTGAAACCATCAATTGAATTAATGTAAATTGCGAGAACTTAAAACTATGTTTTTTAAGCAGTGTTGAATATAGCGACCAACAAATAACACAAACTAACATCCACAGATCACCTTTATTAAAATTTAAAGCTAAAATTTTGTTTATGTCTGCATTAGAAATAATTGAGCTAATTCCAATTACAGATAACAATAATCCAATTAGTTGAAAAATATTTGTTTTATCTACTTTCATAAACGATGAGATAATTATTGTTACTGCTGGAATAGCTGCTAGAACTAAAGCTACATTTATTACTTGTGTGTAGTTCAATGCAAAATATACAACTGAATTAAATGTGCTTATTGTCATTATTCCCATAAAACTTATCACAATCAAATTTTTTTTAATATAATTCCAATTGTTAAAAATTTCTTTGTATGTAAACGGTATTAAAATCAACCATACTGAAATCCATCTAAAAAAATTTAAAGTTAATGGGGGGACATCGTATAAATATGCAAATTTACCTACAATAAAATTGCCCGACCAACAGAATGTAGCAAACACAAGTAAACTGTAAGCTAAATAGTTTTTTGACAAATGAACCCTTAATTAAATCTTGATGAACTATAAGGAGATAATTCTAAATTAGTTTTCTCACCTACAATCATTTTAGAAACTATTTTCCCTGAAATTGCTCCTAATGTCCATCCTAAATGATGATGACCGAACGAATAAAAAACGTTCTCATAGTTTTTAGATTGTCCTATAACTGGTAAAAAATCAGGAAGAGTGGGCCTAAAACCAAGCCATTCATCATCATGCTCTTCATTATCTGGTATTCCATTTAACATATCTTTTGCATTCAAGATTAAATTTTTAATTCTTGATTTTGACAAAGGATTTTCTAATCCCCCTAATTCTACAGTTCCAACAACCCGTAATCCTTGTTCCATAGGTGTCACCCCAAAACCTCTATCTGCCCAAACAACTGGTCTTGATACTAAATGAGAATAATTTTTAAAATGAATGTGATATCCTCTTTCAGTATCTAACGGAATTTTCTCTTTAAGTTTATCTGTGAGTTTTTTTGAAAAAGCACCGCAAGCAATCACAAGTTTATCAAACTTAAATTTACTGTTATCTGTAATTAAAATAGGTTTTTTGTTCTCAAAATTAATATCTTTTATGTATATTTTTTTAAATTTACCACCGTTGTCTAAAAATTTTTTGAATAATTTTTGTGTAATTTTTTTTGGATTTTTAGCATGTCTAGCATATTCATAAAATACACCCCCACTATAAAAAGGTTTAATGTTAGGCTCCAAATCATGAACTTCTTTTTTGTTAAGAATTTTCTGTTTAATTCCTAATTCATTTCTTATTTTGATTTCCAATTCTCTACTCTTAATACCTTTGTTTTCCCAGACATACATAATGCCATTATTTTCAACCAAGCCCTCTAAATTTATTTCATCAAATAATTCATCATAAGCGCTTAAAGATAAGTCTAATATTTGATGCATATATTTAGCTGTGTACATCATTTTTTTTTGTGAACAATTTAATACAAATTTTGATAACCACGGTATCATTTTGGGAATGTAATTCCATTTAAGCGCAAGTGGTCCTCTGCTATTAGTCAACATTGATGGAACATCTGACAAAACATCGTATCTATTAAGCTGCAGAGATGCATAAGGAGAAAAGTGGCCAGCATTACCGTAAGATGCTGAACATCCTGGTTCTTCTTTATCAAACAAATTAACGACATATCCTTTTTTTTGAAGAAACAATGCATTACAAATACCTTGGATACCTGCACCTATTATTGCTAAATTTTTATTTTTCATCTCATTAAATTACAATATGTTATAAGTAAAGTTATCGCGACAAATTAGGCTATCAAACGTTTTTGATAAACCTTAGCACTCATTACAATGCTAAATCCAATCATCGTTGCCAGCATAGATGATCCCCCGTAGGACATTATTGGCAAAGGTGATCCTACAATCGGAAGTAAACCTAATACCATGCTCATATTTACTGATATAAAAATAAATAAAGAAGAAGCATATCCGTAACAAAATAACTTCCCAAAAAAACTTCTGCAAGTTGAGCCTATTTTACCAACTCTATAAATAATAATTGCATATAATAACAACAAAAACACAGAGCCAATAAAACCTTGCTCCTCCGAAAAAAGCGTAAATATAAAGTCAGTATGTTTTTCAGGTAGGAATTCCAAATAGCTTTGTGTACCTTTTAAAAACCCTTTTCCATTAAGACCACCAGAGCCTATCGCAATTTTTGATTGAATTATTTGATAACCTGCCCCCAAAGGATCTTTATCTGGATTGAAGAAAGTAAGTATTCTTAATTTTTGGTAAGGCTTTAGAAATGAGATTACAAAAGGTAGAGATATTAAAAGACCTAAAAAAGAATAAATAAAATATTTAGCATTTACACCTGCTAACCATAGAACTACCAAACCACTCAATGCGATTAATATTGAGGTGCCTAAATCAGGTTGGGTTACAACCAGTAAAATTGGTGTAATTAACATAACTAATGGAATAATTATATTTTTGAAACTGTTCACAGAATTAATTTGAACTCTGTGATAAAACTTCGCAAAACAAACTATTATTGCTATTTTCATTAACTCTGAGGGTTGCAGGTTTATAAAGTACAAATCTACCCATCTTTGAGAACCTGAGGAAGTTATTCCATAAAGTGATGCCCAAATAAGAAACCCGAGAACTATTAAGTAAAAAATATATCCCGTGCTATGCCAAAATTTTATATCTATGAATGATAAGATTAACATCATAGAAAAAAAAATAACAAATCTAAGTAAGTGACTCTTAGTATGGTATAAAATTTCTCCTCCATCTGTTGAATACATCGATAAAGCACTTATAATACCTAATAATAGGATACACATTAATAAAATATAATCCAAAGATCTCACTTTTTGGAAAAAAGTTGTCTGTCCGCTTAAAGCTGTTTCTCTAAACATTTGTATTTAATTTATCATTAATTCTAATTTTTTCTCTTTCCTCATGCCTGTCAATTATTACTTTAAAAAGTTTTTTTGCTAAAGGGGCTGCAGCGGAGCTTCCTGAACCACCATGCTCAATAAAAATACTCATAGCATATCTAGGATTTTTATAAGGTCCAAATGCAACATATAAAGCATGATCTCTTTCATTATAAGGAATTTGTGAAATATCTAGATCAAGTTCTCTTTGTGTTTCAGTAATTTTCTTTACCTGTGATGTTCCAGTTTTACCAGCAAATTGATATTTTTTGTCATTTATTCTAGATCCATATGATGTTCCTCTAACTTCATTGGTAGATGCAAAAATTGAATCTAAAACAAATTTAACATTTTCTCTATTTCTAAATAAAGGTTTATATAGTTCATCTTTTTGAAAATCTCCAAAATCAACTAGCGCATCATCTTGCTCAGGGCCTTTCATTTTTTCTTCAAAGTTTTGCTCCATCTTGTTTTTTATATACTCGTAATCATGATCATCTTTGCTTACTATTATTTTAGGTCTAATTTTAAAACCACCATTAGCAAGCTGTGCAGTCATCAAACATAATTGAAGAGGTGTAGATTGAACATAACCTTGGCCAATACCAGTAATTAAAGTCTCTCCTAAAACCCAACCCTTGCCTAAATTATTTTTTTTCCATTTAGTTGAGGGAAAGAGACCCTTTTTTTCTTCATTATACGCATTATCAAAAACTTTTGCTCCCAAACCAAATTTTTTTGCTGTTTCATTAAGTCGGTCTACGCCAAGCCTTCTAGACATTTCATAAAAATAGGTGTCACATGATACTTTCATAGCGTCTCTCAAATTTACAACACCATGACCTGTGTCTTTCCAGCAATGATATGTTTGTCCATACATTTCCATTTTTCCAGTGCAATTCACTTTAAAATTTGTAGATATCACATTATTTTCCAATGCCGATAAAGCCACTATCGGTTTTATGGTTGAGCCAGGAGGATATAAACCTGTTATTGTTCTATTGATCAATGGTTTTTTTGGGTTTTCTCTTATTTTATTCCAATTTTCAAAACTTATTCCATAAAGAAACAAGTTAGGATCAAAGGATGGCGATGAATGCATTGCAATTATACCACCAGTGTAAATATCCATTACACTTATAGATCCAGCTTTATCTTTTAATAAGTTATTACACTCTTCTTGTACTTTAGTATCAACTGTTAATCTAATATCCTCACCTTTTTTTCCTTCAATATAATCAATTTGATTTATTCTTTTTCCATAAGCATTAACCTCATAACGTTGGATACCATTTGAGCCTATAAGTTTATTCTCAAATGTTTTTTCTAAACCTATCTTGCCTACTCTTAAGCCTGGAACGTGACGTTTTTTTATTTCATTATTATTTATCAAATCGTTTTCACTTGCTTGAGCTACATAACCTAATAAGTGTGTAAAGTTTTCATTATATGGATAATTCCTTGCTACTGATAAAACAGGTTTTGCTCCTGGTAATTCATGCAAATAAAAATTGATTTTTGAGAATTGATCCCAGCTTAAATTTTCAGAAATTATTAAAGTTTCCCAAGCTTTTTGTGAGTTTTTTTTTTTAATAATTTTACTCAAGGTTTTTTGATCAAAATTTAAAATGCTTTTAAGTCTTACTATTAAGTGATTAAAATTTTCTACTTGTTCTGGAATCACATGAAGTTGATATACTTTTAAATTACCCGCAATTGTATTACCAAAATAATCTTTAAAATCACCTCTCACTGGTGGCAACTTCCATTCTCTTAAGCGGTTTTTATCGGATAAAGTTAAATATTTTTTATTTTCATTAATTTGTAACGAAAATAATCTCGCAACAATTCCACCAAATATTATTACCTTAGCTGCTGACAGAATAAACATTCGTCTACCAACTAAACTAAATTTTCTATATCCGCCGTCTGATCCGCCACTAATCATTTTCTTTTCCTATAAATTTCGAGTAATAGCTAAAAATTATTGAAAACATATAATAAAAAATAAATGTAAAAATTACATTGAACAGTAAATAATAATAGTCAACTTTTACCAAGAAAAAAATAGAGTTAATTATATAAAAAATTGTTGTTACCACAGAGATTGTAAATAAAAAGAAAAACCATTCTTTTACAAGACTAGGTCTAAGTGTAATATTTCTTAAATATGAAGCAAATCCACAAATTAAAAGATATAATATACTGCTAATACCAATTGGTAATCCCACTACAACATCATTAATTAAACCAGCTAAAAATACTAAACCATATCCTAACTTTTCACCTCCCTTCAAACTCCAGTAGAATATTAAGATATAGGGAAAATTAAATGAAAAATATTTAAAGTTTAAATAATTGAAATCAAATTCATTTAGAACAGAGATAAATAATAAAATTATTGGTGCCGAAGATATTATTTTTTTTAAAAAAAATACTTTAGATAATTGCATAATTTATTCTCTAATTTCAAAGGTAACTATTTTTACCAATCTTAGTTGAGAAAAGTCTGAGTGAAATACAATTTCTGGAAAATTATCTTTAATTTTAACTTTTCCCACTGGTATTCCTGCATTAAATATATTACCAGATCCTGATGTAAATACTTCATCTTCATCTTTAATAGATAAATTATCATTTAACAAATATTGCAGTTTTCCATGCTTTCCTCCAGTTCCAGATAGAATTGATTGTTTCCCATCTGGTTCAATAGATACTGGTATTTTACTATTAAGATCAGATAATAATAATATTCTTGAGGTCAAATAATTGACCTCCACAACTTTTCCAACAAGGAAATCTCCATCTAAAACGGCCATACCTAATTCGATTTTATCTTTGCTTCCTCTATTAACTATAATTGATTTTAAAAAAGGGCTTTGTTTATCAATTATCACTTTAGCTAAAATTTCGTAATTCTGATCTTTTATATCCTCAATTTTAGATTTTAAAATCTTGTTTTCTGATTTTATAAATTCAATATTAAGCTTTTCTGCTTTTAGTTTTTTATATTCTAGGGTTAATTTTTTATACTCATCGTATAAATTAATATGTTCTAATGAAAGTTTATAAGCGTTTTTAATTAAATTTTCTGGTACAGATACAATGAAGGTCGATCTATAAACAATTTCTTTTAGAGAAGTTTTTAGTAAATTGATTGCCTTAAAATTATATTTCTCAAAAATTAATATGATAATAGAAATAACTATTAAGGTTGTTAATGAAAATCTTTGTCTATTTCCTTTTTTGAGGAAAGCAGATCTGATTGCGATAATGAAATCATCTCTGTTTGTTTCCATCGAATCTTAATATTCAGATAATACAGTTGAAAATATTTCTTCTTGTTCTAGAGCTTTACCTGTTCCAACAGCAACACATGCCAACGGATCGTCTGCAATATGTACTGGTAAACCTGTTTCTTTAGATAATCGTTTATCTATATTTTTAAGTAATGCTCCGCCACCTGTTAATGTTAAGCCCATATCTACTAAATCAGCTGAAAGTTCTGGTGGTGTATTTTCTAAAGCATCTTTGATCCCATTAATCATTTCCCTTAAAATTGGATTAAGTGCTTCAACGGTATCCTCTTCAGTTATATTTACTTCTTTTGGAGTACCAGATCTAAGATCTCTTCCTTTTACAGCATATGTATTGTTATTGGTAGCTATTGCAGTACCAATTTCTTTTTTAATTTTTTCAGCTGTGCTATCTCCAATCATTAAATTGTATTCTTTTCTCATGTAGTTTTGTAATGCATTATCCATTGCATCACCTGCAACTCTTAATGAGTTTGAATAAACTACACCTCCTAAAGACATTACAGCTATTTCTGTTGTGCCTCCTCCAATATCAATAACCATTGATCCTGTTGCTTCTGAAATCGGTAATCCAGCTCCAATTGCTGCAGCGATAGGTTCTTCTATCAACTGGACTCTTCTTGCTCCAGCTGCCAAAGCACTATCTTGAATAGCTTTTCTTTCAACAGGTGTCGAACCAGTTGGAACACAAATTAGTATTCTTGGATTCGCAAATGAGCTTCTTTTGTGAACTTTTCTTATAAAATGTTTAATCATTTCCTCTGTCACAATAAAATCAGCAATAACTCCATCTCTTAATGGTCTTATTGCCTGAATATTTCCAGGTGTTCTTCCTAGCATTGTTTTAGCTTCATCCCCTACAGACAGAACAGACTTTTTTCCTTTATTATCTACAACAGCTACAACCGAAGGCTCGTTTAAAACAACGCCTTGACCTTTTAACACAACTAGTGTGTTGGCTGTTCCTAAGTCAATAGCCATATCTTGGCTCCATATTTGAGTTATTTTACTAAAAATAGACATATTATATACCTTTCACTTTTTGATGTTTAATTGTTTCGTTCATAGATTTTTTTTCTCTTTTAATAAGCATTTTATTTAATGCATTCAGATAAGCATTTGCAGATGCAACTAATGTATCTGTATCTGCAGATTGTCCAACTGTTGTTCTATCATTTTCCTCAATTTTAACACTTACTGTTGCTTGTGCATCTGTACCCTCTGTTACTGCATGTACTTGATATAACAAAAGTTTCATTTCATGGGGATATAATGCTTTAATACATTTAAAAGTAGCGTCCACTGGCCCATCTCCAGTTTGGGAAGTTTTTTTAATTTCACCAAATACATCCAAGGTCATTTCAGCTTTTTGTGGTTCACCTGTCCCTGCAAAGACTTTGAGAGACTTTAAATTAATTGCATTAATTTTATTATCTACAATTAAACTATCGTCAACTAATGCAAGTATATCTTCATCATAAACATGTTTTTTTTTATCTGCTAAAATTTTAAATTTTCCAAATGCATTTTGTATTACATCATCTGTCAAGTTTGTATATCCAAGGTCACTCAATTTATCTTTAAATGCATGTCTTCCAGAGTGTTTGCCCATAACTAATGAAGTTTTTTTTACACCTACACTTTCAGGTGTCATTATTTCGTATGTCTCTCTATTTTTAAGCATTCCATCTTGATGAATTCCCGACTCGTGTGCAAAGGCATTTTTTCCAACAATAGCTTTGTTAAATTGAACAGGAAATCCAGTTGCATTTGAAACAATTTTAGATGCTTTGCTTATAAGTTCTGTTTTAATTCCTGTTTCATAAGGCATTAGATCATTTCTTGTTTTTATTGCCATTACAATTTCTTCTAATGCTGCGTTACCTGCTCTCTCCCCAATACCATTAATTGTGCATTCAATTTGTCTTACACCTGCTGATAATCCTGCTAATGCATTTGCAACAGCAAGCCCAAGATCATTATGACAGTGAGCTGATAAAATCGCCTTATCAATATTTGGTACTTTATTTTTGATATGTTTTATTGTTTTAGCAAACTCCTCCGGTATAGAATAACCAACCGTATCAGGAATGTTAATTGTTGTGGCTCCACATTTAATTGCTAATTCAATTGTTTTGCACATAAAATCTAAATCTGTTCTTGTCCCGTCCTCACATGACCATTCAACGTCGTTTGTAAATTTTCTGGCATAAGTTACACTATCTTTAATCGCATCTAAAACCTGATCGTTCGTCATGTCTAATTTATGTTTCATATGAACTGGACTTGTAGAAATAAAAGTATGAATTCTAAATCTTTTAGAGTGTCTTAATGACTCATGGCACGCATCGATGTCCTTTCTTAAAGCTCTAGCTAAACCACAAGGTATAGAATTTTTAATCTCTTTACTTATTTCAGATACTGCCTCAAAATCGCCTGGTGAAGATATTGGGAAACCAGCCTCAATTATATCTATCCCCATTTCATCGAATACTCTAGAAATTTGAATTTTTTCTTCCACACTCATTGACGCTCCTGGAGATTGTTCTCCATCGCGCATAGTTGTATCGAATATAAATACTTTGTCTTTATCGCTCATTATTTTTGTAAATAATTTTTTGGAATAATACAATCTCTAGCAGAGATTGCAAAACAAAATAGTCAAATCTGGGTTTTATTAGTTATTTTTTAACTCTTATCACTATCAACTAATTTCTTTTTAGAAATCCATGGCATCATTGCTCTAAGATTTTTGCCAACTTTTTCAACTGGATGTTCTGCTAATTTTTCTCTAATTTTAAGAAAGTTTTTTTGACCATTTTTACACTCGTCCATCCACTGCTTAGTAAATTTGCCAGATTGAATATCCTCCAAAACTTCTTTCATTCTTTTTTTAGTTTCATCCTTATTTATAATTCTAGGACCAGACATATATTCTCCATACTCAGCAGTATTTGAAATAGAGTAATTCATATTTGCAATTCCTCCTTCGTAAATTAAATCAACAATTAATTTTACTTCATGTACAGTTTCAAAATATGCCATTTCTGGTTCATAGCCTGCTTCAACTAAAGTCTCATATCCATTTTTAATTAACTCTACCAATCCACCGCATAAGACTGTTTGTTCACCAAAAAGATCTGTTTCTACTTCGTCCTTAAATGTTGTTTCTATGATTCCAGATCTTCCACCACCTATTGCAGATGCATAGGACATCGCTAAATCTCTAGCTTTACCAGATCCATTTTGATGAACTGCAAATAAACATGGAACTCCACCACCTTTTTCATATTCACTTCTTACTAAATGACCTGGTCCTTTTGGAGCAACCATAAATACATCCAAATCTTTTCTAGCTTTAATTAAATCGTAGTGAACATTTAAACCATGTGCAAATGCAATAGAGGTTCCTTCCTTTACTCTTTGCTCAATATGATTTTTATAAATGGTTGCTTGAAGCTCATCTGGAGTTAATATCATTATCACATCAGCCCACTCTGCTGCATCAGATAAATTCATTACTTTTAAACCTTTAGACTCTGCTTTCTCCTTACTAGAAGATCCATCCCTTAAAGCTACTACTACCTCTTTAACTCCACTATCTTTTAAATTTAGTGCGTGAGCATGGCCTTGACTTCCATATCCAAATATAGCTATTTTTTTTTCTTTTATTAAATTTACGTTAGTATCTTTTTCATAAAACATTTTCATTTCAATTCTCCTTTATTTAAAAATTTCTGACCCTCTTGTCATAGCTACTGCGCCAGTTCTAGACACGCTTACTAATCCAAATTTTTTTAAATCTCCCATTACCGTATCAATTTCTCTTCTTAATGCAGTTATTTGAAGTACAACTGATTTTTGAGTTTTGTCTAATACTACTGGATTAAATTTTTTGCAAACCTTTAATGCTTTATTTCTTTTAGAAGTATTCCCAACAAGCTTTAATAAAGCCATTTCTTTAAAAATAATTTTTTTGTCGCCTCTCATAAAATCTGCAACTTTATGGACCGGTATTAATTTACCCAATTGTAATTTAATCTGCTCAATTACCTGTGGTGTACCAGTAGTTACAATCGTTATCCTTGATATTCCTCTCTTAGGATCAACCTCTGCAACAGCTAAAGATTCTATGTTATATCCTCTACCAGAGAATAAACCTGCTACTCTAGCTAATACCCCAGCCTCGTTATCTACCCATACTACTATTATATGTGTATCTAATTTTCCCTTTTTACCTGGATCACTATAAGCTGATTTAGATTTAGCCATTAAACTAAAGTTTTTCCTTTTCCTGTAATTTTATTTTCTTCTTGATCATTAGGCCCTAACAACATTTGATTATGAGGTTTTCCTGAGGGAATCATTGGAAAACAATTTTCTTCTTTGTCAACCAAACAATCAAAAATTACGGGCTTTTTAATATCAATCATCTCTTGAATTTTTTGATCTAACTCGTCTGGAGTTTTTGCTCTTATTCCTACACATCCATAAGCCTCTGCAAGTTTTACAAAATTTGGTAAAGCTGCTGTATAACTTTCAGAGTAATTTTTTTCATGAAGTAATTCTTGCCATTGTCTTACCATTCCCATGTATTCATTATTTAAAATAAATATTTTTATTGGTAAATTATACTGAACAGCTGTTGACATTTCTTGCATTGTCATAAGAACTGAAGCCTCTCCTGCAATATCAACTACTAATTTATCAGGATGAGCTATTTGAACACCCACTGCTGCCGGTAAACCATAACCCATTGTTCCAAGCCCCCCTGATGTCATCCATCTATTTGGTTTATCAAATTTATAATGTTGAGCAGCCCACATTTGATGTTGGCCAACCTCGGTTGTGATAAAAGTATCTTTATTTTTGGTTAACTCATAAAGTCTTTGTATCGCAAATTGTGGTTTTATAGTTTTATCACTATTAACAAAGTTTAAAGAATTAACTGATCTCCATTTTGCAATTTGTTCCCACCACTTTGAAGTATTTTCCTTATTGGACTTTAAAAAATTTGGTTTATTTTTTTTAATTGTTTTTATTAATAAAGAAATTACATCTGAAACATCACCTATAATTGGGAGATCTACTTTTACGTTTTTATTTATAGACGATGGATCTATATCTATATGAACTTTTTTAGATTTAGGTGAAAATTCATCAATTTTTCCAGTTATCCTATCATCAAATCTTGCACCTATATTAATCATAAGATCGCAATCGTGCATGGCATTATTAGCTTCGTACGTACCATGCATCCCAAGCATTCCTAAAAACTGATTATCATCTCCAGGGAATGAACCTAGACCTTGTAGTGTTGAGGTTATTGGAAAACCAGTAATTGAGACAAGTTCTCTTAGTTGTTGGCTTGCTTTAGGACCAGAATTAATTACTCCACCACCAGTATAAAATATTGGCTGTGTTGCCTTACTCATCATTTCAATAAGTTTATCTATATCTTTTTGTGAAAATCTATTATTTGATTTTCCATTTAGCTTTTTTTGTTTTTTAAAATTTGTATATTTAGCTTTTTGGAATTGAATATCTTTTGGGATATCTACTAAAACAGGTCCAGGTCTTCCTGAAGTTGCAACTTCAAAAGCTTTATGGATTGTTTTTGCTAAATCCTTAACATCTTTTACCAACCAATTATGTTTAGTACACGGTCTAGTTATTCCCGTCGTATCACATTCTTGGAAAGCATCCGTACCAATTAGATGTGTTGGAACTTGTCCTGAAATACAAACTAGTGGAATAGAATCCATGTATGCATCTGTTAAAGCAGTAACAACATTAGTCGCTCCTGGGCCCGATGTAACTAAAACTACACCAGGTTTTCCACAAGATCTTGCATAACCTTCTGCGGCATGTCCTGCTCCTTGCTCATGTCTTACAAGGATGTGTTTAATGCCCTCATGATTTTTTAATTCATCGTAAATCGGTAATACCGCACCACCAGGATAACCAAAAATAAATTCAACATTTTGGTCCTCCATGCATTTAAAAACAATTTCTGCGCCTGTATATAATTTTGACATTTTACCAATCTAGCTGAAGTTGTGCTGATTGGTCAAGTTTAACTAATCTTTTTTAGATAAGAATTTAGATTGTTTGGCGCAATCTTCTGCCAGTCTTTCATATGACCTCTAGCCCAAGTCATCTGTCTTTTAGCATATTGCCTTGTTTTTATAGTAATTTTTTCTTTTATTAGACTTAAATTGGTTTTATCTGGTTTTAATTCGTTTATTTCCCTAATCCCAATTATCTTGGATGAACTATTCGTATTTTTTACTTTTAATTTGTTAAATCTTTTTACTTCCTGAAACGCACCTGCTTTAATCATTTTGTCTATCCTGTTTGACAAATTCTTAACAACTTCATCCCTAGGAATATCTATAAATATTTTTTCAAAATCATTGTTTTGGTAATGAATTTTTGTATCCTTAAACCAAGTGTATAGGGATTTATTAGTTTGAATATACACTTCATAAGCTCTGATAGATCTATTTTGATCATTTGTGTCTATATAATTTTTACACAGAGGGTCTAATTTAATTAATTTTTTATAAAAGTTTTTTTGCCCAATTTTTTTTTGTAACTTTCTCGCTTTATCTCTGTGTTTTCTACTTATATTTGGTATTTTTGCTAAACCATCAACTAAAGACTTAAAATATAGACCTGTACCGCCAACAATTATTGGTATTTTTTTTCTTTTTTTTGTTTCCGAAATTTTTTGATGACATTTTTTTAGCCACTCGCCTACTGAAAAATTTTTTTTTACACTTAGAAATCCGTATAAATGATGCTTGATACTTGATCTATCTTTAGTGCTTGGCCTCGCAGTCAAAATTTTTATTTCTTTAAATATTTGCATGCTATCAGCATTAATAATTTCCCCACCGATTTTTTTTGCTAGTTTAATTGCAAATCTGGATTTACCTGATGCTGTGGGTCCTGAAATTAAAATTATTTTGGACTTTAGGTCCATATTAATCCAATTTTACACCGATGTATCTTTTTTGATTTTGATTATTGAATATTGCGATTAGTATAGTTTTATTTTGTGACTTTAGTGCTGTGTTGACTAAATTGTTTAATTGACTTGCAGACCTAACCTTTCTTTTGCCTGCTTCAACAATAATATCATTTACTTTTAAATAATTTATTGGACTATCTGCTTCAATCTTAGTTATAACCAAACCTGATACATTTTGTGGAAGTTGTCTTTGAATAATATCTTCTTTCGTAGTAGGTCTTACCTCAATCTTTAATGCATTAATTGTTTCGACTTGCGGAACTTTAGGGCTTTCTGCTCTAAAGTCTTCTGAAGTTTCAAGTCTGCCAAGTGTAATTGTTTTAGTTATTTCTTTTTTATTTCTCCACACTTTAAGTTTAACAACTTTTCCAACTTTTGTTTGAGCAACAATTAATGGAAGCTCTTGCATTTCATTAATTTTCTTACCATCAAATTCTAGTATAATATCACCATCTTTAATACCTCCTTTATCTGAGGGACTTCCTGGAGCAACACTTGCAACTAATGCACCTCTTGCTTTTCCTAATTTTTCAATTTCTGCAATTTCTTTTGTCACATTTTGAATTCTTACACCTAACCATCCTCTTTTAGTTTCACCGAATTCAATTAATTGATCTATTACTTGTTTTGCACTATTCGATGGAATTGCAAAACCAATACCAATTGAACCTTGTTGACCAAGTATTGCTGTATTTATTCCTATCACATCTCCATCCATATTAAATAAAGGTCCACCAGAATTACCTGTATTAATTGATGCATCTGTCTGAATGAAATCTTCATATCTTGACAATCCAATATTCCTATTTCTTGCTGAAATTATTCCTGAAGTAACAGTCCCGCCTAAACCAAAAGGATTTCCAATCGCTATAACCCAGTCACCTATTCTAGCCTTGTCAGAGTTTCCAAATTTAACAGGTTGAAATTTGTCATCAGATTTAATTTTCAATACTGCAACGTCTGATAATGGGTCTGCACCAATAATTTCTGCTTTATATTCTTTATCATTACTAAATCTAACTACTATATCTTCCGCACCCTTTATCACATGATTATTTGTTATAACTGTCCCGTTACTATTTATTACAAAACCTGAGCCTAGTGCGCTTGCTTTTCTTTTCTGTGGTGAGCCAAATTCTTTAAACATATCTCCAAACGGGGAACCTGGTGGAAATTCAAAAGGAAAAGGATTTGTATTTTGTACTACAGTTGTTGTAGTTGAAATGTTTACAACAGATGGCATTAAATCCTCTGCCAAATCAGCAAAAGATGCTGGTCTATCCTGAGAATTAGTTGGAAAGATCGTTGCTATTGAAAACAACAAAATCAAAGTAAAATATTTTTTTAATATTACTCTCATAAAACTTTCATATACCAGATGATTAAAAAACCAACTAATGCAAATATTATCCCTCCAATTCTTAGTTTAGAGTCTTTTATCAACTTTAGCTTTTCTAACATATTTCTCATTTTTGAGGGAAATAAGGCGTATAAAGCACCTTCTATAAATAAAAATAGTCCAAAAGCGACTATTATTTCTTTCATACTTTTACTGATTTAATTGTTTTGCTTTTATATCTCCAAAGAATTTAAAAAATTCACTATCAGGTGATAGAATTAAAGAAGTTTCACCACCTATTAAGGCTTTTTCATAAGCTTGCATCGCTCTATAAAAAGCAAAGAACTGTGGATCTTGACCAAAGGCGTCTGCAAATATTTTATTTCTTTTTCCATCACCTTCACCCTTCATGATTTGGGATTTTTTTTCTGCATCTGCAAGTATTACTGTAACCTCTTTGTCAGCAGTTGATGTTATTGTGACAGCCATTTCTGCGCCTTTAGCTCTAAATTCTTTTGCTTCTCTCTCCCTTTCAGTTTGCATTCTCCTGTAAATTGCATCACTGTTGGCTTGTGGAAGATCGGCTCTTTTAATTCTTACATCAACTATTTTAATTCCAAAATTTTCAGCCTCATTGTTTACACCTTCTTGTATTAAAGCCATTTGTTTTGTTCTATCCTGAGATAATAATGTTTGTAATTCTTGCTGACCTAAAACGTTTCTTATTCTTGAGTTGATAATTGTTGATAGTCTTGATCTAGCAACTCTTTCATTACCAACCGATATGTAGAATTTTAATGGATCAATAATTTGAAATCTTGCAAAAGCGTCGACGATTAAACGTTTTTGATCTGATGCAATTACTTCTTCGGGTGGTGTATCCAAATTTAAAATTCTTTTATCTAAATAAACAACGTTTTGGATAAATGGTAATTTAAAATTTATACCTGGTTTTAATATAATTTTTTTTGGATCACCAAATTGTAAAACAATTGCTTGGTTAACTTCTTTTACAATAAAAATAGAAAAGAAGGCTGTGAAAGCTATAACTAGTACTATTGGTAATGCAAATTTTTTCATATTAATTAGTTTTTTTCTTTAGTTCTGGTAATGGTAGATAAGGAACAACTCCCGATCCTGAATCTTTATCAATTATAACTTTATCAATATCTGCAAGAACCTTTTCCATTGTCTCCAAATACATTCTTTCTTGAGTTACTTCTTTAGCCTTTCTGTACTCATTAAAAATAGATAAAAATCTACTTGCTTCACCCTCGGCTTTTGCAACAACTTCCTTTTTATAAGCTTCTGCAGCTTGAAGTATTTTAGCAGCTTCACCCCTTGCTCTTGGAATAACATCATTAGCATACGCCTCAGCTTCGTTTTTTGATCTTTCCATATCTGCTCTTGCTGCTTGTACATCTCTAAATGCATCAATAACTTGATCTGGTGGATCTGCTTTTTGCGTTTGAACTTGTGTTACTTGAATACCGCTCTGGTACTCATCTAAAATTTGTTGAATAATTGTCTCAGTTTCTTGTTCAATTACAGATCTCCCCTCTGTTAAAATTGGTTGAATATTACTTTTAGCGATTACTTCTCTCATCGCAGTTTCTGCGGCCGCTTTTACTGTGCCTTCTGGATCTTGAATTTTAAAAAGAAATTTACCCGCATCTTTTATTACCCAAAATACAGAAAAATCTATATTCACAATATTTTCGTCTCCAGTTAACATCAAACTTTCTTCTGGTACATCCGCAACTACACCTGAACTAAATCCAGTGTCCCTTTCTGATCTAAATCCGATATCAATTCTATTTACTTTTGTAACTTTTGGAGTAATGACGCTTTCAATTGGAAAAGGTATATGATAGTTCAAACCTGGTTGAGTAGTTGAAACAAACTTTCCAAATCTTAAAACAACTCCCTGCTCATCTGGTAAAACTCGGTATAAACCACTTAATGCCCAAATTATTAGTAAAATTGAAATTCCAAAAATTAATGGCTTTCCACCTTTGGATGCACCACCTGGTAAAAATCTGTTTATTTTGTCCTGCAAATTTTTAATGATCTCGTCTATATTCGGGGGTGTTGGGCCTCTTCTTCCTGAGCCATTTCCACCGCCACCTGGAGGAGATCCCCATGGACTACCACCTCTACTTCTAAAATCATTAACCATGCACTTTATATAGTGTCTTTGTTGGGAAAAACAAGTTTAGTATGTTAAAAGATCCCTTAAAAAATCGGACTTAATGTAGCAATGATAGGAAAACCTTATAAAAAAACCTTTGTTAAAAACCCAATACAGGGCACTAAATTTACTTTAGCAATATCAAGTGCCAAAGGTGGTGTTGGAAAATCTACTTTTGCTACAAACTTAGCCTTAGCATTAAAAAATTTAGGTTGCAAAGTAGGAATATTAGATGCTGATATCTATGGTCCATCATTACCTAAACTTTTTTCAATTAATCAAAAACCTGAGAGTGATGGCTCGAATTTAAAACCTATTGTTAAATACGACATTCAATGTATGTCGATAGGATTTCTAACTGACGAACAAACACCAATGATTTGGAGGGGTCCTATGGTAACTAGTACTATAAAAACTTTTGCACAAAAAGTCAGTTGGAATAATTTAGATTTTATCATTGTAGATATGCCTCCTGGAACAGGGGATACTCAGCTTACATTTGCGCAAGAGATAGAGATGGATGGAGCAATCATAGTTTCTACTCCTCAGGAACTTGCGCTTCAAGATGTTAAAAGAGGGATAAGAATGTTTGATAAATTAGGGGTAAAGATTATTGGGCTTGTTGATAACATGAGTTTTTTTAAGGGGGACGATGGTAAAAAATATCCTATATTTGGTGAAGGTGGAGTTAAAAGAACTGCAGAGGAATTTAAAAAGGAGTTTTTATGCGAAATTCCAATTGATCCTGAAGTTGGTAAATCTGGTGATGAAGGCAAGCCAATTGTTGAGAGTAATCCAGATAACGAGATTTCTAAAATTTTTTTAGATATAGCAAAAAAAATTAAATCGTCTTTTATTGAAAATTAGTTTTATTTTAAAGTATAGACTTTTAAATAAATACCATATTCAGGATCCTCAGCAAAAAAATCCATATTGCTGGATACATCAACATTTAAATTGTTGTGTTTGCTTTTATAAGAGATTTCAGTGGAAGTTTCGTGAACAGAAATAGCATAAGATGATTTATATGATGCTCTATAATCTCCTGCAATTACAAAATTATCATTGTAACTGTCTTCTGTAGTTTGGTCTCTAGTATACTTTGTCATTAAATTAAAACCACTATCTGTAATTAAATCGAAACCTATTCCAGTATGAACACTGTGGGTGGCATTATTAATGTTATCTAAAGTGTATTTATCTCCACTTGATGAATATGAAAATTTTTGTTTTGTTGACGGGCTCATATCAGCAGAGTAATTAAAATCAAAATAGGGTAAAAAGGTCTTATTTTTTAAGTCAAATTTTTTATCAATATTAGCACCAACTGAGGTAATAAAATTTCCAATGTACTGATCTTTAAATTTTAAATTTAAACCTGCAGCACCTGTTTCCGTATATTCTGCAAAGTGTGTTACACCGTAGTCTATTTTAATTTTGGGTGTAAAATTTAAGTTATTTTTTGAAAGAGTATCTCTTAAACTAAAAGAGCCATAAATTTGCTCACCGGACCTCTCGCCATTAGTTGAGGTAGAACCACTATTATTAATTAAATCAGAATTTATGAAACTTAAACCTAATAAGTGATCAGTAAATCTTTCTTCACCTTTAGGTTTAGTCTCATAAAAAGTCAGACTAAATGTGCTCATATTCAATGCACTTCCAAGGTCTCCCACATCAACGTCATCACTTCCAAATCTTAATGCAATACCTCTCATTATGTTATCTTTACCTCTTTTGTCTGCACCTAGTGTGATTGCTGAAGTATTTATATCTTTTGAGGATGAAACAGAGGTATCGCCTATTCGGCCTACACTGATTGTTCCTTCGCTCCATAGAGACCAACTAGAATTTTCATTATCGGTGTTTGAAGAATTATAATTAGATAAATAAACTGGTAGCAACGTTTTTGATAAAGAGTTTAAAATTTCATTATTAAATTGAAATTTAATATTTTGATTAGTTAAATTTCCCCTACTGTTGTTCCTTCTTAACCATTGCATACGATTGATTACTGGATACGTGGTGTGTTGTATTAATTTTTTTGCGCTTTCAGATTGAGTCTCAATAGAAGCAACATCATCTTTATTAGCTGTTGGATCAATACAATTAATCACCCCAAAACCACAACTTAAATTATATTCACTAACAGTTTTGTTGTTTGTTTTAAAATCTAAAACAAACATTTTTAAACCATCCGAACTGAATGCTATACCTGAAACTTGATCAGCTTCACCTGAAACATCGTAACCCCCCTCTTTTTTTATATTAGATAAATCGAATGGTGTACTTAAATTGAATTCTTGAACTTTATCTTTTCCATGTCCTGTTATATACATTTTAGAACCATCAGAACTGAATGCTAATCCCTGTGGATTACCTTCAAGTTGTGAAAAGGTTTTACTACTTGTTCCGGTAGATTGTTGTTCAAAAGTAGCGTTTGAAATATTAAAAGGGCTAGTAAGTGAATATTTTTTAATAAAGTCATTCCCAGTTCCATCATAGATAAATAATTTTGTTCCACTATTGTTAAATGCAATATCTCTTATATTCATCTCTCCCTCAAAGTGTGTAGTCACAAAGGCACAAGATGAGACATCATAAGCAGTATCTAATTTATACTCTTCTATTCCTTCTGCTCCAGAATCTGAACCGATTAAAAACATTTTAGTTCCATCTGAACTTAATTTTAAACCAATTACATCCTCATCTTGGTCTGAATGAGTACATTCGTTAGAATTTCTTGTAGCTGTTGAAACGTCAAAACCTACAGTTAAATCAAATTCATAAACTTTATTTTGACTTGAGCCAGAGATAAACATTTTGGTTCCATTTGCGTTAAATGCTATCCCATGTGCAATTCTTTGAGTAATATCTTTACTGTCAACAAATGATGAAACTTCTCCAAAAGCATTAACATTTGCAAATAAGAAAACGATTATGAAAGTTATTTTATTTATAAGTTTCATTTATAGTTTTTATTTTTTTTCTGGAAACTATATCAACTTATCTTTAAGATCAAAAGCCAACATAAGCTCATTCCACTCTCTTTTTGAAAGGCCTGATTGTTCAGGACCTACTTTTTTACCACTTATAAGTTTTTGAATGATTATTTTACCTTTAGATGATACCTCTGTGCCACCTACTCTATAATCCATAAATGCTTCATAAGTTGTTGGCACCCATCTTTTTAAAGTATCCAACATTACATCTGCATAAGCTCTTATTTCATATTGAGCATGATGGTCAGCTCTTAATCTTAAAAAATTCATTAAATTTAAAAGATCTGTTTTCCAGTACCACTGTGTATAGGTATTTAAAGTTAAATTCATTCTAGCAAGTTCTCTTGCTAGTCCAGTTTCTTTTTCATCAACAACTGAACCATCGTATCTTTCATTTAACATTGTTTCATAATTTTCGTATGTTCGTTCAGCATCGTTTTTTAAAAGACTTAAAACCTTTTTTGCTTGCTCGCCTTGAAGCACCTCTCCTCTACCTTGTCTGTTACTTTTTGATTGTGCAGCTAAGTGTTCATTTTTTGGAAGGTAAAATTCTTTATCTAAAATTGAATAACGTGCTGAGTACTCATTAACATTTGCAGTTCTATGTCTTATCCATTGTCTTGCAATAAATATAGGAAGCTTTACATGATATTTAATTTCACACATTTCAAATGGTGTGCTGTGCCAATGACGCATTAAATATTTTATCAATCCGCTATCTGTAGATACTTTTTTTGTACCTTTCCCATATGATACTCTTGCTGCTTGAACGATAGATGTATCGTCACCCATGTAATCTATAACCCTCACAAATCCATGATCTAATACTGAAATTACATCATAAAGAATCTTTTCAAGCTCTGGGGCAACTACTCTCTTGGTCTTGTTTTCCTGAGTTTGTAAATCTTTTATCTCTTGTTCTTGTTCTTTAGTTAATTTCATTAATAATTATTAATATAGAATCTATAAAATATGTTTGTATAGTATTGCAATCAATTTTCCAACACAGATAGTAATTATTATGGTTTCAACTTATAAGAGTGAGACCTGAAATTTTTCTCATTTTTGATTTGATTACAATATTTTTTAAAAAATATATCTTCCGACTCTAATCCTTTTATTTTACCATTTTCATTTATAGATGGGGCAAATTTTTTAGTATATTTGTAGAACCAAAATTTTGGGTCTCTAACTAATTTGATGAATGCAGTATTATTGTAATTATTTAAATAATTTTCTGAATTTCTCCATTTAGAAGTTTCAATTTTTTCGTACTTACAAATTTCATAAACTCTTGGCTCTCTAGAAAAAGCATTTTTATGAATATCAGATAAAACTATATTTTCGCTTATGAAAACTATAAATAGAACTAAATAAGAAACTACTATTGTTTTTTTCTTTAGTTCACTAAATATAATTGAAGCTATGATTAAGTATAAAGGAAAAATATACATATTATAGCCGTGTGTTTCACGTAAATTAAAAATTAGATAATGAATTATGATACCCACAAATAATGAAACTGATAAATAGTGAATGTTTCTATTTTTTATTTTTTTAATTGAAAAATAAATTAACAAAATAAAAAAAAGAACCTGCAAGGTTCTAAAAAAATTTCTCGGATCAAGAAATAAAATAGGTGTTATATCAGTATTTTTGTCAAAGTTCATATCCAAGTAACCACCAAACCCAAGAATAATATTACTTATACCATCTGATATTCCTACATTAGGTTTATATGCGCTTGTAAATACTAACATATGCTCTAATGGATTTGTTAATCTTGTTAAAATTGATTTATTAAATGGAATTAAATTAATTATGTCTAAAAATATTATAAATAAGACGCAAAGAATAAATCCTGTTAAAATTGAAGAGATAATTATTATTATTTCATAAGGTTTAGCTAAATTTTTTTTGGTTAAAATATTTATATAAAAAGAATAAAAAATCACAAACACTATTAAAAGTATTGAGTCTAAATTTTGTGCAAAATAATATCTTTCATCGTTCAATTCGCTTAAAAAAGTAATATCAAATATTAGTTGAGTTAAGATATAACTTGCTAAAAACAAAAATAAAAAAGTAATGTTTAAAATATAATACTTTTTGTTATAAAAAAAATTTTGTTTTGAAGCGTTAATATAATTTATTAAGAACGGTAAACTAATCAAAAATGTAAAAAATAGAAATATTACTTGTATTTTAGCCAGCATAGCTAAACATAAAAAAAAACCTGAAATGACTAAGTGTTTAATTTTTTTCTTTTTAATAAATTTAATTAAAAAGTTTAAAAAAAATAAAATCATTAAAATCGACAAAACCTCTGATCTTATCAGAAAAAGTAATTCGTAAGTGTCTTGTAAAATAAGAATTAAAAGAACAAGAAGAACTGACAAATTCTTTTTAATATTTAGAAGTTTTAAAATATTAAAAAGGACAAAAGCTAGCAAAAATAAATAAATGCTATTTAAAATTCTTCCAATAATAAAAAATTTTTGCAAATTTTCGTCAATATTTTCTGAGTTAAAAATTTCCTGAATTAGAAAATTTTCAAAAAAAATAGACAAAAGCTTAAAAATTCCCCCAAGTATAAGAAAAGTAGTATATGAAGGATGATCCCTGAATTCCTGTTCTATACCTGAAGATATAAGTAATGAATTATAAATCATTACTATATCTATATCTAATATTGAACTCCAATGTTGATCAGATAATTGAAAAAGATTTAGTAATATTAAATAGAAAAATAAAAAGATTATTAAAATTTTAGAATTATCTTTAAAAATATTCATAAAACTTAACTTAACACAATGATTGTAAAATTTAGTTTTAGTTCTATATTAAGCATGTTGGATTTCCAACTACGACGATAAACGAATTTCGTAATAAACATTGCGGACGTGGGGGCAGTACCCACCACCTCCACCAAAAAAGTTACAAATTATGGGGGTGAACTAGGATCGACGGATGTCTAAAAGTCTTTCTTTCGTTCGGAATAGTTCCACCGTAACGGGCTATTTATAATTGCAAATAATAAATTTGCACTTGCAGCTTAATTATTTTTTTAATTAAGTGACGGGGTTTGGGGCACCTGGCAACAGAACGCCCCTTTTTTTTTATTTATTAATTATATAAACTTAAAATATGTTTTTTGGATTCTTATCTTTATTTATCATTTATCTTCTACATCAATATATTACTGCTTGGATCAGGTATTATAATAAGACAGATGAAAGATTTGGAAATTCTGTATGGAGATGGTCGTATGATTATCAAGTAAAAGGGGTCAGAGATGTATCAGATTTAGACGACAAAGAGTTTGTAAGAAAAAGAAGGTTAAGAAACAGAACAGTTTCATTTATGTATTGGAACTTTTTTATAGGATTTACTGTTTCTATGTATTTGATAAGTGATGTTCTTATGTTTATTTTAAATAATTGAACTAAGATAAAAATTTTTTTAAATCTGGCTCAAAATAATTTGGACCTTTCATAACTTTACCATGTTCATTATAAATTGGCTTACCATCATTCCCTAATTTACTCATATTGGATCTTTGAACCTCACTAAAACAATCATCTAGATTTATGCCAAATGCATGTCCCGCTCCATAAGTAACATAAAGTATGTCAGTTAAAGCGTCTGCAACTTCTTTAATATCTTTATTAAAAAGGGCATCTTTAAACTCTTTAAGTTCCTCCTCTATTAAACTTATTCTTAAATTATTTATTTTTTCACTACTTAAGCTTGGGCGATTTTTGACTTCTTGACCAAAGGTTTTCATAAATAAACCAACTTTTTCAAAATTTGTCATGCGTCTCCTATATGATTCTTTTATTTTTTAATGTATAAGAAAAGTACAATTATCCAAATGAAATTTAGGAAAGAATTTGACAGTATTGGATCTATAAATGTTCCAAATGATAAATATTGGGGTGCATCCACACAAAGATCAAAAAAATATTTTGATATTGGAGAAATTTACGTAAAAAAAGTACTTATAAAATCTATCGCTGTTATTAAAAAAGCTGCAGCCATTGTTCATAAAAAAGAAAATCAAATTAATAAAAAAATAGCAAATGTAATAATTAAAGCCTCGGACGAAATAATAAAAGGTAGGCTGGATGATAACTTTCCACTAAAAGTTTGGCAAACTGGATCAGGAACGCAAACTAATATGAATGTTAATGAGGTAATATCTAACCGAGCGATTGAATTGATGGGAGGAAAGAAAGGATCGAAAAAACCCGTACATCCTAATGACCATGTGAATAAATCTCAATCGACGAATGATGTATTTCCCTCGGCTATGCATATAGCAATTGCTTTGGAAACCAAAAATAAACTTTTACCAAGCTTGGAAATTTTAAATAAAGAACTAAAACAGAAAGTAAACAAATTTAAGAATATAATTAAAGTTGGTAGAACACATCTTCAAGACGCTACGCCTTTAACATTAGGTCAAGAATTTTCTGGTTATCAAACTCAACTTGAAGATTGTATTATTAGAATAAAAAGGTCATTAAATGAAATATATTTCTTGGCTCAAGGTGGTACAGCAGTTGGAACAGGAATAAATACAAAAAAAAATTTTGACAAAAAAATGTGTAAAGAAATAAGTAAAATAACTAAGTTAAAATTTTTGCCGGCGAGAAATAAATTTGCTGCTCTAGCAGCTCACGATCCAATTGTAAATTTTTCAGGCACTTTAAACACAGCAGCAGTTTGCTTAATGAAAATAGCAAATGACATTCGCTTTTTAGGTTCTGGGCCGAGAGCTGGATACGGTGAATTAATATTACCATCTAATGAACCAGGTTCATCGATTATGCCTGGAAAAGTTAATCCTACACAATCTGAAGCAGTCACAATGGTGTGTGTCAAAGTAATTGGGAATCACACAGGTATTACACTGGCAGGTTCGCAAGGACAATTTGAATTAAATGTTTTTAAACCTTTGATTGCTCATAACATTCTTCAATCAATCGATATAATGTCTGATAGTTCTAAAAATTTTGCAAAATATTGTGTTAAAGGAATTAAAGCTAATTCAGATAAGATAAAAAAAGATTTAGCAAATACCTTAATGCTAATAACCGCATTAGTCCCAAAAATCGGATATGATAACGCTGCAATGATTGCAAAAAAAGCACTTAAAAATAAAACAACGTTAAAAGAAGAAGCAATAAAATCTGGATTAATAAAAGAAAAAGATTATGATAAAATTGTTAACCCAAAAAATATGGTTCAACCTGCATAGGATGAAATTATAAGGTTAGTGAAATTTTTAAGTTCTATCCAATTTGAAACTTTAATACCTCCACTATTAAATTCATAAATTAGATTATCAAGCTTTTCATTAGGAACATCACCTTTGAGTTCAGGTATAACAATGTTAACAATTTTAATATTGTTCTTAGTTAAATTTATAATTAGATCAAAATTGATGGTCTCTAAATCTACTCTATTTGCTTTTGCAACTACAAATTTATTATAGAATTTTTTCCGATCCAGAATTTGTAACTCAAAACTGCTCTTTAAGAAAATATTATTTTTATCTTCATATAATTTACTATTTAGAAAATTTAACTTAGCAATCTTTTCATTGGTCAATATAGTATCACTTAAATCTATATTTTCTCCAACAAAATTTACTTTTAAGTCAATTTTATTAAACAATGGATTGTTAAGAAAATTGTCACTTTTTATTTTTAATTTTCCATTAAAATTTTTATTTAATAAAAATTTTTTTGATATTATTTGCTGAAATAAAATATTATTTAATATATCATCTTCTAATTTAATTTTACTTAGTGTTGATATTACGTCAAAGCTAAACGGATTTAATGACATAGTTCCTGAATATAAAAGTTTATTAGTACCAACAAAAGAATTTGATGAAGAAAAATTAATAATTTTATCTATTATTTTGTAGTCAATAATATATTTAGATTTATTATACTTAATTTGAATATTTCTTGTTTGTTCATTATCCATAAAATTTTTATTTTGATTGAGTATACTAAAATTGATTTTTTTAAATTTAATATTGCTTATTATCTCAAATTTATTATCATCTTTTTTCCAATTAAAAATAAATGGAAGATTAAAAATTTCACCATTAGATCTTACCAAATATTGATTCTTTATCGAATCTTTATAAATATTAACTTTCTGTAAATTTGAAAGAGCTACTGTCTCATCATTATCATCCTTATAAAAAAAGGTGCTTTTTTTAATAATAAGAGGTTTTTTGAAATATTTTTTTTCAAAAAAATTTTGTAAATATTCCAAGTCTGATTTTACTACGAAAAAATTAGAGTTATATATTTCTATATAATTTATCTGTAAATTATTTTTTTTTAAAAAGCTCCCCTGATTTAAAAAAATTTTCAATTTTTTTATCTGTGCAAAGTTTTTTTCATAATCTCCCTTTTTATTAAATATAATAACATCTTGAATTTCAAAATGGGGCTTTGGTAAAATTGAATATTTAATTTTGGGTGAAAGTGAAAAATTAAAATGGTAATTAGTTTGCAATATTTTGGTTAAATAGTTTTGTATTGATTTATTGTAAATAATACCTGGTACTGAAATGTAAATTAAATATAAAAAAAAAATTAAACTACATATAAATATTGTTACATTAAGATTAAAAGTTGTTTTTATGTTATATGCTAATACATAAATTTTCTTTTTAATATCAATTTTAATGTAATTAATAATTTGTAAAAAAAGTAAATGTAGACTTTTTTTTTTAGTTTTTTTTTTAGTCAAAAAAATTTTTTTTAAACTGTTAATAAATGGATTTATTTTGAATTTTAAATATTTCATATTTTAATAAATCATTTATAGTGTTTTTACTTAAAATGATAAATCCTGAATATTTTAATAATTTAAATAACTCTCAAAAAGAGGCAGTTTTACATATATCAGGTCCTCTTTTAATAGTTGCAGGAGCAGGCTCAGGCAAGACAAAAGTTCTAACTTCTAGGATTGCGCATATTTTAGATAAGAATAAAGCATTTCCTAACGAGATTTTAGCTGTAACTTTCACAAATAAAGCAGCAAGAGAAATGCAAATTCGTGTTACAAAAATTATGGGTAATAAGCAGGTAGGTTTACCTTGGCTAGGAACTTTTCACTCAATTTGTGCAAAAATATTGAGACGACATGCCAAAGCAGCAGGTCTAAATCAAAATTTTACAATAATTGACCAAGATGATCAAAATAGATTAATAAAAACAATATGTAACTCTGAAAACATTGATATAAAAAAAATATCTCCTAATTATATAATCTCTCTAATTAACAAATGGAAAAATAATTCTTGGTATCCTAATGATGTGATTTTAAAGAAAGGAGATGGTCTAGAAAGACAATTACTTAAAATTTATAAAATTTATCAAGAAAAACTATTAAATCTTAATACATGTGATTTTGGTGATTTAATTCTGCATTGTGTTTCAATTTTTGAAAAAAATATTGACATTAATGAAATGTATTCAAAAAAACTAAAATATATTTTGGTAGATGAGTATCAAGATACAAACTTTATTCAAAGTAAATGGTTAAAACTCTTAACGAGGTCCCATGATAATATCTGTTGTGTAGGTGACGATGACCAATCTATTTATAGTTGGAGAGGTGCCGAAATTAAAAATTTCCTAGAATTTGATAAAGTTTATAAAAATACTAAAATCATAAGACTTGAAGAAAACTACAGATCTACCCAAAATATATTGAGTGTTGCCTCAAGTTTAATAAGTAACAACGATAATAGACTAGGTAAAAATTTAAAATCAAACAAAGAAAAAGGTGATTTAATTAAATTAAATTGTTTTAGGAATGGAAAAGATGAGGCTATTGGAGTATCTGAAATTTTGGAAAAAGACATATCAAAAAAATATAAACTAAATAACGTAGCAATTTTGGTAAGAGCTATTTTTCAAACAAGAGAATTTGAAGAAAGATTTTTAAAAATAGGTATGCCTTATAGAATAGTTGGTGGTATTAAATTTTATGAAAGAGCCGAAATAAAGGATTGTATAGCTTACCTTAGGATTGTTAATCAAAATAAAGACGATCTTGCCTTTGAAAGAATAGTAAATGTACCAAAGAGATCTGTGGGAGATAGTACATTTAAACAAATTTCTGAATATTCAAAAAAAAATAATTTCTCTTTTGAGAAATCATCTAAAAAATTAATCGAACTTAATCAAATAAAGCCCAAAACTAAGATTGGATTAATTGCTTTCTTAAATTTATTAGAGAAGTGGAGAAATGATTATTTTATAAAAAAAATCAGCCACATTAAGTTGCTTCAGACTATTTTAGACGAATCTGGATATTCAAATATATTAAAAAATAAAAAAGATTTAGAAAACGAAAATAAATTAGAAAATATTAAAGAATTGATAGTTGCAATGAAAGAGTTTGATAATTTAGAAAGTTTTTTAGAACATGTGTCGCTAGCAACATCAATAGATCAAGAATGGGATGGGGAAAAAGTAAATCTAATGACAATGCACGCGTCTAAGGGTTTGGAATTTGACGCAGTATTTTTACCAGGATGGGAAGAAGGTTTGTTCCCACATCAAAGATCAATAGATGAAAAAGGTCATAATGGTTTAGAAGAAGAGAGAAGATTAGCTTATGTGGGAATCACGCGTGCTAAAAAAGTAGCACATATATCTTTCTCGATGAATCGTTTTTATCAAGGTGACTGGATTGATAGTATTTCATCAAGATTTATTGATGAACTCCCTGAAAAATTTATTGAGAAGAAAAATAATTACGAAATTATAGATGATGAACCTTTTGATTTTAATCAAGATATAGATAATGAGAATAGTGATTATAAAAGTCCTGGCTGGATAAGATATCAAAAAAGAATTAAATGATTAAAAAAATTATTAAATTAAGAGAAAAATTTAAAGAGTATAATATAGATGGTTATATAATTCCTAAAAATGACGAATTTTTTTCTGAATATGATCAAAATGATAGATTAAAAACTATTTCCAATTTTACAGGGTCGGCTGGCTTCGCAATTATACTAAAAAAAAAAAGTTATCTATTTGTAGATGGTAGGTACACCATACAAGCAAAAATGGAATCTGGAAAAGAATTTAAAATAATTAGTTATGAAAAAATTTTAAACTGCAAAATATTTAAAAATCTCACGATTGGTATTGATACAAAACTTTTCACCTCGCAACAAATAGATAAATTTTTTTCAAAACATAATAGAATTAAGGAATTGAAATTTAATTTGATAGATTTTATATGTTATAAACAAAAAATTAATCATAAGCCCTTTTTTTCTTTAGACAAAAGTGTAGTCGGTGAAAGCCATCTGAGTAAAATTAAAAAAGTAGCAAACATTTTAAAAGAGAAAAAATCTAATTATTTATTTATCAGTGCACCCGAAAATGTTGCTTGGTTATTAAATATAAGAGGATACGATAACCCCAATAGTCCAATACCAAACTGTCGTTTATTAATAAGTGATAAAATGGATATCTTCTTAATCTCAGAAAAAAAAAAAGCAAAAAATTTAATTAGACAAAAAAAAATTAAGAAAAATAACGTAATTGATTCAAAAAAGTTTCTTTTATTTATCAATAACTTAGAAAAGGGCAAAATTATTATTGACGATAAAAGTTGTTCAATATTCTTTGAAAATATTTTCAAAAAAAAATTTACAATAATAGGAAAACAAGATCCGATTTATTTAATGAAATCTATTAAAAATAAGACTGAAATAAGTAATATGATTAAATGTCATGTTTCAGATGGTGTCGCTCTAACCAAATTTTTATATTGGATAAAAAAAATAAATAAAAAAAAAATCAATGAATTTCAAGCCCAGACCAAGTTGGAAAATTTTAGAAAGAAAAATAAAAATTATTTATTTCCAAGTTTTAATACAATTGCTGGTGCTGGCAAAAATGGTGCAATTATCCATTACAGAGTGGATAAGTTAAAAGCAAAACAAATTAATAAAAATGATATTTTTTTATGTGATTCTGGTGGTCAGTACAAGTTTGGTACCACAGATGTGACAAGAACAATCTGTTTTTCGAAACCTAAAAATTATATCAGAAATATTTTTACAAATGTTTTAAAAGGTCATATTGCGGTAGCAACCGCAGATCTAAACAGATTTTATAACGGTAAATTAATTGACCCCCTTGCCAGAAAATATCTTAAAAAAATTGGTTTGGATTACAAGCACGGCACTGGGCATGGTGTAGGCTTTTTTCTGAATGTACATGAAGGACCTCAATCAATATCTAAGTTTAATGATGTGAATTTTAAAGAAGGGATGATAATCAGTAATGAACCCGGATTTTATAAAAAAAATAATTTTGGGATTAGAATTGAAAATTTAGTTTATGTCAAAAAATTAAATAGAAAATTAATTTTCCAAAATCTTACTTTAGCACCAATAGACAAAGATTTGATTAATTTTGATAAATTACAAAAAAAAGAAAAAGATTATTTATTTAAATATCATGTAGAAGTTAGAAATAAATTGTCAAATTTCTTAAATAAAAATGAGAAAAAGTGGTTAGCTTCTTTTATTTAACAATTTTAGCCACTGGTCCTGACTCAAAATTTCAATACCAAGTTCTTTAGCATGTTCAATTTTTCTTTTTGTTGGTTTTTCTCCTATAATTAGATAATCAAGCTTTTTAGATACATTGCTTATTATCGAGCCTGAATTTTGCTCAATTAATGACTTTGCCTCAGCTCTACTCATTCTATCGAGTTTGCCAGTAAGCATAAATGTTTTATTTTTTAAAAGCCCATTTTTTTTTAAATTAATACTGTCTTTGACGGACAGGATTTTATTAAGCTCATTAAGAACATTCAAATTTGTATTGTTATTAAAAAAATTTTTAATTGATTTAATTTGAGTTTCTCCAATACCATCAATATTTAACAATTCATTATAATTATTGTTTTTAGGAAATTCTAAAAAATTTTTTATACTTTTAATATGTCTTGCTATTAACTTTGCATTTTCTAATCCAATGTGTCTTATACCCAATGCGTAAATAAATCTATCTAAAGAAATATTCTTTCGCTGATCTATGGAGTATTTTAAATTTGAGGCAGACTGAATGCCCCAACCTTCAAAGTTCTTTATTTTGCTGTAATCTAAATTAAATATATCCTGAGGTAGCCTAATTAATTTTAAGTCCCAAAAATTTTCAACTATCTTTTTTCCAAATCCCTCTATATTTAAAGCCTCCTTGGAGACAAAATGTTTAAGTCTCTCTTTTGCCATTTTATCACAATCAAATCCTTTATCTGGACATCTTCTGACTGCATCAAATTTTTTTGTAATTTTATTATACTCTTTTATAGTTTCATAACCACAAGGACACTTTGTTGGAAAAATAAATTTTTTAGAATCTTTTTTTCTTTTTTCTTTATTTACTGCGATTACATGAGGTATTACATCACCAGCCCTTTCAATAGTTGCTATATCACCTTCTCTTATATCCTTTCTATGAATTTCATCTTCATTATGCAAGGTTGCATTCGAAACTACTACTCCACCTATATTAATTGGCTTTATTTTTGCGACTGGAGTAAGTGCGCCCGTCCTACCAACCTGGATTTCTATACTTAAAATTTTCGATATAGCACTATTTGCTGAAAACTTATGAGCTATTGCCCATCTTGGTGCATTAGCAACATTCCCTAAACGTTTTTGAAGATTGAAATCATTAACTTTATATACAATACCATCAATATCAAAATCCAAATCATCTCTTTTTTTTTCAATTGAATTGTAATTTTCAATTAAGTTATTAATACCAACTATTTTTTTGTTTAAATGATTTACTTTAAAACCCCATTTTTCTAAATTTTTAAGAAAATCACTTTGAGACTTTATTTTCATATTTTTTTCATAGCCAAATGTATAAGCAATAAATTTTAAAGGTATTTTTTTAGTTTCTGAAGGGTCCTTTTGACGTAAAGAACCTGAGGCAGCGTTTCTAGGATTTGCAAACTTGTTAGATAATTTTTTAAAATCAGAATTCTTGATGAATACCTCGCCTCTAATATCAATATCTTTTGGAAAATCTTTTTTTTGAATATTTTGTGGAATATCTTTAATAGTCTTAAGATTTTCTGTAATAACTTCACCTTCTTTACCATCTCCTCTCGATAATCCTGTTATGAACTTGCCATTTTTGTAGATTAGAGATGCTGAAATACCATCTATTTTAGGTTCTGCGCTATATTCAATTTTAAAATTTTTACTTTCGTTTAGATAATTAATTATTCTTTTTTGAAAGTTTTCTAAATCATCTCTATCAAAGGCATTTGACAAGGAAAGCATTGGAACTCTATGTTTGTCTTTTTTAAAATTTTTTGAAGGTTTAAAACCAACAATTAAGCTTGGTGAATTTGGACTTTTGAAATTATATTTTTTTTCAAGTTCTATTATTTCTTTTTTCAAATTATCAAATTGTTGATCCGTAACTAAGGGACTATTTTTTTGATAGTAATGCTCGCTATATTTATTTAAAAGTTTGATTTTGTCTATGTAAACTGTCTTTAAAGAACTTTTCATATTTATTTTAAAAGCCTTTTGAATTTTTTAAATATACCTTCCTTCTCTTTTTTTAATTCATTTTTTGTCATATATTTTTTATTGAATATTTTATAACTTTTTTCATACCATTCGCTAGATTGATAATTATAACCTAATAAAGAAGCATATTTTTTTGCCTCATTTTCTAATCCAATATTGTAATGAAGTTCTACTAGTCTGTGCAAAGCCTCATCTATATATATTGTTTCTTCATAATTATTCACAACATTTTTATAACGATTGATTGCTGCCGCCCACTTTTTTTTTTTTATATAATGAAAACCAATATACATCTCTTTTGACGCTAAATAATCTTGTATTAAATCTAATTTATATGATGCATCTAACGCAAAATCAGTGTCTGGATAATTTTTAACAATGAATTTAAATTTGTCTTCAGCCATTACCAGTGGCTCAAGGTCTTTTTTTTCATCTACAATTTTCTCATAATAAACCATTCCTAATAAGTAATGAGCATATGGAACATTTATATTATTTGGATACACTTTAAGAAATCGTTTAAGCTCAAATTCAGCGTCATAATAATAATCTTGAGAATAATATGCATAGGCAGCCATTAAAGCTGATTTAGGAGCCCAAATAGATTGTGGATATAACAATTCAGCCTCATTGAATTTTTTTGCAGCAAAAAGAACATCACCTTTATTTAATTCATCATAGCCTTCTTCAAAAGCTTCTATCATTTGAGTTTCTATATTTTTTTCAGTTATTACTGAAACTTTATCTTTTTTTGTGCATGACAAAATGGAAATTAATAAAAGAATAGAAATAAAATTAACAAATCTTTTCATAATTGAATCAATATAAGTATTTTAATTTAACTTATATTTAAGCAATAGATTTTAAAATATTTTTGTTTAAAAAGGAATGCGGAATGTTCTTTTCCTTAAGCTCGATTATTGAAAAATTGTCATTATTACCAAGTAATTTTCTCAATCCAAGATTAGTAACATTATGTCCACCCTGCACAGATGTTATTCTTCCAACCATTTTGTAACCTGCGAGATATATGTCTCCAAGACAATCTAAAATTTTGTGATTTACAAACTCTTTTTTATTTCTTAGTTTTTCCGTATTTAATATTTCATTATCTTTAACTACTATCGCATTATCTAAACTCCCACCTTTTGCAAGATCCATTTTTTTTAATTTTTCGATATCCTCGTATAAACAAAATGTTCTTGAATTAAATATTGGATTTAGATCATCCATATATACATTTACTTTATTTCTTTGGCTTGAAATTAATTTATTTTTATAGTTAATTTCAAAATCAATCTCTAAACTAATCTTGTTAGGTTCAAATTTTATTTTTTTTTCGCCATCTATAAATTCAACACTTTTTTCAATTTTTATTATCCTTATAGGATTATCGCTTATTTCCAAACCGCATTTATCAATCTCTTCAACAAAATTTTTTGAGGAACCATCCATGATGGGTAATTCTTCAGAATTTATATCTATTAATAAATTGTCAATACCTTTTCCATATAAAGCAGCCATTAAATGTTCTATTGTTGACACACTGCAACCAGTCTCATTTTCAATTCTTGTGCAATATGATGCGCTAGAAACATTAAAAACAGAAGGGTAAATAATATTATTATCTCTCACATCTGATCTTTTAAAAACAATGCCTGTATTAGCTTCAGCTGGCATTAGATTCATAATAACTTTTTTTCCAGTGTGTAAGCCTATTCCACTAAATGATATAGGTTTTACAATAGTTTTTTGCTTTAATACAGACATAGGGCTCTTATAAATCTGTATTTAAATTAATAAAAAACAAGTAATGTTACAAAACAATACAATTGTTAATCAAATAAATTGAATATTTTGTCGTATAAACCTCTATTTTTGTCGATATTTTCAATTATTTCAACCTCTGACAAGCTGCTCTCCTCTAAAGCTTTTTTGGCAGCAATACAATCTGAAATATCAGTTTTAGATGCAAATTTTTTTGAATATTCTGAAGACATAATTTGTGTTAACTGAATATTGCAAGCTTTGAATAAATTTTGAACTTTTATAAAAAAACTTTTCTCTAAGCAAAAAAAATCTATTTCAAAAATTATTTCATCTGATTTTATATCATTCGGAAATTTAAAGTATTCTTTTCCATTTACAATATATTTGCTAATTAAAATGTGCAAAATTTTTATTTTTTTAATGTTATTAACAAATTCATTTATACCTCCTTTTAAAAACTTGGGTATATCCTGAATATCTAATTTTTTTTTATCAAATAAACTTTTATAACAAACTGTTATTTTTTCTAATTTTTTTGATTGTATTGTTAATATTCCATTAGATATAAGTATTCTATTATCTTTCTCAAAAGTTTTAATGTTATTATAAAGTAAATTTTTTATTACATTAAAATTCAGATCATTTTCAAACCGATCTGGAAATTGAAAATTGGAGCATTTTTTTAAAATACCGTTTTTTGAATTAAACAAGCAAATAGAAATTTGATCTCCTGATAAACTAAAAAATAATTCATTTTTACTGTTATTGCTCATTTTTAATAATTTTATTATTTATTCTTAAATCAATAATTTTTGCGTCAACAAAATTATTATCTTGTAAAATTTTGTAAGCATATTCAAGTATACTATCATTGTAATTAATGGGGAACTTTATTACTTTTTTATCATTTAGATTTAAATCAAATCTATTACTTTTAAAAAAAGTGATACTTTTGATATTTTTTGAATTTAAACTTGATTTTTTTAAAGTTTTTAAAAGTCTAAATATTTGATCAATATTTGATGATCCATAAACTTTAAGTAAATTACTATAATCTTGCTTTGCCTTAAGAATTTTACCATTATCTCCTAGAAATATTTCTTTACCATTATCTAAAATTATACAAATAGGTTTTGACTCAGTAATTGTTATTTCAAGGCTGTTGGGATACAATTTTTTAACATTAAAGTTTTTAACATCATTGTTTTTATCAAAATAATTGTAAATATTGTCTTTTAAAAAAAAAATATTTTCTCCTAACAGAAAATTTAAATTAGATTCAACTTTAAGATTTTTATCATTAGACATTCCGTTAACAACAATATTTTTAATTTTAAAAAAATTACTAATGTTCAAATTGTAGTTATTTATGGATGATAATAGGAAAATTAAAAAAATATAAAAAGTAATTAACTTTTTATTACCTAACTTTTGATGCATCTTTAATTATCCAATTGATCAAAGATTTAAAATTCATACCTTTATATGCTGCAATTTCTGGTACTAGAGACAAATTAGTCATACCAGGCTGAGTATTAACTTCTAATAAATAAAACTTATTTCTGTAAAATTTAAAATCTGACCTTGTAATTCCTCTACAAAAAAGAAGATTATGTGCTTTTAATGCAATTTTCATTAACTCATTATATTTTTTAGAATTTATTTTAGCAGGCATTATATGCTCTGTTTTGGCACTTAAATTGTATTTAGCTTTATAATCATAAAATTTTCTTTTTGGTTTTAACTCGATTGCACCTAATTTTTTTTTTCCCATAATCGCAGCCTGTATCTCCCTACCTGGTATAAATTCCTCGACTAGTATTTCACTGTAATTTTTCATTTTTTTGAGATTTTTTAATAAATTATTTTTGTTGCATATATAAACATCAAAACTTGATCCTTCATTCAAAGGTTTAATAACAACATTAGAATTAAATATTTTTTTTATTTTTTTTATTTTTAAATTAATATTTTCATTTTTTAATATGATAAATTTAGGTGTTAAAATATCGTTTTTAATAAATATATATTTAGATAATTCCTTATCCATTGCTAACATTGATGATAATACACCAGAATGAGTATATTTAACATTAAGCGATTCAAAAATTGACTGAATATAACCGTCTTCTCCAAACCTGCCATGTAAAGCGTTAAAAATTACATTTGGTCTAAAAGTTTTTACAAACCTAAAAAAATTTTGGTCAGGCTCACAGAATTTTACATTATACATTTTTTTTATTGATTTAATTACAGCTTTAGAAGTTTTTAAACTTATAATTCTTTCTTTTGAATAACCACCCCCGACAACTAAAATTTTTTTTTTCATCATGAATTTACTATTTCAATTTCTAAGTCTAAAGGAATACCTGTCTTATTTTTTACCTCATTTTTTACAAAATTGATTAATTTACTCATTTCTTCATAAGTGGCATTATTTGAGTTTATAAAAAAGTTTGAGTGGATGTTTGAAATTTTAGCATCACCAAAACTAATGTTTTGATCTACACTATCTTTTATAAGCTCCCATACTTTTTTATCTGAATACTTGTAAGGATTTTTAAAAGTACTGCCTCCTGTCTTAACGCGCATTGGTTGAGTTAAACTTTTATTTTTCTTAAGTTCATTAATTTTATTGAGTATTTCGCATTTGTTTTTTTTGTTGCATTTAAATGAAGCGCTTAAAAATATTAAATTTTTAGGCAAATTTGTTTGTCTATAACTAAATTTAATTTTATCTGCTTTAATAGAAAATATTTTACCATCAAAGTCAATTACCTGAACTGATTCTAGAACATCTTTAAATTCTGTGCCATAGCATCCAGAATTCATTCTTATTCCTCCACCTATAGATCCTGGGATACATGATAAAAATTCCAAACCCCCTAAACCATTTTCGCATGCATAATCTGATACTTTTTTGTCTAATAATGAACAGCCCGCTATTATAATATTATCATTTGAAACTGAAATTTTATTAAAATTTTTTCCAAGCTTCACAAATGCATATTTATCGATATCTTCCCCTACCAATAAATTGGAGCCTGCTCCAATTACAAAAATTTTTTCTTTTCTATTTTTAAAAATACTTAAAAATTCTTTTAACTCTAATAATGTCTCTGGGATAAAAAAAATTTTGGCAATACCGCCTATATTCATCCATGTCAAATTTTTCATAGAATAGTTAAATTTGATTTTACCTTTTATGTTTTTTGAGAATTTATTTAAATCTTCATCTGTCATTTTAAAAATTTAGGTAATTCTCTTATCCAATTTGAAATTGATCCTGCACCCATTCCAATTACTATTTCTTTGGGATTAATATTATTTTTTAAATATTTTATAAGGCTAACTTTATTTTCAACAAGAAAAACACTAACTTTCGAATTTTTTGATATTGATTTTGCGAAATCATAATAATTAAACTTTACTTTGATATTTTCTCCTGCTTTATAAATAGGGCATAATACAACTTTGTTTGCATTTTTAAACGCTTTCGCAAATTTATTTTTAAGTGAATTTACTCTCGAAACTCTATGTGGCTGAAAAATACATGTAACTTTTTTATTTTTAAAACTTTTATTGACTCCATCTAAAACATTTTCAATCTCTGTTGGATGATGAGCATAATCATCGTAAAAATCAACTCCTTTGTAATTAAATATTTTATTAAATCTTCTTTCTACACCTTTGAAGTTTTTTAAACTTTTTTTTATTGAGTTTAAAGGAATCCCTATAAAATAAGATACTGCTATTGCTGCAGCAGCATTTTTAATATTATGATCTCCTATAATTGGTATTATAAAATCATAAAGATTAATTTTTTTTTTATTAGGTAGATTTATATACAAATCAAATTTTGAGTAATTTAAATGGTATGTGATATTTTTTATACAGAAATTTGATTTTTCATTAAGACCGTATGTTAAAATATTTTTAATTTTTTTTGATTTATAAATATTATAATTATTTTTATCATCTATACATAAAAATGTTTTTCCGAAAGAAGGCACATTTAACATAAATTTGAAAAAATATTTTTTAAGATTATTAAATGATTTATAATAATCCATGTGTTCATGATCTATGTTTGTTATAACTGCATATGTTGGTGGTAATTTAACAAAACTTCCATCAGACTCGTCGGATTCTAATACGCACCATTCACTTTTTCCAAGTTTTGCAGAATTATCGATTGAATTGATAACACCTCCATTAATTATAGTAGGGTCTAAGTTTGCATTTGAAAAAATTGCTGCTACCAAAGAAGTGGTAGTAGTTTTTCCGTGCGAGCCAGCTATTACAATATTTTTTTTTAATGATGTAATATGTGCTAGCATATCCCCTCTTTTATAAATTGGTAAATTTTTTTTCTTAGCTTCTTTAAGCTCTACATTGTTAGGTTTTATTGCAGATGAAATTACTAAGATCGTTGCTTTTTTAATATTAGTGCTATTGTGACCATAGAAAATTTTTACATTTTTTTTTTTTATTCTTTTTATGTTTTTAGTGTAATTGATATCACTCCCTTGTATTTTAAATCCTAAACTTTTCATAATAAGAGCTAAGCCACTCATTCCAATTCCACCAATTCCTACAAAGTGTATTATTTCAGATTTACCAAGATTTATTTTCATGAATTATTCTATTGTTTTTTTTAGTATTTTTAAATTATGGTCCCAAAAATTAAGCTTGTTAAATTCAATCATATTTCTTTTTTTTTCATCAATAAAATTTTTATTCTTAATCAAATTTCCCAAAAAATCATATAAAATTTCGCTATTTATTTCTTTTTCTCTTTTTAGCCAACACATATTTTTTTTAAAATAGTATTCTGCATTAAAAAATTGATGGTCGTCTTTCGCATATGGAAATGGAATTGCCAAAAATGGGACTCGTAGAAATACCAGCTCATTTATTGTAGATGCTCCCGCTCTTGTAATTGCAAAATTACAATTAATAAATATTTCGTACAAATTTTCTTTGAAAAAAAACACCTCGTGATCAATACCATGCTTTATGTAGAAATTTTTTAAATTATTTTCGTTATCCTTGCTTGTTTGATGATAAATAAATATATCATGTTCTTTAGATAATTTCGTTAAAGCCTCATTAAATAACTCATCAAATTTCAATGCAGCTTGGCTTCCACCTATTATTAATATGGAAAATTTTTTTCTTTTATTTACGTTATTTTTTATATTGAAAATGTCCTTTTTCATTAAAGGTCTTAATTTAACAATTTTTTGTTTTAATTTTTTTGGAAAATTTTTTATATCTTCTTCGTAAGTTAATATTTTTTCACAGTGTTTCAAAAAAAACAAATTCGATCTTCCTAAAACCTGATTAGGTTCTAACAAATAAATCTTTATATTGACAATTTTTGCTGCAATACAAACTGGTAAACTCATATAACCTCCAGTTGAAATTACGATATTTATTTTTTTTTGTGATAAGAAAAAAATAGATTGGATTAACGAGTAAATAAAAGACCCAACAAACTGTATAATTTTAAAAAAGTTAAAATTTAACTTAGTTAAATTAATAATTTTATATTTAGAATAATAATTTTTTAAATACATTAGACCTCTTTTGTCAGTTGTAATAAAAACTTTATTATCCTTTTCCAAGTATTCATACAAAGCGATAGCTGGTTTAACATGACCTCCGGATCCACCTGTGCTAATAACAATGTTTTTCATTAATAGATTTTTCTTTTCGTAAAGTTTAAAATAATACCTGAGAGAATTGATGTGCTCAAAATAGATGATCCGCCATAACTTAAAAATGGAAGTGTCATTCCCGTTGTTGGTAATAATCTAATATTGACACCTACATGTACTACTACTTGTAGTAAAATCATAAACATGGAACCAACTAAAATCAGTTTCTTACAATTATTTTCCTCCAAAGAGACTTTTTTAAAAATCCTAAAAGCTAAAGCTAAAAATATTAACATAATAAAAATTATAAAAATAATTCCAAACTCTTCTGATATAACTGATATGACATAATCTGTATGTGCTTCTGGAACTCTTGCGTTTAAAGTGCCTTCTCCAATTCCCTTCCCAAAAAAACCACCATTTATAATTGCCTCAGATGCTTTTTCTGATTGGTAATTTCCTCTAGGTGAAGCATCTACAAACGATATTAGCCTATTTTTAATATATGAGAATTTTGGGATAAAATAAATTAGTGATATTAAGGAAGATGCAGCAACTAAGATAAAAAAATTAAATATAAAGAAATTAATTCCTGATACGAAAATTATTACTAACCAAACTAAAGATATCAAAATTGTTTGACCAATATCAGGTTGCATTATTAACAAAAATATAATCGGAGAAATAAGTAAAAAACTTAGAAAGAAATTTAAATAATTATAGGTATTATTTTTATATGTAATAATAAATGATATTATAACAACAAAAAATGGTTTTAAAAATTCAATTGGCTGAAAACGAGGCAATAATGTTACATCCAACCACCTTTTTGAGCCTTTAACTTCTACACCAAAAAATTGGACTAAAAATAATGATACAAAAAATATAAAAAATAAAATAAAAGATATTCTGTACAAATAACTCTCATTTATAACTGAAAAGAATAGAATTAATGTAATTCCCATGAAAATAAAAATCAAATGCCTTAAAAAAAAATAATAACTATTTGTACCTAATTTTGTAGAAGCAATTAATGATGTTGAAACTAAAGAAAAAAAAATTCCTAGAAAAATTAAAATACCAATCAAAGTTAAAATTACCTTATCAATATTTTTCCACCAAATATAATAACTATTGCTTAAAATATTTGTTCTATTCATTTAGTAGAAGTTTCTTGGTTTGTAAGTTAAAAAAATATCCCCTTTGTTCAAAATTTTTGAATTGATCGAAAGAAGCAGCTGCTGGACTAAATAAAATTGTTTTTAATTTATTGTCTGTTTTAATATCTTTTTTAATTTTCATAAGGGCTCTTTTCAAATTTTTTAAGTAAATAAATTTAATTTTGTTTTTTAATTGATACAAAAATTTTCTTTTATCTAATCCTATTAAATATGCTCTGATATTTTTGTAATACTTTTTATTTAAGATAAACCTATCTCCTTTTTTAAATTTGCCACCTACTATCCAATATATATTTTTATAAGTTGATAGAAGTCCTACTGTTGATGAAAAGCTTGTAGATTTAGAGTCATTGATTATTATTAAATTTTTTCCATAATATATTATTTGTTTTCTAAATTTTAGACCTTGATATTTATTAAGCGATTTAAAAATTATTTTATCTGAAATTTTAAATTTCTTACAGATAAAGTATATAAAATGAATATTTTTGATATTATTTTTATCTAACAAATATATGTTGTTAATTTTATCTCTAAAAAATTTTTCTTTATTAAAAACAATTCTAAATATTTTTGATTTAATCTTACTTTTTAAAATATTTTTATTTAAAATTTTATTATTTTTTTCAATAAAACATATATTTTTTTTTTCTTGGTTAATAATTAATTTAAGTTTTGCTTTTGCATATTTATTTATATTACCATGTCTTTCCAAATGATCCGTGGTTAGATTTAAAATAGCTGCATAATCAGTCTTAAAATATTTGCTATAAAATATTTGATAAGATGAAGCCTCTATTATAAAGACTGTTTCTGGTTTAATTTTTTTTTCTTTTAATGGAGGATTGCCAATATTTCCAACTAATCTCGCATCAATTCCAATCGATCTAAATATTTTAAATAACATGTGACAAGTTGAGGATTTTCCATTAGTTCCTGTGACTGTAATTTTAATATTTTTAGGAAATATTAAATAAAATATATCAAGTTCAGTAATTAATTTATTTATATTTTTTTTTAAGTATTTTTTTAATTTACAATTTTCAATATTAATACCAGGGCTAACGACAATATAATCATAACTATTTTTTCTTACTTTAGTAAAGCCTGGAAAAAAAACTCTATTTTTTTTATTTTTTAACGTCTCATCATCATCAAAAATTTCAACGTCATTGTTTTTTTTTAAATAGTTAAAACATGATTTTCCTGAAATTCCAAAACCATATAAAAGTATTTTTTTATTTTGAAATGCTTGATTATTAAACATTATCTAAGTTTCAATGTTGCAAGTCCTATCATCGCTAATATTAAAGATATAATCCAAAATCTGATAACAACTGTAGACTCCGGCCAACCCTTTTTTTCAAAGTGGTGGTGAATTGGAGCCATCATAAAAATTCTTTTACCTGTCAATTTAAAGGATATTACTTGGACAATTACCGAAATGGCTTCTAAAACAAAGAGCCCTCCAGTTATTGCAAGTACAATTTCATGTTTTGTAGCAACTCCTATAGTACCTAATGATCCACCTAAAGCTAGTGATCCAGTATCCCCCATAAATATTTTTGCTGGAGGTGCATTGAACCAAAGAAAACCAATTGATGCACCTATAATTGCCCCACAAAAAACTGATATTTCACCAACGCCCTCAATATATGGAATTAACAAGTATTTTGAGAAAATAATATTTCCAGAAACGTAACTTATAAATGCAAAGCAACCAGCTACTAAAATTACTGGAACAGTAGCTAAACCATCTAATCCATCAGTTAAATTTACAGCATTTGATGATCCAACTATTACGAACAAGTAAAATGGAATAAAAAACCAACCTAAATTAATCACAAGATTTTTGAAAAAAGGAAAGTACAAATTTGTTGTTAGTTCAGAGTCAACAAAATAATACAATATATATAGCGACATTAAACCAATCAAAATTTGTAAAATAAATTTTAATTTAGATGACAAACCTCTAGAGTTTTTATTACTTATTTTCTTATAATCATCAAAAGCACCTAACATTCCAAATGAAAATGTTATGAATATTAATAACCAATTATATGGATTATAAAGATCAGCCCACAATATTACCCCAGCAAATAAACCTATCAATATAAGGACCCCACCCATTGTTGGTGTTCCCATTTTTTTAATTAAATGATCTTTTGGACCATCAGAACGAATAGGATTTGTAAATTTTTTTGTAGAAAAAAACTTTATAAATTTATCCCCTATTAGAAAAACAATAAGCATTGAAGTGATTATTGCCAATCCAGTTCTAACTGTTAAAAAATTAAAAATATTTAGAAACGAATATGTTTCAGTATAATTAGTAAGAAAATTATATAGCATTTTTTTATGTTATAAATTTTGAATTATTTTATTTAAACCTGTAGAGTTAGAGCCCTTGACCATTAAATAACTATTGGTTGGCAAATCTCTATTAATCAATTTTAAAATTTCCATTTTATTTTTTAAGATTTTTCCTCTCATTTGTGGTCTTAATTTGTTAAATGTGTGTTTTACATGATTGCCATATACATATGTCTTATTTATTTTTGATTTATTTATAAAACCAGCAATCAACTTATGAAGTTTTTTTGAATATTTACCAAGTTCTAACATATCCCCAATCAAAATAAATTTTTTGTTTTTTTCTTTAATTGATTTATCAAATTTATTTAAAGCAAATTTAAATGAAAGAGGATTTGAATTATAGCTTTCATCAATAATGTTGATTTTTTTAGAGTTCTTTGAATATTTTTTTATTGTACCCCTAGATATAGGAATTTTAAAATCTTCAAATAATTTACTATTTAATTTATTTATATCAAAATAATTAGCTATAATACAAATTGATGCTAATATATTTTCCTTATAATTAATCAATTGCTTAGATATTAAAAATTTTTTCCTCAATCCATTTACCATTAGAAATATCAAATATTTTTCTTTATTTATTTTTTTTTGGTTTATAAAAAAAACATTAGATTTTTTATTTTTTATACTAAAAGACATGATTTTTATATTACGTAATTTTGATTTTTCACAAAAAAATTTATAGTATTTATCATCCTTATTTAAAACTATAATTCCTCCAGGGACAATGTTATTAATTATTTCACCTTTAGAACTAGCTATTTGATCTAAATTTTTGAAGTTTTTAATATGTGCATATGAAATATTCGTTATTAGACCTAAGTTCGGTTTGATTAAATTAGATAAATAATTGATCTCCCCTTTTTTATCCATACCAATTTCTAGCACTGTATATTTTGTTTTTGGGGGTGTGTTAAATAAACTTAAAGGAACTCCATATTTATTATTAAATGAATTTTTTGAAAAATACGTTTTATCCAACTTATTTAAACAAAAACCTAATAGTTCTTTAACTGACGTTTTGCCTGCAGATCCAGTAATTGCTATAGTATTAGAGTCCAGTGTTTTCCTATAATCTGAACATATGGTACTAAATATTTTAAGAGGATTACTCTGAAAAATTATTTTTGTATTGCGTGATTTAACGTTTGAAATTGCTAAATTTGCGCCATTTCGTATTGACTCAGGTGCAAATAAATTACCATTAAATTTTTTACCATTCACACCAACAAAAATTGAATTTTTTTTAGTTTTTTTTGAATTAATTGTAGCAAATTCAATATTAATATTTTTTTTTATATAATTATTTTGAAAACTTTCTTTAATTATATTTGATTTTATTGATGTTGATAAATCTTTGTTCTTTTTTTTTATCGCTTTTAAAATTTCAAATTTATCTGAAAAAATATTTTTTTTTGCATATTCTTGATAATTTTCGTGTCCTTTTCCAGCAACAATTAAAATATCACCAGATTTTAAATCTAATACTGCTTTATTAATTGCTTTAGATCTTGATGGGATTTCAAAAAAATTATTTAATTTATCTCCTTTTTTAATTTGGTTTCTAATATGTTTGGGGTCTTCTGTTCTGGGATTATCATCAGTTAAATAAACATTGTCACAATATTTACTAGCTATGGTTCCCATTAAATTTCTTTTATATTTATCTCTATTCCCTCCACATCCAAATACTAGTGATATTTTGCTAAGTGGATAATCTTCTTTAATATTTAATATTACAGTTTTTAGTGCATCTGGTGTGTGAGCATAATCCAATATTACTTTGGCAAAATTTTTAACTTTTCCAATTTGCTGTAGTCTGCCATTAATTGAAGAAATTTTTTCAACAGTTTTTAAAATGTTATTAATTTTAATTTTTGATAAATATGCAGCGATTATCGCATACATTAAATTTAATATTTGTATATTTCCAATTAATGATGTTTTGAAGGTATAAATCTTTTTGTTAAAAGAAAATGTAATTTTTTTTTTATTATTAATTTTCTGTATATCAAGGATATTTACAAAAGAATTAGAGGAACCTAAATTGAATTTTTTTAACCGTTTTTTTTTTGAAATTTTATTTAATCTATTTGCATATTTTGATTTATAATTATAAATAATATTCCCTTGTTTTTTTAAAAGATTCTCAAAAAGAATTAATTTCGAATTAATGTAATCTTTTAATGTTTTGTGATAATCCAAATGATCTCTTGTAAGATTAGTAAAAATTGCTGTATCAATGTTAATATAGTTTAGTCTACTCTGTTTCAATCCATGACTAGAGGCCTCTAAAATAATATTATTAACATTTAAGCGCTTCAACTTATTCAAGTATTCATGAGTTTTAATTGGATCAATTGATGTGTTGTATGTTTTTTTTTTAAATTTTTTTGATAAAACTCCAAGTGTACCAATTGATGCAACAGGTATTTTATTTAAGTTCAATATTTGATAATAAAAATTGGCTATTGATGTTTTTCCGTTTGTTCCTGTAACAGCCACTATATTTTTTGGTTTTTGTTTATATAAAATACTTGCCGCATAAGATAGTGTGTCTCTAGGATTTTTACTTCTAATAAATAAAATTTTTTTTTTGTTAAATCCTTGAAACTTTAAATTTGAAATAATTACTTTTGCGCCATTTCTAATTGCTTCATCAATATATTTAGTTCCATTAAGATCATTACCTCTAATGGCAAAAAAAATATCATTATTTTTACATTTTTTACTATTAAAACTAATGCCTCTAAACTTAATATAATTGTATTTTTTATTTAAATTTTTAATAACTTTTCCTAAAAACATTAATTTAAATTCTTAGTATTTTGTGGCTAAAATAGGTCCTATTTTATCAATCATTTTTCCAGCGATTTCTACTGATGTCCACCCTGCAGTATTGAAAGGAGTTCCTTTAAATGAACCTTTGCCATCTCTATATTCATAAATATAATCCTTAGATAATTTTGTATCCTCAAGTAAGACAATTAGAACAAATTTTGGATCTGACATTGGAAATACAGAGGCAAACGTGTTTATTTTTTTTTTTGTATATACTCCATTTTCAACAATCTGTGCTGTACCAGTTTTACCACCAACCTCATAACCTTTCACATCTGCTAGAGTAGCGGTACCCTCTACAACTACCTTTCTCAAAATTTTATTTATTTGATTACTTACATTATGATTTAGTAATTTATTTCCTTTAATGTAATGATTTTTTTTTATCAAAGTAGGTTCTATCTCATAACCGCCATTAGATAAAATTGAATAAGCCTTTGCAATTTGAAGTGGGGTTGTTGTTATTCCATGTCCATAAGAAACTGTTTTTAATTTGCAGTCCCCCCATTTAAAAGGCAATGGAGTTCCAACTTCCTCAATATCAAATTTAGTTCTGTCAAGAACACCAATTTTTTTCAGAAAATTTTTTAAATTATTTTTTCCAATTATTTGTCCTATTTTCACAGAACCAATATTCCCAGATTTAATTAAAATTTGTTCAACACTTAAATTTTTGGGTAATTCCTCATCATACTCTGAAATAATTCTATTCCCACACTTCATTCTTTTTTCAAGATTATAAAAAATTTCATCTGGCTTTAATAAATTTAAATTTAATGCAGCAGCTAATGTGAATGATTTAAAAACTGATCCTAGCTCATATACACCCTTCGTAATTCTATTAATGTAAATTTGTTGAGACAAATTTTGCCTTTTGTTTAAGTCATAATCCGGTATTGATGTTAATGATAATATTTCCCCGTTATGTATATTCATTAAAATTGCACCTGCGCCAGTTACTTGGAAAATTTTTTCTGATTTTTTTAGTTCACTTCTTATAATAAATTGAATTTCTTTATCCAATGTGAGTACCAGGTTTTCTTTTTCTTTTTTAAGTTTTTGGTCAAAAGTTTTTTCTAAACCAGAAATACCATTATTGTCATCATCAATCTGTCCATTTACATGTGAAAAAAGACTCCTATCAGGGTATAACCGAGTAATTCTTGGTTCTAATCTTATAGATTTTTCTCCAAGTAATTTAAATTTGTTATATTCGTCTGGACTTAGATTTTTTTCGATGTAGAAAAAACTTTTACCATTAAGTTTTTTTTCTATTTCATAAAAATCTATATTTGGAAAAGAATATTTCAGCTTTATCATTAATTTTTTTTTATCTTTAACTAAATTTGGATCGATTCCCACATTATTGGTATAAACAGATTTGCTTATAAAATTTCCATTCCTGTCTACAATGTCTGCTCTAAATATTTCACTAGTGACAGTATTCTGATTTTTAAGTGTTTTAGAGGCTAAAAAAACAACTCTAGTTGTGTATATAATAAATAAAATAAAAATTAAAAAAAAAATTAATGCTAGACGATTCAAATTAAAATTTAACTTATTTTTATCTTCGGTTAAAAAATTTTTTTTGTCCTCTAAAATTTGTATTTTTTGTCTATTCATAATTATTTTTGAGATTTTTTAATTGATTAATTTTAATTGTTTTCAGTGCATCTCCAAATAAATCATCTTTAAGTTCAAATAATCTTTCTGGAGAGCTAAGATAATTATTTTCAAGTAAAAAAGTTTGTTTTTCATTTTTTTTTACAATTATCTCCTCTTGCAGATTAAAAATTTGAGATTCTAAAGATCTGGTCGATGACTTAATTACAGATGTAAAAGTTATTAATAAAATTATTAGAATAATAAATAAAAATTTTTTCATAATTTTGAACTTAATTTTTCAATATTCAATAATTTTTGAAATTTCTTAAAAATAAAATCAGTATCAAAACTATTATTACTTTTTTTTATAATGGCCCTTAATTTTGCTGATCTAGAAGGAAAGTTTTTTTTCATTTCTTCAGAGGATGCTGTAATTGGTTTTTTGTTTATAATTTCAAAAGATAATTTATCTTTTTTTTTCTCAGGTATGTATCTCGATATACTCTCATAACTTGAAAGACCGGAAAAAAAATTTTTGCAAATTTTGTCCTCTATCGAATGAAAAGTTACCAATGCAATTATTCCATTAATTTCAATTAATTTAGATGCTTTTACTAGGCCATTAATTAATTCACTAATTTCCTTGTTTACAAACATTCTTAAGGCTTGGAAAATCTTAGTCGATTTTTCAATTTTCGAGTAATTTTTTTTAGATTGGTTTATTATTCTAACTAAATCTTCTGTGTTAATTACATTCTTTTTTCTTTCTTGAACAATTTTTTTGGAGATAATTTTAGATTTTTGTTCTTCACCAAAATGTTTGAATATGCTTTCTAAATTTTCTTGATTTAGAATAGAAATTACATCATGGGCTGAAAAATTGTTCAAACCCATTTTCATATTTAATCTACCCGTGTCATTAAACGAAAGTCCTTTGGAACTATCTTTAATTTGAGAATAAGAGAAACCAAGATCAAAAATAATGCCTTTAATATTATTTTTATTCTCTATTTCGCTAATTTGACTAAATTTTTTATTATAAAATATAAATCTTGATTTAAATTTGTCTTTTAAATTTTTAGCATATGGTATTGATTTTTCATCTCTATCAAATGCAATGACTTTAGTTTTGGGAAATTGTAAAATTTTATTTGAATATCCACCTTGGCCAAAAGTGCAATCAATGAATGTGCCGCCATTTTGAGGGGAAATAATGCTTATTAACTCATTAAGCAGCACCGGGTAATGTTTAATTTTTTCCGATGCAATAGCGGCACTCATTTAATTTTTAAAAGACTATTAACTTTTTTGTCTTCTTAAAAATGCTGGTATTTCTAGCTCATCTTCCTCTTCAAAATTTTGGTCAAGCTTTTCTATTTTATTCTCATTCTCTTCATTATTAAAAAGATTTGGAGTTTCGTCTATGAGTTCAAAATTTTCTAAACCATTATAATTTTCTTGATTGTCATTAGAGTTATCCTCAGCAGGATTATCTAAAATCATAGTGTTTTCTGAGATAGAATCTTCATCTGATGCATCACTTGTTACTGATGAAATATCATTATTTTGATCAATTGCCATATTCTCATCAACCATGGAGTTTAATAATTCCGCTTCTGAATCCTTGACATTTTCAGAGTCTATTTTAAGCGCGTTAGCTCCTCGAGTATTAGATAAAATTTCACTTTGTTTAGGGTTTAAAGAAATGCCTGAGTGAATTTTAGATGAATCTGAGTAACCTGGATTTCTATTTTGTATTCTGTGTACCATATTTATCACTGACTTTTGCTCAGGATGTTGTCCGTCTAAAGAAGTCGCAACAATCGAAATTCTAATTTTGCCCTCTAAAGTATGATCGGTAATGCATCCTTTTATAAACTCAGCGTCTGGATCAACCTCTGATCTAATTTTATTTACAGCTTCATCAACTTCGAATAGTGTGAGATCTTTTCCACCAGTAATATTTATTAAAAGTCCTTTTGCTCCTTTCAAAGAATAGTCATCTATAAGTGGGTTATTTATTGCTTGTTCTGCAGCTTTAATTGCTCTATTTTCTCCTTCTGCTTCTCCTGTTCCCATCATGGCTTTTCCCATTGAGCTCATTACTGTTTCAACGTCAGCAAAGTCTAAATTAACAAGTCCAGGACGTACCATTAAATCAGTAATACTTTGAACACCCTGTAAAAGAACATCGTTAGATAAATCAAAAGACTCCTCAAAAGTTGTCTGTTCGTTAGCGATTTTGAACAAATTTTGATTTGGTACTACAATAATAGTATCAACATGTTTTCTTAATTCTTCTAATCCTTGTTGGGCTCTTCTCATACGTGATGGTCCTTCATAAGAAAAAGGTAAAGTTACCACACCAACAGTTAAAATATTTAATTCTTTTGCAGCTCTAGCAATCACGTGTGCAGATCCAGTACCAGTACCACCTCCCATGCCAGCAGTTATAAAAACCATATTTGCACCTTGAAGACAATTTACAATTTCATTTAAAGACTCATCTGCTGCAGCTTGACCAATATCAATTTTTGATCCTGCTCCAAGTCCCTTTGTCAGATTAAGTCCTATTTGAATTTTAGCTTTGGCCTTGCTATGAATTAAATCTTGAGCATCTGTGTTTACTGCTACAAATTCTACTCCTTGTAGTCCACAATCAATCATTTTATTGATTGCATTACCTCCTGCACCTCCTACTCCTAAAACTAATATTCTAGGTTTTAATTCTTTTATTTCTGGTGTTTTAAAATTAATTGTCATTGTTCCCCCTTGTTATTTTTCCCATTTAAGGTTTGCACGATTTATTTTTGATTTTTTCATAGCTATAGCCTTAAATTTTTCAAATAAGCCCGGATTCCAAATTTGAAATGTTTTACCCTGGCCTACAAATAAAATATTATTTTTAATTCTTGCGTGATTTAATAATTTTTTTGAGAGAGTAATTCTTCCCTCAGGATCAAATATTAAATTAATACTTTCAGCAAGTATCGATGTTGAGAAAAAATCTTTCTTCTCATCAAAAGGGTTTAAATTGTCTATAGATTCAACTATTTTTTCTATCCTGTCTTGAGGCCAAGCTTCAATACAATTATAGTTAAAGGATGAATAACAGATAACGCCGTTATAGCCCATGTTTGATAAGTGTGATCTATAATGAGCTGGCACAGATACCCTTCCTTTTTTGTCTAGTTTGTTTTCGTAAATTGATAAAAACATAGTTCATAAATATCCCATATGGGATTTAATGGGATATTATGGGTTTTTTATACAACCGTCAATAGTTATGTTTAATTGATGTAAGTTTTAAAAACTATGCTTTAGTGCTATATTTGGTTAAAGAATTATTTAGATGCTAGATAAACTATAAGCCGGGTTCTGTCGTTTAAACTTATCATTTATCTAGGCTTTAAGTCTCCTTAAAGCTCAAGCAACCAACCCTGATGACCAGCCAAAGACTGCTTTTAGTTATATTACATTGTCATCTCTACTTGGTCTTGCTCCCAGTGGGGTTTTCCATGCGCTAATTGTTACCAATTTAGCCGGTGCGCTCTTACCACACCTTTTCACCCTTGCCTCGATAAGGCGGTTTATTTTCTGTGGCACTATCCCTGGGGTTACCCCCGCCAGGTATTACCTGGCACTGTGTCTTTGTAGAGCCCGGACTTTCCTCTTTATAATTAAAGCGATAAGTCGTTTATCTAGCATGATCAAAATATATATTTTTTTTGATATTTTCAACTTTAATAAAGACGCTTTTTACATAAGTTTTTAGCTATTTCGAAACATTCCATATCAATTTTTCCATTAATAATTTGTGGTCTGAAATGCCTTTGAAAAGCTTTGACTGTATATTTAAGGTTATTTTTATTTTGAGCATTAAAATTAAAACCTATTTTTTTTAGAAATTTTATAAATATCTTATATTGATTTTTAATAATTTTTCGATTTCTCAATTTCTGCAATAATCTGCTATCCAAAGAATGCCAAATTCCAATTTTATAGGAATTAAGTTTTTGCCATGGAAATTTTTCTCCAGGGTCTTTTTTACGATCTGGGGATATATCTGAATGACCCAAAATATTATGTCTTTTAATTCTGTATTGTTTCATAAGTAAATTTGATAAAATTTTTATTGAGACAATCTGATTATTGTTGAACTTTGTATAATTAAAACTATGTCCAGAATTATGAATTTCAATACCTATTGAAGATTTATTTAACATATTGTCTTTTTTCCAACATGATTTGCCAGCGTGCCATGAAATATATCTATCTGGAACAATTTGTAAAATTTCGCCGCTTTTTTTTATAAAATAATGGCAGCTAACTTTAGATCTTGCATCACATAATCTTTTTAGTGCTGATTTTTCAGATTTCATGCCTGTGTAATGATAAATTAAATATTTTATGTTTGAATTGCGCCTTTTAATTTGATCAAAATTAGGTGAATAAAAGTTCTTAAATTTTGTCATTTTGCTTGGTTTTTAGGCTTTAAATAATTTAGCAATTTACTTTAATAAATTATATAATATATGAATATATGTATGCACAAAGTTTTGAAACAGTTTCTGGTAGTAATATTAATACAATTTTTAGTTGTATCTATGTCCTCAGCTAAGGCTGAAGAGGTAAAAGATTGTTTTGAAAAAATAAATAGGACAACATTTGCTTTTAATATGGCCTTAGACAAAATTTTATTTAAACCTATCTCAAAAGGATACAGATATTTACCCTCGCCTATAAGATCTGGCACGAGTAATGCATTAAATAACTTATCAAATCTAGTAACTGTGCCAAATAATTTACTTCAGGGAGATTTTAAAGCTGCAGTCAGCAACAGCGCAAGGTTTTTAATTAATTCAACAATTGGTATCTTGGGTTTATTTGATCCAGCTGAAAGTTTAGGTTTAAGCAGATTGGATAAAGAGGATTATGGACAATCCTTCGGGAAAATGGGAATTGGTGAAGGTTGTTATTTAGTTTTACCAGTTTTGGGTCCTTCGACAGCAAGAGATGCTATCGGATCACTTATATCAATGACAGGAGGAGATGCTTGGTATAATGTTACAGTAAAGAATAATACCACTTATGTAAAAGAGTCTGACTATTATTATAGCAAAGCTATGCAAGGTGTTGACTTTAGAGCTAAAAACCTTGAGGCTTTTGATAGTTTAGAAAAAAATTCAGTTGACTTTTATGCAACAGTTAGAAGTTTATATATTCAAGATAGACAAAGAAAAATTAAAAACTCAAAAGTAAAAACCGATACTATGGATGACAGCGATTGGGATACCTTAGAGAGTCAATAACAAATAAACTTAGTGAAGAATTTAATAATAAAAAATATTAAAATATTACTTATACTGATTTGCTCTTTTTTTTCGACAAATAACATAAAAGCAAATACATCATCTGAATTTATCAACAAAATAACTGAAGAGGCATCTACAATACTATCTAGTTCTGAAAATGATGAAATAAAAATATCAAAACTAATTAAAATAGGGAAGGAGTCGGTAGATATTAATGGGCTTGCTCTTTACACACTGGGTAAACACAGAAAAAATTTAAATGATCAACAAAAAAGTGATTTCATAAAAATTTTTAACTTATATTTTTTAAAAAGTTTCTCAAATAGATTAGTAGAGTATAAAAATGCAAAAATTGTGGTTATTTCAGAAGATATAAAAAATGAAAAATATACGATTGTAAAAAGTAAGTTATTAGCAACATCAAAGAGACCTGAGGTTTCTATAGACTGGAGAGTCTATACAATTGATCCGAACAAGCCTTTAATTAGAGATCTTATAATTGAAGGTCTTAGCCTTGCAAGAACACAAAGAGAGGAATTTAATTCAATTATCGTAAATAATAAGGGTGATGTGAATGCTCTTTTCTCTAATTTAAAAGAATTTGTAAACAAATAAATTTCTGAAATCCCTGTTAATTATCAAGAAAAAGTATCTGGGGAAACAAAAATAAATTCAATTTTTTAATACAATCCATATGTTATTAATTGTTTTATTTGGATATTACAAATTAAAAATTAAAAAATATTTATCCTATATACCCTTTTTAATCTTTTTTAGCAAATGCCCAAACTTGAAGAGGAAATAACTTATTATTGCTCATATCTCTATAAATTCCTACTCTTGTCCAAGTGTCATCTGTTCTTAAATCTGATATTACACATTTTTTATTACCCCAAGAATTAGTAAATATGTTTTCTAATTTGAAACCGCAATCGTTTAAAAAATACTTCATCCCATCTTCTGTCCACCGATTACAATCAATTGGGACTTCATGGACTCTAACTAAAAAAGGTGTAATCATTAAAAAATAACCATTTTTGTTAAGCATTTTTAAAACATTTTTTGTAGCTCTATAAGGATATTTTAAATGTTCCCAAACATTGTCAGCAATAATTAAATCATATTTTTTTTCTGTAATTATCTCACTACAAATATCATATTCTGGAAAATTCATCATATTGAAAGATTTAAATTTATAATTTTCTTTCCAATATTCTCCTGCCGATATTTCTAAAACATCTAAACTTTCCATATTCAAAAAATTTATGTCTTTTTTAATCTGTTTATAGGTAATGTATCTATGCCAATATTCTAAATTAAAACCAAAATTTCGTGCTAATTTTTTTAATTTTTTAACAAGTTTGCGATTTGAACTAATTTTTTTTTCTATAGACCTTTGGATTGACATGAGCAATATTTTATACCTTTAAAAATAATTTATCTAGATAATTTAGTATTTTTGGTGGGCCCGCCAGGACTCGAACCTGGGACCAATACATTATGAGTGTACTGCTCTAACCAACTGAGCTACAGGCCCTAATAAAAATACTGTTTTATCTTTTTTTTTATTAATTTCAATAATGATTTGATTTTTATCAAATGGTGGGCCGTGTTGGTTACGCTCCAACTACCCCTGCAATGTCAATGCAGTACTCTACTATTGAGCTAACGGCCCAAATTTTATTTTTTTATTTCAAATATATTAGTTTTATCACTTACTGCATACATTAAAGATAAATTAAGCATAAAAAAAGTAATATTAAAATCGCTGAAAAATGAGCCACTTGGTATAATAGGAATGAAATTTATTAATATATAAATAAACGCACCTATTTGAATATAGTTTTTAGATTGAATTATTTTTCCTAAGTTTTTAAATATTAAGTAAAAAAATATTGAAAAGCTAATTAAAGAACCAATAATCCCGTGTTCTGCTAAAAATTCTATGTATATTTGATGGGGATGAGTAGAACAATAATAATCCTTATTAATTGATTTTTCTTGACCACAGGTAGCTACTCTATAATTTTTAGTACCAACTCCTATTAAAGGATGGTTTTTAAAAACACTCAATCCAGACCTATAAAGTTTTATATAAACATTATTCTCAAAAAAATAATCTCTTTTTTCCTCATATATAATATTGTTATAAAGTTGACCAATGTACCTATTTTTTAAATAATCAGATTTTATAATAACGGAAGATATAAATGATATTATTAAAAAGAAAAATAATAACTTAAATTTAATTTTAAAAAAATCTAAAAATAAAAAAAATATTGAAAAGCCTAAAATAGCTTTGATAGTATTAGATCTTTCGCCAGTAACCAATACAGAAATTAAAAATAAAACAAAAAATAATAATAAAAAATATTTGTAAAAATCACCTCTTTTTTTTAATACTAAAGATATGTAGCCAAGAATTAAAAATAAAAAACCATTTATATACGCTCCAGCAATAGGCTCATCTTTAAAAAAACTGACAATACGTGGTCCATGTGAAGAGTCGAGTGCACCAAATCCTAATGTATTTACACCGTAAAATCTTTCAAAATAAACATCAAAAACAAAAAACGAAAATATAATTAACCATGGTTTAAAAATAGAAAGTTTATAATTATTTTTAAAAAAGAAGTAATTAATTGCTACGAAAAAAATTATAAATCTTACAAAACCAAGATTTCTTGTTGCAGAATTACTTGGATCTAAAGAAACAAAAGTATTTAAAACTAGGTAAAAACTTAACAAAATTAACAGTAATACTGGTTTATTTTTAATTATCAAAGTAATATTTTGAATTTTCATATCAATTAATATAAAAAATAAACAAATTATAATAATACTTATTAAAGAAATACTTGGTCCTAAAATAATTGATATAGGTAAAAAAATAATAAGTGTACTGTAAAAATTATTAATAATATTTTGGTTGATCATAATTAAATCTTTACTTAATTAGTTGAGTATTTTTTTAGCTCTTTTTTTCCATGTATGTTTTGTTCCAGTATTAAAAGCATTTTTACATAACAGATAATTTTTAGATTTGTTAAATTTAAGCTTGTTTATTTCAAAAAGCCAACTTTGAACATTAAGATAATTCTTAATCAAAATTGAGTTTTTTTTATCTTTTAAAATCTCGTTTAAAACAGGAATATTAGAAGAAATTATAATTTTCCCTGATCCAAGGTAATCAAACATTTTCATTGGTGACATAAAATTATAAATATTTCCAACATTACCTGAAACTGTAACTAAATTTGTATAAGGCATTAACAAAACGTCAATTTTAGTCATTATTTTTTTTATTTTCTTAAAAGGTAACTGTTTGTAAAAATGTAAATTTCGACTATTCAATTTATACCTTATTTTATCAAAATCTTTTTTATCACCTCCATAAATAAAATAACTATTTGATTTATCTCTTTTTGCTAAATCAATAATAGTATTAATACCTCTTGATTGATAAATACTACCAAAGTAACCAATATTAAAACATTTTTTATTGGAAATTTTATTTAAATTTTTAATATCTGTTGCAGATGGCAGTACTAAGAAATTGTTCTTTTTATAATTGTATTTTTTGCTTATATGTTTTTTTAATGAGGCGGTTATAAATATTAGCTTGATAATGTATGAAGAATTTAAAAAATTTAATCTATGGTAAAGTCTTGAAAATTGACTACCAAAAATTGATAAATCATCATGAATTTCAAGTATATGTTTTTTTTTAAATAATATAAGAAAAAAAGAAACAACTAAACTTCTAGTAATTATAAAAGGACTTTTGTCTTCTTTAAAAGATCTTAAAACGAGAAATAAAGGTATTAAAAAATTATAGAAACCTAAAATATACTTTGATTTACTCCATACTCTTATAATCTCAATATGATTTTTTAAATCGTAATAATTTGTAATTTTTTCACCTTTGTTAATTAAGTTAGGTATAATTAATTTAACATTATGTCCTAAACTTACAAATGCATCACACATTTTAATTATTTGCAGACTGTTAGCAGTTTTTGATGGTATATTTGCTGTAGCTAAATAATGAATAATCATTAAATAGTATTATATAAATTCTAAATGAAAAAACATAACAAAAAAAAAGAAATACTCATATATTGCCCTGTGATAGAAATTGGAGGAGTTGCAACAACTCTTGTTAAAGTATCTAATTACTTATGTCAATATTATGACATTAAAATATTCACTAATTGTATAAATAAATACACAAAAAAATCATTAAAAAAAAAAATTTTAATTTTTGATATTAGGAAGAAAAGATTATTAAAAAATAGAATTTATAATTCTTTTTTTGTTTATCTTTTGTTAAAAAAAAATGTTACAGAAAACTCTATAATATTTTCTTTAATAGATCATTTTACAATATTAATTTTAAATAAATTAATTTTAAGAAAAAAAATTATAATTAGAACAAGTGGTGTAATATTTAATAAAAATAACAGAGAAGAAGCAAATAACTATAAATATAAAAATTTTAAAATTTTAGTTACATACTTTTATAAGCTTGCTAACGTGGTTATAACATATTCTAAAGAAAACGTTAAAACTTTAAAGTCTATGGGTATAAAAAAAGTAATATGTATTTACAACTACTTTGAAAAAAAAGAATTTTATAAAATTAAAAAATATGGGAAATTCAATATTTTTTTTATTGGAAGGCTTTCTGAAGAAAAAGATCCTATTTTTTTTCTTAAAAATTTAATTAATTTTGAAAATATAAATTTGCATTTTGTTGCTAATGGTAAAATGAAAGATCAACTCGTTAAAATCGCAAATAATAAAAAAAACGCTTTATTTCATGGTTATGTAAATAATCCGTTCAAAAAGTTTAAAAATAAAATAAATTTGCTATGTATAACTTCAAAATACGAAGGTACACCAAATGTTTTGGGCGAGGCAATGGCTCATAAAGTTCCTATTCTTGCACCTAAAAATATTGGTTTGGTAAATTTTTTCTTAAAAAATGGTAGGTATGGTTATCTTTATAATCAAGGAAATGATGTTTCTTTTAAAAAAAAAGTAATACATATTATGGATAATTATGATGAAGCCTTAAAAAAAGCAATAATAGGTTATAAAAGTCTTAATAGGTTCTCTAAGGAAAGAACACTTGGTGCTATTAAAAAAATCTTAGATAAAATTTAGAATATACCATCATTAAAAAATTTTTTGTACCAATTAATGTATATTTGATACCCTTTTTCAATTGTATACTTAGGCTTATAACCTATGAGTCTTCTTGCCTTTGACACACTTAAACCTCCCCTTTTAGGCATAAATTTTTCTCGTGGACTAAACTTAACATTTATTTCTGGAAAATTTTTTTTTAATATTTTTATTAAGTCTTGTATTGATCTTCCTTTTCCATAGGTCAAATTAAAAATTTGATTTTTTGAATTCTTATTTAAAACTATTTTATAAACCCCATTTATTAAATCTTTTATATAAGTAAAATCAAGTTTATCTTTACCATCGCCATTTATAATTATATCTTTGTTTTGAAGTGCATTTTCTATAAATATTTGTCCTACTCTTCTGCTAACACATCTTTCACCATATAAAGCTGACGGTCTTACGATTGTAAAAGGGAAATTAAATATCTTACTAAAAGATTTTACCATCATTTCACCAGATAGTTTCAGATTTCCATAAATTCCAATTGGGTTACAAACAGTATTTTCATTAACTTTCCTACCCTTAAATTCTCCATAAACCATGCTTGATGAGAAATAAATTAAATGACAATTTTTTAGTTGTCTACATACATTTAAAGTATTCATCAATGTAATCATGCTATTTTCAAAAGTGTATTGAGGATCTTTGTTAGAAATATTAGCATGTGATACCGCAGCCAAATGAATGATAAAATTAGGATTGAATTTATTGATATTATTTTTTAATTTAATAAAATTTTTTAAATCTTGTTCAATTAAATTTAATTTATTTTTTTTAAACAAACTAAGTCTATTTTTTAAAATCCTGTTATAAATTTTTTTACTGCTTTTAACCATGTAACTTTTAGATTTAATATTATTTACTCCCAAGCTATCAATTATCTGAATTTTATATCCTTTTTGTTGAAAAAATAATGACATATTATGTCCAATAAAACCAGCTCCACCCAAAATTGTAATTTTCTTTTTCATATAGTTTTTTTATTAATAAAACTACATATATTTCTTATCATTTTTTTCGAAATATATTGGTGTACAGGAAGTGAAATACTTGTATCTCCATAACTTTTTGCGTTTTTAAAATGATTTAATTTTAATTTATATTTTTTTTTATAATAACTCATAGACGGCACACACTTAGCATAATGTATACTTGATCCTATCCCTTTTTTTTTTAATTCCAAAATCAATCTATCCCTAGTTTTCTTATTTTTTAAAAAAATTTGAAAAATAAAGTAGGAATGATCATTCTGGAAATTTTGAAATTTAATATTTTTATTTTTACTCAAAAGTTTTAAATATTCTTTTGCATTAAGTTTTCTTTTTAACAGGCTTTTATTATATCTTTTTAATTGTCCAATCGCTAATGCAGATTGAAAATCTGTAAGTCTATAATTTAAACCTAAATTTGTAACGTCGTATACACCGGGTATTTTTCTTTTCTCTGGGGGGGTATCAACACCAATTGCTTTAATCACTTTAATTTTATCAATAAATTTTTTATTGTTAGAAATTACTACTCCACCCTCTCCAGTAGTTATTTGCTTAGTAGGGTAAAAAGAGAAAACACCACAAATACCAAAGTTTCCAACATGTATTCCATTAAATTTAGTACCCAATCCATGAGCACAATCTTCGATAATAAATATTTTTTTTTTTTTACAAAATTTATAGATCTCATTCATGCTACAAGCAAATCCAGACATATGAACTGTTAGTATACACTTAGTTTTATTTGTAATTTTTTTTTTTATTTGTGATAATAAAATATTACCGGTTAATTCGTCTACATCAGTAAATACGACTTTAGCACCTGTTAATTCTGCAGCATGGGCGGTAGCAACATGTGTTTGAGCAGGTACAATAACTTCATCTCCAGCTTTTAATCCAAGTGCCAAACACGCAAGGTGAAGTCCTGAGGTGCAATTTGATACAGTCGTTGCATATTTAGATTTTGTGAATTTTTTAAATAGCTTTTCCAATATCTTGCTGTTTGGTCCATGTGTTAGCCAACCACTTCTAATTGAATTTTTTAATCTGTTATAATCTTCAGTTCTGATGTCAGGTTTTCCAAATGGAATATATAATTTTTTCATTTCATCAATTTATAAACTATAATATTGATATTTATTTTTAATACAATTAATTATGCGTAGTAGTAACAGATTAAGTTTTTCAAATATAGACCTTGTTAAAAAAATGAAGGGATATCACAATCCTGATTTTTTGTGGTAACTGTTTATTATGCAATTATTTTTAGTAAAATTTAGGTTATAATATTGGTTTCAGGATTTAATCATAAAAATATTAAAGTAAGATTTAAGACAGTTTTAACAAAAAATTTGTCGAAACACCTAATCAAAAATATCATTTACTTAAAAATGGAGCATTATAAATACAGTTTCAATAACCAGTATAAATGGTTCAAAAAAAATATACAAAATATGGATAAACATAATCTTGCTTTATTTAAAAACGAGATTATTGGATATACTTGTCTTAGACAAAAAAAAATTTTAATTGGTAGAAAAAAAATTTTAAAAATACTTTTATTTGACACTTGTGTTGTTAAAAAAAAAAAGAGAAATGCGGGTATTGGTACGAAATTAATGAATTATAACAATAAAATTATTAGTAAAAGTAAAAAACCCTCCCTACTTTTATGCAAGCAAAAATTAATCAAATTTTATAAAAAATTTAATTGGAAAAATATAGAAAAATCGAAAGTTTTATTTGTAGATCATAAACAAAACAAATTATTTATAATGAGTTATAAATTTACAAAAAAAATAAATGGTAAAATCTTAGTATATTTAAATTCTTAAATATTCTAAATTATTTGTATTTTTTAATTTGAGATCATTAAAAAGTGAAATAACAATTTTTTTATTTTTCCCTTTCCTTATTTTATTTATTAAATAATTAGTTTTTAAATTATAACTACCAAAAATATAAATATTATAATTTTGTAAATTCGTTATGTTTTTTTGATATAAAGTAATTTTATTTTTCATTTTTAAAATTTTATAAAGGTCAAAATATTTTGAATTTCTTGTGTCTAGCACATTATTTTTAAAGTTTATTCCGCAAAAAAGGATTTTTTTATTTTTAATTTTTTTTGTTAAGACTATTATTTTTTCTGCAATAAATTTTACAAATTTTTCGTTATAATCTCTTGAGTTTTTGATTATTTGGCTCTTAAATTTTTTTTTTTTTAAATCTTCCAACAAATAGTATGGATCTACAGGCACACAATGACCTCCGACTAGACCAGGCTTAAAATATGAAAAGTTCCATTTTGTTGAGCAAATTCTTAATACTTCATTATAATCAATATTGTATAATTCACATATTTTTAACAATTCATTCATCAGTGAAATATTTACATCTCTTTGTGCATTTTCGAAAATCTTTGAGATCTCTGCACTTTTTATATTATCTGCAATAAATACTTTTTTTACAATTTTTTTATAAATTGTATAAGCCTTTTTAATTGCGGCTTTCGAGTTACCGGAAATAACTTTATTAATTTTATTTAAAGTATTTTTTTTGTCTCCTGGATTTATTCGTTCAGGAGAAAAACATATCTGAATATCATTATTTTTAATTTTGCTGTAATTTGATATAATTTTTTTACATATGTTCTCTGTCGTTCCTGGTGAAACTGTGCTCTCAATTATTAGTAAATTTTTTTTTTTAAAAAATTTAGATACAAATTTACATGCATTAATTAAAGCTGATAGATCTGGTTTTTTAATTTTATTAACTGGAGTTGGAACTGTAATTATGAAAATGTCGAAGTTGTTATTTTTCAAATCTTCGTTTTCATAGAATTTTAAATTTTTATTTAAAATACTTTTTTTTGAAATTTCTTGATTCTGATCGTAACCTTTTTTTAAATTCTCAATTCGTTTTTTTGAAATATCTACTCCAACAACATGGTTATTATTTGCTAGGCTAGTAGCTAATGGTAAACCAACATAACCTAAACCAATAATACAAATTTTATTTTTCATTTTTAAACCATTCATAAAATTTAATTAGTCCATTCTCTAAATCCACTTTGTATTTAAAGCCCATTAGTCTTGATTCATTGACGTTTGTTGCTTTTGTTTTATAAACATCTCCTTTTTGCTTACCAAGATAAGTGATTTTGATTTTTTTATTTAGAATTTTTTTAATAAGTTTAATTAAATTTTTAAGATATATTGATTTTGGATTTCCTATGTTGAAAACCTTGCAGTCTTTTATTTTAACAGTTTTGTTTGTGAATTTTAATACTTTATCAATATTGTATATTATATCTGTAATATATGTAAAAGATCTGTAATGATTTCCATTATTATAAACATATATTTTTTTGTTTGAGAGTATTCTATCAAAAAATTTATACACCGACATATCGGGTCTTCCGTTAGGTCCATAAACCGTAAAAAAACGCATACCTACAAATTTCATTTTATATATTTCACAATAAACCTTGGATATTTCCTCTAAGGTTTTTTTTGAAACTGCATAAACTGAAATTGGTGTGTTTTGTTCTTGTAAATTTTCACCATAAATAGATGACGAGCTTGCATAAAGTATACTTACTAGAGATTTTTCATTTTTAAAAAATTCAAGAAGATTTATATATGCTGTTATATTATTTTCTACATAAGAGATGGGATTTATAAAAGAATATCTAACTCCCGCCTGTCCCGCAAGATGTATAACATATTTAATTTTTTTTTTATGTTTTTTTAATTTTTTTAATGAATGTTTATTTCTAAGGTCAGTTTTGAAAAAAATAAAGTTTTTAAATTTTTTTAAAATTGATAATCTTTTTCTTTTAAAGTTTATATCATAGTAATCGTTTAAGTTATCTAGACCCATAACTTTAAAGCCTTTTTTTAAGTAAAAACTACTAAGATGGTATCCTATAAATCCTGCACAACCAGTTATTAATATCATTTTAGAATTTAATTGACTAAATTAAATATTTCAATTTAACTTTTATTCTTATAAATTTCTTTAGAGGCTATGTAAATATTTTTCTTAAGTTTCCAATTTAAAATTCTTTTTGCCAATTTGTTTTCTCCACAAAGCATAAGGTACGGTTTTTTTGGTGTTAAAAATCTGTATTTTAAACCAGATAATTTTAATAAAAATTTAATTATATTATTAATCTTTGTTCTTTTACCGCTAGATAAAATCAAATTATCAACTGACTTATTGCTAATAGTTAGTAAGTATATTGCATTACAAATGTCCTCTGCATGAGAAAAATCACCAGATATGTTTTGCTTAAATATTTCACTCAAAGATTTAAAGTCTTTATTTTTAATGTGTTTAACAATTCTGGGAAGTAAAAACTTTGAATTCCTAAATTTAGAGTCGTGATTGAAAAGAATTAAATTTGTAAACTTAAATTTTGGATTATTTTTCGTTTTTTTAAGATATTTAAAAATATTGTATCTAAATTTTGTATAATCGTTGTATTTGTAAAATTTACTATCTTCGTTAATTTTTTTTTTCTTATTTTTTGATTTAAAAATTTGGGACGAATTAGCAAAGATAAATTTAATATTTGTTTTTGTCAATAAGAGGGCATCAATTAAATTCTTAGATTCTAAAAAATTTTTGTCATAAAAATTTTTTTTCTTTTTAATTTCTTCGTATGATGGATTAGACGAACCTAAATGTACGACAATATTTGGTTTTATTTTGCGCAAAAAATTTAATATTTTTTTTTTATTTAAGAGATTTAGTTTTAGGTATTTAACTTTTTTTACTGAACTTAAATAGTTTTTTTTTTTTATAATACCATACACTTTATGGCCTTTTCTTATTAATATTTTTGAAAGTATTAGACCATCCTGACCTTTAGCACCTGTAATTAAAAATTTTTTCATTTGTTTTTTTCAAACTTTTTATATATCAATTATTTTTAACATGAAAATCTATAAATGCCGATCATGTAATAATAACAAATTAAAAAAAATTTTTAATTTAGGTAACCAAAAATTAACTGGTTTTTTTTTAGATCATAAAAATCAAAATATTCCAAGTGGATCTTTATCCATGGTATTCTGTGAGAAATGTAAATTACTACAACTTGAAAATTCATTTGAAGCAGAAGTAATGTATGGTCAAAATTATGGTTATATGTCATCTCTAAACAAATCAATGTTAATGCACCTAAAAAATAAATCACTCAAATTAAAAAAAATTGCAAATTTAAAGAGTAAAGATCTGGTTATTGATATAGGAAGTAATGATGGTAGTTTTTTAAGTTTTTTTGAAAATAGATATAAATTAATTGGTGTTGATCCAACAATTAAAAAATTAAAGAAATTTTATAGAAAAGATATAATTAAAATCGATAATTTTTTTCAAGAAGAATATATTAAAAAACATTCAAATAAAAATGCTAAACTTATAACATCTATAAGTATGTTTTATGATTTAGAAGATCCACAAGGATTCTCTAATGAAGTATATGATATTTTAGAGGATGATGGTATTTGGCATGTAGAACAAAGTTACATGCCTATGATGCTTAAGCATAACTCATATGATACTATTTGTCATGAACACTTAGAGTATTATTCATTAACTTCAATAAAAAATATTTTTGATAAAACTGGATTTAAAATAATTGATTTAGAATTTAATAATATTAATGGTGGAAGTTTCGCATTAACTCTTGCCAAGAAAAAATCAAAAAAATATCAAGAAACCTCAAAATTAATTAATTGGCTTTTAAAAAAGGAGGATATATTTAATTACAATCATCCAAAAACCTTTTATCAATTTTTTGAAAACGTCAAAAAACATAAAAAAGTTTTAAGAGATTTGCTTTTGAATCTTAAAGATATGAAAAAAAAGGTATTGGGATATGGAGCCTCGACTAAAGGAAATGTAATTTTGCAATACTGCAAAATTGACAGTTCATTACTTTCGTATGTAGGCGAAGTTAACAAATATAAATTTAATAAATTTACTCCTGGAAGCAAAATAAAAATAATTTCTGAAAATAACGCAAAATTAATGCAACCAGATTACTTTTTAGTTCTACCATGGCATTTTAAAAATTTTATAATCAATAAAGAAAAAAATTTTCTATCCAAAAAAAGAAAGTTAATTTTTCCATTGCCAGACATAGAAATTATTTAGATATCAATATTAGATTTAATTATTTGGACAACATTACTTGGTTTAATTAATTGTAGGTTTTTTTTACAACTGTCACACTTATATAGTTTATAGCATGGATAACATTCTAATTTATCAGTTTGGTGAATAAAGATGTTATTATTGTTTTTATAAAATATATTATTTCTGTGCATAAACCCAGACATAATTAAAAATTTTTTTGTTAAAAAAGCATTAGCTAAATGGTAATAAAAACCTTCCTGACACAAAAAAAATTTTGAATTAGAAACTATGTAAGCAAGTTCTCTAAGAGAATTTCCATAATAAAAATAATTGGTATTTTTTAAAATTATATCATTATTGCCACCTATTTGCACCCAATTAACATTTTTTAATTCATTAATTACTTTTTGAAAATTTTCCGAGCCCCACTCTCTATTAGGTGTGAATGAGACTTTACCTCCAGATTGAACTAACCCGTACTCATGGGGTAAATTAAATTTTTTTTTAAAAATATCTTTTTCTTCATTACTAAAAAAAATTTCATTTTTTAAATTCTCATAGTTAATATTTAAATTAAAGTTTATGGATTGGTATTGTGTAATATGAATATCTTTAAATTGTGAAAGACCAAAAATTTTACCTGGATTATTTGACCGATTTAGAAACTCTTTGATATTTTCACATTTCAAAAAATTAAAAAATTTCACTAAAAGGCTTGAAAGTAGATTAAATTTCAATTTAAAAACCTTTTCAATTTTTTTATTATTTTTAAATAAATCAGGATAACATGTAAAAACGAAAATTTTATAGTCATACTGAGATTTTATTAATTTTATTAAACCAGTTATAAGTAAATGATCTCCAACTGCTTGCCCGAATCTATATATTACTAATATTTTTTTTTTTTTTAAAATTATATCAAATAAATATCTGAGAATTTTTTTCATAAATATTAATTTTTAATTTTAATTGTTAATTCAGAAAAATTCAGCTAATAATTTAACTAAATTATGAGACTTTACATCCAAAAAAATAATAAACAAGATTTAGCTGCAAAAATTGCTGCTGCATCGTTTATAAAAAATGGATTTAAAAAAGAAAATATTTTTTTTTTAGATTTTGAAAAAAATGATCTTCTAAAATCAATGGTTGGTAAAAAATATAAAAGATCTGGTAAAATTAAGTATTTTAAAAATGATTTACAATCATTTACTCTCTTAAGATTTCTTGCTCCAGAATTAGACAACTATAAAGGAAAACTATTAGTTATTGATCCAGATGTGTTTGCTTTAAAAGATGTAAATAATATTTTTAATTTATTAGATGATGATGATTTAGCATGCACATTTCTTGAAAATAAAGCAAGAACAGAAGTAATGATTATCGATGCACAAAAGGTAAAATGGAAATTTGAAGAAATTATTAATCAGGTATTTAATTTAAAATTGGATTATTCAGATTTGATGAATTTATCATTTGATAAAAATATCAAAATAAAAAAAATAAGTAATAATTATAATTCTTTAGATATAATAAATAATGATACAGTTTTACTTCATACTACTAATAGAATTACCCAACCATGGAAAGAGGGACTAAAAATAGACTTTGAAATACACAAATCAAATTTTTACATTTTTAAACAACATATAAAAAAACTTATTGGAAAAAATTATGATGAAAAAGTTACTAGCTCTAAATATTTGAGGCATCCAAATGAACAAATTATCAAAATTATTAAATCATTTTTTAATTATGCTAAGCAAAATAAAATTGTCAATGAGATAGATATTGACCAAGCAATTAAGGATTCATCAATTTCTGAAATATTTTTAAAAGATTAAATTGAATTAAAAAAAAAAAACTATATTTATGCTATATGGCTTTAAATAAAATTCTTAAACCAAAATTTCAGTATCAACTTGTTAGATTGGGTAAAAAAAATGATGGAGGTTATTTAGTTGGTGAGGAAACTGTTAAAAAAGCTGAAGCTCTTATTTCTTTTGGTATAAAAAATGATTGGTCTTTTGAAAAAGATTTTAGAAAAATTAATAATAAATCTAAAATCAAATGCTATGACAACCAATTAAATTTAAAACTTTTGGTAAGATTGTTTATCATTCAATTGATATTTGTCTTTAAAAATTTTAAATTTTCTCTTTTATTGAAAAATTTTACAGATATCTTCGAATATTTTTTTATTAAAAAAAAAATTGAGTTTAATCAAAAAATTATAACTTATGGAGATATAAAAAAAATTTCAATAAATTACCAAAATATTTTTTTCAAGATAGATATAGATGGACATGAATACAGAATTTTTGACGAATTAATCGAAATAAAGGAAAAAATAGTTGGAATAGTTATCGAAATACATGACATAGATTTACATTTAGAAAGAGTTTTGAGTTTTTGCAAAGAAATTGGTTTAGAATTAACCCACATCCATCCAAACAATTTTGCAATAATAGACAATAAGGGTGATCCAACAGTGATAGAATTAACATTTGAAAAAACCCCAAGAAAAATTGGCGAAAATTGTATACTTCCTCATTCTCTAGATATGCAAAATGATCCTGCTTGCTCAAATATAAGTCTTAAATTTAAAGAATGAATTTAAATAAAAAAAATTTTTTAAATATCAAAAAAAATCCAAATTTTAATATTTCTAAACAAATTTTTTATGAGAAGCATAATTACAACTTTTCACCCACTTTTGCTCAATTTATATTGAGTAGTTTTTTAACCATTTTATCTTTAATTGGTATATTAATTTCAAAATTAAGAAGCTTAAATAAAGCGCACTACTTTATACTGCCTTTACATACTACATTTCCATATATTGATAAAAGATCACAAGAAATATTTAAAATTATAAATAGAAACAAAACATTTAATTTAGTTAAATCAATTTCATTTAAAAATTCATTAAAGTTTTTTTTTTTATATCCTAATACAATTTTTTTTTACTCTATCTTTGATATCATTTTATTTTTTAATTATAAGTACTCTGAAAATAGAAAAATTAACTTCTTGAGTTTCCACAAATGTAACAATAAATATAAAATAATTTTAAAAAAGATATTTAAATTTTTAGGTATAAAAAAACTTATAACAATAGATGATCATAGATTATCCTGTTTATTTCAAGAAGTATGCGGTGATTTAAAAATAACCTCAATAGCCTATATGCACGGAAAGTTCAACAAATATCAAATAGGTCTACGACTAAATACATTTGATAACTACATTCTTTGGGACGATTTTTTTAGAAAACAACTTCTTAAGATTAACAATTCTTATAAGTCTAAGAAAATTCTTTTTTATCCACATCATAGTTTAAATATAGAATCTAAAAAAAAAATTAATAAGTTTAAACAAAAATATCGAATAAATATTTTATATATTTATGAGGAAAAAATTAATTTCAAAAAAATTTTTTCTTTTTTTGAAAAATTATTAAAAGAAAAAAAAATAAATCTGGATATCAAATTAAGAAATAATTCTTTCTTGGATAAAGATTTGATAAATTTTGCAAAAAAAAACAGAATCAATTTAGTATATGAAAATAATCTAACAAAAGTATTTAGCAAGAATTATGAATACTTAATGGCCCATAATTCAACTTTGCTATATGAATCAGTTTTTTTTAATGTAATACCAGTCAGAATTATTTCTAAAGATTTATTCAAAAATGACGAAATAAGCGATAAATTCTTTCTTAGTTTAAATTATAAAAATTCAAATTTTTTTGATCTTTTTAATAAAAACAAAAAAAAATATAATCTTAAAAAACTTAAAAAAAATATATGGAAATATCATATTACAAATTTTCCAACTAACAATGATAGAAAACTTAAAAATCTTTTGATTAATTAAGATTTAAAATATTGTAATATTTCATCTACAGGCAAAACATCATTTTTTTTCATTATTTCTAGCACTGGGTTGATGTTAATTTTACTATCTTTCCATATTGAAATATGTTTTCCATTAATTTGACTATTTATATACCTATCTTTATATTCGCTATCACCTATGTAGACAGTAAAAATAGCATATCTATTTTGTTTATTTAAATTAGTAAGAAAACTTGGAATTAAATTTTCTAAATATGTACTTAAAGAGATATTTGGAAAAAATTTTAGTTTTTTTGCGTTTCCCGAATGATGCAATCTAATATCCCAGATAATTAAATCTCCTGCATCAATACTAATATTAATTGATTTATAAGGCAGGAGTGTTCTTATTATTTGAAAGAAACTAATATTTTTTGGTTTATTTAGGAAAAAATAAAAGACTCTCTTAAGCTTCAATAAAAAATTAAGATCTTCAAGACAAATTTTTTTGTGAGATTTAGGACGAACTTTTAAACCTCCACTTAAATTGTTGTGACTTTGAAGATATAAGCCTGTGTTATATATATTTGTATTTTTCTCGAAGCAAAAATCATCAACTCCAACATGAACATCATTATGCATAAAGCTTTTTCCAGCTTGAGATTGATAAATCTCGTTAACTGGTTTTGACAGAAAAGGATAATATATTTTTTCTCCAACAAAAATTTTTAAAATATTAATTATTTTTTTTTGTATAGAAAAATAATTGAGCCCTGAAATCGATAAACTTTCTCTTCTACTTAAATTTGAAATAGATTTTCTATAAATTTTGACTTCTTCTTTAGATAAAAAATTTTTAATAACAACAAAACCATTTTTTTCAATTTGATATTTTAAATTTTCTTTAGTTTTACTATCAAACATTAGAGTATAATTTTTTTTTCAATGTTTAAAGTCAATGATCTTCTAAAATAATTTTTATCATTGCCATTAAGAGGGCCAACTGAATGTAAGGAGTTATAGGATTTAGGAAAAACCAACATCTGATTTTTATTAAATTCTATGGTTTTTAAAATTGATGTTTCCTCAAATTCAAGAGTATTATTTACCATATTAAAAGTTTTCTTTTCATCATTTGGTTTTAATAAATTTGTTCCGCCCTTGTATTCTTCATTCCATTTTTGATCTCTAATTGGAATTACAATACTTGCTAATTTTGATGGTCCATCTGAATGAGGTTTAAGAAATCCACCATTAATCGGGATTGCAGAAAATTCAAGAACAACATTGAGAATTTCTTTTGGTTTAATAAAATAACCAGGAGTTATTTTTTTTAATAAATCAAACACTATTCTTTTTTTACTTTTTTTTCTAATTGGAATACCAAATTCAATATTATTTTTTTTTAAAATTTTGATTAAATATTCTAAAAAAAAATCAGACAATAAATAATCTGAAATTTTTTTGCAAATGATATTTTTTTTTAAAAAATTATTAAATCTAATTTTATGATTTCTTGAAGAAAGTTGATATTTATTAAATTTGTTATTATTTTTTGGATCTTCCATCTTAACCATTTCACCTATATCAGGAAAATTTTTTACCAAATCATCATAATCATTTTCTGAAAAAATATTTTCAAATACACAGTGTGTGTATGGATTTACAAAAAAATTTGATTTTTCTAAATTTATCATTTTTTAAAAAAAAACATATTATATCCAGCAATTAAATTTTCTTTATCTTTTAAGATAAATTTATATTTTTTTAATAAATTGATTATATAATTTTCTCTAGTTTTAGACATTTTATCGTATTGATTTTCAACACAAATCGATTTTAATTCTTTTTTTTTCAATATTTTAACCATGAATTTTAAAATTGAAAGCTCATTTCCATCTGTATCAATTTTAATATGGTTAGGTTTAGATTTGTTAAATTTTTCTACAAAAAAATCTGGACTCAATGATAGTGTAGTTTGAAATTTTTTATTTTTATTTTTTAGGTTTGTAACAGGTTTATGACCAGCAGAACCAGAATGGTCACTTTCGTAAAAAATATATCCATTACCATTAAAATTTGTCAAAGCTAAAGGATAAGCAAAAACTTTTTTTTGGAGTTGATTTTCCCTTATATTTTTTATTAAGGTGTGATATGAACTTACAATTGGCTCAAAACTTATCACTTTTAGATTTTTCATCTTAGCTGCATAAATCGAATAGATACCAATATTGGCACCAATATCCCATAAAATATCATTTCTTTTCATGTTATCTATCCAACTAATTGTTTTCTTTTCCTTGTATAACAAAGATTTATATCTCTTTAAACAATGTTCACTATCAACTTTAAAAGTTATTTTTTTGTTTTTATGCACAAAAATAAAAATTTTTTTTTCAAGAAATTCCTGAATTATAAATTTTAGCTTCCATTTTTTTGAGCCACTCATAAAAAATAGAATTTCAAAAAATATGTAAATTATTTTTCTTAGCATTACTTTTGCGGAACTGTATATGTAAATTTATATTCATTTAAATTTATTTACAATGGTATTTTTTAATATAAAAAGTCCATAAGTACGATTTATTGATATGTGTGGTGTTTTTTTTTATACAAAAAATCAAAAAATTATTTCTCCGGAAACTGTCTTGGAGTTTCTTAAACATCGTGGTCCTGATGGAAAAAAATTTATTGAAACTAATGAAATAGTTTTAGGACATAGATTACTTGCCGTAAGAGACAAACCTGAAAAATCAATACAACCTGTCACATCAATAGACAAAAGATATGTACTAAGTTTCAATGGCAATATTTGGAACCTAAAAACTCTTAAAGAAAAATATAATTTAAATGAAAATTTAGTTTTAGACACAACCGTATTAATTCAAATAATTGAAAAAGTTGGAATTAAATTTATCCATGAAATAAGAGGTATTTTTTCAATATTAGTTTATGATACTCAAAAAAAAATAATTTATGCTTTTAGAGATAATACTGGTCAAATTCCTCTCTATTATTATTACAAAGAAAATAAATTCTTCATATGCAGTGAGATTGATACTATATATAAAAGTCTAGGTATATCTCCAGAAATTATAGAAAAAGAAGTCCAGGATAGTTTTCGCTTTTTAAATAAAATTGGATACAAAACTATCTACCAGAATATTTTTAAAGTAATACCTGGAGAGATGATTGAACTCAATATAAAAACTAATTCATTTAATAAAAAACTTTTTAAACCTAAAATTGAAAAAAATTGCCTATCACCTTTTGATTATGTAGGTAGTTCCGTAGAGGAAAATTTACAAAATTACGGTAAAGTTATTTTAAATCTGAGTGGTGGAATAGACTCAAATATAGTTTTACATGAAATTTTAAAAAGAAATTCAAAAATAGATATTTGTTCAACTTCTTTTGATGATGATCAAGAAGAATATAATACAGATTTTAAAATTGCAAAAGAGGTTGCAAAAAAGAATGAATTATTTTTTTTAGAAAATAAAATCGACAAAAAACAATATTTAGATAATTTTTTTAAATCATATGAAACTTTAGAGGAAATAAGTGGTAATTCCAGTAGTACAGTTTGGTATTTAACATACAAATTTATAAAGAGTCATAATTATAAAACTGTATATGCTGGAGATGGAGGTGATGAAATTTTTGTTGGTTATGATTGGTTCTTCTTAAATAAATCTACACGTATTTTTAAAAAATATGGAAAATTAGCAAAAATTATTATGAATAATTCTTTTTTTGCTAGAACAATGTTTTTTTATTTTAATTTTTTTAAAAAATATAATACCGTTCTAAATTATCCTAGTTATTTTGATAAAGTAAAATTGTTTGATAATTTCAACTACTTTATAAAAGCATCAAATTTGTATAAAAATTTTAAAAATAATAACTTTAAAGAAATACCAAATAGTTTAGAGATTTCAAATTTGATTGCATCGCAATTTTTTTGGTTGTCTAATGAAACTTTTAACAAAAATAATAAATTAGCTATGATAAATTCATTAGATGTTAGATTTCCTTTGTCTGAATTTAATCTTAGATATAATTTTATAAAAACTTTAAAACAAACAGATTTTGAAACTCCAGTTAATAAATTCAAAGCAAGAGAGTATTATTCTAAAAAATTAAACTCAAAAGTGTTTGGAAAAAAGAGGGGATGGCCAGCTCCTCAAAATTGGATAGAAAGCAAACAAATAATAGATCAAATTCTCGATATTATGCCAAATAAAGTTTTATATTCAGTAAAATGGCACAAAATAAAAAATGATTTAAATAAAAATCCCTCAATTATTAGAGATAGATCCTTTTTTCCTTTTATTTCCTTTTTGATCTTATTAAATAAATATAATTTACAAAAATAATGCTTAAACATCACTATAAAAAGTTAACAAACAAAGACCGCAGTATTTCAGAAATTATTAGAGAAATCAGATTTTCAAAGACAATAATTGTTAGACTTAGCATAAATAAATTGAAATTAAGTTACGTTCAGACAGTTTTAGGTCCATTTTACCATTATTTCTTACCTTTTTTTCAAACACTAATATTTAATTTTCTTTTAACTGATATAGCAAATGTAGATGTTTCAACTGATGGAAAATATCCAAATTTTTTATTTTATTTTACAGGATTTGTTATGTGGAACTATTTCGCTTCTAGCGCAATTCAAATGTCCACAGTTTATCTCGAACATAACAAAATAATAGAAAATATTTATGTCTCTAGATTTGCATTTTTTTTTATACCATTAATTAATAATTTTATCCCTTTAATAATGGGTTTGATTAATATATTCGTCATGTTGACTTATTTTGGAATTAATGATGGTCTAGTTTTGAAAATATTTTACCTATTGCCTATAATTTTTCTTACAATAATTCTCTCAACAACTTTAGGATTAATTGTTGCTTGTTTATCTATTAAATATAGAGATATCATTAAATCTACTGGAATTCTTTTGCAGTTTTTTTTAATGTTTAGTGGTGTATTATATTCTCAAGGACAAATACCAGATAATTATCAATTAATAGCGTATTTAAATCCTTTTTTTCTAATTACTGAAGCTTCAAGATGGATTTGGTTATCAAATCCATTTTTAATTAGTATTGATCAAATTTTATCACAATTATTTATAACATTAATATTTTTTGTAATTTCAATAATAATTTTTAGAAGAACAGAAAAAAACATTGTAGATTATTTATAATGAATGCTAAAACTAGTAAAAAAATAATTGAAATCAAAAATTTAACTAAAATATATCAACTCAATCAATTTAATTTTAAGTCATTTAAAAATGATTTATTAAAAAAATTTGAAAAAAAAAAAGTAGGAAGAAATAAGTTTATTAAAGCAATTGATGATTTGACGTTAAATATATTTGAAGGGGATAAAGTTGGTTTAATTGGTAAAAATGGATCTGGAAAGTCAACTTTAATGAGAATTCTATCAGGTATAACAAAACCTTCTGCAGGAGAAGTTATATTAAAAGATACAGTCACAAGTGCTCTGCAAGGTTCATTTGCATTTCAATCAGATTTAACAGCTCGAGATAACATAAATCAATTTTGTGCTTTTAAGGGTCTTAATTTTCGAAAGACAAATAAAATTTTCAATACAATTGTAAATTTTGCTGAATGTGAAAATTTTATAGAAACTCCAATAAAAAGATTTTCCTCGGGTATGTCTATGAAGCTTGCTTTGTCAATAGCTATACATATTCCTGGCCAAATAATGATTTTCGATGAAATTTTTAATTACATCGATTATCAGTATAAGGAAAAAGTTAAACTTTTTATAAAAAAAAAAATAATTTCTGAGGGAAAAACTTTGATACTAGTTAGTCACGATCAGGATTTAATTAAAGATCTGTGTAACAAAGTTCTTTTGCTTGATAAAGGTAAAATAAAATTTGTTGGAGCTACAGATGAGGGCTTTAATATTTATAGAAAGAGTAGCAATCTCTAAAGTTTATTTAGCTCATTGCATAATTTTTTCAAAAAGGTTTTGTTGAATCTTTTGTCTATAAAAAAAGTATTAATCATCTTTTTACAATTTAAGGAATTCTTCATAGTTGTTTTGAAATGATCAGCATAATCATCATATTCATGCATACATTTATCAGACCAAATTTTATATAAATTTATATTAAAACAATTTAATATCTTTTTTATTTTTTTTTTATTAATCTTTGTTAAAAAAATTACCTTATTAGATACCCAATCTCCATAACCAGGAAGGAATTTAAATTTCTTATTTAAATTTTTTTTAAAAAAAAGATTTATTTTTTTTAATTTAATTCTTCTATTTTTGATTATTTTAAAATTAGCTAAAAAAATAGCACAATCATATTCTGATGCTTTTCCGTTAAAACCATATATCGAATTATTTATCTTACTTTTACTCAAATTATATGATCTGTGATTGATAATTTGGTAAAAAAAATTATCGTATTTTTTTGGATGTAAAATTAAACCACTTTCATTAGCAGGAAATGTTTTAGTAGGATGAAAGCTACACGTAATAAATATTTCTTTCATAGCTGAATGTTCTTTTAAATTCAAAAAAGTATCAGCTGCATCATAAATGACAGGAATTTTAAATTTTTTTTGGATATCATTCATCATTTTAAAAGAGACAGGATATCCAAATGGGGAAACATATAAAATTGCTGCGATTTTTTTTTTGTTTTTAGTTATAACCTTATTTAGTAAATCTGTATTATAAGTTAAATTAAAATTGTTTATGTCAACAAAATAGGGTTTAAAGCCATTGCTTAAAATATTATTTACATCTGAAAAAAAAGCAAATGACGGACAAATTACAATTTTTTTTTTTGGGTTAATTTTTTTTATATATCTAAATACAGCATTTAACGAAGCGTCCCCTGAGGATGTGAAAGTACAATTAAAGTTACGAATTTTTAAAAATTTTTTAACTAATTTTTGAGTTTGTTTATATAGTGGGCCGAAGTTTGAATATTTCCTAGAAATATCTATTTTTTTAAAATAAGGAACTATTTTATTAGTTTTTACCAATTCTTGAAAATTTATGTTTTTTTTCATATAAAATTATTTAATTTAAAAAATAGCAATTATATATATTTTAACATTAAAATGTAACCATTCTTAATAATACTAGTTTTGAAAAAATTTCTAAATATAATATCAAAAAACTATTCAAATAATTTGTATATAGATCAATTAAATACTTTTAATGTATTTAAAAGTAAATATCACGATACAAAATATATTGAAGACATAAATTTAAAAAATATTGATAAAATTAATAAATATCTGTTTGTACAAATATATCCCAAAATAGAAAATAATAATATTCTAGACAAAATAAAAATTAAAAAATTATATTGGATAGATCATCCTTTTGGTCCAAACTTCAATACTTACCTAAAAAATCTTAAAAGGATTGATAATAAAAGAAATAAAATATTTATTAAAACATTTCAAAATTACAAAAATTTAGTTTTCAATTATATACCCTGGTTTCCAAATACTAAGTTAAAAAATACTAAAATAAAATTTAAAAAAAAAAAATATGATATTTTGTTTATTTCAGGTAAAAGTAAAGTTAATTACTTATCAATTTTAGCCAACCCAATAATATTTTATTTGGCATTTAAAAATATTAATTTTCAGGGGGATTATTTTAAACAAATATCATTAAATAAATTTGATAAATTTCTTTTCTCAATATCTTTTGGAAATAAAAGCTACAAATTACATATTTTATGGCAATTAGTAAGATATCTAAGAAGACGAAAAATTAAAAATTTTTTAGAAAAAATTGATAAAAAAATAGTTTTTTCTGGATCAAAACAATTTATGCCAAAAAATTGTTGTAAATATTATTCTTGGTTAAAAGGTACAGAGTTAAAAAAGGTTTTATCTTTATCTAAAGTAATGATTGTTACTGACAGTGTCACCAACACACCAAATGAAAGATTTAATTTAATGAAATATGGAATTTTACCTTTCTCTGATGGTTTTGAAGATTATAAAAAATTTTCGTTAAATGGAAATTTTAGATTTTCCTACAATATTGAAAATTTTCATTCCAAATTAAATTTATGTATTAATAAATTTTCTAATAACAAATCATTTATTCAAAAAAATTGGTCAAATTATGTAAAAGATTTTAATAAGCTTTATTTTAAAAATCCAATTTTATTTGTAAAAAAAAAATTAATGATATAGTTTTTTAAATTATGAAATATGAAGATATTATATATAATTCGAATTTACCTGCACTAAAATTAAATATAAGTTATCCCCAGAAAAAAATAATAAAAGAATTAAAAAATTTATCGAATAAATATTTTATTAATCAATTAGGAAACGAGTACTGGAAAGGAACAGCTTTAAGGGGTTTGGCTCATGATAAGCCTAGGCCATGTATTGAATATGGCTATGATGATGAAAATAAAGTGCCTTATATTTGGACTGAGGCTGCTAGTAAATGTCCTGATACAGTGTCATTTCTTAAGGATTTTTTTTGTACAAAATTGTACAGGGTTATTGTTAGAAATTTAAAGTCAGGCGGAAAAATACATCCACACTTTGACTCATTTAAAAATGCGCTCGGAGTATCTGATAAAACTAGTTCGGGTAATACTAAGTTCTTAATTTTGTCAATTGATTGGCCAAAAAATACAATATTCAATATTGGCAAACATCATTTACCTATAAAAACAGGTGAAGCATGGTTATTAAATTATAGTTTAGTTCATGAAGTAGCAAATTATTCTAACTTCGATAGGTATATGCTTACTATTACAGGTGATCTTGATAATTCGGAAAAATTTAAAAATTCTGTTGAGGAGTCATACTTGAAAAACTCTAAAATGATATTTTCAGAAAAAAAAGTTATTTGTTAAAATTATTCAAAAATTTTATGAAAAAAAAAATAGTTGTATTTGGTGATCTTCCAATTGGAACAAAAGTAATTATAGATTTGATAAAAAGAACAGATGTAGAGTTAATTGGAGTTGTAACTTCTGGTAAAAAATTTAACAATAATGACCCTTGGGGTAATACACCAACTGTAAGTGAATTTGCAAAATTAAAAAAAATTCAAATTTTAAGTCTTAATGATTTATTGTCCATTAAAACTAACTTAGATATAGGTTTTTTATGCCGTTTTAATAAAATTTTATCATCAAAAATTATAAAAAAATTTTCTCAAGGGATCATTAATTTTCATGGTGGTTTACTACCAGAGTGTTCGGGTTTATATAGTTCTTGTCATTCAATTTTACTTAAGCATAAAAAAGGAGGTGGTACATTACACTATATTGACTCAGGTATTGATACAGGTAACATTATTAAAAGAAATGAATTTAAAATTAATAATAAAGATACATCGATTTCTGTGTTTAAAAAAACTCAAATCGCTTTACTAAATGGATATCATAAAGTAATAGACTCAATAATTGCAGGAAATGTTAAATCTATTCCTCAAGAAAAATTTATACAAAAAGGTATCAAGAGAAATTATTTCAACAAAAATAGCCTTAAAGGAAAAAGAAAAATAAAAATTAGTGCCTCAAAGAAAGATATTTTAAGAATTGTACGTGCTTTTGATCATCCAAACCATAAAGGTGCTTATATGCTCATAAATGGAAACAAAGTATACTTATCAACATTGAATAAAGATAAAAACGACATAAAATTTAATTAATTAATAAACAAAATGAACATTCTTTTTACCTCAGTTGGCAAAAGGTACTATCTTATAAACTACTTCAAAAATAATCTAGATTCTAAAATAAAAATTATTTCGGTAAACAGCTCTAATCATACCTCAGCAAAAAATTATTCAAATTACTTTTATTTATCACCAAAAATTAACTCTAATTCATACATGAAATTTATTTCATCAATAATAAAGAAACATAAAATTGGATTAGTTGTACCTCTAATTGATATTGACTGTAAGAAGTTATCAAAAAATATTAAAATAATTAACAAACTAAACGCAATTCTAATTGCTCCACCATTTAAAATTGTCGATATTATACTGGATAAATATAAACTTTATGAATTTTTAAAAAAAAATAATCTAAATACTCCTCGAACATATGCTTCGAAAAAAAAATTTTTATATGGTTATAATAAAGGAGAAATAAAGTTTCCAGTGATATTAAAACCAAGATATGGAACAAGTTCTATATTAACAATCAAAGCTAATGGTATTAACGAATTAGATCTTTATTACAAATACCTAGAACAAAAAATTAATTATGAATATTTCAATAAAAAAAATCATAAAGAAAAAATTGTAATACAAGAATTCATTAATGGTACTGAATATGGACTTGATTTATTGAATTCTATAAAAAAAAAATACCATTCTCATCTTCTTAAAAAAAAAATTGAGATGAGAAATGGAGAAACAGATATATGTAAAGTATCTAGCAAAAAAATAATTAAAATATGCAAAAAAATTTCTAAATTAATTTTGCATAATTTTATTGTTGATATTGATATGATTAATAAGAATAAAAAATTTTATATTATAGATATCAACCCCCGGATTGGTGGTGGGTATCCTTTTACTCATATTGCAGGTTTTGATATGATTAAATACCTATTAAAACAGGTTTATTTAAAAAAACATCCTTTAAAAAAACCATCAATTAATAACAAAAGTATTTTATTAAAAGATATTTGTATCTCTGTAATCGATTAATGAACATTTTTTACAGAAGAACGTGTGGTTTAAGCACGTTCTCCGTCTTACAATGTGCAACAAGGGATTGCTTAAACAATTAATTTGCAATAGTTGACAAGCGCAAATAAAACGTACAAAGTAGTGGTAAAGTTACACATTGCTTACACACTAACTATTGCGAGGTGGTAAATGTCTGATATTAAACAGGAAATTATCAACAATACTACTAAACTACAGCAAGCGTAGAAAAAACGTGCTGTTCATCCCTTTAACAAATCTATAATATAAGACTAACACATAACCAACGGAGGTGTGAGATGAAATCTTATGACGAGTTGAAAGCTGAAATGGAAGCAACTCAGCAGCAGATGGTTGAAGCTAAGAAGAACGAACGCGCTAACGCACTGAAGGAAGTAAAACGTTTTTTCAAAGAGTTTGGCTTTACTGCTGGCATGCTGAAAGGCTCATTAGCTAAAGGACGAGGTGAGACACCGCCAGAGTTTACTAAAGCTGTTCAGCCAAGAGTTATAGCAAATAAAAATTTCAATAAAATATTTTGTATTGGATATAACAAAACAGGGACAACAACGTTAGAAACTGTGTTGCGGTTATATGGCTACAATATGCCAAACCAACAGCAGCAAGAAATCCGATTAAGCAAGTCCACTTTTAGTACAAATTACGACGAGTTTACTTCATTTTGTTCAAATTATGATGCGTTCCAAGATATGCCATTTAGCCAAGGCTTAACTTACGTAGCCGCTGACGCTATCTTTCCTAATAGTAAATTTATATTGTCAGAACGTCCTGCTAATTCTTGGTATGAATCTTTGTGCAAGTTTCACAAGAAAACTTTCAATTTAGATGATATATCTAAATTAACAGAAGCGGACGTATTAGAAAAATTTAACTACCTGTATCCTGGGTACTCGCACAGTAATAAAAAAAGGCTGTTAAGTTCATTTGAA
>QCNP01000001.1:170000-966325 GCA_003210095.1 Pelagibacteraceae bacterium AG-426-E17
ACGCTATCTTTAAAGGATGGCTGCTTCTAAGCCAACCTCCCGGCTGTTAAGGAATTTCCACATCCTTTCACACTTAATCATAATTTCGGGACCTTATCTGGTGGTCTGGGCTCTTTCCCTCTCGACCATGGACCTTAGCACCCACAGTCTGTCTGATGAAGAACTGCATTTAGCATTCGGAGTTTTATTAGGTTTGGTAAGAATCTCTTCCCCCTAGCCCATTTAGTGCTCTACCTCTAAATGCATATTTATTCATCGCACTACCTAAATAGTTTTCGCGGAAAACCAGCTATCTACGAATTTGGTTGGCCTTTCACCCCTTACCACAAGTCATCCAAAGACTTTTCAACGTCAACTGGTTCGGTCCTCCAGCAAGTGTTACCTTGCATTCAACCTGCTCATGGTAAGCTCATTCGTTTTCGGGTCTAATTCATTTAACTCATCGCCCTATTAAGACTTGCTTTCGCTGCGCCTACACCTAGATGGCTTAAGCTTGCTAAATAAATTAAGTCACTGACCCATTATACAAAAGGTACGCCGTCACTCTAAAAAGAGCTTCGACTGATTGTAGGCATGCGGTTTCAGGTTCTATTTCACTCCCCTAATAGGGGTTCTTTTCACCTTTCCCTCACGGTACTAGTTCACTATCGGTCACTAAAGAGTATTTAGGCTTAGAGGGTGGTCCCCCTATATTCGAGCAAGATTTCACGTGTCCCGCTTTACTCATGAATTAATTTAAGCATTACTTTTACCGGACTATCACCGTCTGTGGTTAGCATTTCCATACTATTCAAATTTTCTTAAATTAACTACTGGCCTGTTCCGCTTTCGCTCGCCACTACTAACGGAATCTCAATTGATTTCTTTTCCTCTGGTTACTTAGATGTTTCAGTTCTCCAGGTTATCTCTTTAAATCTATGTATTCAATTTAAAGTTACACATAAAGTGTAGGGTTTCCCCATTCGGAAATTTTCGGATCAAAACTTGCATACAGTTCCCCGAAACTTATCGCAGTATACCACGTCCTTCTTCGTCTTTTAGTGCCAAGGCATCCGCCACACGCCCTTAAACGCTTGATTTATGCACAGAAAAAAATTCTGTGTTTGAATCAAATTTTGTTGGAATGTTCATCTATTCGAACATTCATGATTGTTCATCTATTCGAACAATCGGATATAGATATTGATAATATTGATAATATTTACTTTTAAAATAACTAAGTGTTTCTTGGTGGAGGATAGCGGGATCGAACCGCTGACCTCCTGAATGCAAATCAGGCGCTCTCCCAGCTGAGCTAATCCCCCAGATAAGTTTGGTGGGCCGAGATAGACTCGAACTATCGACCCCACCCTTATCAAGGGTGTGCTCTAACCAACTGAGCTACCGGCCCTCATTGTATTTAAGAGAAACACAAAAAATTAAGAAGAGAAATGCGGACGGTCAACATTAACCTGTTAAATATTTAGAACAAAATCAAAGATTTTATTCATCCTTAGAAAGGAGGTAATCCAGCCGCAGGTTCCCCTACGGCTACCTTGTTACGACTTCACCCCAGTCGCTGACTATACCGTGGTCAAAGTTTTTAACCTTTGCCTTAAGGTAGAACCAACTCCCATGGTGTGACGGGCGGTGTGTACAAGACCCGGGAACGTATTCACCGCGGCGCGCTGATCCGCGATTACTAGTAATTCCAGCTTCATGTACTCGAGTTGCAGAGTACAATCCGAACTGAGGCATTTTTTTAGGATTTGCTTAACGTCGCCGTTTTGCTTCCTATTGTAAATGCCATTGTAGCACGTGTGTAGCCCAACACGTAAGGGCCATGAGGACTTGACGTCATCCCCACCTTCCTCCAGCTTATCACTGGCAGTTCTTTCAGAGTGCCCAACTTAATGATGGCAACTAAAAGTGAGGGTTGCGCTCGTTGCGGGACTTAACCCAACATCTCACGACACGAGCTGACGACAGCCATGCAGCACCTGTGTTTCGTCCGGCCGAACCGAAAACTTTAATCTCTTAAAGTCGCGACGAACATGTCAAGTGTTGGTAAGGTTCTGCGCGTATCTTCGAATTAAACCACATGCTCCACTACTTGTGCGGGTCCCCGTCAATTCATTTGAGTTTTAACCTTGCGGTCGTACTCCCCAGGCGGTGTGTTTATTGCTTTCGCTGCGACACTGAAAATAAATTTCCAACGTCTAACACACATCGTTTACGGCATGGACTACGAGGGTATCTAATCCTCTTCGCTACCCATGCTTTCGTTCCTCAGCGTCAGTAATGATCCAGAAAGCTGCCTTCGCAATTGGTATTCTTTCTAATATCTACGAATTTCACCTCTACACTAGAAATTCTGCTTTCCTCTATCATACTCTAGCTAAAAAGTTTTGATGGCAGTTCCAGAGTTAAGCTCTGGGATTTCACCACCAACTTTTTTAACCGCCTACGAACTCTTTAAGCCCAGTAATTCCGAACTACGCTAGGTCCCTTCGTATTACCGCGGCTGCTGGCACGAAGTTAGCCGGACCTTCTTATTCGGGTACAGTCATTTTCTTCCCCGACGAAAGAGCTTTACAACCCAAAGGCCTTCTTCACTCACGCGGCATCGCTGCATCAGGGTTTCCCCCATTGTGCAAGATTCCCTACTGCTGCCTCCCGTAGGAGTTTGGGCCGTGTCTCAGTCCCAATGTGGCTGATCATCCTCTCAAATCAGCTATTGATCATAGTCTTGGTAGGCCATTACCCTACCAACAAACTAATCAAGTGCAGGCTCATCCAATGGCGCATAAAGCTTTCTCCGTAAAGACTTATGAGGTATTAGCACAAGTTTCCTCGTGTTATTCCTCACCATAGGGAAGATACCTACATGTTACTCACCCGTCTGCCACTAAGTATTGCTACTTCGTTCGACTTGCATGTATTAGGCGTGCCGCCAGCGTACGTTCTGAGCCATGATCAAACTCTCAAGTTTAAAAACGGCGCACACTAGCTTCCATATAAATCTAAGAATAAATTTATATGTAGTTGAAGTGTGTACGACAAATTTCGGTAACCTTAACCGTCCACACTTCTCTTCTTAAAATTCACGTTTTAAATAGCTAATTAGGTAAAACCTAATAAACAACAATATTTTTATTGTTTGGAGAAAATGCTTATAGTACAAATTGCCCTTAAATCAAGAATTATGATTAATAAAATGATCAAAAAAACAAGCATATTAAGGCTATTTTTCACTTACAAAATTTAAAATGGTAAACATATGAAATATATTCAACTGAAAATTGCTATTTTTTTCAAGAAAAACCTTGAAATATCTCTACTTTTTTTGCTTTTAGTTTTATCAGTTTTTATCACACAACTCTATAATTTTAACACAAAAAAAACTCAGGAAGACACTTTAAAAATCTTAAAAAATTCGTATTTCGAAAGTTCATTAAGTTATTTATTAGCAAATTTAAATCCTCGGTATGAAGATATTGAACATGTAGTTAAAAACAATCAAAGTATTGTTTCAATTTTAAATGGTCTATCCGTAGATAATAATGACATTAAGAAAATTTCTAAAATCTTTAATAAAAATAATCTGCAAATTCAAAAAAATTTAAAAATTAATTTAACAATTGATAATGCTGGTAAAAATAAAAAGATATTAAAATTAATTATTCCAGTGTCAAAAACAAAAGAAATTAAAATTTCAAGAAATATTAAAAAAGATACATTTGATAAAAATGAAATTATTACAAATTTAAAAAGATTAATAGTTCTTAAGGAAGGAACAATTAAGTCTAGTTTATATAAAAGTGCAACTAAACAAAACATGAGTTCAGGTGTTATTGTTGAGTTTGCTAGATTATACGGTTTTCAAGTAGATTTTCAGAGAGACATAAGAAAAAACGATTCCTATCAAATAATTTATGAGAGCTTTGTTGACGAAAATGGAAAAGAATTTAAAAGTGGCAAAATTCTTTATGCAAATCTAGTGCTTCGCGGTCAATCAAATCAACTTTACTTTTACCCAAATAAAAGATTTACAGGTCATTATGACGAAAATGGAAAAAGTATAAAAAAAGCCCTAATGAAAACGCCAGTTAATGGTGCAAGACTTTCATCTTCATTTGGAATGAGGAAACATCCTATATTGGGATTTAACAAAATGCACAAAGGAACAGATTTTGCAGCGCCAGAGGGAACCCCAATAATGGCATCTGGTGATGGAACAATTGTTAAAGCTGGTTGGTGCGGTGGAGGTGGTAACTGTGTAAAAATAAAACACAATTCTACTTATCAAACAGTCTATGCACACATGAAAAATTTTTCTAATCTTGCAATTCCAGGTTCTAGAGTAAAACAAGGTCAAATTATTGGCTACGTTGGTTCCACTGGTATGTCTACAGGACCACACCTTCATTATGAAGTCATAGAAAATGGAAGGAAAATTAATTCTCAAAAACTTAAACTTCCACCTGGAAGATCCCTAGAGGGTAATAACAGAAAGCAATTTGAAATTGTGAGAATTAAAACGGATGTTTTAAAATCAGATTTAATAGTTAAAAGTTATTAAATTTAACCAGAAATATTTTGAGTTTTTTCTTTTGTTCTTTCTTTTTGCTCTAAAGAAATTCTTAAAAAGTGGTCAGCATATTGATAATAATTTTCAGATAGAATTTTATCGCCATTTGAAAGTGCTTCCCTTGCAAGTTCGTTATATTTTATAATTAATTTTTCCACGTTACCATTGTTTCTATTTTGTTTTCTTCTAAAACCGTTTTCTCTATTGCCAAAATCTGAATTAAGCCTACTTATTTCATTAACTCTTTTGAAGGATCTGTCTTGTAAACCTCTATTTCTGTTTCTTTTTTGATTATTTTTAAATTGTCTCATTATAATTAAATTAATTTAGTAGATAATATGCATCTATCAAGTTTACTTAAATCTTTTTTTACATAATTGATAAAATATTTATTTTTTTTTAAGAAATTAGTCACTTTGTATTTTTGATCATATCCAATTTCAAGAATTAATTTTCCATTAATTTTTAAAAGTTTAGAGGAATTTAATATCACTTTCTTTATTATTTCAATTCCGTCAATACCACCATTTAAAGCCAAATCTGGCTCATAAGCGCTTACGCCCAAATATTTGAGTTTATGCTTATCAATATATGGAGGATTACTTATAATTAAATCATATTTACCTGATTTAAAATTGTCAACATCTGATTTAATAAAGTTAATTCTATTTATAACCTGATGCAAATTTGCATTATATTTTGCAACTTTTATTGCATTTTTTGATTTATCTATACCCACTCCAAAGCAAAACTTACGCTCTTTTAATATAGACAATATTAAAGAACCTGACCCAATACCAATTTCTAAAATTCTCTTTTTGTGGTTTTTACCTATAAGTTTTAAACATTCTTCAACTATATGTTCTGTTTCTGGTCTAGGAATTAAAACATTCTTATTAACAAAAAACTCATTTCTCCAAAATTCTTTTTTGTTAATAATATAAGCAATTGGCTCTTTATTTTGTCTTCTTTTTATATAATTTATAAATTTAGAGTAAGTAAGTTTATTGATTTTTTTACTTAAGTTTAATATTAATTCTTCTTTAGGTATCTTTAAACTATTTGAAAGTAGAATTTCAGCATCTAATTGATAACTATCAACATTATTTTGTTTTAATATTTGGTAACCCTTTTTAAGTGTTTGTATTAAATTCATTATTCAAGATTTTTTAATTCTAATTCTTGAGAATGAAGGCTTAAACTTTCAACAATTTCATCAAATATTTCACCTTCCATAAACTCATCTAACTTATGCAAAGTTAAATTTACTCTGTGGTCTGTAACTCTTCCTTGTGGAAAATTATATGTTCTAATTCTTTCAGATCTGTCACCTGTGCCAATTTTATTTTTTCTATCTAATGATCTAGCCTGATCTCTTTTTTGTCTCTCCAATTCAAAAATTCTAGACCTTAGTATTTTTAATCCTTTTTCTTTATTCCTAATTTGTGATTTTTCGTCCTGCTGACTCACAACAATTCCTGTGGGTATATGTGTAATCCTTACTGCTGAGTCTGTGGTGTTTACACTCTGCCCCCCAGGTCCACTACTTCTAAATACATCAATTCTTAAATCTTTCTCTTCAATCTTTACATCAACTTCTTCAGCCTCAGGTAGCACCGCTACCGTTGCAGCAGAGGTATGAACCCTGCCTTGTGTTTCTGTGTCAGGAACTCTTTGAACTCTGTGGACTCCACTTTCAAATTTTAAGGACGAATAAATATTTTTTCCTTTAATAGTTGCAATTACCTCTTTTAGACCACCAGCATCACTTTTTGAAATACTTATAATTTCTAAAATCCAATTTTTTTTGTTACTTATTTTCTCGTACATTTTAAACAAATCTGCAGCAAATAAACTCGCCTCGAGCCCACCTGTTCCAGCTCTTATTTCAATAATTGCATTTTTTGCATCAGCTTCATCTTTTGGTAAAAGAAAAAGTTTTAATTTTTTTTCATTTATATCTTTATTTTTTACTAATTCTCCTAGTTCTGATTTAGCCAAATTTATTATTTCGAAATCATTAACGCTATCATTAATAATTTTTTCTAATTCAAGTTTATTATTATCAAAATCAATATATTGTTTTGCGTAAACTAATATTTCATTTAAATCTGAGTATTCCTTTGATATTTTTGCAAATTTCTTTTTATCAATTTGGTCAGATGATAATTCTTTTTCTAATGTCTTATGTCTAGAGATAATTTCTCTTACCTTTTCTAAAGGAATCATATTTTTAATTATTTTTTTTTAATTCTTTTTCTTTGGACTCAACTATTTCTACGACACGTGATATGATTTCTTCATTACTGATTTTTTTGTTTTGTATACCATTTAAGTAAAGCATGCTACTATCTTTGCCGCCACCAGTAATTCCTATATCTGTATAAGAAGCCTCTCCAGGTCCATTAACAACACACCCAATAATAGACAAAGTGATAGGAGTTTTTATATGTGAAAGTTTTTTCTCTAATTTGTTTACGATTTCAATTACCTCAAAACCTTGCCTAGCACAGGAAGGACATGAGATAATCTTTACACCTCTTGACCTTAAATTTAAAGATTTTAATATTTCGTTTCCAATTTTTATTTCTTTTACAGGGTCATCTGAGAGAGATACTCTAATTGTATCTCCAATGCCTTCATGTAGTAGCATACCTAAACCAATTGATGATTTAACACTTCCGGGGATGAAACTTCCAGACTCTGTGATACCTAGATGAAGAGGATAATTAGTTTTTTTGGATAATAATCTATAGGCTGCAACGGATAAGAAAACATCAGAAGATTTAACACTTAATTTGAAATTAAAGAAATTATTATCTTCAATAAGTTTAATGTTTCGCATTGCACTTTCAACTAAAGCTTCAGGGCAGGGTTCTTTGAACTTTTCTAAAATGTCTTTTTCAAGTGATCCTGCATTAACTCCAATTCTAATCGAGCAATCATTATTTTTTGCTGCTTTGATTACTTCACTTAATTTTTCTCTATCACCAATATTTCCAGGATTTATTCTTAAACATTTTGCTCCATTGTCTGCAGCCTCTAAAGCTCTCTTATAATGGAAGTGAATATCTGCAATAATTGGAACTGTAGTGTTTTTAACAATTTCCTTCAGTGCATTAGTTGAATCTTTATCTGGGCAAGATACTCTAACTAAGTCGGCGCCCTCATTTACTAAATCTTCTATCTGTTTTATTGTTCCTTTAATATCAGTCGTTAACGTATTCGTCATTGATTGAACTGTTATTGGATTATCGCCGCCAATTTTTAACTTACCAACATTTATTACTCTCGTTTTTTTTCTTTTTATGTCTCTAAATGGTCTTAAGCTCATTGTGTTGAATTCAAATTAAATTCTTTATGGAGTATTTCAACAGATTTTTTTAAATATTTTTTATCTATTAAAACAGATATTTTTATTTCTGATGTTGAAATTACCTCGATATTAATATTTTTTTCTGCTAAAGCTTTAAACATTCGATATGTTACACCAGGGGTAGTAATCATACCAACTCCAACAATTGATACTTTTGAAACATTCTTGTTTATTAAAATTTTTTTGTATTTTATTTTTTTGTTACTGTTAATTAGTTTTTTTGTTTTTAATAAATCATCTAGTTTTATGGTAAAAGTTAAATCTGTCTCTTTACCACTAGCAGAAATATTTTGTACAACCATATCAACATTTACAGAATTTTGATATAGAGGTTTAAATATATTTGCTGCAACTCCTGGCTTATCCTTAACTCCAATCAGTGTAATCTTGGCATCATTTTTTGTAAAAGAAATACCTCTTATAACGTTGTTATTAAATATTTTATTTCTTCTTTTTATAGTTGTACCCTTTTTTTTATTAAATGATGATCTTACATCGACTTCTATCTTATTTAATCTTGCGTCTTGAATTGCGGCAGGTTGCATAACTTTAGATCCAAGCGATGCCATTTCTAACATTTCGTCATAAGATATTTCTTTAATTTTTTTTGCTGAATTTAACAAATTTGGATCAGTGGTAAAGACTCCGTCAACATCTGTATAAATTATACATTTATAAGCATTAAAAAATTTTGCACACATTATAGCGCTTGCGTCTGTTCCTCCTCTTTCTAACGTTGTAATTCTATTGTTAATATTTATTCCTTGAAATCCTGTTATCACAGGTATTCCACCACCTTTGATATAATTTATTATTTTGGTTCTTTTTATTTTAATTATTCTGGATGCTGAATGTGCTCCATCAGTTAAAATTGGGATTTGCCAAGCCATCCAAGATCTCGAGGTATATCCCATTTCATTTAATTTGCCCGCAATTAGAGCGCATGAAATTTGTTCACCCACTGATAATAAAACATCTTTCTCAGAATTTGGGAAATTGTTTGATATTTGATTTGATTTTTTTATTAAGTCGTTTGTTACACCACTCATAGCAGAAGATACAACAACTACTTTATAATTTTTCTTGATATAAGAAATTATTATTTTACATACTTTTTTAATCCTGTTCAAAGATCCAACTGATGTTCCACCGAATTTTAAAATAATTATTTTCATTGAAAATTTTAATTTAATTTTTATAGTTAGATAAAATACATCTTATTTATAAAGTCAACAACCAATGAAAAAAATCACAATTAATAAAAAAGAAATAGATAAGTTTTCTAAACTAGCTGAAGAATGGTGGGACCCTAATGGAAAATTTAAACCATTACATAATTTTAACCCAGTTCGGCTAAAATATATTAAAGAAAGTATTTTAAAAAAATATAAAAATACTGATAAAAAACATCCACTTAAGAATATAAGAATATTAGATATTGGATGTGGTGGCGGTCTATTATGTGAGCCATTATCAAAATTAGGAGCTGAAGTTGTGGGTATTGATGCATCTGAAAAAAATATCAAAATTGCGAAATTACATTCTAGAGAAAATAATTTAAAAATTAATTATTTTTGTGCATCGCCAGAGAATTTTAAAATTAAAGGAAAGTTTGATGTTATTTTAAATATGGAGATTGTTGAGCATGTAGAAAATGTGAATTTTTTTTTAAATCAGAGCACAAAATTTTTAAAAAAAAAAGGTCTGATGTTTGTTGCGACTTTAAATAAAACTCTGAAATCTTTTTTTTTCGCAATAATAGGCGCTGAATATGTTTTGAAATGGCTGCCAATTGGAACTCATGATTGGAATATGTTTATTGAGCCTAAAAAATTAATAAATATATGCAAAAATAATAATTTAATTTTACAAGATTTATTTGGAGTTAAATATAATTTAATTAATAATGACTGGGAAGTTTCAAAAGATACGTCTATTAATTACTTAGCAAAATTTGAAAAATATTAATTATCTTTTTGATCAATCCAAGGGAATACCTGAGTTTCAATACCTTCTTCATTTAACTCCTTAATATCTTTTAATGAAGCGGTTCCAAATATTCCTTTTTGATCATCTTTAGCATCATAATGTAGAGATCTAGCTTTATAAGTAAAATTATCTCCTACATTTTCAAAATTTTTCTCTATAAATTTTTGAAATTCCAATATTTTTTTTCTAATTTCAATTTGTTTTTTATAGTTTTTACCATTATTAATTTTCTTTATTGAATTTGAAATATTAGGAGACATAATTGTTTTATCGATATTTTGTGAGCCGCATAAATGACATATTAAAAAATTTTTTTTTTTTAATTTTTCGTATTCTATTGATGAATTAAACCAGCTATCAAATTCCTTGTTACATTCTAAACATTTTAATTTATATTTAATCATAATTTATTAGGTTCTATAATCTGAATTAATTTCAATATACTTTTTTGTAAAATCCATTGTATAACAAGTAAAATTTTTTTTTCCTGAGTTAATTTCAATATTGATATTAATCATATCGCTTTTCATATAATTATTTAGTTCTGTTTCAGAATAATTTTTTATAATTTGACCTTTTTCTAATATTTTATTTTTTCCAAATGACAAATTAAGATTATCTAAATTTAAATCTAGTTCATTCTTGCCTATTGCCATCATTACTCTACCCCAATTTGGATCCTCCCCAGCAATAGCAGTTTTTACAAGTGGTGAATTAGCTACAGAAAATGCAATTTTTTTTGCATCATCTTCACTTTTGCACTTTGTTACATCTACTTGTATAAACTTTGATGCTCCTTCTCCATCACTTACTACTCTCTTTGCCAAATTTAATAAAACATTATTTATAGCTTTATTAAAATCTCTCAATTTAGAATCATTGAAATCGTTAATTGTTTTATTTTTTGCTTTACCTGTTGAAAAGATAGTTATCATATCATTAGTGCTAGTATCACCATCACAAGTTATAGCATTAAAGGTATTAGTTATATTTTTTTTAAGTACTTTTTTTAGAATATTTGAAGACAAATCTGCATCCGTAAAAATATAAGCTAAAGTTGTACCCATGTTAGGAAATATCATGCCAGATCCCTTTGCAATTCCATAAATTTTAATTTTAGTTTTGGCAATTTTACATTCTTCCATAGCTAATTTGGCTTTTAGGTCTGTTGTAATAATACTCATAGCAGCCTTTATCCATAAGTATTTATTTTGAGTATATTTTATTTTATCCACTAAGGTTTTAATAGATGATCTTATTTTTTCTAAAGGAAAAACCTCGCCTATAGTACCGGTGCAACCGAAAAGAATTTCGTTAGATTTTACTTTTTGCGGTTTATCTTCATCCAACTTTTGTTTCTCGGTAAGATGTCCAGAAGTTATTTCAGCAATTTGTTTTAAGGAGTTATATCCTTTTGGTCCTGTTAGACAATTAGCATTTCTAGCATTAACTATAAGAGCTTTTACCTTGTTATTTTTAATGTTTTTATTCCACTTTATGTTTTCTGATACCACACTTGACTTTGTGTAAACAGACGCATGCTCTGCACCATTTCTAAAATAAAACATGACCAAATCGTCCCTATTATGCTTATATAAATTTGCAGATGTAACTGATATTGATAGTCCATCTAAATGATCTAAATCTTGAAAGTCTGCCATTTTGGACTTTTCCTTTTTGGAAATCAAAAAATTGCTTAAATTTATCGCCATAATATTTAAAATTTAAAATTAATAACTATATAATTATTTATATATAAATTGTATATGAAAAATTTAAAAATGCTCAATCCACTAAATTTTATAAGCAAAATATTTAAAAGCAATAACCAATATGAAATAGACAAAATTAAACCTATTCTTGAAAAGGTCAATCATCTAGAGAAAGATTTTTCTACATTGCATGATGAAGAATTCCCAAAAAAAACTGCTGAATTTAAAAAAAGAATTATTGATGGAGAAACATTAAACGAAATATTACCAGAGGCTTTTGCTTTAGTAAGAGAAGCATCAAGAAGAAAACGAGGTGAAAGACACTTCGATGTACAAATTATAGGCGGTATCGTTCTTCATCATGGTAAAATTTCAGAAATGAAAACTGGTGAAGGAAAAACTCTAACAATTGCATTAGCGGCTTATTTAAACTCTTTAACAGGAAATGGAGTCCATGTCGTAACAGTGAATGACTATTTAGCAAAAAGGGACTCTGAAGATATGTCAAAAATTTATAATTTTTTAGGAATAACTTGTGGATACATTAATAATTCCCAAAATGAATTAGAACGCCAAAAAAGTTACAATTGTGATATTACTTACGCAACAAACAGCGAATTAGGATTTGATTTTTTAAAAGATAATATGAAAGATTCTTTAGATCAAATTTTACAAAAGAAACATTTTTTTGCTATTGTGGATGAAATAGACTCTTGTCTAATTGATGAAGCAAGAACACCGCTGGTTATTTCTGGACAAGCTGAAGATAATAGTAACCAATATAAGTCAATAAACAATTTAGTAAAAAAGCTAAATTCGGAAGATTATGAAATTGATGAAAAAGACAGACTTATCACTTTAACAAACAAAGGAATAGATAAAGTCGAGAAGATTTTAAAAAACTCTGGTGTCACAAGTATAACTAATTTTTATGATCCATCAAACTTAAATATAGTTCATCATGTTAATCAGGCGCTAAAAGCAAATTTTATTTTTAAAAAGGACAAGGACTATTTAGTTGAGAATAATAAAATAAAAATTGTTGATGAATTATCTGGAAGAATTCTTGAGGGAAGAAGATATGGTGATGGTTTGCATCAAGCAATTGAGGCTAAGGAAAACGTTAAAATCGAGATAGAGAACCAAACTCTCGCATCCATTACTTACCAAAATTATTTTAGAATGTATGAAAAGCTAGCAGGTTGTACCGGAACTGCAATAACAGAAAGTCAGGAGTTTTTTGAAATTTACAATTTGAAAGTTGTTGAAATTCCAACTAACAAAAAAATGATTAGAAAAGATTGGAATGACAAAATTTTTAGAACAGATAATGAAAAGCAGCAAGCAATTATTGAAAATATATTAGAATGTAACAAAAGAGGTCAACCAGTTTTAGTTTTTACATCTAGTGTTGATAAATCTGAAATTTACTCAAAACTATTAAATAAAAAAAATATTAAACACACGGTGCTTAATGCTAAAAATCATGAAAAAGAGGCAGATATTATTGCCAATGCTGGAAAATTTGGTTCAGTAATTATAACTACTAGTATATCTGGAAGAGGTGTTGATATCAAACTTGGTGGAAAAAAATATAATAATAAAGGCACCAAAGATTTTGAAAACGAAAAAATTAAAGTCAAATCACTTGGTGGATTATTTGTTATAGGGACGGAGAGAATGGAATCCAGAAGAGTTGATAATCAAGCCAGAGGGAGATCAGGTAGACAGGGTGATGAGGGTAATTCAATCTTTTATGTAAGTTTAGAAGATGATTTAATGAGAATTTTTGGGTCAGACTCAATTAATACCATGTTAGAAAAACTAGGTTTAAAAGATGGCGAAAGTATTGACCATCCATGGATAAATAAAGCATTAGAGAGAGCGCAACAAAAAGTTGAGTCTAGAAATTTTGATATAAGAAAATCTCTTTTAAAGTTTGATGATGTTTTGAATGATCAACGTAAGGTTATTTTTAGCCAAAGAAAGGAGGTGCTAGGAACTCAAAATATTTTTGAATTTACCGATAAACTACTAGATGATGAAATCGATGATTTGTTAAATAAAAATGTCAAAAATTACAATTTTGCAAACGATAAAATTACGAAGAATAAACTTCAATCATTACTGTCAAACAATGATAGTGAATATATTAATAAAGTTTTGTCAAGCGATAAAGATGAAATTAAAGGTGCCATTTTAGATTGTTTTTCTAAAAAAAGGGAAGAAAGAAATAATTATCTTTCTAAAAAAGGTAATCAAGATTTAGAAAAAAAAGTTCTACTTCAATCAATAGATATTAATTGGAAAAATCATGTTCAATATCTAGAACAATTAAGACAAGTTATAGGATTGAGATCTTATGGACAAAGAGATCCGCTTGTTGAATATAAAAAAGAAACATTTGATCTTTTTGAGGAACTCTTAATTAAAATTAGACAAAATACTATTTTAATACTCCTTAATTTAAAAATCGTAGACAATCAAAATCAAGTTAAAAAAGAGAATCAATATTCTGAACATTCAAATGATCCTAAATGTCTTTTAAATTTAAAAAAAAATCAAAAGATATCCAGAAATGATAGATGTGAGGCCACTGGAAAAAAATACAAAAATTGTTGTGGAGCAACAATTTAAATTTAACTAAAATAATTTATTGTTAATATTAACAAGAATAAAATAAATAATATTGCATATTTATTTTTTGATACGAAAAACTTTCCAGATTTTAAAACATCCAAAGTGTTATTTGTAAATAATTTATCTGAAGATAGAATATTATTTGACAGACCTTTATCCCTCCCAATATTTAAAAATTTGTCTTTTTTTAGAGAAATTATTTCATCTCTACTTTTGGTGGTTAAGTAATCTAAATTTTTTTGAATCGAGTCTTTTATATTAGATAAAATTAGACTTTTATCTCTATGCGCTCCTCCATTGGGCTCTGGAATTATTTCATCAATAATTTTTAATTCTAGGAGATCTTTTGATGTTAATTTCATAGCAGTGGCTGCTTCTAGTGTTTTCTTTGGATCTCTCCATAATATTGAAGCACAACCCTCTGGAGATATTACTGAGTATATTGCATTCTCGAGCATTAATACTTTATTAGTTGATGCTAAAGCAATTGCGCCACCCGAGCCTCCTTCACCAATTATTATTGATATGGTAGGAGCTCCTAATGACATAGAGCATTCTATTGATCTAGCAATTGCCTCCGCCTGTCCTCTCTCCTCAGCACCTACTCCCGGATATGCGCCTGGAGTATCAATAAAAAAAATTATTGGTAAATTAAATTTATCTGCAAGTTTCATTAATCTTATAGATTTTCTATAACCCTCAGGGCGCATCATCCCAAAATTCCTTTGTATTCTACTTTCAAGGTCATCACCTTTTTCTTGTCCTATAATCATTACAGAATAATTATCAAATTTTCCCAAACCAGCTATTAACGATTTATCTTCCCCAAATAATCTATCACCATGTAACGGGAAGAAGTCAGTAAATAAATTATCAATAAAAAATTTAGTTTTTGGTCTTTCTTCATGTCTTGCGACTAATGTTGTTTGCCAAGGGTCCAGCTTAGAATAGATTTTTTTAATTTTGTATTCTAGGTCTTTTTCTAATTTATCGATTTTTTTAGTATCAACCTGCGATATTCCTTCCTTATTAAAAGGATCTTTCAACTTTTCAATCTCATTTTCTATATTTTTTATTTCAGTTTCAAAATTTAAATAATTTTTCATTGAACTTAATATTCATTATATTAAAAAAAAAGCAACAGAATCATAGAATAATTTAATATTACAAAAAATACTGTAAAAAAAATATATATTAAACTACAATAAAAGAATGATTATAAATAATAATAATTACATTAAAAATGGAAAAATATTTGTAGAAAAATCATTATATAATTTTGTTAATAAGGAAATTCTCAAGAACACAAAAATAACTCCTAAAAGATTTTGGAATGGCCTAGATAAGGCAATGAATATTTTAAAACCTAAAAATGAAGAATTGTTACAAAAAAGAGAGGAGATACAGTCTTTAATAAACAATTGGCACATTAAAAATAGGGAAAAAGAATTTAATATTTATGATTACAAAAAATTCTTAATAAAAATTGGTTATTTAAAAAAAAACCCACCAAACTTTATGATTGAAACTAAAAATGTTGACGAAGAAATATCTAGTATTGCAGGACCTCAGCTTGTTGTACCTATTTCAAATGCGAGATATGCTCTAAACGCGGCAAATGCAAGGTGGGGAAGTTTATATGATGCAATATATGGAACGGATGCGATTGGTTCAGTAAAGCTTGATAATAGATATAATCCTGTAAGAGGTGGTAAGGTAATTAGATACTGTAGAGATTTTCTGGATGAAATATTTCCTTTAAAGAATGGCTCATGGAAAAAAATTAATTATTTAAAGGTTATTAATAATAAATTAATTTTGAAAATTGATAATAAAAAAACTCAATTGAAAAATAATAAACAATATAAAGGTTATAGATCTGATAATAAAAAACTAAAAGGAGTTCTACTTATAAATAACAATTTGCATGTTGAATTAATAATCAATCCATATGCATTTAGTGCTAATAATGATCCGATTGGGTTGAGTGACTTAGTTATAGAGTCAGCCGTCTCAACGATTATTGATCACGAAGACAGTGTAGCTGCTGTTGATGCAGAGGATAAAGTTCTTGGTTATAGAAACTGGCTGGGTCTTATGAAAGGAGATCTTTCAGTAAAATTTGAAAAGTTAGGAAAAAAATTTAAAAGAGTTTTAAATTCTGACAGAAATTATATTTCATCCACTGGAAAAAAATTTAAACTTAAAGGAAGAGCCTTATTACTAAATAGAAATGTTGGACATCTAATGACAACACCATCTGTACTTTTAGCTGATAATAAGGAAGCACCAGAAGGTATTCTAGATGCATTTATAACTTCAGCTGCATCTTTGCATGACTTAAAGAAAAAAGGTAATTCTAAAAAAGGATCAATTTATATAGTAAAACCAAAAATGCATGGACCAGATGAAGTTTTATTTTCTGATGAAATTTTTTCAAAAGTTGAGGAGGTTTTAAAACTAAAAAAAAATACAATTAAAATTGGTATTATGGATGAGGAGAGAAGAACCAGCGCTAATCTTAAAGAGTGTATTAGAATGGTAAAGAAAAGAGTTGTTTTTATTAATACAGGTTTTCTTGATAGAACCGGAGATGAAATGCATACATCCATGGAGGCTGGTCCAATGATAAAAAAAGGTGACATGAAAAATTCACATTGGATTAGTGCTTACGAAAAAAATAATGTTAATATCGGTTTAGCATGTGGATTTTCTGGTAAAGCTCAGATTGGAAAAGGTATGTGGGCTGCACCAGACAAAATGAAGGATATGTTAGACCAAAAAATAGGTCATCCAAAGTCAGGTGCTAATTGCGCATGGACACCTTCTCCAACCGCTGCAACACTTCATGCTATGCATTACCACAAAGTAAACGTCTTTAAGTTACAAAAGAAATTAAGTAAAAAAGGTAAATTTGACTTGGATAATCTTTTAAATTTACCAATAATAATTAGACCAAACTGGTCTATTGACGAAATTAAAAATGAACTTGAAAACAATTGCCAGGGTATTCTGGGATATGTTGTAAGATGGATAAACAGTGGTGTTGGGTGCTCTAAAGTGCCAGATATAAATGACATTGGATTAATGGAAGATAGAGCAACATTAAGAATATCATCTCAACATATTGCGAACTGGCTGCATCACAACATTTGTACTCCAAATCAAGTTTTAGAAACGATGAAAAAAATGGCAAAAAAAGTTGATGAGCAAAATCAGGGTGATAAAAACTACGAAAAAATGTCAAATGATTTTGATAAATCTATTGCTTTTAAAACTGCTTGTGATTTAGTTTTTGAAGGTAAAAGCCAACCATCTGGATATACTGAACCTTTGCTACATAAAAATAGATATATTAAAAAATCAAGCTCTATTTTTAAAAGCTGAATGTAAGGTGCCATCATCTAAATTTTCAATTTCACCTCCGACAGGAAGACCTTGTGCTAACTTAGATATTTTAGTTTTTGTATTTTTTAGGCTATCCTCTATATAAAATGCAGTAGTCTGTCCTTCGACTGTTGCACTCGTAGCAATAATTACTTCCTCAATTTTTTGTTTTTTTACTCTCTCAACCAGAGAATTGATTAATAACTCGTTATTTTTAGGTGCTGACCCTGAAATTGTTCCACCAAGAATATGAAAATAACCACTAAATATCCTAGTATTTTCTATACTCCATTGATCAGCAATATTTTCAACAACACAAATTTTTGAAAATTTTGTTTGTAAGTTTTTACAACTGCTATATCCATTGCACCCATCCCTAGAGGACTTTAAAATTCCGCAATAATTACATCTTGATATATTCTTATAAACATTTGCTAAAACATTTATGGTTGGCTTCATTAATTCTTCTTTATTATTAATTAATTTAAGAATTATTCTTTTTGCAGACTTTGGCCCCAAACCTGGAAACTTTGAAACTACTCTAATTAATTCCTCTATTTCAACTAAATCTTTCATCTATTATAAAGGCCATTTAAAACCAGGTATCCCAAACTCGCCGGTGGCTTTTGAAATTTCATCGTTTGTTTTTGACTTTAAATTTGTTTTTGCATTATTATGAGCAGCAACAATTAAATCAACTAGTATAGTTTTTTCCTCTTTATAAACCTCATCCGCTATAACTAATTGAATTATTTCTCCTTCCCCATTTAAAACTACTTTTACAGATCCACCACCTGATGTTCCCTCGGCAGTAATATTTTTAATTTTTTTTTGACTTTCTTTAAACTTAGATTCAATTTCTTTTGCTTTTTCTAAAATTTTATTAAAATCAGTCATTATCCTCTAAATTGTTTACATTCAATATTTCTAGGTCTGGAAATACTTCTAATGCTTCTTCATATGTAGAACTTTTTTTCAAATCATCAATATATTTCTTTTCTAAATTTTTATTTTTTTGTTTTATAGATTTAAAACCAATCTTTTTTGAAAACATTATAATCCATCTTTTACCAGTCCACTCCAACAATTTTTCAGATATATTTTTAATGAAATTTTTATTTAAGTTTTCATTAAAAGAAATTTCTATTTTTTTATCTTGGAAACTTACTAGGTTAACATTATTTTCAAGTTCAAATTTTAACTCTATTTCCTTTTTTGTTTTACATATATCAAGCAAATCTTCAAATGATTTTATTTCATGCTTTTTGTTTAATTTTTCATCTTTTATTAGATGATCTTGGACTTCTTGAGTGGAAAACTTGATTTGATTTACAGCCTGATTAACGTTTTTAGAACTATCATTATTGTTTTCATTTGGAAATTTAGTTTCAATATTGTTGGTATCAATTTTTTTTGGAATTTCCATATAACTAGAATTTTCGTCTTTAATATACATTAATCTTATTAAAAACATCTCGATTGATAAATTTTGATTAGAAACTAAATTAAGCTCTGTCATCGTCTCAATAGAAAATTGCCAAAATAATAGTAAGGTTTTACTATCTATTCTTTCAGATAAGGATGATAATCTTGTAATTTCTATATCACCCATATTAAAAGATGAATTAAAATTTTTCATGTTACTAAAGTTTTTTAAATAAAAAATAATTTCTAAGAAATTATTTAAAAATATTTTAGGCTCAATACCTTGGCTATAAATATTTCTATATGTATCTAGAACATTCGTTTCTTCTCCTTTCAAGATATTCTCAATTAAATCTATAAGGTGAATCTTGTTTAAATATCCAAATATTTTTTGTGCTTGCTCCAAATTTAATAAGTTGCTATCATTTTTTTGATTTAATAATGCTCTATCAAGCAATGAAAGAGAATCTCTTACGGAACCCTCTGAAATTTTAACTATTAACTTAAGAACATTTTCATCAATTTTTCTATCTTCTTTAGATACAATTTTTTTAAGATGGTCAAAAAGTATTTTAGATTGAATTCTCATAAGATCAAATCTTTGACATCTAGATAGTACTGTAATTGGTATTTTATTAACTTCTGTCGTTGCAAAAATAAATTTTAGATATGAGGGAGGTTCCTCAAGTGTTTTTAAAAGTGCATTAAATGCCTGCTTGCTAAGCATATGAACTTCATCAATTATAAAAATTTTATATTTAGCAGCAGTAGGTCCATATCTTGAAAAATCAATTAAATCTCTTACATCGTCTACTCCAGTTTTGCTTGCTGCATCCATTTCAAGTACGTCAATATGCCTTGATTCTGAAATTTCATTACAATTATTACATTTGTTTTCCAAACAAGAAAATTCTTTTGAGTTTTCACAATTTAAAGATTTTGCTAAAATTCTTGCAACTGTTGTTTTTCCTACACCTCTTATGCCAGTAAACAAAAAAGCATTTGGAATGTTGTTTGTTAAAATTGATTTTTCTATAGTCTCTATAATTATTTCTTGTCCTATAAGGTCTTTGAAAACCTGGGGTCTATATTTTAACGCTAATACTTTATTATTTGTGCTCATCTGTAGGAGACCAACCAACCTGGAAAATACTCATTACCCTTGCTCTTTTTCAAGCCTGGGGGAGTTTATGGTAACTCCACCTGGTTGGCCCCCAAATTATTATAACAGTTATATTTTCTAGTCCATAAGAAAAGTTTATTTTTATTTAATTTTTCTGAAAGGACTTGCTTCATAAACCCCTAAAATATCAAGGCTAACAGTGTGAAATGCTAGCTCCTCTAGAGATTTTTGTATTTTTGTATCTTCTATATGCCCATACATTTCGCAAATAAACAAGTATTGCTCGAAACTGTTTTGATCTGAAAAACTTTCTAATTTACTTAAATTTACATTGTTAGTGGCAAAACCACCAAGACATTTGTAAAGAGCAGCGGGTTTATTTTTAACTTTGAATATACAACTTGTAATATAATTTTTATCTTTGAATTCAGGATGTGAAGCTTTTTTTCCCATTATTAAAAAACGTGTTACGTTGCCTTTATTGTCCTCAATATTTTTTTTCAATATTTTAAGATTATAAATTCGTGCAGCTAACTCTGAAGCAATGGCAGCTTCGTTCTTAAGATTATTTTCTTTAATATATCTTGCGCTACCAGCAGTGTCAGCAGCAATAATTGGTTCAAGTTTGTTTTGATTAATAATTTTTTGACATTGGGATATTGCCTGCGAATGAGATCTGACTGATTTAATATCTTCAAATTTGACATTTTCTAAAGCCATAAGATTATGTCTTATTTCTTGGAAATGCTCTGCGTAAATTTGTAATTTATATTTATTTATAAGATATTGAATATCTGCTACTCTTCCAGCTATTGAATTTTCTACAGGTATTATTGTTTTATAATTATCATTTTCATAACAAAGTTTGAAACACTCCTCAAACGTTTTAGAGGGCAAATATTCATAATTTGGAAAAATTAATTCAGCAGCTAAATGTGAATAAGCTCCTGGAGATCCTTGATAAACAATTTTCATAAATATTAAGACTTATATTCCATAATTTTTTTTATTTCTACATATTCATCCATAGTGTCAATGCCAATAGACATTTTTTTTGCCAAAACAACATCTATAAAAATGTTATTATCAATTGCTCTATATTGTTCTAAGCTATATTTTAATTCATTTTTAGATTGCTTAAGATTTACATATTTAATTAAAGTAGACATTTTATATTGGTAAATTCCAATATGCTGAAATAAATTAATAGTATTTATTTTTGAACAATCTCTAAAAAATTTCAACGCTTTAGAAAATTTAATTTTTTTTAAGTCTTTTTCTGTTTTAACTTTAACTATATTTTTATTATTTAGAACTTTTTTGTCTTTGATATTATGAGCTAAAGTTCCAATTTTTGATTTATTCTCAATTACGTTTTTATTTAAATTAAATATATCATCTGGTGATATAAATGGCTCATCACCTTGTAAGTTTATAACATAATCAGGTTTATTTTTGTTGTCTAATATTTCTAATGCCTCATAAATTCTGTCTGTGCCAGTTAAGTGATTTTTTTTAGTAAGTATGACTTCTCCTTTTATAGATTTGATTTCTTCTGCTATTTCTTTATCTCCAGTAGCTACGATAACTTCACCAACTTTTGATTCTTTTGCTCTATGATAAACATGTTGTATTATTGAAATGCCATTTATTTTTAACAATGGTTTTGAAGGTAATCTTTTAGCATTTAATCTAGAAGGGATTAAAATGGACGTTTTTGTCATAATTAGTCTTGAAACTATGCGTCTATCAGACGCAAAAAATTTTTTAAATGTATTTTTTTAATATTAACATGTTATATACTTTTCTTAATATATAATAGTAATGGATTCCTTTGAAATTAATAAAATTATTGCTTCTATTTTGTTAGTAGCTCTTTTAATTATTGGTATAAGTAAAGTATCAAATATCATTTTTGTTGTCGAAAAACCTGAAAGATCTGCATATAAAGTTGAAACTGTAGGTTCGGAACAAGCAATGATAGAAAATGAAGTAAAATCAGAAACCGAAATTAAGGTTGATATTGCAGCTTTAATGGCTAAGGCAGATCTAGCTCATGGTGAAAAAGTATTTAAAAAGTGCTCAGCCTGTCATTCTATTGAGGCAGGTGGAGGTAACAAAATTGGTCCTGCGTTATATAATGTTGTAGGAAGAAAAGTCGCTGCTCTTGAGGATTATAAATATTCTAAAGCTTTAGTAGAATATAAAAAAAATTGGTCTTTTGAGGAATTGAATGGGTTTTTGATTAAACCACAAAAATGGATAAAAGGAACTAAAATGGCTTATGCTGGCCTGAGAAAAGAAAAAGATAGAGCATCTGTAATTTTATATCTTAATAATTACGCTGATAATCCACTTCCACTACCTTAATTTTCCAAAACAGTACATCAAAATACTTTTTTGAACATGTACCCTGTTAGAAGCTTGTTGCCAAACATGAGATTTATTGCCTAAAAAAACTTCATCACTAACTTCGTCACCCCTTGGTAAACAATGTAAAAAAATACAATCTTTTTTAGCAAAGTTAAATAACTTTTTATTAATTTTGAAATCTTTAAATGCTATTTTTTTTTTTATTTTATTAACTTTATCATTTATGGAAATTACCTTGTCAGAAAAAATTACATCGGCATCGATTGCTGCTTTTTTTGGATTATCGTAAATATGAATTTTTTTATTATTTTTTTTCGCCCAAGCAGTAATACTTTTTTTTGGTTGAAATTTTTTTGGACATCCTATTTTTAACCTAAAAGAAAATTTTACAGAGGCTGTAATCAAACTATTTAAAACATTGTTAGAGTCTCCTATCCAACAAATATTAAGTTTTGAAATAGACTTTTTTTTTATCTCCTCAACTGTAAAAATATCAGACAATACTTGCGTTGGATGTGATGAGGGACTTAGACCGTTTATAATGGGTATTGTTAAATATTTTTTAAAATTATTAACTTTTTCGTCACTATCAGTTCTAAGCATAAAACCGTCGCCATAAGTTGATAAGATTTTAGCTGTGTCTGCAATACTTTCCCCTCCTTGACCCAGGTGAAGTTCATTAGATCTAAGTGTGATAGTGCCGCCACCCAATTGTTTAATAGCTAAATAAAAACTTAACCTTGTTCTTAAACTTGATTTCTCGAACATTTGTATTAATAACTTGCCTTTTAGAGGAGAACCTTTGTCAACTTCCAAAGTATTTAATTTATTTCTCATTTTTTTTCGTTTTTTAGCATCGAGAATTATTCTTTTTAAATCTTTAATTTTAATATCTTTTAAATCGATAAAGTGTTTCATTTTAATTCAAATCTTTGCAAACTTTAGAAATTATATTCAAACATACATCAATTTCTCTTTTCTTGACATTTAATGGGGGCAAAATTCGAATAACATTTTCAGCTGCACGTATTGTTAATAACTTATTATCCATTAATTTTTTAATAAATTTATTTGGATTTTCATAAAGTTGAATTCCTATTAGAAAGCCTTTGCCTCTTACTGCTTTAATAATTTTGGGATATTTATTTTTGAGTTTATCAAGATTTTTGAAAAAATATTTTGACAGGATTTTTATGTTATTCAAAAATTTTTTGCTAGAAACAATATCCATTACAGCGCTTCCTACAGACATGGCTAAAGGATTGCCTCCAAAAGTGGATCCATGAGAACCAGCGATCATTCCAGATGCAACTTTTTTATTCATCAAAACTGCACCTATTGGAAATCCCCCGCCAATTCCTTTTGCAATAGGAACAATATCAGGTTTTATTTTTGAGCTTTCAAAAGCAAAGAAGTCTCCAGATCTTCCTACTCCGCATTGAACCTCATCAAGGATTAATAATATTTTCTTTTTATTGCATAATTTTCTTAATTCTCTCAAGCACCAATCTGGTATTACTTTAATACCACCCTCTCCCATTACAGTTTCAATCATTATTGCAGCAGTATTTTTGTTTATTTTATTTTTTAGAGAGTCATGATTTCCAAATTTAAAATGATCAAACCCAGGTACTTTAGGACCAAAACCTTCTGTCATTTTTTTTGAACCGCTGGCGAAAATCGCAGCTAATGTTCTTCCATGAAATGAATTCTTAACACATAAAATTCTATTTTTATTTGGTTTTCCTATTGAATAAAAGTATCTTCTTGCAACTTTAACGGCAGCCTCTGTTGCTTCAGCACCACTATTTTGAAACATTACGAAATCAGCAAAAGTTTTTTTACATAACTTTTCAGCAAGTTTTTCACCTTCAGGAATTTGAAAAGCGTTGGAAACATGCCATAGTTTTTTTGATTGAAATTTAATAGTTTTTACAAGTTTAGGATGTGAATGACCCAAAGAGTTTACCGCTATGCCTTGAACAAAATCAAGATATTTTTTTTTATCACTAGAAAACAAGTAACTTCCTTTACCGGATTTAAACGAAATTTTTTTTCTATTGTAGTTTTTGACTAAATAACTCATGATTTTATTTTATATCCTATTTTATATAAATAATATGCAATAGACCACAAAACTAAACTAAAGGATGACAAATAAAATAATCCAAATAATGTAGATCCATCACTAATACCAATCATTGAAAACCTTAGGCCATCTATCATATGAAAAAAAGGATTGTAAAAACTCATTTCTTTCAATACGTTTGGAAGTCTATCTATTGAATAGAATGCACCTGATAAAAAAGATAATGGCACTATAACAAAATTAGTAACCGTTGCCATATTATCGTATCTATCAGCCCATATTCCTGCTACAAAGCCTAAAGCTCCCATTAAAAATGAAGAATTTATTAAGAAAAAGAAAAAATAATAATAATTTAATATTTTTATTTCTACAAATAAATTAAAACAAAAAATTGATACTAAACAAATTATAAATGCTCTTGTAACTGAAGCTAAGATAATTGCTAATGTAACTTCTTTTGACGAAAGTGGGCTTCCAATCAAATCTATAATATTTCCCATCATTTTGCCTCCTAATAATGAGGAAGAGGAATGGGAAAAAGATTGTTGAATTACCTGCATTGATATAAGTCCTGGGGCTAAAAATTCTATAAAAGGTAAACCTAAAACTTCTCCTCTATCCTCGCCCCAAGCTATAGATAAGACAATTAAAAATAGAATGCCTGTAAGAACTGGACCTGCTATTGTTTGACCAAAAACAATAAGGAAGCGTAATGTTTCCTTTTTATAAAGTGTGTAAAAACCTACCCAATTAACTAAACCAAATCTTCTTTTTCCAATTTTATATTTTGTATTTAATTCAACCATTAATATATTTGTTAATATTTAAAAATAATTGTTAAGAAATAAAAAAATTAACTTGTTTTATATTATAATTTGAATAACCTAAATATAGTATATTTTATTTAAAATATACTATATGTAGATATGAGTTGGACACCTGAGAAAGTAGCTAAACTTAAAGAACTTTGGGGAAAAGGAAGTACTGCTAGCCAGATCGCAGAAATACTTGGTGGTGTTAGTAGAAATGCGGTTATCGGTAAAGCACATAGATTAAATCTTTCGGGAAAAATAATTGCAAAAAAAGGTTCGTCATACTCGAAAGTAAACAGCTCTAAATTAACTTCAAATAATAGAAAGTTTAAAAAAGGGAAGTTTAAATCATTAGTTATAGAGAAAGATTTTGAGCCAGAAAATCCTAAACAATTAGAAGAGCTCGATGAAAATGTTTGTAAATGGCCAATAGGACATCCTGATCAAAAGGATTTTTATTTTTGTGGGAGAAAATCTTTAAAAGACTTTTCTTATTGTAAGTTGCATTTGCTATATGCTTTTCAACCTAAAAACAAAAAAGATGATCTGATAGATAAAGATTCAGAAGTACCTAAATTTATACAAAAGAAAATAAAATCAGCTTAAAATTTTCTTCTTTGCAGCCTGAAATTCTTTGCTTGATAAAATACCTTTTTCATGTAATTTTTTTAATTTTATTATTTCTTTTGTTAAGTTTTTTGATAAATTTTTATTAGTATTATTCAATGCTTTACTTTTAATATTCGATTTATTTGAATTTTTAGCATCAATTCCTCTACTAAGTGCTCTTGTGCCTAATGATAAGACAAAACACAATATTAAAAAAACAATTATGTAAATTAACCAAGAAATCATTTTAATTTAAATTAGTTTTTTTTGAATATTCGCCTGACTCTTTCCACATATAACAATATTTTTCAACTTCACTTTCAAATTTAAGCTCAGTTTTTAAATCAATATCGAAATTGGTTTTATATTTTCCAGATGGAATATTATCAAAGTTTAATAGTCTAATTTGATCTCTAGTTATTAAGGGTTTGGGTAAAATTTGAAAAAAAGACGCAATAATATTTGCAAATATAATTGGTATAGGCATTAGAATTCTTTTTTTTTCAATTAATCTTAATAATTTTTCTAAAATTTCTTTAAAAGATAACTCCTCTGGTCCTATACATTCTATAATCTTTTCGTTAGTGTTTTTTTCTATAACAGTGGTTATTATTTTACAGAGTTCAGAACAATGTAAAGGCATAAACTTAGTTTTGCCACTGTAATACAAAGGGAAAATTGGGATTATATTTAAAAGGCTCATTAACATTGTGCTAAAATTATCTTGGGATGAATATACTATTGAAGGTCTTAAAACGACTGCATTTTCAAAATTTTTCAAAATTGCTTTTTCACCACTAAGTTTACTAATAGCATAGGTCGAATTAGTAGCTTCCTCGATGCCAAGAGCAGAAACATGAATAAATTTTTTAACTTTATTTTTTGCACATAAGTTTGACAATATTTCTGGAAATTTTACGTGAATATTTTGAAAATTATTTTTGCCTTTTTCGTATAGTATTCCCACTAAATTAATGCACACATCAGCTTTCTTAATTAATTTCTCTAGTTTGTTTAAATCAAAAATGTTAGCTTCTACCAAATCTAAATACCCCGGGTTTGCTTGCGTTTTCAATATGTAGCCCTTCTGATGTAAATTTCTAGTAACAGCAGTGATTTTGAAATTTTTTTGAGCAAGCCCCCTAATTAAATTTCGACCTATTTGACCGCTAGCGCCAAAAATTAGACAATTTTCTGGTTTCATATATAAGTAAAATTAAAATAGCATGGATATTAAACTCCACAAAAATGATTTACCAAAAGATTTAGAATTTGGCAATAAGATTGCTGTTGATTGTGAATTTATGGGTTTAAATTTTATGAGAGATAAACTATGTGTAGTCCAAATTTCTTCAGGAAATTCAGATGCGCATATAATTCAACTCGACAGAGATACCTATAATTGTCCAAATCTTAAAAAGTTATTATCAAATAATAATGTTACAAAAATATTCCATTACGCTAGAGCTGATTTAGCTTTTATAAATAAGTATTTAAATTTAGATATTTTAAATATTGAGGACACTAAACTTCAATCAAAATTAGCTAGATCCTATAGTGACAGGCATGGATTGAAAGATTTAATAAAAGAATTTATAGGTATTGATATTAGCAAACAATACCAATCTTCTGACTTCGGTGGTGATTTATCAGCAGCTCAAATTAAATATTGTGCTAATGACGTATTATATCTACATAAAATAAATAGCACTTTGAATGGTATTCTTAAAAGAGAAAAAAGGCTGGATCTTTATAAAGAGTGTATAAAATTTCTAAATACAAGAGTGAAACTAGATTTAGAAAGTTTCCCTGATGATATATGGTCTCATTAATGATCAAAAGTAAATTTAAAAAAATTGCAAATGAAGTTATCAACATTGAGATCAATTCTCTAAAAAAATTAAAAAAATCCTTAGATGCAAGTTTCAATAAGACAATTGAAGTTATTTTAAATTGTAAAAAAGGTAAAGTAATTCTGTCAGGAGTAGGAAAGTCTGGAATTATTGCAAAAAAGATTTCATCAACACTCGCATCAGTTGGTACACCATCATTTTATGTAGATGCTAGTTCATGTTCACACGGGGATCTGGGTCAGATCAGTTCAAATGATGTTCTAATATTAATTAGCAATAGTGGAGAGTCTTCAGAGTTAAAGAATATAATACAATATGCGAATAGAAATAAAAACATTACTCTTATTGGAATAGTTTCAAAAAAAAATTCTTTGCTGTACAAAGCCTCAGATATAAAAATACTTTTGCCAGAAGTTAAAGAAGCTGGACCAGGAAATATGGTGCCAACCTCATCTACAATTATGCAATTGGCTATTGGAGATGCAATTGCTATATCTACTATGCGAATAAAAAAATTCGGGGAAAAAGAATTCAAGAGATTTCATCCCTCAGGAAGTTTGGGGGCGAGATTAAAAACCGTAGAGGACTTAATGCTAACAGGGAAAAAAATACCATTTATAAATGAAAATTCTGGTATGAAGACTGCTCTTAAAATTATAACTAAAAAAAAACTTGGTGTTCTTGTAGTTCAAAATTCAAAGAAAAAAACAAATGGTATAATTACAGATGGTCAGTTAAGAAGAGTTAGTGAAAAAGTTGATAACTTTAAAGATTTAAAAGTTAAAGATGTAATGACAAAGAATCCAATATCTATTGATATGCAGGTTTTAGCAGCAAAAGCTCTTTCTTTAATGAACGCAAAAAAAATTACATCACTGTGTGTACATAATAAAAATAAAAAAAAAACTGTGGGAATAATTCATATACATAATATTTTAGAGAGTAATATTCAATAATGTTGAAAAAAATCTACTTACAGCTAATTTTAAGTTTATTAATATTATTAATCATTTTATTCACTTATTTTACATATTTCAGAAGTGACAATGAAATTAATGTTATAGAAAAAAATGATAACAAAATTTTGAAAGATACCCCTGAAAATCTTATTAGTGATTTATTATATCAATCAGAAGACAAGGATGGAAATAAATATGAAATTAAGTCAAAAGACGGTAGTATAAAAGAAAGACCTAATCGGATTTTAATGAATAACGTTACCGCAACAGTTTTTTTAAATGATGGTGGAAAGATACTTATTATATCAAATTCGGCAATATACAATAGTAATAACAATGATACCTTATTCGAAGGCTCTGTCAAAATGAATTATAATGACCACACTATAAAATCAAATTATATTGATTTATCATTCGAAGAAAATAGAGCAATCATATATGAAAACATTAATTACAATAGTAATTTATCTAAACTTAAAGCAGATAAAATAATAGTAGATTTTGTAGAAAAGAAAGTCAAAATTCTTATGAATAATACAAATGATAAAGTGTTAGTAAAAACTATTTTAAAAAATGGCAATAATTAAAAAATTTCGTATCAAAAGTTTTAAAAATAAAAAAACGTTATTAGAATTAAAAAATTTAAGCTTATCTTTTGGAGATAGGCAAGTTCTTGAGAACATTAACATTGAGATAAATCAAGGGGAAATACTTGGTATGCTGGGACCAAATGGTGTTGGGAAATCTACAATATTCAACCTCATAACCGGTCTAATAAAACCAAATTCTGGAGATATATATATAAAAAATGAAAAAATAAATGATTATCCAATATTTGTAAGAACATCTAAGTTTAAAATAGGTTACGTTCCTCAGTATGGAGGTTTTTTTCACGATTTAACATTGGTAGATAATTTAAAAGCAGTGTCAGAGATTTTAATTAAAGACCCAAGAGATAGAATTGAAAAAATAAATTATTTAATCTCTAAATTTGACCTTGGACAAATCAGCTCTATTAAAGCAAAATTTTTATCTGGTGGTCAAAAAAAAAAATTGGTCATAGCTATGGCTCTATTAGGAGAACCAGAGTTATTACTTCTAGACGAATGTTTTGCAGCACTTGATGTAATGACTATTAAAATGTTGCAACAAATAATTGTTAATTTGCAATCTGAAAATAGAATAACGATATGTATTTGTGATCATCAAGCTAGAGACCTGCTCACTTGTGTTGATGTTGCAATTGTATTATCTGATGGTAAGGTAATTGCAAAAGGAACGCCCTCCGAACTTGTCAAAAACCAAAATGCAATTAATGCATATTTTGGAGACTCATTTAAATTTAGTTAAGTAAATGAAAAAATTAGTTATTAGTAATAAAATTAATAATTACAATAAAACTATATCTGTTGATGGTGACAAAAGTATATCCATTAGATCTTTGCTTTTAGGCTCACAATCTTATGGAATTTGTAAAATAAAAAATTTACCAAATTCTGAGGATGTTTTGCATACTATTAATGGATTAAGAAAACTCGGAGTAAAAATAACTTTTAATAATAACATATGTTCTATCACAGGAAATGGACTAGGAAGTTTCAAAATCAATAATAAAGTTACTATTGATGCTGGAAACTCAGGTACATTTGCAAGACTTTTGTTAGGTTTATTAATTAAAGGAACGCATAAAGTTAAATTGATAGGTGACAAAAGTTTATCAAGAAGAGATTTCCTGAGAATTAGTGAACCCTTGCAAAAATTTGGTTCTAGTTTCAATTTAAATAAAAAAGGTGGATTGCCAATTGAAATTCACGCTACTGAATTAATCAAACCAATTCAATACAAAGAGACCAGAGGTTCTGCACAGTGTAAAAGTTCTGTTATGCTCGCAGCTTTAAATTCGCCGGGTAACACTATTATAGAGGCTAAAAAATCAAGGGATCACACAGAGCTATTTTTTAAATATCTTAAACTCCCAATCAAAATAAAAAGGAAAAAAGATTTTGATATAATCCATATTAAAGGAGAAAAACAGTTTCGTTCTTTCAAATATCAAATCCCGGGTGATATTAGTTCAAGTTCATTCTTCGTAGTATTAACCATTTTGTCGAAAAAGTCAGAACTTAAAATTAAAAATGTAAATGTTAATCCGTCACGAATCGGTTTTATCAAAATAATTAATAAAATGGGAGGAAAAGTAAGAATAAAAAATAAGAGAAAAGTTTATGGAGAGTATGTTGCTGATTTACATATTAAAAGTCAAAAAAAAATTAAATCTATTAATTGCCCAGTAAAATTTAATAGTAATGCTATAGACGAATTTTTGATTATTTTTTTATTGGCATCAAAAGCTAAGGGTGTTTCTAAATTTTCAAATCTTGGTGAGCTTAACAAAAAAGAAAGTCCAAGGTTAAAATTGGGCTCAAATATCCTAAATATGATGGGCATAAAGACAGTTTTAAAAGATAATACTTTGAAAATATACGGAAACCCTAACCTAAAAATAAAAAAAGAAATTAAAATAAAAAACTACTACAAAGACCACAGAATATTTATGACATCTGTCATCGGGGGGTTGGTTCTTGGCGGTAAATGGACTATTCACGATGTAAATTCTTATAAAAGTTCTTTTCCATCTTTTATGAATATTCTTCGTAAAATAGGCTTTAATGCTTCATATAAATAGAAAAGACCCTATAAGCAAAATAAATAATCTTGATTAATATAACAATTTTATCTAAAACCTCTAAAAAATAAAAACTATTAATGGAAATTTATAAAGAAAGTAATTCATCGGCTTCAAAAGAATTTGAGAAATTGTTAGATAATCAGATTTCTAAAACAAAGAATTTAGTTGAAGGAAAAATCATAGAGGGAACTGTTACTAAAATTGGTGAAAAATACATATTCCTTTTTATTGAAGGATTAAAGTCTGAACCGGTTGTAGATATAAATGAATTGAAAACTTTAGGACAAAGTGAAAAAGTTAAAATTGGGGAAAAAATTCAAGTTTTATTAGAGAGGATTGAAGATAAAAATGGTGAAGTTATTGTTTCAGCAAGTAAAGCTCAAAAAATTAAAGGATGGGATATCTTAGTTAAAGCGTTCGAAAATAATCAACCTATAATGGGAAAGATAACTAGCAAATGTAAAGGAGGTGTAATAGTTGAACATATTGAAACTGGTTCTTTAATGTTTTGCCCAGGATCACAAATTTCTGATACCCCTCTAAAAGATATCTCTCATTTAATGAATGAACCTCAAAAATTTGCTTTAATAAAAATGGATAAAGTAAGAGGAAATGCGTGTGTATCTAGACGTCAAATTATTTCAACAAACAAAAAAGAAGATAAATCTAAAATAGTTGAAAAATATAAGGTTGGGCAAATTATTAAAAATGCTGTTGTTAAAGGCTATAGTTCATTTGGATGTTTCTTTAATGTAAATAATGAATTAGATTGTTTAGTACATCTACAAGAAATAAGCTATTCAAGAGTAAACCATCCGGAAGAAGTATTTAACATTGGAGATAAACACGATTTATTGGTCATATCAGTTGATAAAGACAAACTGCAAATTGGATGCTCGATAAAACAATTATCTCCTGACCCGTTCGAAAAAATTACTAATTATGAATTAAATAAAAAGTATGATGTCAAAGTAATTAAACTTATGGACTTTGGTGCCTTTTGTGAACTAGAACCAGGTTTAACTACGTTATTACATTCTAGCGAAATAAGCTGGACTAGAAAAAATGTATCCCCAAAAAAGTTTTTTAAAGTTGGAGATAACATAAGCTGTATAATAACAGAAATAGACAAAGAAAAAAGAAGAATAGCAATATCTTACAGGCTAACATCTGAAAATCCATATGATGCACTTGAAAAAAATCATCCTGTTGGAAGTGAAATAAATGGTTCTATTAGCAGTATGAATGATTATGCAATTTATTTAAAATTAGATAACTACGAAATTGATGCATTTCTTCACTTTAATGATTTAAGCTATACGGAAAATCCAGAGGAAGCATCAAAAAAATACAAACTAAAAGATAAACTAAAAGTAAAAATACTTGAAATTAAAAAAGATTCTCAAAAAGTGAGGGTTGGCTTAAAACAAACTATGAAGGATCCATTTGATTATTTTAAAGATAAAAAGATTAATGATACAATTACTGTTAAAGTTATTTCATCAGATAATAAAGGTTTAAAAGTTCAGCCAGAGGGGTCTGATATTACGCTTATGATAAAAAAATCCCAGATTGCACTTTCGTCTTCTGATGCAAGACCCTCTAGATTCGTTGGAGGTGAAAGGATAGATGCTGCAATTGCTGAAATAAATCTTGAAAAAAGAAAAGTAAATTTAAGTATTAAACTTCTTGAAGAAATTCATAACAAAGAGGCAGTTTCAAAATTTAGCTCACCTTTATCTGGAAAAAACTTACCTTTTTCATCATTGTCTGATAAGCTAAAATCAAAAAAAGAAAAAAAATAGTACTTTGAACTAAATTGGCAGTATCGAAATCAGATATATTAAAAGAAATTTCAAGAAGCTATCCTAATTTATTAAAGAAAGATTTATTAAAATTTATTGATGTATTTTTAGATGAAATTAGAACTGCATTAAAAAAAGGTGAAAGAGTTGAGCTAAGAGGATGGGGGGTTTTTTTTGCCAAAAAACAGATTAGTAGAAATTCAAGAAACCCTAAAACTGGTCAAATTATTTTTACTCCTGAAAAAAAAAGTATTAACTATAAAATGAGCAAAGAATTATTTAAAAAAATAAATGAACAAAATTAAAAAAGTTTTTGTAGCAGTTGATACACAAAATTCAAAAAGAGCTAAATATATAATTAAACTGACTAAAGTAAAAAACTTAAAAATAGGGTATAAATTTGGCTTAGAGTTTTTAAATTCTAAAAATGGGAGGAGCTTTATATCAAAAATTAAAAAAGAAACAATTTTCATTGACTTAAAACTTAATGACATTCCAAATACAATGAAATCAACTTTACTTGCCTTGAGAGATCTAAAAATCAATTACTTCACAGTACATATATCTTCAGGTCTAAAAGCACTTCAAGAAGTTAAGAAAATAGCTAATAAAACTAAAATTGTTGGTGTGACAACCTTAACCTCTTTAAATAATCGTGATTTAAATGATATAGGATTCTCAACTACCTTAAATAATATAATTACAAAACAATCTAAATTAGCACAAAAAGCAAAACTAGATGCGTTGGTCTGTAGTCCAAGGGAAGTAAAAATTGCAAAAAAGTTTTTTAAAAAGGAAATAATAACACCTGGTATAAGAATTGGTGGTGATTACAATGATCAAAAAAGAGTTATGTCACCAAAAGATGCGTTTAAAAGTGGAAGTGACTGGCTAGTTATTGGTAGGGATATTACTAAAGGTAATATAAAAAAGAATATAAAAAAATTATTACATCATCTTAAAAGTTAATGGACTCAAAAATTTGTGGAGTTAAAGATATTTGTACTTTAAGTTATATTTTAAATCATAAATTTCCTCCTAAATTTATTGGATTTATAACTAATTATCCAAAATCAAAAAGAAATTTAAATATTCAAACTTTAAGAGCGTTAACTAAAAAGAAAAGGGCTAATATAAATTACGTATCTGTATTAGTAAGACCTGATGACAAAATATTAGAAAAAATAAAAAATTTGAATTTTAAATATTATCAACTTTACGACGTTAAACCGAATAGAGCTTATTTTATAAAAAAAAAATATAGAAAAAAAATTATAAGTGTTATCACTGTAAAAAAAACTAGCGATGTAAAAAAATATAAATTGTATTTAAAAATTGCTGACATTATATTGTTTGATGGAAAGGGTTATGAAAAATCAATTGGGTTTAACCACAATTATTTAAAAGGTGTACCTAGATCATTTAAATCTATGCTTGCTGGTAATATAAAATTCAATGATAATCTTGATAAATTTTCAAAAATAACTGATATTATAGATATATCAGGAAGTTTGGAAACGTCTGGAAAAAAAGATAGATCAAAAATTGACATATTTTTAAAAAATATAAATAAAATTAGAAAATGAAAATAAGAAAAAATATTCCCTTAATTGACCAACATGATAAATATGGGTTTTGGGGAGGAAAATTTGGTGGCAATTACGTTCCAGAAACTTTAAAAAAACCAATTGAGGATCTTGCTTCTAACTTTAGCAAACTTAGAAAAAATAAAAGTTTTACTAAAAAAAAAAATTATTATTTTAAAAATTATGTGGGTGCGCCAACAAGGTTTATAAAACTAAATAATTTATCTAGAAATTTAAATGGAGCACAAATATGGGCTAAAGTAGTTTCAGACGCTAATGGTGGTGCACATAAAATATATAACGCCGTTGTGCATGCACTTATCTGCAAATACATGGGTAAAAAATATATCGTAGGAGACACAGGGGCAGGTTATGCTGGTAAAATGCTTAGCATGGCTGCAAAAAAATTTGGTCTTAAATGTAAAATATTTATGGGCGCAAAAGATATAAAAAGACAAAAACCCAACTGTGACGCAATAAGAAAAAATGGAGCTGAAATAGTGCCTGTTTTTACAGGAAGTCAAACGCTGGTCGATGCAGTGAGTGAGTGTATGAGGTATTGGGTATCAAATTGTGATACAACCCATATGTGTGTAGGATCAACTGTTGGGCCTAATATTTTTGTAAAAATTTGTGGATATAGTACTTCACAAATATCAAAAGAACTTAAATTTCAATTAATAAACACTTTTAAAAAAATTCCAAAAAAAATTAAACTAATTAACTGTGTAGGTGGTGGAAGTTCTGCATACGGATTTTGGAGTGAATTCATTGACTATCCTAAATCACAAATTGAACTAATTGGTGTTGAAGCAGGAGGTCCAAAAAATTCAAAACTTCATGCAGCTCCTCTTACCCATAATGCAAAATTAGGAATACTACATGGGGCAGCATCTTACGTTTGCCAGAATAAAGAGGGCCAAATTAAGGAAACCGATTCAATTAGTGCTGGATTAGACTACCCAGGTGTAAGTCCTATTCATTGTTTTTTAAAAGATACAAGAAGGGCGAGATATACATCTGTGACTGATGAAGATGCGTTAAAAGCATACAAGATTGTTAGAAAATTTGAAAATTTGAACCCTAGCCTTGAACCTAGTCATGCATTTGCAGAGGCAATTAAAATAGCACCAAAACTCAGTAAAGATACAATAATAATTGTAAACTCATGTGGAGATGCAATTAAGGATCGAGATATTTTAAAAAAATTTAATTTATGAAAAATTTAATCAGTCAAGCATTTACACAAGCAAAAAATCAGAGAAGACCTGCCCTTATTACCTATACAGTAGCAGGTGATAATACCAAAAAAAATTCACTGGAAATACTAAATTCTATTTCAAAACAAGTTGATATATGCGAGATAGGTTTTCCGCATAACACTCCAATCGCTGATGGAGGACAAATTCAAACAAGTTCATATAGAGCGTTAAAAAATGGCATTAAAATTAATGATGTTTTTAAAATAGTTAAAAATTTTAAGAGAACAAAAAAAACTAAGCCAGTGATATTAATGGGATATTATAATATGGTTTTTCAGTTTGGTGAGATACGTTTTTTAGAAAAATGTAAAAAATCTGGAGTAGACGGCATTATAATAGTTGATTTGCCATGGCCCGAAAATAAAAAATTTTCCAAAAAATGTAAAAAAAGAGGCATTTGCTTTATTCAATTAATAGCCCCAACTACAGATAAAAAACGTTTAAAAAATATCATTAAAGATTCACATGATATGATATATTATATAAGCATGTTATCGACAACTGGAGGAAAGTTAAAAGTTTCTACTAACAAGATTCTAAAAAATTATTCCATGATAAAAAAAATTAATAAAGCTAAAAATTGTGTAATTGGTTTTGGTATTACCAAAAAAAATATATCAAAATTGAAAAAAGCAGATGGCCTAGTTGTTGGTAGTGCCATTTGCAGCGAAATAACTAATAGTTTAAAAAAAAAACAAAATATTGTCACAAATGTAAGTAAACTAGTAATGAATTTAAAAATGAAAATTTTATGAATTGGTTAAAAAAAACTTTAAAGTTTGGCGAAAAAATAAAAAGATTAATTAAAAAAAGGCCATCTAAAGTAGATATACAAAATAGTGAATGGACTTCTTGTTGCAAGGGACCAATACTTAAAAAAGACTTAGAGGAAAATTTGTGGGTTTGCGACATATGTAATAAACATCATAGAATAGATTGTAAACAAAGATTTGATATTTTTTTTGGAAAAAATAATTATGAGATTTTAAAAACACCTACTCCTTCAGACGATCCTTTGGAATTTGTAGACTCTGGGCCTTATATAAATAAACTTAGCAAAGCTAGAAAAACTACCGGTCAAAATTGTGCAGTTATGATTGCTAAGGGGAAGATAAATAATATTAATGTTACAGTTGGTGCGGTTAATTTTTTTTTTATGGGAGGTTCTATTGCAACAAGTGAAGGTGAAGCAATTATTTATGGAATTCAAAGTGCAATAGATAATAAAACACCATTTATTATGTTTACATGTGGAGGCGGTCAAAGAATGCATGAAAGTCCTTTAGCTCTTGCACAGATGACTAGAACCACACTTGCAATAAATGAATTAAAAAAAAATAATTTGCCTTACATAGTTTGTTTTACTGATCCTACTGCAGGTGGAATCACTGCATCCTTTGCAATGCTTGGGGACATCCAAATCTCTGAACCTGGTTGCCTAATTGCATTTGCAGGTCGTAGAGTTATAGAAGGAACAGTAAAAGAAGAGCTGCCTGAAAATTTTCAAAAAGCAGAGCACGTACAATCTTGCGGTTTTGTTGATTCTATTGTGCATAGAAAAGAACTTACAAATAGTATTGGAATGTTAATCTCTATATTGCTTAAGAACCAATCTGAGGTAAATAGTGATATAAACAATGAGACTCAAGGAAATAATATCCAAGATAGAGAAGCGTCATAGCAAAAAAATTGATCTTTCTCTAAATAGGACTTTCAATTTATTAAAAAAATTAGGTAACCCACAAAACAAACTAAATAATGTTGTAACTGTAGTTGGTACAAACTCCAAAGCCTCTATGGCTACAGCTCTAAGCACAATTTTGAAAGAAGCTGGCTATAAATATAATTTATATACATCTCCTCATTTACAATCTTATACTGAAAGATTTGTTTTTAATAACAAAGAAATAAATGAAAACGATCTTTCAGATCTTCTGGAAGGTATTGATAAAATATTAGGAGATGATAGTGCAACAGTTTTTGAAATTTTAACATGCGCTTTTATAAAATATGCTGAATATTTTAAAGATAACATAAACATCATAGAAGCTGGTCTATTTCATAGATTTGATAGTACAAATGTATTTAAACAAAATTTGCTTACTCTTTTAGGAGTAATTCATTTAGATCATTTAAATTGGTTGAATGACAAAACAATTGATGGGGTTATTTATGAAAAAACTGTGTCACTACCAAAATCAAACATATTCATAAACAAACAAATAAATTCAGAAATAAAAACAAAAATTGAAAAATCCTTAGTAGAAAATAAGTCAAAAAAATATTTTTTTGGTGATGATTTTAATGTCGCAAAACTGGAAAATGGTTTTACTCATTATCAAGATAATTTAGGTGAGATAATATTGCCTCAATCTAATTTAATTGGCGATCACCAAATTTTTAATATAAGCACTTCAATAGCTGCTTGTAGAAAAATATTTAATATATCTGATATTAATATAAAAAAAAGTATGAATAAAATGAGATTAAGAGGACGATTGGAAGAAATAAAGTCAGGTAAATTAAAAAGTTTAATAGGTAAAAATAGGCTTATAATAGATGGTGGGCATAACATTAATTCTGCAATTTCAATATCCAACTGGGTCAAGCAGCAAAATGAAAAAGTACATCTTATTTGCGGAATGATGAATGACAAACCTCACAAAGAGTTTGTTAATCAGTTTGAGAGTTTTGTAAATTCAATAACTCTTGTAGATATTCCAAATCAAGAAGGTTCGATATCCAAAGAAGAATTTAAAAAGAAACTTGGTAACAAAAATGTTCATACTGCTGAAAGCATTGAAGAGTCTTTGATAATGAATAATAAAGATGAAAATTGTATTTTTCTTTGTGCAGGAAGTCTTTATTTGGCTGGTGAAGTTTTAAATCTTAATTAAATATTTTCTTTAATCCAAGATACAATATTAGATTTTGTGGTTGCTCCAACTTTAGTTGCTTTAAGCTCACCACCTGAAAATAGTAACATGGTAGGAATTCCTCTTACTCCATACTTAGTAGGGGTATTAGGTTCATTATCAATATTATGTTTAGCAATTACCACTTCGGACATTTCGTTTGAAATTTCCTCTAATATGGGTCCGATCTGTTTACATGGTCCACACCACTCTGCCCAAAAATCAACAATAACTGGCTTCCCAGCCTTGATAACTTCTGACTCAAAATTTTCATCTGTAACATTTACTGTTGCCATATATTTCTTATATAAAATTTTTTTTTATATTCAAGTTCTTAAATAATTTAAACAGTTTTATCCACATTAAATATTTTTATATTTTTTTTCAATTGACATTACGTAATTATTTAATTGATCGAGAAACTTTAAATTTGGCTCATTACCTTCATTAGTAAATTTATCTCTAAGATTGTCACATTCATGATAAAATTCTTTACAAGTCCACCATTTTTCCTTTTTTTCACTTAAAATTCTTTTAGCAATTTCCATCTTGATTTTCTTCAACATAGAGTCTGGTAAAACATGAGGCGCCTCTTGAAATATTATTTTTTTTCCAAATCCCACCATTCTTTGATCTTCGAATTTATCTAGCAATCTTAACTTATCATTCCATGGTGCTTCATGCCATTTTTGAAATAAATTAGTATCTTTGTTAGGTGTAAATTTTACATAAATACTTTCCTCTGGCTCTATATCTTCTTGAGATTTTGATTGCGCTTTTTCTTCTGCAATTTCTCTTAATGCAGTTAAGATATTCTCAGAAAATTTTTCATTTGTGTTTACAAGTTCTGCTCTTTTATTAATTAAAGAGACGTCCATAGCGCTATAAGGTTCAACCTTCATGCCATACTCCTTACCTATTATAATTGGTGCTTTATTAGACCTAATAGTTCTTAAAAATTTTGGTGTTTTTTTCATCTCAGATTTTAGTTCATTGATAGACATTTTTAGGAGAGGTTCGACATCAACTCTTAGATCGATAGCCTGCCCCCATTGATATATTGGATGAATACAAAATTTCTGATGAAGAGGAGTACAAAGATAAAGTCTTGATTTTCCATAAAAGTACTCATTAAGAGTAATAATCTTTTCTTTTTTTATTATTGTTTCAGTATCAAGCTTATTTGAAGTCTTTAAAAAATTACCCCATGTGTCTTGTTGTTTGTTCTTTATTAAACCTAAAACTTTATGAGTAAGTTCTGCATCAAATAAAGCGCTATGAGCTCCTTTAGTCTCAAAACCGTTCATCCTAGCTAAAGACTCTAATTTCATCACAGCGTTTCCTTTTTCATTAGTTTCAGTTTTCAATATGTTATTGTCTAAAGCAAAAGCACCACGAGCAATATTTAGTCCGTCATGTCTTTTGTTCGGGGATGAATTTGTAATGTATGGATATCTCAATCCTTTGAAAAACTCTTTTCTAATCATTTCATCATCAAAACCTATGTTAGACCAGCCTAAGAATATAGCGGGGCTCCATTTTTTAAATATATTCTCAACTTGAGATAACATTTGATAATGACTTAAATTTGCTTTTGTAAGCATATTAACATCAGTTTTGTTAACCAGGAGTGCCATACATTGAGGAATTTCTCCTTCTGGAAGCCTACATCTTAAATTAAATCTTTCTTTTTCTACTAAGTTTTGATCTACTAAAATTCCACCTATTTCAATAATACTTCCAAAGTCTGTACTAGAGCTTGAAGATTCTATATCCCAAATTACTATGTTCATAATTTTATAATTAATGCTAATTGGAAAGTGTAAAGGCTCGCATCTAAACAAGTAGCAAGTAAGTTTTTAGTACATTAATTTTTAACAAAGTCAAATAATTATTTATTTATTAAGTGATAAAATTTTTCAACTCTCTCAAGAAATTTGTTTTGAAAATTTATTAGTTCATTGCCTTCAATTTTAAAATCTTGAAATAATCTATCTACAGTACACAATAAAATTACACCTTGTGTAATATTAGAATTATAAACAGTATTGTGGGCTAAAGAATAAGCTCCAATTTGTAAAAAGTAATCCTCTATGTATTCTTCTTTTTTTGGTTTATTGCTTTGTTTAAAATCTAGAATTGATTCTTTGCCTTCGTAAACTCCTATACAATCTGCAGTACCCGCATATTTGCCAGGATAATATATTGTAGCTTCTGACCCCCATATCTCTAACAATTTATTTTTCAAACCATTATCAATAATTTCTTCTGCCATTTTTTTTGACTTATTGTTGTCTTCTAATAGTTCTTGATTTAGTTTTCCGTATAAAAACTTTTCTATATAAGAATGCATAGAACTTCCTCTTGCTGAGGCTTCTTTCTTAATTCTTTCTGCTTCAACAGTCCCTACTCTTTGTTTCCAAGCAAGAATTGCAGCTTTGTCTTCTTCGCTTTTAGTGGCTGACAAAATTGTTGTCACAGAAGGCAAATTTGATCCATCTAGAGAGTAATGTCTTGAACCATTTATCAAAGACCTTGTTGATTTTGGATAAGAAAATTTTGTGTTCCACTTCATCAAGTCATTTATAGAGCTATTTAAAATAATTTAAATTAGTTTTTAGCTTGTTTTGAAGTTGGTATATTTAATTTTTCAACATTCTCATTTTTTGACGCTATTTCAACTTGTTCGGGATCTTTAATATTTCCTAAGGTATTCATTATAGATCTTGCATCTCTTCCGAAACTATCAGTGGCTTGCATAGCTTGTTCTAGTTTTTTTCTAAGTTCTTTTATTCCATCAAAATGTTTTTCAAATCTTGAGCTTATATTTCTTAAATCATTATAAATTTGTGTAGCATGTTGCTGAACTTTTAGTGTTTGAAATCCTAAATGATAGGATTGTAATAAAGCAGACAAAGTGTTAGGGCCAGAAATTGTAACCTTATATTTGGTTCTTAATTCCTGTAAAAGCAGCTCTTTAGTTTTAGGGTCTCTGTAGCTAGAGAGTTCTGAGAATAATCCCTCAGTTGGAACATAAACTATTGCAAAATCTGTACTTTTCGGCGGTGCTATATATTTTGCGTTAACAGTTTTAGCTTTCAATCTAAACGCTGATGCTAAATCTTTTCTTGCCTCTGCTTGTGCGTCTTTGTCATTGGCATTATATGCGTCATCAATCGCTTTATATTTTTCAACAGGCCAGTGACTATCAATTGGCAACATTACATCTTGAAGCTTAATAGCGAACTCTACTGTTTCTGAGGTGTCTTCTTTCATTTTAGCATTCGCGACATATTGAGATGCTGGTAACAAATCTTTTAGGAGTGCACCTAATCCAAATTCCGCAAGAGTTCCGTATGATTTTACCCCACTTAAAATTCTACTAAAGTTATCTTGGCTTTTATTTAATTCGCTTACTTGTTGATTAAAAACTGATACTTTTTCATCAACTTTTGTAAGAGCTCCTGTCATATCTTTTGCTATTTCTTTACTCATTGACCCAAAAGATTGACTAAATGTATTTTTTAAAGAACTTAATTCATCTTTAAAAAGTTGTTCATTATTTACTGGATCAGGATGTTTACGCTTGATTAGAAATAAAATTGCTAAAAAATTAGCAAGAAGCGAGATAATAACTAAAATTGTAAGTAACGAATCCATGCCTATACTATACAATTTTATCAAGTTTATTTATAATATTAAAAACACTTTTCTTTTTTTGGCTTTTTTGGGAAATCATTAAACATGCTTGAGATTTAAGTATAACTCCGTCTTTTAATATTCTTAAATTATTAGCTCTTAAAGTTTCACCTGTAGAGGTGATATCTGTTATAATTTCTGAAGAACCTGTGAATGGATATATTTCTGTTGCACCAAGACTTTTTACAATTTTAAATTGTGTAACACCCCTTTCAAACATAAAATTCGTTGTTAAATTTGGATACTTTGTTGCTACTCTTAATCTAGTTTTTTTTTTTTCTTTAAACTCGAATGCAATTTCCTCCAAATCAGCTATTGTTTGAACATCAATCCAATCATCAGGAATAGCAATTACTAAATTGGCTTTACCAAAAGTATATTTTTTTTTCACTATTATTTTTTTTTGCACATTAATTGCACTTTCTTTTAATAAATCAAACCCTGAAAAACCAATATCCAAAGTTCCATCTCCTAATCTTTCAACAATTTCTCTTGCATGTAAGTAGGTAATATTTATATTTTTATATCCTTTTAAAGATCCTAATAAGTCTCTTTCTCCTCTTTCGGATATAAGTTTTAAATTATTTTTAGAAAAAATATTTAATATATCTTTTCTTAATCTACCTTTACTGGGAATTCCAATATTAATCATTTAAGTTTATAGCTGCTCCAACTGCTGGTATTTTTTTATTCGATCCAAGATCACCAATAAGATTATCGTATCGTCCACCATTAATAATGTTAATTTTATTTGATTTAATTTTAATATCAATTTTGAAGACTAAACCTGTGTAATATTCTAATTGTCTTCCAAAAGAAGCTGAATATTTTACGTTTAATCTTGAAAATTTATTTTTAGAGATTGGGAAATAATTTTTTTCTACTCTTAAATTAATTTTATATTTTTTAAAAAAAAGATTTAATTTGTTAAATGCTTCGCTGATTGGACAATCTATTTTAAGAAACTCTTTTATTATTTTTACGACATTTTTGCCTTTTTGTGGTCTTCTTGGATCATTTATCTTATTATTAAATCTGTTTAGAATCTCATTTAGTGACCTTCCAGCAATAACTTTTGATTGTTTTTGTTTAAGCATTACTTCATATTTTTTTTTATCTATTTCAACAATTGTTGGATCTACATCAGAATTAGTTTCTAGCCTTTTTAACAAATCGTTAAAATATTTTTCTCTCCAAAAATGTCTTTGTAGTCTCAATTTCCATCTTTTAGGAATATCCAATTTATTCAATAGAAGTTTAAATATTTCGATATTTCCGATAGTCAAAACACCCGATGAAAATTTTACTTTTGATAATGATTTAACTGCTGTGTTAATAATTTTTTTATCGTCATCTTTTTCTTTGTTAGAGCCTATAATTTCAAAACCAATTTGATTTCTTATTATATTATCTGATAATCTTTGAGTTTTTCTAAAAGCTTGTCCACTGTAGAAAACTTTTTTGGATGCTTTATTTTTCTCATTTAAATATTTTAGACATGATGCAATTGTTAAGTCTGGTCTAAGACAAATTTCATTACCTTTCTGATCATTAAAAGAGAAAATGAAACGTCTAAATGACTCACCAGATCTTTCAACAATATGATTAGTTTCTATTACAGTATCTAAATTAATATACTTAAAACCTTCTGATTTTATCAATTTTAATATATTTTCAGATAATTTTTTTGATTTCATTAACCATGTTCTCATATTTAATATTAGTTTCCTTCCCAGTTCTAAGATCTTTTATTTTGACTTCTGAGTTTTTAATTTCTTCTTCACCAGCGAAAATTACACATGGAGAACTAATTCTATTAGCGTATTCCATTTGTTTTTTTATTTTTCCCTCACCAGGATAAATCTCTGAACTGATATTTTCTGATCTAAGTTTCTTTAGTATTTCTATATATTTTTTCATATTATTTTGATCAAAGACACTAATCATTACAGGGCGCGTAACTTTTAAATCAAATTCTTTTTTTTGCATCAGTGCAAACACAAGTCTATCTATACCCACTGATATGCCAGTTGCTGGATAATCAAGATTACCAAATTTGCTTACTAAATTATCGTATCTACCTCCACCACCTATTGATCCAAATTGAATAACTTGTCCCTTTAAATTTTTTACACTAAAATTTAGATTAACTTCAAATATTGGGCCTGTGTAGTACTCTAAACCTCTTATTACCGAAGGATCAAATTTATAGTTATCAAATTTATAATCTTCAAAGATTTTTATTATTTGTTTTAAATCCTCGCTCTGAGGTGAGTTAATATTTAAAGAGCTTTCAATAACTTCTATTTGTTTATCGTCTAATTCCGCCCCTTTTGTATAATCTCCTGATTTATCTTTTCTACCTTCGCCCAGTAATTTTTTTACCTCTGTCCACCCTAACCTATCTATTTTATCTAAAGCTCGAAGGATTATAGAAATCTTTTCCTGAGACTGAATTTTTAGTTTTTTAAATAATTCATCTGTAATTTTCCTAGATGATATTTTGACTGTGTAATCATCATTAGTTAAGCCACAATTTTCTAAAATTTCTGAAATCATTACGCACAGCTCTGCATCAGCTTGTAAATTTTTTGTACCAACATAATCAGCATCGAACTGAAGAAACTCTCTATATCTTCCTGGCCCAGGTTTTTCATTTCTCCAAACGGTTCCTAATTGATAACGTTTAAAAGGTTTTGGTATTTCATTAAAATTTTTTGCAACAAATCTTGCCAAGGGTGCTGTTAAATCATAACGTAAAGACAACCACTTGTTTTCGTCTTTAAAAGAAAATACACCTTCTCCAGGTCTTTCTTTATCAGGTAAAAATTTACCTATACTTTCAGTATATTCAAAACTTGGAGTTTCAAGATATTGAAAGCCGTACTTAACCATTACCTCTTTAATCTTTGAAATTATGAGGTCTCTGATTAAAAGTTCTTTTTCTTTTCTATCTTCAAAACCTGAAGGTAATTCTTTTAGAGGTTTGATTTTTTTTTGTTTTTCCATTTTTTGGTACACGGGGACAGATTCGAACTGTCGACCTTCGGTTCCACAAACCGCTGCTCTAACCAACTGAGCTACCCGTGCTCCTATCTTTGTTTTATACTAATTGTGGATATTTTTAAATTTATATAATGATTAAATAGCTAGCGTGCAGCCAGCATGCAAATGGTGTCTGTGAGATAATGTTAAATTATTAATAATCTTAATCATTGCGATGTAATTAACAGTTTAATCAAAAAAATCAACAATTGATTGTATAGGAACAAAATCAGCTTTTAAGCTTGCTTATCCCTATACAATTATTTTGATGAATTAGAATTAAGAGGTTTTTTGCAGTTTTACTGCGGCAGGACCTTTTTCTCCGTCTTCAACTTCAAATGTAAGCTCGTCACCTTCGTTTAAGAATCTTAAACCTGCTTCTCTTACAGCTGAAGCATGTACGAATACATCTTTTTCTTTGTCTTCACGCTCAATGAAACCATACCCTTTTTTTCCATTGAACCACTTTACTTTACCTTTTAGACTCATTTTACTCTTTCGTTAGTTATTATACTTAAGCTTATTAAGCTTTAACGGGTTGTTATTAGATTTCTAAATTTAATGCAAGCAATTTAAATTGACTTAATGTCACTTTGGTGGTGGCCTTGGTAAGAATCGCACTTACGACACATACCTTTTCAGGGTACTGCTCTACTACTGAGCTACAAGGCCATTAAAATCTAAATATGATACGCCCTTTTGTTAAATCGTAAGGGGTAACCTCTACTGTAACGTTGTCTCCTTGCAAAACTCTAATTCTATTTTTTCTTAGCTTTCCTGCAGTGTGAGCAGTTACAACATGGTTGTTTTCTAACTTTACTCTAAACATTGCATTAGGCAAAAGATCAATAACTTTTCCTTTAAATTCTAAAGAGTCTTGTTTTGACAAATACTATTCTCCTATTCTTAATTTAACTGATTTAGCGTGTCCATCTAAACCTTCATAAGTTGCAAGATTTATAACTTTTTCACCGATAGTTTCAATACCCTTTTTTGATAAATTTATGTAAGAAATTCTTTTAAAAAAATCAAAAACAGATAGTCCACTAAAAAATTTTGCGGAAGAATGTGTTGGTAAAGTATGATTGCTACCTGCGCAGTAATCCGTTACCGCCATTGCTGAGTACTTTCCTGTGCATATAGAGCCCGCATTTTTAATATTTTTTAAAATAGATTTATAATTCTCCATGCTAAGTTCTAGATGCTCTGGTGCAATAATATTTATTATATCCGAAATTTTTTTGTCTGTGTTTGCAAAAATAAACAAACCATTCTTATTTAAACTACCAGATGCAATTTTTTTGCGTGGTAAATTTTCTAATTGAATTTTTAATTCTTTTTGAACTTTATCAATTAACTCTTTATTTTTTGAAATAAGTATACATTGAGCATTGATATCGTGTTCTGCTTGGCCTATTAAATCAGCTGCAACCCATTTCTCATTTGACTTTTTGTCTGCAACAACTGTTATTTCTGATGGACCAGCTATCATATCGATTCCTACTTCTCCAAAAACTATTTTTTTTGCTGCAGCAACATAAATATTACCAGGTCCAACTATTTTATCTACGCGTTGAATTGTTTTTGTTCCATAAGCAAGAGCAGCTATAGCTTGAGCACCACCTATTCGATAAATTTCTTTTACACCACATTTTTTTGCTGCATATAAAACAGCTGCACTTTGGTTTTTATCTCTAACTGGATTTGCAATTACAATTCTTTTTACACCAGCAAGCATTGCGGGAATTGCATTCATCAAAACTGTTGAAGGAAAACTTGCATTTCCGCCTGGAATATAAATTCCAACCGAGTTCAATGGTTTATACTTATAATCAATTTTATTATTTAAGTTATCTGAAAATTTTATATCTTTTGACTTTTGTTTTTTATGAAATTTTAAAATTCTTTGGTATGCAAAATCTATAGATTTTTTAACATTTGGATTTAAACTTTTTATAATTTTAGAAATACTACTATAATTAGAATTAATTCTTTTATTTTTATTAAATCTGAACTCATATTTCAGTACAGCTTTATCTCCATTTTTTTTTACATCCAGAACAATTTTTTTTGCTACATTGTAATCTTTATTAGAGAAAACCGATCTTTTGTTGATTTTTTTTAGTAATTCTTTTTGAAAATTTTTACCGTTTGCATTTAATCTAAGAATCATTTTTAATTTCCTTCAAATCTTCAAGTGTAACTTCTATAATTTCTGAGGATAAGGTTATAAAGCCATTATCTGAAAATAACAAATTAAATTCGTAACCTTTTTTAGTTTTAATAGTATCGATAGCAAGGAGTGTTAAGCTCTCTTCGATTGAATATTGGTTTATATTTTTAGACTTTGCATTATCAATAAATTCAAATTTACAAATACTTAGTATTTTTTTCTTATTTTTGGCTTTAATTGAACTTCTCTCTAAAGATAATAGAAAAATCTTGTTTTTTTTTAGAAATTTAATGTCAGAAATTTTTAATTTAGATTTGTGACAATATAAAGAAATAAGATTTAATCCATTTAAATCTCTTGCTAATATTTTAGCTAAATATTTCTTAGACATTATTTTTTAATTTAATTTTAATGCCTAATTTTTTTAATTTAGTTGACAAATTTTCATAACCTCTTAAGCCATGATAAATTCTTGAAATTGTTGAAGACCCCTCAGCTGATATTGCTCCTAGTATTATTGAAAAAGTGGTTCTTAAATCTGAAGAAATACAATCTGCTGATTTCAATTTTTTTTGACCAATAATAAAAGCTTTGTTTTTTTTTATAGAAATTTTTGCACCCATTCGCTTTAACTCAGGCACAGCCATAAATCTATTAGAGAATATTGTTTCTTCAATCATACTTTTACCTGGTACCTGAGTTAAAACCGCAAGTAAAATTGGCATGTTATCTGTTGCAAATTGTGGCCAGGGGCCAGTTTTAATCGATACAGGTTTTAATCTTTTACCGTGTGAAAGTATTATAGAATTGTGATTCATTACTATTTTATATCCAATTTTTTTTAAGATGTTTAATTCCGCGTTTAAATAATTGGGATTAATATTTTTTACTTTAATCCTTCCATTAGTTGCAGCTCCTACACATAAATAACTAAAAGCTTCAATTCTGTCACCTATGATAGTATGCTCACCATCTATTAGATCATGAACCCCAATAATTTTTATTGACCTTTTGCCAATAAATTTTATTTTTGCTCCTGAATTATTTAAAAATTTAATCAAATCTTTTACCTCAGGCTCTATTGATATATTTTTAATTATATGCTCACCGCTTATTAATACTGAGGCCATTATCAAATTTGAGCTACCTGTAACAGTAACTTTTGGAAATTTGTAAATATTTCCTTTTAATCCATTCTTTGAGTAAATATTCACATAACCCTTGCTTAAAGTATTCACAGCACCAAGACTTTTAAATCCTGAAAGATGCCATGATGTATCTCTAATACCAAGTGCACAACCCCCACCTAAAGCAACTTTAATTTTATTTTTTGGATATCTGGCTAATAGAGGTCCCATTGTCAAAACTCCTGCTCTCATTGTAGAAACTAAATTATAAGGAACAACTAATTTATGTCTTTTATTATTTGTGATTTTTATAATTTTTTTTTCTCTTATAAGTTCAACTTTAGCACCCAAAGAAATTAATAGATCTTTCATAGTTAAAACATCTTTTACAAAAGGAACATTTTTTAAAATAACTTTTCTTTTAAAAAGTATTGAGGCTGCCATTAAAGGTAGACAAGAATTTTTTGCACCACTAATGTTTATTTCACCTTTAACAGCTTTATTAGGGCCATTGATTATATAACTTTTCATTATTTAGATTTTGCAAGAGTAATTCCAACTTGACCTTGGTATTTCCCTTTTCTATCTGAGTAAGAAACCTCTGGTTGATCTCCTTTAAAAAATAATATTTGTGCAGCACCACTGTTCGCATACAATTTTATAGAATTACTCGTGTGGTTTGAGAATTCTAAGACTAAATTACCATGCCAACCAGCTTCTAAAACTGTAGGAGGCGTGCCAAGTCCACATCTTGCATAAGTTGATTTTGCAGTAACCAGCCCTGTAATATTTCTTGGCATTTTGAAATATTCTAGACTACTAGCCAGTGCAAAAGAATTTGGCGGTATGAGTATAAATTCTTCTCCTTTAACTGTAATAAAATTATCCTCACTAAAATTTTTTGGATCTGCTGTAGCCCCTTTAATATTAGTGAAGATTTTAAATTCAGAACCACATCTTAAATCATACCCAAACGAATTAAGACCATGACTTATGCCTTTGGACACACTTTCATTAATAAAAGGGGAGATCATTTCCTCTTCTTCTGACAATTTTATTATTTGCTTATCATTTAGAATCATTTTTTTTCTTTGTTTTTTTTAAAATTTTTCTTTTTTTCAAATTTTGTCGTAATGCCCTTTCTAAATCAACCTTTGAGGGCTTCCTTTTACTGGTCATTTTTTTTATTTTTTTTGAGGATTTGTTAAATGTTCAAGCGTTACTACTTGGTCTATAGGGATGGTCTTGTCTTCTTTTTTTTTATCTGAGCCAGACTTAAGTTGTTTTTTTGCTCTTTTCTCTGCAAGCTTTTTTTCTCTTTTAGCTTGCTTTTCCATTGCTTTAGCACTTCTTGTTGATTTATAGTCGTAGTGAATTCCCATAAATATTTTTAATTATAATGTAATAAAAAAAAAAATTAAGGCAATAATTTGAAAAATCTAAAGTTTTACACTATTTTAAATATACGCCCTTGTAGTTTTAGTGTTAAAACAGGCCCTTGGTAAGGGTCAGTCATGAGTTAGATTCTCATCGAGGGCACCATTATTTAGAATAAATTATTTTTTTCAAAAACAAGCCCATAATTAACAAAATTATAAAAGCAACTATTGGTAAATAAATCTCTTTTGATAGTAGCATTTCAAAAAATGTAGGTGGTAGGCTATTTTCGTCGATTATTTTTTCTACACCACTTCCTAAAGAGACAACTATAAACAACTGTGGTGTCATTCCTATGATTGTGCCAAAGAAATAATTTTTATTTTTTACATTAAATATTGCAGGGATGGTATTAGCAATTGCAAAAGGTATTCCGCCAATAAACCTATATACTAAAAAATAAAAAAACTCATTTTTTTTAAATAAATCTTTCAAAAAGAACATTTTTTTTGGAAATTTACTCTCGATTAAATCCTTAAAAAAAAATTTAGTGATAGTATAAAGAATAAGAGCTCCTATTGAGATTGACACTACAACAACTAAAGTTCCTACCCATTTACCAAAAATAAATCCAGATAATAAGGCTACAGGTGAACCAAACCCAAGCAACATTACCCATAAAACAACGCCAAAGAAAAAAGTAATTACAGTTATTAAATAGTTGTTATTTTTTAAATTTATTAAATAATCTCTATTATTTTTAATAAACTCATAACTAGTTAATTCATTTAAAGTAAATTTATTAAAGAAAATAATTAAAAATGCAGATATTAGGAATAGATAAGTAATTCCTAAAATAATTTTAATTTTTTTTGCTTTTTCCATTGTAATTAATGTAGTAAAATTTTCTGTACTTATACATATATATTTTCTATAAATACCAAAATTTTAAAAAAATTTAAATACTATCTATGAAAAGAACTTATCAACCTAGTAAACTTGTTCGAAAAAGAAGACACGGTTTCAGATCAAAAATGAAAACAAAAGGTGGTAGAAAACTTCTTGCTAGAAGAAGGAAAAAAGGCCGAAAAAAATTGACCGTTTAATGGATGTAAAAATCTTAAGCCTTTCAAAAAATTCTGATTTTCAAAATATTTTGACTGGAAAAAAAATTAACAATATTTTTTCAACAATTTTTTTTAAAAAAATATCTAATAAAAATAATAAAAAATTAAATCTAAGTATTGTCACCAAAAAAAAGCTCGGTAATGCCGTGGAAAGAAACAAGATAAAAAGGAGGATGAGAAATATAATGATTTTTATCGTTAAAAATATCAACATTAATTTAAATTACTCATATTTAATTATTGCCAAAAAAACAGTTTTAGAAAAAAAATATGATGATATTAAAGACAAAATACTTAATGATTTTAAAAAAATAATATGACCAGACTGTTTATTAAATTCTTAATTAAATTAATAAAAATGTATAAATATTTAATATCCCCGATATTGGGTAATAATTGTAGATATTTACCAACTTGTTCAGATTATTTTATAGATTGTTTAGAATATCATGGATTATTAAAAGGATTTTACATGGGAATTAAACGATTGATAAGTTGTCATCCTATTAAATTTCTAGGTGGTGGTGAAGGTTATAAACCATTAAAAAAATAGTTATGGACACAAAAAATATAATAGCAGCGATTTCACTAAGTATTGCAATAATAGTTCTTTGGAGCTTATTTTTTCAACCTGTGCCGGATGACTCAACGGGATTAAGTGAAAGTGAAAAGAAATTACTTAATTCAAGTGATATGCCTACGATTGATAACGAAAAAAAAGATGAGATTTTATCACGAAATGATGCCTTGCAACTAAGTGAAAGGATTTATTTTGAGAATGAGAGTATAAAAGGATCTATATCTTTAAAGGGTGCAGCTATTGATGATTTAACCTTTAAAAAATTTAAAGAAAAATTAGAGTCTGACGAAAAGGTAGTTTTATTGAATCCTAAAGATACATCTCTAGGTTATTATGTTGAGTCAGGTTGGGTTACAAGTAACAAAAATATTGATCTACCAGATAATAACTCTATGTGGATGGTTGATGGTAACTCAAAACTTTCAGAAAAAAATGATGTAAAAATTATATGGGAAAATAAGCAAGGTTTAATATTTGAAAAAATTATTAGCATAGATAACCAATACTTGTTTACTGTTAAACAAAATATTAAAAACAGAACAAGCAATATTTATAATTTGTATCCTTATGGGCAAATTATAAGAAAAGAATTACCAGAAATTATTGATTTTTTTATTTTGCATGAAGGCCCAATTGGAGTTTTTGATCAACAATTAGTAGAAAAAGACTATAAAGATATTATTGACAAAAAATTCTCAAAAAATGCAAACGAAGGATTTTTAGGTATCACAGATAAATATTGGTTGACAAGCTTAATACCAGAAAAAAATAAGAAATTTAGGGCAGACTTTGAATACAAAGAAAAATTTAAAGTCAATTTTGTAGAAACTGAGCCGATTGAAATTCAACCAAATGGACAAATAAATAGCGAGATAAAAATAATAATTGCTGCAAAAGAGGTTGGGGTAATAGATGGATATAATGACAGTTTAAATCTTAAGAAATTTGACCTTGTTATAGATTGGGGTTGGTTTTATTGGATTGTTAAACCACTTTTTTTTCTTAACGATTACTTTTTTAAACTTGCCGGTAATTACGGTATTGCAATTATATTGATTACTGTTTGCCTAAGACTGGCTTTCTTTCCTCTTAATAATTACGCTTTTAAATCCATGTCTAAAATGAAAGTACTACAACCAGAGATGGCCAGATTAAAAGAAGTTCATAAAGATGATAAAATGAAACTACAGCAAGCGATGATGCAATTATATAAGAAAGAAGGAGTAAATCCAGTCAGTGGTTGTTTACCAATACTTATATCAATACCTTTTTTCTTTGCAATTTACAAAATGCTTTTTGTCACAATTGAAATGAGACACCAGCCTTTTTTTGGTTGGATAAAAGATTTGTCAGAAAAAGACCCTACTTCAATATTTAATTTATTTGGTTTAATACCATGGGACCCGCCTTCTTTTATGATTATTGGAGCTCTACCAATTTTGATGGGATTAACAATGTGGCTACAACAAAAATTAAATCCAGCACCACAAGATGAGATACAAAAAAAAATATTTATGTTCTTCCCCTTATTTTTGACAATTATACTAGCTCCTTTTCCATCAGGCCTTGTATTATACTGGACTGCAAATAATATTCTTACCATGGCGCAACAGTATGTGATTATGAAAAAAACTACTGTGAAAACCGCTTCATAAATGGAAATAGAAAAAATCCTACCAAAAGATGGCCCTCCTTTAGATGAGGTTAATAAATATATTGAGAAATATAAAGATGAATTAATAGTAATTAAATATGGAGGTAACGTATTTATCGATAGACAAATTTTTAATAATTTTATAAATGACTTAAAAATATTAAATGAATTAAAACTTTCAGTTATAGTGGTTCATGGTGGAGGGCCAAGAATAAAAAGAGAGTTAGATAAATCTAAAATAGAGTCAAAATTTATCAGAGGCTTAAGAGTAACGGATGAAAAAATTATAAATATAGTTGAAAATGTTCTAATAGATTTTAATAGTGATATTGTTGATTCACTTAAAAAAAAAGGATCAAAAGCAATATCAATCAATACAAAAAATAATAACATTATTGATGTTGAGCCTGAGGCAAAAGAATTGGGTTTTGTAGGCATACCAAAAAAAATTAATATTGACTTTATTAATAAATTGCTAAGTGAAAATTTAATACCAATAATTTCTCCGTTAGGTTTGGGAAAAAACCGCCAAACTTATAATATTAATGGGGATACTGCAGCAGGAGCTATTGCAAAATCTCTAAAATCAAAAAGATTGCTTTTAATGACTAATGTTGAGGGAGTTTTGGATAAGAATAAAAAACTTATACAAGAAATTTCCTCGTCTAAAATTTTGGAAATGATTAAGGATGAAACTATAACGGAAGGGATGATACCTAAGATCAACACTTGTCTAGACGCTGTAAATAATGGAGTAACAGCTGTAGCGATAATCGATGGTAGAAAAAAACACTCAATTTTATTTGAGATATTTTCAGATAAAGGATCTGGAACATTAATTAGAAAATGAAAAATTTGAATAAAATGAAATACTTATTACTAGATCTCGATGGAGTCTGTTATGGAAAACATAACAATTATTCATTGGAAAAAGTATTTGGTCAAGTATCAAATCGTATGACACAATTTATTTCTGAGCGATTAAATATTAATCGAGACAAAGCCAAAAAATTACAAACTGATTATTTTTACAAATATAATACAAGTTTAAATGGACTAATGATTCATCATGATATACCGCCTCAAGAATTTTTAAAATATGTACACACAATTGATCTATCTTTTATGAAAGAGGATAAAATAATGAGAGAGGAACTTATCAAGTTAGATATGGAGAAATTTATATTTACCAATGGAAGTGCTGAACACGCAGAAAATATATTAACTCATTTAGGTGTGTATGATCTTTTTGGAAGAGATAAAATATTTGATATACAAGATGCCGGATATGTACCAAAACCTGAGGCAAAAACTTTTGATATGATGCTTAATAAATTTAAGATAAATCCAGAGGAGACTATTTACATTGAAGATATTGCAAAAAATTTAGGTATTGGTCACGAAAGAGGATGTTATACAGTTTGGCTAATTAATGATGAACATTTTGGTAAAATGAACTCCGATAAAGATTATATTTCTCATAAAATTGAAAATCTGTCTTTATTTCTCAAGGAAATAAGGTTATTAAAAAACAAATAAATTATGTCTTTAGAAAAAATTATTAATGATGCATGGGAAAATAAGGATCAAATCAGCCCTAATGCAGATCAAGAACTTAAAGATGCAATAAATCAAATAATTGCAGACTTAGATAGTGGAGCAGTTAGAGCTGCTGAAAAAATAAATGATCAATGGATTGCTCATCAACACATTAAAAAAGCAATAATGCTAAGTTTTAGAATATATCCAATGGAAAATCTAAATGGCCCTTATAGTAGTTGGTATGACAAAGCTCATTTACTAAAAGGTAAAACTGCTGGTTGGACAAAAGAAGATCATGAAAAAGCTGGCTTTAGAATGGTTCCTAATTCTCCAGTAAGGAAAGGTTCTTTCGTTGGAAAAAATGCTGTGTTAATGCCTTGTTATGTAAATATAGGCGCTTACATTGATGAAGGAACGATGATAGATACATTTGCAAGAGCAGGCAGTTGTTGTCAAATTGGAAAAAATTGTCATATATCTGCAGGCTCTGGTGTTGGAGGTGTTTTGGAACCAGCCCAAGCATTACCCACAATAATTGAAGATAATGTTTTTTTAGGAGCAATGTCTGAAGTAGTTGAAGGTGTGATTGTTGGTGAAGGATCAGTTTTAAGTATGGGAATGTATATTGGTCAATCAACTAAAATTGTAGATCGTAAATCGGGAAAAATAACTTACGGTAAAATACCTCCTTATTCAGTTGTTGTGCCAGGGACTTTACCGGATAAAAATAATTCATCGACAGCATCCTTATATTGCGCAGTAATAATTAAACAGGTTGACGAAAAAACAAGATCCAAAACTTCAGTGAACGATCTTTTAAGAGAATAAAAAATGCAAAAAATAAACGAACTTAATTTAGCTAAAGAGCTAATTAGATTTCCATCAATAACACCAATTGATGCAGGCATTATGAATTTCCTTAAAAAAAAATTAATTAAACTAGGTTTTAAAACCAATGTAATCACATTTAAAGATAAAAAGCATAAACCAGTAAAAAATTTGTATGCAAGAATAGGGAATAGAAGTCCAAATTTTTGTTATGCCGGGCATTTAGATGTTGTGCCTCCAGGTAATTTAAATGACTGGACTGTGAACCCATTTGAACCAAAAGTTAAAAATGGTCATCTGGTTGGTAGGGGTGCTAATGATATGAAAAGTTCAATTGCGGCATTTGTATCTGCTGTAAGTGTTTTTCTAAATAAAAATAAGAATTTCAAAGGTTCAATAAGTTTTTTAATAACAGGAGATGAAGAAGGCGATGCAATAAATGGCACAAAAAAGGTAGTAGATTATTTAAAGAAAAAAAGAGAGAAAATAAACTTTTGCTTAGTTGGAGAGCCAACAAATCCTAATAAATTGGGTGAGATGATTAAAATTGGTAGAAGAGGTAGTTTGACTGGGAAAATAGTTATTTATGGTATCCAGGGACACGTTGCGTACCCTCAACGAGCAAATAATCCATCAACTACTATCGTAGAAATTTTAAAGAAATTAAAAGATATTAAGTTTGATAACGGTACCAAAAATTTCCAAAAAACTAATTTAGAAGTGACCAGGATCAATATAAACAATCATATAGATAATGTTATTCCCTCTTACGCAGAAGCTACATTTAATATACGTTTTAATAATAAACATTCTTCTAATTCTTTAAAGAAAAAACTAAATGCTACTTTAAAAAGAATATGTAGAAAGAAAAAAACTAAATATAAAATTGAATACAAAGTATCTGGGGAAGCATTTTTTTGTAAACCAAATAGTTTTGTCTATAAAATTCAGAATATAATTAAAAAAAATACTAATATTAAACCTAAACTATCGACATCTGGTGGTACATCTGATGCAAGATTTATAAGAAAAATATCACCTTGCCTTGAATTTGGTTTAGTTGGTAAAACTATGCACAAAATTGATGAAGCAGTATCCTTAAAAGATTTAAAAAATTTAACTAAAATTTATTCAGAAATATTAGAAGAATATTTTAAGTGAATACAGCGATAGTAACTTCAGATTCCTCAGAAAATCATATCACTGGTGATGGTCACCCTGAACAACCAAAAAGAGTTTCAGCTGTCATTGATAAATTAAGGAAAAGAGATAACCTTTTGTGGATTAAATCAGAAAAATTTGATCAAAAAATATTAAAAAAGGTACATGGATCAGATTATATTGAAAGTGTAGAGAGATCATTTCCATCTAATGGCTTAAAATTTTTGGACGGAGACACTATTATTTCTCCCGGAAGTAAGAAAGCAACATATGATGCTGTAGGTTCTATAATTAAAGCTGTAGACGGTGTGCAGTCAAAAAAATTCAAAAACGCATTTTGTGCTGTAAGGCCTCCTGGACATCACTCTGAAAAAAATAAAGCTATGGGTTTTTGTATTTTTAATAATGCAGCTATAGGAGCTCAATACTTAATTGAAAAATACAAATATAATCGAATTGCTATAATAGACTTTGATGTTCATCATGGAAATGGTACTCAAGACATTTTTTACAACAATAAAAAAGTTTTATATATCTCAACACATCAATATCCTTTCTATCCCGGTACGGGGTCTGAAAATGAGAAAGGTAAGTTTAATAATATATTTAATATACCTTTGCCAGCAGGTACATCGTCTGAAAATTATTTTGAAGCGTATAACCATGCACTAAAAAAAATTGATCAATTTAGACCCGAGTTTTTGATATTTTCAGCAGGTTTTGATGCGCACCAAGATGATCCCTTAGCACAATTCAAATTAAAATCAGGAGATTTTTATGAAATTACAAGAAGAACACTTCTTACAGCAAATAAATATATTAATAAAAAAGTAGTCTCTATTTTGGAAGGTGGTTACGATTTAAATGCTTTAGCAGAAAGCGCTGATGAACATATTAAGGCATTACAGCAAAATAAATAAAATTACATATTGAAAATTAAAAAATAATAACCATATAAATTATCGTGTTGCCTAATGGGACACTAAAGTAACCTTGCTAACAAAGGAGGAAAAATGACAAGTAAGGACCTATCAATCTTTAACTCATTAAGACCATTTTCTGTAGGTTTTGATGATATGTTTGAGCAATTTGAAAATATGTTAGGTAATGGCGGTATGACAACACAGTCAAATTATCCACCATACAACATTAGAAAAACTGGTAAAGATAAGTACTCAATTGAGGTAGCTCTTGCAGGATTTAACAAAAAAGATGTGGAAGTTGAATATGAAGACAATCTTTTAACTGTAAGAACTAAAAAAATTGAAAAATCTGATGACACTGTCAAAAATGGAGAGATCATCCATAAAGGAATATCTCAAAGACAATTTACTAGATCATTCAAATTAGCTGAAGATGTAAAAGTTGGTGAGGCTAATTTAAAAGATGGGCTTTTAACTATTGATTGCGAAAAAATAGTTCCAGAGTTTAAGAAAAAAAAGCTTATACAAATTAAATAAGTCAACCTTGCTTGTGGGGGTCTACCCCACAAGTTAAAAACATCCTTTTGTAGTATATCCTATCACAAAATCACTCTCATCAATTTCAAATTTTCTTTGACACTTAATCCCGTATTTTTTAGAAATATAGATCATAGTACCTGGTGCTTCGGGTTCTCCCTCATTTGGTCCGATTAAATCAGGATTTCCGAATTCAGCTATTAATAAATCTTTTTTTTTATTTAAAAATTTCTTTAAATATTCATCTTCTTTTTCAATTAATTTGTCGGCTTTGTTTTGAACGGTTGTGCAGTTAGAAAAAAAAATAAACAAAAAAAAAATAAATAGATTAATTATTTTTTTCATATTTTAATTTTATCACAACTGTGATTATAAAAAATAAACTTATAGTTGAATATTGTGAATAAAGAAAATTTAATTAAGGAATTATTTTATTATTCTGTTAGTTTTCGTTTGGAGGTAAAATGTTAGACAAATATTTCGAATACAAAAAACATAAAACAAACTTTAAAACTGAGGTAATAGCGGGGATTACTACCTTTCTTACAATGGCCTATATCATGTTTTTAAATCCTTTTATTTTATCAGGAGAATTTGCTGGTCCAGAAAAAGGATTTTTTGATTTTGGCGCAGTGTTTACCGCTACAATTTTAGCGACAGCACTAGCCTGTTTTATAATGGCTTTTTATGGAAAAAGTTGGCCTATTGGTCTTGCGCCTGGAATGGGTATTAACGCATTTGTAGCTTTTGGGGTTGTTGCGGGTATGGGTTATACTCCGCAGGCTGCTTTAGGAGCAGTTTTGGTTGCTGGAGTATTGTTTTTAATTATATCTTTAACGCCTTTAAGAGCATGGCTGATAAATTCAATCCCTAAAAGTTTAAAGCTAGGTATCGGCGCAGGAATTGGATTATTTTTAGCTATAATAGGATTGGAAATTATGGGCGTTGTAGGGGATCATCCTGTTACGCTTGTAACACTTGGAGATTTAAAAAACCCTTTAGTACTTTTAGGATGTTTAGCTTTTGTAGTAATGGTCGTTCTTGAAAAATTAAAAGTAAAAGGAAATATTATAATTGGAATTATTGCATTTAGTGTAGTTGCATGGGTTACGGGTTTAGCAAAGTTTAATGGAGTAGTAAGTTCACCTCCTCCAATGACTTATTTGTTTGACTTTGATTTAAAAGCTGCACTATCAGCGAGCATGTCAACTGTAGTTTTTACATTATTATTTATTGATTTTTTTGACACCGCAGGAACCCTTACATCTGTAGCTAATGTAGCTGGAAAAGTAGATAGTAAAGGTAGAGTTACAGATATAAACAAAGCTATGATGTCAGATAGTGTTGCTACTGTAGCAGGTGCTATGATGGGTACTACGACAGTTACAAGTTATGTAGAGTCAGGAGCCGGTGTAAAAGCTGGTGGAAGAACTGGTATGACGTCTTTGGTGATTGGAATTTTATTTTTATCGTGCTTATTTTTTTCACCTCTAGCAACAAGCTTACCTAAAGAAATCGATGGAGCTGCACTTTTATACGTAGCTGTTTTATTCGTAAAAAATATTACAGACATTGAATGGAATGATATCGCAGAATCTGCGCCTTCAATTGTAGCAATGATAACAATGCCACTTACTTATAGTATTAGTAACGGAATTGCTTTAGCTTTTATATCTTATGCTTTAATTAAAATATTTACTGGAAAAATATCTACAACTTCTCCTGCTATTTGGTTAATAGCAGTTTTGAGTGTAATAAGTTTTCTTGTAGCCTAGAATTTAGGAGGGGCTGGCCAATAAACTAGCCCCCTTTACTTCAATTCTTTTCTTAAATCTTCTATAGAAACTAATTCTCTTAATTCGTAAGGAAACACAATCCAAGGATTATCCTGTAAATTGTGAACTATATAATCTGATTTAAATTTAGATTTTTCTTTTTTATAAAGTACAGCTGATTTGAAGTTAATTTTTTTATCTTTAAAGTCTTTATAATTTTCTAGCCATTTTAAAGTTTTTTTTAGAGTCACACCTGTATCAATTAGGTCATCAGTTACTAATATATTTTCTCCATAACTCCTTGAGGTAGTGGATAAATCTCTTGCAAAAGTTAATTCATTTTGTTTATCAGCAATTTGATTGTGTTTTTCTGCTGAATAACTCTCAACCCCTAAATATCCACACTTTATATTGAATATTCTACTTAAAATATCACCTACTCTAAGACCACCTCTTGCAATACATATTATAAAGCTAGGATTGAAACCGCTGTCACTAATTTGAACAGCTAGATTATCTATAGACCTATTGTATGTATCCCAATCAATAATAAGTTTTTTTGACATTTAAATAAATTTTATTACATGAAAAAATTCAGAAAAAGTAAAGATATTTTTCTAATATTGTATTGGTTCGTCATCTATTGATCTCCATAAGTACCAGGTAGCTACAGTACAATAAGGAGTAAATTTTTTATTTAGCTTATTTACAAAACTTTTTGGAGGATGATATTCTTTTTTATAGTTATTTGAAATGGCTCTTAAGAGACCAATGTCTTGTATGGGCCAAATGTTTGATCTATTTAAATTAAAAATTAATATCATTTCTGCAGACCATCTCCCAATTTGACGTAAATCTGAGAGATATTCAATTGCTTCTTCATCACTCATATATTTAATTTTTTTTGCATCAAAGGTTTTATTCTTAATTTTTTTTGCAAGTTCTTGAATACCTTTTATCTTTTGTCTACTTAAACCACACTTTTTAAGTTTTAATTTATTTAATACGGTAACATTTCCAGGCTTTATTTTGCCTTTACATGCTTTTGAAAATTTTTTAAAAACTGAGTTGGCGGCTGCGACACTTATTTGTTGACCAATAATACTTTTACATAAAGAATAAAACAAATCTTTACGGGTTGTTAAGGTCTTATCAGGATATTTTAGAATTAAGCCTTTCATTATTTTATCTTTTTTAGATAAAACTTTTATCGCTTTATTCCAATAATAAGGTTTTTTAGTCATGTCTGTGTATTGTGGGTAATTTTTTAATTATTATTTCACGTCTAAAAATTATTATTGAAGATAAGATTACTAACAACCCGCCAATTAATGATTTCAAAGATGGAACCTCACCCCATATTAAATAACCAAAAAAAATAGCAAAAACTAATCCTAAATATTTTAATGGAGTAACCAAAGATACCTCCGAAAATTTATAAGATTGGCTAAGCCATAGGTTTGCAATACCACCAAACAAACCAACTAGAGATAAAACAAAAAAATCAATAAAGGAGGGTATTTTCCAACCATAAGGTAAAGTACATAACCCAGCAATTGTGATTGCAATTGAAAAATTTAATGAAATTAACCAAACTGGTTCAGTTGAGGAAAGCTGTCTTATTGCAATAGCAACATATGAAAGACCAATACAAAAAATTATTGGGAAGATATAATAAATATTTAAACTTTCAAAACCTGGCTCTGTAATAATTAGAATACCCACAAATCCAATTACTACAGCGAGCCATCTATAAATACCAACCCTCTCACTTAAAAAAAATATTGAAAAAATAGTTGTAAATATAGGTGCAGCAAATGATATGCTAACTACGGTAGCTAAAGGTAAATTTCTTAGTGCAATAAATATTGCCACCATTGCTATAAGACCTATGAAGCACCTTAAAAAATGTAAAAACGCTCTTTTTGTTTGATAAAAATCATTTATTCTATTTTTAGGTATTACAAATAAATAAAATACTATACCAAAAAAACCTCTAAAAAAAACAACTTGTCCAAGTGGGTAATCTGCAGTCCATTTTATTATTAAATCCATCAGTGAAAAAGCGCACACTGATAGAAACATGTACAAAAAACCTAATTGATTTTTACTGAGCATATGATTAACTCAATACACTATTAGATACTTTAATTTAATAATCAATGGAAATAGCAATCTTAGGTTTGGGATGTTTTTGGGGACCAGAGAGAAAATTTGGTGAAATAGATGGTATAACTAATACTGAAGTAGGATACTGCGGCGGAAAAAATAAAAATACAAATTATCAAGAAGTTTGCACTGGTACAACTGGACATGCTGAAGTAGTAAAAATTGAATTTGATGAAAATATCATTTCATACGAAAAAATAATAAATCTATTTTTTGATTTTCATGATCCAACAACTCTTGACCGACAAGGTCCAGATATAGGAACCCAGTATAGAAGTGAAATTTTTTATTTAAATGATATCCAAAAAAAAGTAGCTGGAAAAGTGTTAGATGAGAGAAATTTAGATTTTAAAGGTAGGATCGTTACAAAAATAACTGAAGTTTTAAATTACTGTAAGGCTGAGGAATATCATCAAAAATATCTTATGAAAAATCTATGAGTTTAATTTCAACAGACTTTGCAGAAAAAAATTTAAAAGAATTTAAAATTATTGATGCTTCATGGCATTTACCAAATGAAAATAGGGATCCTTATTTAGAATATAAGGTGAGTCATATTCCTAACTCAGTTTTTTTTGACCTAGACAACACATCTGAAAAAAATACTGATCTCCCTCACATGTTACCCTCTGAGGATCAATGGAGCAAAAGTATTTCCAATTTGGGCATTTCCAACAATGAAAAAATTCTTATATACGATAACTCAAGATTATATTCAGCTTGCAGATGCTGGTTTTCTTTATTGTATTTTGGGCATGATATTGAAAAATTATATATTTTAAATGGAGGATTGAAAAAATGGAAACAAGAGAATAAAGCTTTAACTAATGAGAAAACCAATATCGTAACTTCAAATTACAAAGCAATTAAAAAAGATAATTATGTTTTTAATATGAGCCAAATAAATGAAAATATTGATTCAAATAATTTTGTAGTAGTTGATGCAAGAAGCCTCAAAAGATTTAATGGAGAAATAGATGAGCCTAGAAAAGGATTAAGAAGAGGAAGTATCAAAAACTCTTTATGTTTGCCTTATGGAGAATGTATAAATCAAATTACAAACGAATTAAAAACCAAAGACGAACTTAAGTTAATTTTTGAAAAAATAATAAAAACAAAGAACAATAATAAATTTGTTTTTACTTGCGGATCAGGTGTCACTGCTTCAGTGCTAGCATATGCTTATAAGATAGTAAATAAAGACTACCAGCCAATTATTTATGATGGATCTTGGAGTGAATATGGTAGGTATTCACCATGATTAAATCGAAAAAAATTCAATTTTTTTTAATAGTTTTATTAATTATTATTATTTCAGTAATTGTTGGTAGGCATTTTGTTACTAAACACTTTGTAAAGAAATTTTCTAAAATGCCACCACCAGGTGTAATAGTTAACGCTGTAAGCAAGTCCACATTTTATGAAAGTATAGAAACTTTTGGAACCGCATTATCTCTTAAAAATAAAAATTATAGAATTAAAAAAAGTGAAATATTAAACGAAAACATAATTATAGGTAAGGTTGTTGAAGAGGGAGAGGTTATTTTTGAAACTTCAGATAAAAAAATTGTCGCGCCTTTTAAAGGTATTTTAGGAAAAAGAGAAATAGCACAAGGAGTTTTGGGAACTGAGTCTTTTATATTAACTTTGGATGATACAACATCAATATTGCTAAATATTAAAGTTCCTGAAATATATTTAAACATATTAAAACCTGGGCTTTCAGCTGAAGTTAAATCAGATTCGTTTGAAAAAAAATTTTACGGTACTATAGAGTCTGTCAGTTCAAGGGTAGACCCCAGTACAAGATCTGTACTTGCAAGTATAATTGTTGAAAATAAAGACTTAAATTTAATTCCAGGTATGCTTTTAGATATAAAAATTATTTACGATAAGAAAGAACAACTAGGAATTCCTGAAAATTCACTTTTAATTCAAGGTGAAACTGCTTTTGTCTACAAAGTTCTAGAAGATAATACGGTCAGTAAGATCAAAGTGAAAATTGGAAAGAGAAACTTTGGTAAAGTTTCGATAATTGATGGATTGTCTTTAGGAGATAAAATAGTTACCGAAGGAATATCAAAGGTAAGAGACAAAATTAAAATAAAAATTTTAAATTAAAATGTTTCTAACTGATTTATCTATTAAAAGACCTGTCATTGCCTCAGTGATGAGTTTGGTATTAGTAATATTTGGAAGTCTAGTTTTCTTTGATATCCCTACTAATGAAATTCCAGATATTGATAGACCAGTAGTATCGATACAAACAGATTATAAAGGCGCGTCTGCAAATGTTGTTGATAAACAAATTACTCAAAAAATTGAGGACTTTGTAGGAGGTACTGCTGGATTAGTCTCAATAGAGTCAATGAGTGAAGATGAAAGGTCAAGAATTGATCTGACATTCAAAGATAATCTTGATATTGATGATGTGGCAAATGACGTGAGAAGTTCTATAGCAAGAGTATTAGATAATTTACCTACTGAGTCAGATGCACCTGAAATATTCAAACAATCAGCTGGTTTTAGAACAACCATGTGGTTAAGTTTTAGTTCTGACTTTATGTCTGATCTTGAATTGACAGATTATGCGGATAGGTATTTAACCGACTATTTTTCAACAGTTGAAGGTGTTGGAAGAGTGAGGTTGGGTGGAGAGAGGGAACTTTCTCTTAGGGTCTGGTTAGATCCACTTTCATTAGCAGCTAGAGATCTTACAACTCAAGATATAGAAAGTGTTCTTAGGCAGGAAAACGTAGAATTTCCTGCTGGAAAAATAGAATCTAAAGATATTGATTTAACAATTAAACTCGAAAATGCATATGAATCACTTGAATCTTTTAAAAAATTGCCATTAAAAAAATCGATAGACGGATCTATTACTAAACTTGAAGATGTTGCTAGAATCGAATTCGGTCCAGTGTCAACAAGAACATTATTTAAAGGAAATGGTAGACAAGTAGTCGGTATAGGTATTTATCAAAACTCAGATGCAAACACTATTTCAGTAGCAAACAGAATTAAGAAAAAAATAAAACAAATTGAACCCAGTCTACCAGATGGAACAAAATTAGAAGTTTCTTTTGATAGGAGTAATTACATTTCTAGTGCAATTAAAGAGGTTTATAAAACACTTTTTGTAGCCTTAATACTTGTATCATTTATAATTTATTCTTTTTTGGGTAATTTTAGGTCATTGATAGTACCTCTTGTTGCTCTGCCCGTTTCACTAATTTCTACATTTCTGGCAATATATTTTTTCGATTTTTCAATAAATCTTTTCACATTAATGGCGCTAGTGCTTGCCATTGGAATTGTAGTAGATGATGCCATAGTAATGTTAGAGAATATTGTAAGAAGAATTGAGCTTGGAGAGTCACCATTAGTTGCGGCTTACAAAGGCTCGAAACAAGTTTCATTTGCAATTATTGCAACAACATTAGTACTTGTAGCCGTTTTTATTCCTCTAATTTTTGTTAAGGGATTATCAAGTGTTCTTTATATGGAAACTGCCGTTACCTTAAGCTTTGCAGTGATAATTTCTAGTTTTGTGGCTTTATCCCTAAGCCCTATGCTAGCAAGTAAGGTCCTAGGGCAAAATGATAAAAAAAACAAATTAACTTATAGTTTCGAAAAAAAACTGAAAGACTTTAAAATATTTTATAAGAACTCGCTTTCATACTGGATCGATAAGAAAAAGACAGTTATATTTTTTTTGTTTTCTGTTTTAATATTAACGATAGCAGCATTTCTTTATGCTCCAAAACAACTAATTCCAAAAGAAGATAGGGGAGCTTTTTTTGTAATTGTAAAAGCACCACAAAGTTCTGGCTTTGATTTTACATCAAACAAAGCTCAAGAAATTGAAGGATTTCTCCTCCCTAAAATTGGCAAAGGTGAGTACAGAAGAGTGATATTAAGAGTACCTGGGTTTGGAAAAAGTAGTAAACAAGTAAACTCTGCCTTCATAATCGCTTTACTAGAGAGTTGGGAAAAAAGAGACAGGAGTGGTCAAAAAATTATGATGGAGTCTTTTAAAGAAATTTCTAAAGTGCCCGGAGTTTTAGCTTTTCCAATAATGCCACAAGGAATTAGAAGTGGTGGTGTAGAAAAACCTATTCAATTTGTAATACAAGGAAATACATATGAGGAATTAATAAAGTGGAAAGAAATAATAAAGTTAGAGGCAAGAAAAAATAAAAATCTGGCAAATATTGAGGATGATTTTGAACTTAATAAACCAATTTTAAATGTAAAAATAGATCAAGAAAAAACCTCTGATTTAGGTATCTCGACTGTTGAGATTGGAAAAACTATTGAAACAATTTTTGGTTCAAAGAATGTTACTAACTTTACTAAAGATGGAAAAGAGTATTCTATAATATTACAAGGTGATATATCAAATAGAAATGAGCCATCTAGTTTAAATAAAGTTTATGTTAGATCAAAAAATACCAATAAGCTTATTTCTCTATCTAATTTAGTCACAATTGATGAGGAAGGTACTTCTCCATTTTTATCAAGATATAACAGACAAAAAGCTGTAACAATATCTGCGAATATTATAGGCGATTATACATTGGTATCAGCACTTAATTTTTTGGAAGATGTGGTGAAGAAAAATACACCAGAGGCCAGGGTTGAATTCAAGGGTGAAAGTGAGCAAATAAAGGAAATTAGTTATCAAATATATTTAATATTTGTTTTAGCATTAATAACTGCTTATTTAGTAATGGCTGCCCAGTTTGAAAGCTTCAAACATCCACTAACTATTATGTTAACAGTTCCACTAGCTATTCTAGGTGGTTTAGTCGGTATATTACTAGTGGGAAGCTCAATAAATGTTTATAGTCAAATAGCGTTAATCATTCTTATAGGTCTAGCCACAAAAAATGGGATTTTGATTGTCGAATTCGCAAATCAATTAAGAGCTGAGGGTAAAAATATTAAAACAGCTGTTATGGAGTCAGCTAGTATTAGGTTAAGACCAATACTAATGACATCATCCTCTACTATATTTGGAGTTTTACCATTAATAATTAGCAGCGGTCCTGGCGAGGCAAGTAGATTAACTGTTGGTATAACGATATTTGCAGGTATGTTTTTTTCAACATTTTTTACCTTGTATGTGATACCAGTAATTTATTTGATAATTGGAAAAAATACTAAAAGTATTAACTATATTGAGGAAAAATTAAATAAAGAGTTAAATTAATAAATTACAAATTTCTTTCGACTTAATTTTTTTTTACACTTCGTTAATTGTTTTTTATATATTTCAGAATAACCTTTTACTTTTTTAGCTAAATTAATGACCTTTTTATTTCTTTTATAGTGTTTATAATTGCCCCACCCTTCATGATAAGCAATATATTGTCTAAAGGGATCTTCTTTTGAAATTTTTAATAATTTTGAGGACTTGCTTGTATACCAGCCAATAAAATCTACACTATCTTTAAACCTATTTCTAATTGCTAGCGGATTGTTTGTTTCTTTTTTGTATTGCTTCCAGGTACCCTTGACTGCTTGAGAATACCCAAAAGAAGATGAAGGTCTTTTATAAGGAATTATTTTAAAAATCTTATTTCTCTCGGGTTTAGCAAGCCAATCGAAATCAGACTCCATTTTAATTATTGCTAATTGTATATAAATTGGTGTACCCCATTTTTGCTCTGTTTTTTTTGAATGCTTATACCATAAATATCTTTCGGAAAATATTGAACAGCCATCAGATGTATTTTTTGGTATCGATGAGCAACTTATTAAAAAAAAGAAAAAAATTATCCAAGTTTTTTTAATATGTATCACTTCAGAATTATAATTTATTTATTTTTTTTTCTCCATTCCCATGGTTTATCAAATTGACCTTTCCACAGTCCCAATTTTTCTCTCTTAGCTTGTATTTCGGAACTAATATATTTTCTCGAATACTTGGTATAATTTAATGCTAACCCATTTTTAACCATCCAATTGTTTAAATCAATTTTTTTTTTGTAACAAATTGCAATTAATCTTTTATAGCGATCATACTTTTCACCTTTACATTTTATTTTATTTTTTGAAATAATTTTATCTAATCTTTCTTTTGCTACTAAGCCACATTTGTATTTTTTATTTAAAGTAACAAAATTAAATTGGATCCAAGGTTTCCTGCAATGCTGTTTAAGTTCAGGTGCATCTATTCCTAATAATCGGATTTTTTTTTTATCTACAATTATTGTATCGCCATCAATAACTTTTGCGAATCCCTCTACCTCAAATGCATGAATAGGTTTTGCAATTAAAAAAAAGAGGGTAATCAAACTATAAAAAATCTTTTTTTGCAATTTGAAGCAGTTCATCTAATTTTTCTCTTACATTATTTTCTGAAATATTGTTATCTTTTAAATCTTGATATACTTTTTTTATTATATCCTCGTCTCCTGGTTCACTAAAATCAGATTTTATTACTTCTAGTATATATTTTTCTTTTTCTTGATCTTTTTTTCCCAAAATTTCTGCAGCCCATTCACCTAAATATTTATTTCTTTTTGAATTTACTTTAAATTTAAGCTCTTCATCATGAGCAAATTTGTTTTCGAAATTTTTTTTTCTATCTTCGAATGAACTCATAAAATTTTATCAATATATAGCTGATTATAACACCTGTTACGTTGCCAATCAAATCCTCAAATTGAAAACTTCTATTCGGAATTATAATATGAGCTAGTTCTAGGATTATTGAGATAGAAAATAAATATAAAAACACGTAATTAAGTTTTTTTGATTTATTTGAATAACTTAAAACTGCAATAAATGATAAAATTAAAAATGTATAAAAATGATTAGATGATAAAAATAAAAAATCTTTTGTTAATTGAGGTTGTAATTTTAAACTTCCATATAGTATCCATCCAAGAATACTCCCAGGAAATAAATATAGAATTATTATAATAAAATTGGTAATTTTGAAAAATAAGTCTAAATATTTTCTAAATTTTGTTATTATAAACATTTATTTAATTGTAATTTTAAGCTATCTAACATGTAAAAATGGTACACCTTGTATTAATAAGACATGGACAGAGTGAATGGAATAGTCAAAATAAGTTTACTGGATGGGTTGATATAGATTTATCTGATCAAGGTAAAAAAGAAGCAAAAATTGCTGGGGAACTCATTAATAGCGAGAATCTGAAATTTGATTACTATTTTTCCTCCTTTCAAAAAAGAGCTATAAATACTTTAAAGTTAATCCAAGAAACTACAAGAATTGAAAATCTAAAATTTGAAGAAGCCTGGCAACTAAATGAAAGGCATTACGGAGCTTTAACTGGCCTAAATAAAGAAGAAATGAAAAAAAAGCTAGGAGAAAAAAAAGTATATGATTTTAGGAGATCATGGAGTTTAAAGCCAGAAAATTTAGATAAAAATAATGCATATCATCCATTGAATATAGAAAAATACAAAAATATTCCAAAAAAAAATATTCCTGACTCCGAATCTTTGGAAGACACATATAATCGTGTTATCCCTTATTTTGAAAGTAAAATATTAAAACTACTAAAATTAAAAAAAAAAATATTGGTTGCTGCACATGGGAATTCTATTAGAGCTTTATGTAAGTATTTGTTTAAAATAAGTAATGAAGATATTTCAAATTTGGAAATACCTACTGGCAACCCCTTGGTTATAAATTTTGATAAAAGCTTAAACGTAATTGAAGCAAGGTATCTTGATGTAACAAGAGCTAAAAAATTATTGTTTACTAATTAATTTTTTATAAATTTTAAAATCGGTTACATGTTTAAATTTAATTTTACTTTCATAGCCGTATAAACTTTTATTCATTAACAATTTATTCCAGATTAGAGAAATTGGGAAAGTTTTTTTTTTCAAATTATTAAATAGATTTCTGTTTATTATTTGACAACCTGTAAATATATATTCTTTCCTTGAATTATATGTAAGAATATTTTTTTTCATTGAAAAATCACCAATTAGTCTTTTATCAAAACTTCTTTTTTTTTTAACCACAAGTAGCATATTTAATACTTTTTTAGAAAAATATAAGTTTTTCATTCTAACTATTTCAGATACATATTTTTCATCCCAAATTGTGTCTGGGTTTAAAACTAAATAATTTTTATCTTTCGAGGATTTTATAATATTTAAAATACCTCCTCCTGTGCCAAGAATGTTTTTCTTTTCATCAAATACTTTAATTTTTTTTGATAATTTCTTCTCTAAAATAAATTTTTTTATTTGTTGACTTAAATGATGGGAATTTAAGAAAATTTTATTTATATTTAATTTAAATAATAACTCTATTGTATTTTCTAGAAGAGACTTATTATCTATTTTTAATAGAGGTTTTGGCACTTTATTTGTGAGCGGCTTTAATCTTTTACCAAAACCTGCGCACATAATTATAGCTGTGTTTAATTTTTTCATTTTTTTTTAATTTTTATTATTCAAACAGGATACTAATTCATCAAAGATGTCGTTGCTGCTTGTTCTAAATTTGATTAATTTCCATGTATAGGGTATTAATTTCAGATAATTATTTTTTTTATCTCTTTTTGCAAGTCTTGTAAAAATTCCTAAAATTTTCAAGTTTCTCAAAACTGAAAGGATTAAAAAATCATTTTGAAAAGATTTTCTATCTATTTTTTTATTCTTTTGTAAAAAATATGCATAAATTTTTTTTTTTAATAAATTTGAAGATTTATATCTAACGTCATCTATTAATGACGCCAAATCATATGCCGGATTACCAACAACAGCATCTTGGCTATCTATCAAGTATATTTTTTTATTTTTATACATCATATTAGAAACATGAAAGTCTCGATGAACAAAGGTATTATTTGGTAATTTTATTTTTTTTATTAAGTCATTTATAATTTTTCTAATTTTTTTTTTTTTAAGAGGTTTCGCCAATTTTTTATCATAATATGGCGTGTACCATTTATTAAATAAATCTGCCTCTTTATATAAATCTTTGTAATTATACTTTTTCATACGATAGTATTTCCCATTAAAGTTTATGGTTTTTGTATTTTTTATTTTTTTAAAATTAGTGAGTATATCAACAATTTTTTTATAGATTTTATATCTATTATTTTTCTTTAGAATATTTTTTACACTTTTTTTTCCTAGATCAGTAATCTGTATACAGTTTTTATTATAATCACTTTTTATAAGCCTTGGTGCATGTATTTTATGACTATTCAAAATTTTATTAATACAGTCATATACTAAAAGATTTTTATATTTATTTTTTTTCGAATAAATTAATATAGAATTATTTGATCTGTAAAATTCCCTATCTGATGCGTCGCCTTTAATTTTTTTAAAATTCATAATTTTTACAATTTCCAAAAAGTTTAATTTTTATATTCCTATTTTTAAATTTTTTTGAATATTTAAATTTTAATTCGATACGGTTTTTTGGTTTAAATTTTATTTTTTCTGGCCATTCTACCAAAGAAAGTACCTCTTTATCCTCGAAAATACCAATATTACTCAATTCTTTATAATTTTTTACCCTATAAAGATCATAATGTTGTATTAGTTTTTTTTTAGCCACATATTCGTACATTATAGTAAATGTTGGACTTGGTACTTCAGTAATTTCTGAATTTGTTTTTTTTTGTAAATGATTTATAAAAAACCGAGCAAATGTGGTTTTTCCTACTCCGAGCTGACCATATAATAAAATTGTTTCTCCCGACTTTATTTTATTTGCAATTTTACAAGCTAAATTTTTTAAAACTTTTAGATTTGAAACTTCTAACGAGCTACCCTTAGTAGCGATAGGCATCTGGTTTGTAAGGTCCTTCTTGTTTTACACTAATATAATCTGCTTGCTCTTTAGATAACTTGGTCAACTTAGCTCCAACTTTTTCTAAATGAAGCATCGCAACTTTTTCGTCTAGATGTTTTGGTAAAACATAAACTTTTTTTTTGTATTTATCAAAATTATTCCATAATTCTATTTGAGCTGTAACTTGATTTGTAAAAGATGCACTCATAACAAAACTTGGATGTCCAGTCGCACATCCTAAGTTTACTAATCTTCCTTCCGCAAGTAAAATTATTCTTTTTTTGCTAGGGAGTTCTATTTCATGAACCTGTGGTTTTATTTCGTCCCATTTATAATTTCTAAGTGCTTCAACCTGAATTTCATTATCGAAGTGACCAATGTTACAAAGTATTGCTCTATCTTTCATATCTCTCATATGATCAGCTGTTATGATATCTTTATTTCCAGTAGCAGTCACAACTATATCTGCATGCTTAATCATGTCATCCATCAGGACTACTTCATAGCCTTCCATAGCGGCTTGTAGTGCACAAATCGGGTCTGTTTCAGTAATCATTACTCGTGCACCAGCCTGTCTCAATGATGCTGCACTTCCTTTTCCTACATCACCAAAACCAGCTACTATGGCTACTTTTCCTGACATCATCACATCTGTTGCTCTTTTGATACCATCTACTAGGCTTTCTCTACAACCATATAGATTGTCAAATTTCGATTTTGTAACTGAGTCATTTACATTTATGGCTGGAACTAAAAGAGTTCCTTCGCTTTCCATTTTTTTTAAAGCCAAAACACCTGTGGTCGTTTCTTCTGACAAGCCTCTAATGTCTTTCATGAGATGTTTATAATCTTTATGCATTAAAGCTGTTAGGTCTCCCCCATCATCTAAGATCATGTTAGGTTTCCAATCTTTTTTTCCTTCGATTGTTTGTCTCACACACCACCAATACTCATCCTCAGTTTCACCTTTCCATGCAAAAACTGGAGTTCCAGATTTTGCTATAGCTGCAGCAGCGTGATCCTGGGTAGAAAATATATTACAAGACGACCATCTGCACTCAGCACCAAGGTCAACTAAAGTTTCAATTAGAACTGCTGTTTGTATTGTCATATGTAAACATCCTAAAATTCTTGCACCTTTCAATGGACTCTTGCCTTTGTATTCTTTACGCAAAGCCATAAGGCCTGGCATTTCAGTCTCTGCAAGAGAAATTTCTTTTCTTCCAAAATCAGCTAAATCAATATCTTTTACTTTATAATCAGTCATATTTTTTCTGCTTGTACATTAATTCAAAATTTATTCAACTAGTCAATTTACTACTGGAAAATAAATATCAACTCTCGCCCCGTTTTTAGCCTTGTTATTTGATGCAATTACGCTCCCTCCGTGTAAATCAACAAGATTTTTCACTATATTCAAACCTAATCCTGAATGCTCTCCAAATTTTTCAGGTCTATTGCTATAAAATCTTTTGAAAATTTTTTCAGTATTTTTTTCTTTAAACCCTCTTCCCTCATCAACTACTGAAAGTTGGATTTTATTGTTTTTATTTTTCTTAAGTTCGACTATGATTTTTTTGTTATCTTCACTAAAAGAAATAGAATTTTCAAGAAGATTGGCTAAAACTTGTTCAATTCTATTTTCAATTCCTTTTATAAAGTATTTTTCACCATTTTTTTGAATTTTAAAGTTAATCTTAATTCCTCTTTTTGAAAAATATATTGCATTAAAGTCGTCAACAACTGAATTGATAACTTCCTCTAAATCTATATTCTTCATTTGTTCTTGAGTTATAGCAACTTCATCTTTTAACATTTGTGAATAGTCTGTAATTAGTCTTTCGATTCTTTCAACATCGTGTGATAAAATTTTGACTAATTTTTCTTTCTCATTATTACTGCTTGTTTCACTTAAAATTTCTGAAGCACTTTTTAATGATGCCAGTGGATTTCTAATCTCATGTACTAAATCAGTAGAAAAGTTTTCTGCTGTATTTACTCTTTTTTGTAATTCATTTGTCATATCGCTTAATGAATGTGACAACTTACCTAATTCATCATTTCTTTTAATTAAATTTGTTAAATCAACTCTTTTTTTACTTCTCTCTTTAATGTTTTGAGTAAAATTAACCAAATTCTTGATTGGCTTTAAAAAATACCTATTTAAAACTAAGGAAAAAATAAAAATTACAATTCCTACAAATATAGCAGTACGTATAATAAAAGTTTTTCTTTCATTAATCGCGGTCTTAATCTCATTCGCATTTTCTGAAATCAATAAATAACCAGACTGTGTATCATTTATTATTAAGTTTTTTACAGTAGATAATTTGAATTGCTGATAACTTTCTGTTGTAAAAGTAAAGGGTTTACCAAAGTTAGTTGAGGAGGCATAATTTGATATTTTTTTTTTTAGCTCTGTTTCTTTTTTTTTATTTATTTTATCTTCTTGAGTAACTGTTTCATTATTATTTTTAGAAATATCAAATTCAACTATATCAATTCTCTGACTAAATGACCTTGGATCTAAATCTAAAGTGTTAGTGTCTGCTATTATATCATAATCTTCATCTAAAAATACTACTCTATCAACACTCTGAAATAAAAATCTTTTAGAAAATAAAAAATTTTTAATATCCTCTTTGTTAAATTGAACATTCAATCTATTTAGGTTTTGTATAGTATTATTTAAAATTTGAATATGTATTGAAGTTTTTTTTTTAATTAAATTTGGTTGAACGTAACTTAAATAGATTATTGTTAGTGAGCCTATAAACAAAAAGATAATTAGATTAATAAATAAAAATTTTTTTAAGATTGATAAATTTTTAATAATTGAGGAAAACATCAACTGACATTCCACCTGTAGCCACTGCCGTATCTAGTTTCGATAGCTGAAAAATTTTCATCGACCTTTTTAAATTTTTTTCTAATTCTTTTTACATGGCTGTCAATTGTTCTATCCTCTATGTCTGTGTCCTCTCTATATGCAATATCCATCAATTGTGCTCTTTCTTTTATTATTCCTGGTCTTTTTGCTAGCTCTTGAACTATTAAAAATTCAGTAGTTGTTAATTTATCTGGGAGTTGTTTGCCATCCCACTCGCATTCCAATTGAGAAGGGTCAAGTTTAAGTTTTCCATGATTAATAATATTTTTTGTGTCCTCAATATTGACATTTTTTTTTCTCAACTGAACACGAATTCTCTCTATTAAAACTTTTATCGAAAAACCCCCAGACTTTTTCACAAAATCATCTGCACCAAGTTTTAATCCTAGCAACTCATCTACCTCTTCATCTTTGGAGGTTAAAAAAATAACTGGCAATGAGGTTTTTTTTCTTAATTTTTTAAGCAATTCTTCTCCATCCATTTTTGGCATTTTAATATCTATTATTGCTAAATCTGGGGGAGTTCTGGATAGACCAATTAGTGCACTTTCTCCGTCTAAATAGGTCTGGACTTTAAATCCCTCTTTTTCTAAAGCTATACTAATGCTTGTTAGAATATTTCTATCATCATCTACTAATGCAATTGTATGTGTCATGCAGTAATTAAAAATACTAAATTGTTATAATTTGGGCAATAGCTTATCTTATTGTAACAATCCCCAATTTTCACCAATATTAACATCTACAAGTATTGGAATTGAAAATGAATGCAAATCACTTTTCTGAACACTTTTCATTCCAATTTCTACTAATTTTTTTGTATTATCTATATTATCTTTCTTAACCTCAAAAATTAATTCATCATGAATTTGTAAAAGTAACTTGCAATCTTTTATTTTTTTAACTTCTATTTTTTCAAAAATATTAATCATTGCCATTCTCATTAGCTCAGATGCTGATCCTTGAATAGGGGCATTTATAGCAGCTCTCTCTTGAAAGTTTCTTACATTAAAATTTTTATCATTAATTCCTGTTATATGTGTTCTTCTTCCAAAAATATTATTAACATATCCACTTTTTCTGCAAAAATTTATTGTGGTTGACATATAATCTTTAATCTCAGGGAATTTTTTAAAGTAAGACTTTAGGAACTCATCTGCTTCACCAGTTGAAACGGAGATTTGTTTTGCAAGACCATACTGTGAAATACCATAAATTATGCCAAAATTAATTGCCTTTGCTTTACGCCTTAGCTCAGATGTAACATCTTTTATTTTGACATTAAAAACCTGGCTTGCTGTTAATGAATGTATGTCTTCTTTATTGTTGAATGCTTTTTTAAGCTCTTTAACATCAGCAAGATCAGCTAATATTCTCATCTCGATTTGATTATAATCTGCGGATAATAAGTTACATCCTTTATTTGAAATAAATGCCTTTCTAATTTCCTTTCCATCATTAGATTTAATTGGAATATTTTGTAAATTAGGATCACTTGATGCTAATCTGCCAGTTGTTGTAGCAGCTAATAGAAAACTAGTATGCACTCTTCCTGTGTTAGGATTTAAGAATTCTGGCAATGAATCGGAATAAGTATTTTTTAATTTTGTGAGCTGTCTCCATTCTAAAACAAGTTGTGGTAGTTCATGACCCTTATAAGCAAGATCCTCTAATACACTAGCACCAGTAGCAAAACTACCTTTTTTCGTTTTTTTTAAAGCAGATATTTTCAAATCATTATACAGTACTTCTCCAAGTTGCTTAGTTGATCCAATTTTAAATTCTTTTTTAGTTATATTATAAATTTTTCTTTCCAAATTAGAGATTTTTTTTTGGAAATTTTCAGACAATTTGTTTAAAAATTTTTTGTCAAGTTTGATTCCATTTATTTCCATATGTGCTAAAATTTTAATTAATGGTTTTTCAAAAGTCTCGTAGATATTCATCAATTTTTCATTTTTAAGATTAATTAAAAATTTTTTGTAAAGTCTAAAAGTAATATCTGCATCTTCAGCCGCATAATTTTTTGCATCTTCAACATTGACTTCGCTAAAATTTATTTGTTTTTTACCTGTGCCTACTATTTCTTTGTACGATATTGTCTTGTGACCCAAATGAATCTCTGACAAAGTATCCATATTGTGCCTGTTTTTGCCTGCATCTAAAACGTATGACATAAGCATTGTGTCTTCTAAAGGTTCTAGATCAATTCCTCTTCTATAAAATATAATGTAGTCAAACTTAATATTTTGACCAATTTTTTTTATACTTTTGTCTATTAGAATTTTCTCAAGTTTTTTTAGAACATTTTTCTCGTTTAAATTTTTATAATTTTTATGATTTAGAGGGATATAATAACTTACTCCAACTTTTGGAGATATTGATATACCGATTAAATCTGCTTGATGAGGATCAAGAGAACTTGTTTCTGTGTCTATAGATATTTCAGTTAACTCTTCAATTTGAGATATTAATTTGTTAAGTTCGTTTTCATTTTTTATTAAAATATAGTTTTTTTTTGAAATTTTTTCTGATTTATTTTGAGTAAATATTTTTTTTTCATCTTTGAAATCAATCTCTCCATAGGTTGATATTGCTGAACTTAATAATCTATTAAACTCCATATCTCTTAAAAAATTATACAATTTTTTTTTATCTATTTGTTTTAATTTAAATTCACCGAATGGAACTTCTAAAGGTACATCTCTTTTTAAAGTTACCAGTTTTTTACTTATTATTGCTTTTTCACGGTTTTCTATAAGTGTTTCTCTTCTCTTATTTTGTTTAATTTTTTTTGTGTTTAATAATAATTTTTCCAATGAACCATATTCATTAATTAGTTCTGCAGCAGTCTTAATACCTATTCCTGGCACACCTGGCACGTTATCGCTGCTATCTCCTGCTAAAGATTGAACATCTACAACTTTATCTGCGCTGACACCAAATTTTTTTTGTATATCTTCTTCACTAATAAACTTATTTTTCATTGGATCGTAAATTCTTAAATTTTTTTTATATAGTTGCATCAAATCTTTATCAGAAGATACTACTGTAACATTTTCACCTTTTTTTATTATCTGTTCACTATAAGTTGCGATTAAATCATCTGCTTCATAATTAGTAAGTTCAATAGATGGTAAATTAAATGCTTCAACAGATTTTCTTATATAATCAAACTGTGGAATTAAATCATCGGGTGCATCTGATCTATTCGCTTTGTAATCAGAATAAATTTCGTTTCTAAAGTTCTTCCTTGCAGAATCAAATATAACCGCAAAATGAGTGGGCCTAGATTTATTTTCTAAAGATTTTGAATCTTCTAATAATTTAAATAACATATTACAGAATCCTGCAACTGCACCAGTCGGTAAACCGTCAGATTTTCTAGATAATGGAGGTAAAGCATAATATGCTCTAAAAATATATCCAGATCCATCGATTAAATAATAGTTTTCAGATTTGGATGTTTTGCTCATTTATAAATTTTATTTTAACTTATCTTAATGTTATAAGCCTATAAATTTAAATGAATAATAAAATTGTACTTTCTGTAAAAAATTTAAACAAAATCTATAACAAAAATATTCAAGCTCTTAAAAATTTAAACTTAGAGGTGAATGAAGGTGAGATTTTTGGTCTATTAGGTCCTAACGGAGCAGGAAAAAGTACATTCATAAATATTTTATCTGGTATAACTACAAAAACGTCTGGAGATGTGAATGTTTGGGGTTTTAATTTAGACAAAAATCCAAGACAAGTTAGGGCCTCTTTAGGTATAGTTCCTCAAGAGATAAATGTAGATCCTTTTTTTACTCCAAAAAATTTACTAGAGCTACAAGCAGGTCTTTATGGTGTAAAAAAAAAAGACCGAATAACTGATACCATTCTTGAATTAGTGTCTTTGAAAGATAAAGCCAATAGCTATACAAGAAATTTATCTGGTGGAATGCAAAGAAGGCTTTTAATAGCAAAAGCATTAGTTCATAAGCCACCTATAGTTATTTTAGATGAGCCAACTGCCGGAGTAGATGTTGAATTAAGAAAAAAACTTTTAGAAAATGTTAAATCTCTCCAAAGTATAGGAGTGACTATAATTTTAACTACCCACTATTTGTCAGAGGCAGAGGAAATGTGTGACAGAATTGCTATAATAAATAAAGGTAGATTGATTGCATTAGATACTACAGAAAATATGTTAAATAAAATACAAGGTAAAATAGTCAAATTTAAAATAAATAAAAAAGTCTCTAATTTAGGAGATATATCTAATTTAATTAAAATAGTATCTAATAATTCTAAAGAATTAATTATTTCATATGAAAAAAATAAAGTAAATATTCAAAATATTATTGACAGTCTTAAAGCTCAAAATATAGATATTTTAGACGTTCAATCAACTGATCCTGATTTAGAAGATGTATTTATAAAACTAATAAAAGACTAGAATAATTTAATTAAAAATTATAAAGTCATTTTATGGAAAATGTAAAAATATTACAAATTCAAAAAATTTTTAAAATTTTTTTTATTATAATTTTCGGTTCACTGTTAATAACTCTGTCAGCAAAAATAAAAATTCCATTTTATCCAGTGCCAATGACTATGCAAACTTTTATGATTATTTTAATAGGAGCTTCCTTTGGATACAAAATTGGATTAGCAACTGTAAGTGTTTATTTATTTGAAGGTATAATTGGTCTACCCGTTTTTTCGAATTCTCCTGAGAAAGGTACAGGATTAGTATATTTCACAGGTCCAACAATGGGTTATCTTTTAGGATTCCTTGGTGCTGTTTTTTTTGCTGGATATTTTAAATATAACAAAAATCCTTTTTTAAATTTTATAAAAATAGTTTTTTCTATTTTCACAATTTATTTACTAGGCATTGTATGGTTGGGATATTTAATTGGTTGGGATAAACCAATATTTAAATTAGGTGCGGAACCTTTTCTTTTAGCAGAATTTTTAAAAATAATAATTCTTACAATTCTTATTCCTCATTTATCTAAATTAAGAAAAATTATCTAGGTGATCTTTTAGACAAAATTCTTTGTAATGTACGTCTGTGCATTTTAAGTCTCCTTGCAGTTTCAGATACGTTTCTATTACACAGTTCAAATACCCTATGAATATGTTCCCATTTTACTCTGTCAGCAGACATTGGGTTTTCAGGTGGATCCGCTTTTTTGTTGGGATTCGCTAATAAGGCTTTTTCTACATCATCTGCATCTGCTGGCTTAGCGAGATAATCTATAGCACCTTGTTTAATAGCTGCTACAGCTGTTGGTATGTTTCCATATCCAGTGAGCATTACTACTCTGCTCCCAGAGTTAGAATTTTGAATTTCTTTTACAACCTCTAGTCCATTTCCATCACCTAGTCTTAAATCTACAACTGCAAAAGCTGGTTTATTTGATTTTACGGCATCAATTCCTTTTTTTACTCCCTCAGCTTGAAAAACTTTAAAACCCTTTTTTTCCATCGCTCTTGCAAGTCTTTCTCTAAAGGGATTATCGTCATCTACTATCAGAAGAGATTTGTCCTCAAATTCGTTTATATTTTTAACCTTATCTGTCTCCATTGTAGAGGTCATATGGTCATAAATACTAAAATTTCAATAGTCAAAAAAAACCAAAAAAACCTCATAATTTTCTTTACAGAGCTCACTATATAAGTAAAAAACGATCTACAAAAATTGCATATAAGTTGTGCAGTTTTTTTTTATTAAATTTTTTTTAAGGAGCTAAAAATGAAAAAATTTAAATCGGTTTATGAACTAATAACTGAGTTAAAACCATCTGATCCAGTTTACTGCATCAGAAAGAAATCAATAAAAAAAGCTTCAAAATACTTTATAAAAAATTTCCCGGGTAAAGTTTTATACGCAGTTAAAACTAATCCGAACATAGCAGTTATAAAAACATTAATTGAGAGTGGTATTAGAAACTTCGATGTAGCATCTATTAAAGAAATCCAAGATATAAAAAAGATAGACAATTCTTTAGAGTGCTCGTACATGCACACTGTAAAAAGTAGAGAGGACATAAGGGATGCATATTTCAATTTTGGGGTAAAAGCATTCTCGCTGGATACTAAGGATGAACTAATCAAAATTCTAGAGACTACTAATCACGCAAATGATTTAGAATTATATGTAAGAATTGCAGTTTCAAATGAGCACGCAGAAATTGATTTATCAAAAAAATTTGGTGCTAATACTAACGAAGCACCAGGTCTAATTAGACTTACAAACCAATATACAAAAAAATTAGGGTTAAGTTTTCATGTCGGTTCTCAATGCATGCATCCTATTTCTTATACAAAGGGAATATCCGAAATTGGGAATTTAATTAAGAAAACAAAAATTATGCCCGAGGTAATAAATATCGGTGGAGGGTTTCCAACTATTTATCCTGACTTAATACCACAAACTTTAAATAATTACTTTAAGGAAATAAAAAAATCATTAAATAATCTTAAGTTAGATAAGTTACCAAAAATAATATGTGAACCTGGTAGAGCGCTGGTAGCAGAGTCTGGCTCAACAATTGTAAGAGTAAATTTAAGAAAAAAACAAAAACTATATATTAACGATGGTACGTATGGATCTTTATTTGATGGAGGTGTTCCAAATATAGTTTATCCATCTAGACTTATTACAAATGGAAGAATGATATCAAAAAAAATGACAGCATTTGATTTTTATGGTCCAACATGTGATAGCATGGACTATATGAAAGGTCCTTTTATACTCCCAAACAATATAAAAGAAAATGATTACATAGAACTAGGACAGTTAGGTGCTTATGGTCTTACATTTAGAACTCAATTTAATGGTTTTTACTCTGATAAAATTTTTGAAGTTGAGGATGAGCCAATAATGACTATGTATGATAAAGATAAAAGCAAAAGTATTCTGGTTGCTTAGAGTTCTGTGAAAAAAAACCTAGGTCATAACAGTAAAAAAGATTTTCTCAATAAACCAGTTGAACACATTGATATAACAAAGTTTGATGCAAGGCCTATAATTTCTTCAATGGAAAAGATGTCTTTCGTATCTCGAGAGACAGCTAATGCTGCAAAAATTTATAATGAAATGCTAAGTGAAAAAGATTGTACAATTTTTTTAACTTTAGCAGGCTCAACCTCTGCAGCTGGGTGTATGCATATTTATAGAGATTTAGTTAAATATAATATGGTCGATGCTATAGTCGCAACCGGAGCATCAATCATTGATATGGATTTTTTTGAGGCCTTGGGATTTAGGCATTATCAAGGCTCTCAGTTTCAAAATGATACTGAATTAAGAAAAAATTATATTGATAGAATATATGACACTTATATTGATGAAGAGGAACTGCAACATTGTGATAAAGTAATTGGAGAAATTGCTGATTCACTTGAACCACGACCCTATACGTCGAGAGAATTTATTTGTGAGCTTGGTAAATATTTAAAAAAAAATGCAAAGAAAAAAGGTTCTTTAATTGAAATGTCATATGATTATAACGTGCCTATATTTTGTCCTGCATTCACAGACTCAAGCGCTGGATTTGGGTTGGTGATGCATCAAGAAAAAAATCCAAAAAAGCATATGACTATTGATTCAATTAAAGAATTTAGAGAATTAACCGAGATAAAGATAAAATCAAAAGGATCTGGTTTATTGATGATTGGTGGAGGAGTGCCAAAAAATTTTATTCAGGATACAGTTATTTGTGCAGAGCTGCTTGGGAAAGAAGTGGAAATGCATAAATATGCTATTCAAATTACAGTTGCGGACTCTAGAGATGGAGCGTGCAGTAGTTCAACTTTGAAAGAGGCTAGTTCTTGGGGCAAAGTTGATACCTCTAAGGAACAAATGGTTTTTGCTGAAGCTACGAGTGTATTGCCTCTTATAGTGAGCAATGCTTACCATTGTGGCGAATGGAAAAAAAGGGTTAGAAAAAAATTTTCTAAATTATTTTGATAAAATGACAAAAAAAACCAAGATTGGTTTAATTCAATTAAAAATTTCAAAATCTTTAAATTTAAACATTAAAAAAGCTATTTCTAAAATTAGAGTTGCATCAAATAAAGGGGCTAAAATTATATGTGTTCCTGAACTATTTTTGTCTCAATATTTTTGTCAAACTGAAAAACATTCAAACTTTAAATTAGCCGAAAAAATTCCAAATAAAACAACTGATATTTTTTGTAAAATTGCGAAAGAATTGTCTGTTATTCTAATTTTATCTTTATTTGAGAAAAAGATTTCTGGAATGTATCATAATACGGTTCTCATAATTGACGAAAAAGGAAACATAATTAATAAATATAGAAAAATGCATATTCCCGATGACCCAGGCTATTACGAAAAATTTTATTTTGCACCTGGCGATCTTGGTTTTAAAAGTACCAAAACCAAGTATTGCAATATTGGATCCCTTATTTGTTGGGACCAGTGGTTTCCTGAAGCGGCAAGAATAACAGCTTTAAAAGGTGCAGATATTATTTTTTATCCTACTGCAATAGGGTGGCACCCTAAAGAAAAAAAGAAATTTGGAAAAAAACAATTAGATTCGTGGATTACCATCCAAAGGTCACATGCAATTGCAAACGGTGTATATGTTGCAGCAATAAACAGAGTCGGTATTGAACGAAACGGTAAGACCAAAATTGATTTTTGGGGCAACTCATTTGTTTCGGATCCAAGTGGAAAAATTATTGGTAAATTGGGAAGTAAAAAAGATGGTATTTTAATTACGGAAATCGATTTAAAGAAAGTTGAAAGCACTAGACAACATTGGCCTTTTTTGAGAGATAGAAGAATTGATGCATATAAAAGTATATTAGAAAATCCTAAAGATGAATAAAGCTATAAAAACTTGTAGCTTTATAATGCCTGGTGAATTTGAAAAACAAAAATCAGTATGGATTGTTTGGCCACATAATAAAAATGATTGGCCAGGATATTTTAATAGTATTCCTGGAACTATTTCAAATATAATCTCTAAATTATCAATTTCACAAAAAGTAAACTTAATAATTCAAAAAAATGAAAATAAAAATGAAATTATAAAACTATTAAAAATAAAAAGATTTAAGAAGCCTAATGTTAAATTTTATAAGATCGATACAGATAGAATATGGATTAGAGATTTTGGTCCAATTTACGTGAAAAATCAAACTACTGGTAAAAAAACAATTCTTAACTTTGAGTTTAATGGGTGGTCGAAATATCAAAATTTTAAAAAGGATAACAAAATTCCTTCAAAAATATGTAAGCTGACTATGATACAAAAAGTAAATCCATATATAAATTATAATAAAAAAAAATATTACCCTGTTCTGGAGGGTGGAGCATTTGATGTAAATGGAAAAGGTTCAGTTTTATTAACTAAAGAATGTCTGTTAAGTAAAAAACAAGAGAGAAATCCAGGCTTAAAAAAAAAAGATTATCAGTTATTTTTAGGAAAATATTTTGGTATTAAAAACTTTATATGGCTCAATAGGGGTATTGAAGGTGATGACACTCACGGCCATATAGATGATATATCAAGATTTGTTTCAAAAAATACAATAATGACTTGTTTTGAGACAAATAAAAAAGACAAAAATTATAGAACATTAAATGAGAATTTAAAAATTTTAAAGAAAGCGAGAGATATAAAAGGGGAAAAATTTAGGATAATCAAAATTCCAATGCCAAAAGCGAAATATATTAATAAAGTACGAGTTCCAGCAACTTATCTAAACTTCTTTATTGGAAATAAAATAGTACTTCTTCCGATATATAACGATAAAAAAGATATTAAAGTTTTAAAAATTTTTAAAAAATTTTTTAGTAATAGAAAAGTCATTACAATTGATTGTAGTAAATTAATCTGGGGTTTTGGCGCAGTACATTGTATGACGCAACAAGAACCGGATATTTAATCAAATAGGTTTTAAAATTCCCAACAGTAAACGAAAAGGTACTAACATAATTAAAGCTATTAATATTTTTACACCTAAATCTCCAAGTGATAATGTTACCCAAGGTACTCCAGTTCCGTAAAACGATATAGAAAAGAATAAAAACGTATCTACAGTTGATCCGATTAACGAGGAAAATAATGGAGCAACAAACCATGTTTTCCTTCTCAATTTGTCAAAAACTTGTACATCTAATAATTGAGCTATAATAAATGCTGTTCCAGATCCAATGGCTATTCTAATAGAGATTAAATCTGAAAAATTTGTGGAAAATAGGAGCGTAAATAATATTCCAATTGTAAAACCAAAATAAACAATTTTTCTAGCTATTAATTTCCCAAAAGATCTATTTGCTAAATCCGTAATTAGAAAAGCAACAGGATAACTAAAAGCTCCATAAGTTAATATTTCCTCTAATCCATAATACTTAACGGGAAACTGAACTAAAAAGTTTGAAATTAGAACTATTAATCCCATTAAAAGGGATAAAGTTAAGAACACTTTATTCATTATGCTGATTTTTGAATTATGCTTTTTTTAATTTTCTTTAATCTTATAGATAAATTTTTTGATTTAACTGTTTTCATAAATTGATCGAAACTACCTTTTTTATCTATAGATCTCATTGCTGCATTAGATACAGTTATTTTTAATTTTTTATTAAGAAGATCGCTTTTGAAACTTACTTTTTTTACACTAGGTAAAAATCTCCTTTTTACTTTATTGTTTGCGTGACTTACCTTGTGTCCTTTTAAAGGTTTTTTTCCCGTTAATTCACACTTCTTTGACATGATGAAGCTGTATAAATGTACTTTTTGTTTCAGTCAAGTTTATAATTTACCTATAATTTCAGAATAATTTTTTATTTTTTTTTCCTTTAATATTGTTTTAAGTTCTTCATTAATTTTTATTGCAATTTTAGGTCCTCTAAAGACCATACCAGTGTAAAGCTGAACAAAATCAGCCCCACTTAAAAATTTTTCATAAGCAGATTTTCCAGAGTCTACACCTCCCACTCCAATTATTTTTACTTGTCCATTTAGATTTTTAAAAAAATAGTTTATTAACTTATTTGATATATCTCTCAAAGGTTTACCTGATAAACCACCTCTTTGAAATTTTTGATGATCTTTTAAATTATCTCTATTTTGATCAGTGGTATTTGAAACTATTAATGCATTGACTTTGTATTCTATTAATAATTTAGATATTTCTTTTATGATTTCATTATTAATGTCTGGTGAAACCTTCAAGGCAATTGGAATTTTGCTGCTTAATTTTCTTTTTTCAGCAAAAATTTTATCTAGTAAATTCTCTAATTCATCTAAATTATGAAAATCTCTCAAGTTTTCTGTGTTAGGCGAGGAAATATTTATTGTTATGTAATCTGCTAAGTTGTGGAATTTTTTAAAACCAATAAGATAATCTTCTACTCTGTCTTTACTATCCCAATTAGGCCCTATATTTACACCGAGTATACCAATTGGTTTATTTTTTTTTATTCTTTTACTTACATTATCACTACCTGAATTGTTGAAACCTAGACGATTTATCAAAGCTTTATCGTTCTCTAATCTGAAAACTCTTGGTTTTTTATTTCCATATTGTTTTAGAGGCGTGACTGTTCCTACCTCTACAAAACCAAAACCTAAATTAAATAATGAATTATAAACTTCAGCGTCTTTATCAAACCCAGCAGCAATTCCAATTGGGTTTTTAATCTCTTTTCCAAATAAGCTAGATTTCAAATATAAGTCCTCTGGAATTTTTTGTTTTAGAAATAAATTTGTTTTGAGAGCTTTAATAGCTAGCGAGTGGGCAAATTCAGGATCTAACTTAAATATTAATGGTCTAATTTTATTAAACATTAATTTATTTTCTCTTTAATAAGTGAAATCATTTCCTTCCTTCCAAAAAAACTGATGAAAAATCCTAGCCTTGGACCATTTTCTACCCCAAATACTACCTCGTAGATTAATTTGAACCATTCTCTAAGGTTTTCTTTATAACCATTGTTTTTTCCTACAGTATAAATTTCTGTCTGTATATCCTCGGGCTTCATATTATCAGAACAGCTTTCTAATTTTGAAATTAAATCTAACAATGCTTTCATTTCAAAACTATTAGGTTTTTTGTATTTTTTATTTTGTTTGACAACGTCGTTAAAGTATTTGATTGAATATTTTATTAAATTATTAAATATAGGAAAATTATTTTTAGCAACATTTGTTTTATAGTTTTTTACAAATTTCCAGAGTATTTCTTCAGATGATGCATTGCTTGTTTCAACTAAATTTAAAAGCATGGAAAAACTCATAATGTTATCCTCAGATGGAATATTACCATTATGGACATGCCACAAAGGATTCAGCAATAGTTCTCGTGCATCCTGTTTTTTGCTTTTTTCTATTAAATCTAGATACTCATCTACAGCCTTTGGTACAATCTCCTTATATAATTTTTTAGCTCTTTTTGGATTTTGATACATGAACAACGACAAACTTTCTGGTGAAGCATAATCCAACCATTCCTCAATAGTTACACCATTACCTTTAGACTTTGATATTTTTTCACCTTTATCATCAAGAAATAATTCATAAGCAAAACCTGAAGGATTATTTTTTCCTAAAAGTTTAATTATTTTACTGGATAGAATTGCGCTCTCAATTAAATCTTTTCCGTACATTTCAAAATCAACATCAAGCGTATACCATCTCATTGCCCAATCTACCTTCCATTGAAGTTTGCAGTTACCATCTAAAATACTTGCCTTCAATTTTTTTCCATTATTATCAAAAACTAAAGATGAATTTTTTTTGTCTATTTCAATGATTGGTATTTCTAAAACTTTACCGGTTTCATTACATATAGGTAAGAAAGGCGAATATGTTTTTTGTCTTTCTTTTCCTAATGTTGGAATAATTATATTCATTATACCCTCGTAATTATCTAATATTTTTTTTAGTGTAGAATTAAAAAAACCAGATTTATATAAATTTGTTGAACTCATAAATTTGTATTCAAATTTAAATTTATCCAAAAATTTTTTGAGCATTTCATTATTATGCTCTCCAAAGCTTTTAAATTTTTCAAATGGATCTGGAATATTTGTAAGTGGTTTATGTAAATTTTTATTTAGCACATCTTTATTTGGGACATTATCTGGTACCTTTCTTAAGCCATCTAAGTCGTCCGAAAATGTAATAATTTCTTTTGGTAGATCGGTTAAATAGTTCAATGCATTAACAACCATACTTGTTCTTGCAACCTCCCCAAAGGTCCCAATATGAGGTAATCCTGAAGGACCATACCCAGTTTGAAGAATGATTTTTCCTTTTTTATCAATATATTTTTTTCTTTCCTTAAGAATCTTTTTTGCTTCTACAATTGGCCAAGAATTTGATTTTTGTATATCTTCTGTTTTAATTTTTATCATCAATCTAAAATATCTTGTATTTTTAGAATATATTTTATTCTTATAATGTTGAAATTTATTTTCCATAAAATAATGTTCGATAAAAATGTCCAATTATAAAACTGTATTTTTTACACTAGGTATATTGCTTGTAATTTTAGGAGTTGCGATGTTAATACCTGTTATATTTCAGCTATTTTATAAAGAATTTAATTCAACTTTTATTATTTCATCAATAATTACTGTTATATTTGGTATACTATTTTTTTTATCAAATATAGATCATCAGAAAACAATAAATACTCAACAGGCTTTTTTACTTACTGCACTCTCATGGATTAGTATTGCAATTTTTGGGTCTATCCCATTTATTTTCTCAGAACTTAATCTGTCTGTAACTGATGCTTTTTTTGAAAGTATGTCAGGTATTACAACAACTGGTTCAACTATAATTTCTAACATTGAAACTACACCAAAAGCAATTCTAATTTGGCGAGCAATGCTTCAATGGTTAGGAGGAATTGGAATAATTTTAATGGCAATTACTTTAATGCCAATTATGAACATTGGAGGTATGCAATTATTAAAAATTTCAGGTAATGACACTTCAGAAAAAATTCTTCCTAAGTCTAAGCAGATTTCTTTAAGATTAATTATTATTTATCTAGTACTCACCTTTTCTTGTGCTCTCTTTTATAAAATTTCAGGCATGAATTATTTTGATAGTTTATCACACGCAATGACAACAATATCTACAGGTGGTTTTTCAAATTATGATCAGTCAATAGGTTATTTTAATAATCCTAAAATAGAAACTGTCTCTATTATTTTTATTTTATTGGGAAGTATTCCATTTATTTCTTATATCAAATTTATTTCTGGTAATAAAAAAATAATCTTTAAGGATGAACAAATAAAATTATTTTTTAAAATGATTATTATATCAGTTTTTATACTTTTTGTTTATTTAGCAATTGTAAATCAAAATATATTTGAAATCTCTATCAGATCTATAATTTTTAACGTAGTATCAATTCTAACAGGAACAGGTTATGTCACTAAAGAATTTGACCAATGGGGAAACTTTCCGCTTATATTTTTTTTGATATTAATGTTTATTGGTGGATGCGCTGGATCAACGACATGTGGTATAAAGATATTTAGAGTACATATACTATATTATTTTGTAAAAAATCAACTTTTAAAAGTTATATACCCTAGAGCAATTATAAATTTAAGATATAACGACAGTAATGTAGATGATAAGCTAATTGCATCTATAGTTTCTTTTGTTTATCTGTATATATTAATTTTTTTTGTTTTAGCTTCATTGCTAACTTTAACTGGCTTAGATTTTACAACATCTATATCTGGTGCTGCCTCATCATTGTCAAATGTTGGTCCAGGTCTAGGAAGTGAAATTGGACCAAATAGTAACTACTCTAACTTGCCTGAGCAATCAAAATGGTTGCTAAGTTTGGGTATGATAATGGGAAGGTTGGAAATATTCGCAATATTAATAGTTTTTTTACCTTCTTTTTGGAGAAAATAATTGAGAAAAAAAATATCTTTTTTTATAAGCGAGAAACCTCTTAAAATGTTGATGTTAGGTTTTTCTTCTGGATTGCCAATACTTCTAGTATTTTCTACACTATCTGTATGGTTATCTAAAGCAGGGGTAGCTAGAGGAACAATAACTCTTTTTAGTTGGGCAGGTTTTGCTTATGCATTTAAATTTTTATGGTCTCCTATAGTAGATAAAATTAATATTTCGTTTTTTTCAAAGATGGGCCAAAGAAGAAGTTGGTTATTAATTGTTCAGATATTAATAATAATATCACTAATATTAACTTCGTTTACAGATCCACAGAAAAACTTAAAAATCACAGCAATATGTATAACTTTAGTAGCTTTTTTTAGTGCTACTCAAGACATTATAATTGATGCTTTTAGAATTGAGTCAGTAAATCAAAACAAACAGGGGCCACTTTCATCAATGTATATAGCTGGATATAGAATAGGAATGCTTATAGGTGGAGCAGGAAGCTTATGGTTGGCATCATATTGGGGTGTAGAACAATATGATCAATCTGTATGGAAAAAAGTATATTTGACCATGGCTTTACTAATGTTAATTGGAATATTTGCAAATATTATATCCAAAGATCCATCCAAATTTCAAATAAAGTCAAAAAATACCATGCAACATCTGCGTCTCTTTTTTATAACAATATTATCGGTATTTATTTTTATTTACCTATATTCAATTATACAAAAATCCTATAACGATAATTTTTTAAATTTTTTATTTACAACTTTTAAACTAGCTTTATGTTTTATAATTTGTGGAACTTTGATGTATACACTAACAAAAATTAGAGTAGTTAATAAAAATTTAGTTAATAAATCTTACATAGAGCCCATTAAAAATTTTATAATAAGATATGGAAAATTTGCAGTCATTATTCTTCTTTTAATATCTCTTTACAGAATTGCTGACGTAGTCATGGGTGTTATGGCAAATTTATTCTATTTAGAAAAAGGTTATAGCGTGTCTGAAATTGCGACTTACTCTAAATTTTTTGGTGTTTTTGCAACTATACTAGGCGGAGTCTTAGGAGGTTATTTTGCATTTAAATTTGGAACCATGAAAGCTTTATTTTTAGGAGCATTGATAGCCTCAATGAGTAATTTATTATTTGCATGGCTTGCTAATGTTGATACCAATATACAATTTTTGATTATGGTTATTACTGCAGATAATATTTCTAGTGGATTTGCTGGTGCAGCCTTTGTTGTTTATTTATCTGGTTTAACTTCAATAAAATTTACAGCAACTCAATATGCTCTATTTAGTTCTTTAATGTTATTCTTACCAAAATTAATTGCTGGGTATTCTGGGTCTTGGGTTGATGTAATGGGATATCAGAATTATTTCATTACTACCGCAATGATGGGTTTACCAGTTTTAATATTGATTATTTGGATTTCTAAAATAGCACCAATTAAATGATTAATAATTACAATATTACAAATATTTATGAAAAAAATAATTTTAAGTCAAAAATCTCTTCACAATTACTTTACGGTGAAAAATTCAAAATTATTAAAAAAAAACAAGGCTGGTTAAAAATAAAAACCAGTTACGATAATTATACCGGTTTTATTAAAAAAAAAAATTATTCAAAAAATTATAAATTAACGCATAAGGTATATAATCTAAAAGCATATCTTTATTCAAAACCTTTAAAAAGATATAAAACAAAAAAGTTTTTAAGCTTTTGTTCATTAGTTTCTTTAAAAGATAACAAGAATAATTTTTATAAATTAGGTAATCTTTGGATTGAAAAAAAAGATGTGGTACCTATTAAATATAGAGAGGATTTATTTAAAAGAGTTTCTATTTTTAAAAATGTTAAATATAAATGGGGTGGAAAAAGTTGTAATGGAATTGACTGTTCAGCATTAATTCAAATTTTTTATAAATTTAATAACTTATATTGTCCAAGAGATACAAAGGATCAAATTAGATATTTCAAAAATAAGAAAATGATTATTAAAAACGCACTAATTTTTTGGAAAGGTCACGTTGCATTATGCCTTTCAAAATCCAAATTGATTCATGCTTATGGACCAAAAAAAAAAGTTTTGATAATGGATATAAATAAAACTATTAAATTAATAAAAAAAACAGCAAAGTTAAATGTTATTGGTATTAGATAATGAAAAATAAAAACCATATTTTAAAACAAAAGTTTGAGGATTTAAAAGTTAAACTTTCAGAAAAAAAATTTGATGAGGTTATAAATGAATGCGAGGAAATATTAAAAAATAATGATAATCCAGTTTTTTTTAATCTACTTTGTTTAGCTTACATGAACAAAAAGGAGTTTGAAAAAGCTGTAAATATTATGAATCAAGCAATAAATTTAAATTCAAAAAATCCAGATTTTTATAACAATCTAGGTATGTGCTATTCAAAAATGTTTAAATATAAAAAGGCTAATGAAACATACCAAAAAGGATTAGAATTAGATAAAGATAACTTGCATATACTTAATAATTTAGGAAATTTAAAAAAAGACTTAGATCAAACTGAAGAAGCAGTCAAGATTTACAAAAAAATTCTTTCAATTCAACCAGATGCTATGGCAGTGATTTATAACTTAGCAGGACTTTATAATAGTATGGGTGAAATTGAAAAATCGAAAGTATTATTTTTAAAAATTTTGAAACATAACTCGAAGTTTACTGAGGCTGATAGAATTATCTCAGAAACAACAAGGTATGAAAAAAATAATCAACATTTTCAGGAAATGAAAAAAAAACTAAAGAATGAAAAATTAAACGAAGAGTCTCTTGTGCATTTATATTTTGCACTTGCCAAAGCTTATCATGATCAAAAAGATTTTGATGCTGCTTTTAAAAATTATAAAAAAGCAAACGATCTTTGTAAAAAGATTAGAAAATATAAAATTGATAAGGATAAGGAAATTTTTTCTTCAATAAAAAAAAACTTCATTAATTTAGATATTTCAAGTCTTAAAAAAATTGAGAGGAAGTTTATATTTATAATTGGCATGCCTAGGTCTGGAACATCACTAACTGAGCAAATATTATCATGTCACAACAATGTATTCGGAGGTGGAGAATTACCAATCACAGAACGAATATATAATAATTATTTTGATAACAAACTAATTAATAATGAAACACTAGTTAAATCTAATAAAGAATATTTAGAATATATATCGAATATAGATAACACAGGTAAAGTTTTTACAGATAAGGCCCCATTAAATTTTCTGTATGTAGGTTTTATACTAAAATATCTTCCAAACTCTAAATTTATAAACATAGTAAGAAATCCAATAGATAACTGCTGGTCAATATATAAAAATTTTTTTCCTGCTAAAATAAATTTTTCTTATAATTTAAGAGATCTTGCAGAATATTATAAATTATACAAAGATATTATAGTATTTTGGAAAAAATATTATCCAAAAAAAATATATGATTTAAATTATGAAAGTCTAGTAACTAATTCAGAAAAAGAAATAAAAAATTTGTTAAAATTTTGTGAATTGGAATGGGATGAGAATTGTTTAAATCCTGAAAAAAATACTAGAGTCATCAAAACTATTAGTTACAATCAAGCTAGACAACCAATTTATAAAACTTCTTTAAAATCTTATAGTAATTATGATAATTATTTAAAAGATTTAAAAATATTAATCTAAGAGTCATCTCTACCAAAATTTGGTTTTGCAACATCTTGTTTCATAAAAATTATTTGTTTTCTAACTTTTTTCGAATTTTTTAAAATTTTTAGTATTTCTTTGTTATTTTTATTTTGAATTTTTTTCTTAAAATCTTTTAAATTTTTAATAAACATATCAATAGAATTTATTATATTTCTATCATTACTAAAAAAAATATCTCGCCACATAATTTCGTTAGAAGCAGCAGTCCTTGAAAAATCCCTCAAACCGCCAGCGCTAAATTTTATAATATTATTCTTATTTTTTTGTTGAAAGTTCAAAGCTGTTTTTATTAGATTATATGCAACCAAATGTGGAAGGTGACTAGTTATTGAAAAAATATTATCATGTTCTCTTGTTTTCATTAAGACTGTATTCGAACCAAGTTTTTTCCAAAATTTCGTTATTAATCTAAGTTTTTTTTTATTTTTATTTTTAATAATTACGCACCATTTATTTTTGAATAATTTTGAATTTCCATATTCTGGGCCACTTACCTCTGATCCTGCAATAGGATGGCTTAATATGAAATTTCTATCTAATATAGAATTATTTTTAATTAAATTTTCTACATTATTTTTAGTTGACCCTACATCTGTTATTATATTCTTATCAGTTATATATTTAGATACATTTTTAAGAATATTTTTATATTGAGACATTGGTGTTGCTAAAATTATTAAATCCATATTAGAGATTTTATTATCTAAATTTTTTAAAAATTTAACTTTTTTAAAAAGTCTTTTTGTTATTAATCGATTTTTTTTTGATTTTTCAAAAATGTAAATTTGTTTAGTTAATTTTTTTTTTACAATTCCCCTAAGTAAAGATGATCCAATTAACCCACAGCCAATTATAAGAATATTTTTAAACATTAATAAATATTGAATTTAAAGCCTTAATTAATAACATATTTTCTTTAGTATTTCCGATAGTAATTCTTAGTTTATTTTTTATTTTATATATTTCAAGACTTCTAACTATAATACCTTTCTGTTCGAGTTTATCTTTTATATATTTTGCTGAAAATTTGCATTTATCAAAATTTAAAAATAGAAAATTAGCAGAAATATCATTTGTAGTAATGTTAAATTTTTCAAACGTTTTTTTAAGTTTTTTTGCCCAGAATAAATTATGCTTTATAGATTTTTTAACAAATTTTATATCTTTTAAAGATTCTACAGCAGACATTTCTCCAATTTTGGTTACATTAAAAGGAGGTTTTATTTTCATTAAAGCATTAACTATTTCACTTGAACCATATCCCCAGCCAACTCTAAGTGATGCTAAGCCATATATTTTAGAAAAAGTTCTGAGTATAAAAACATTTTTAGTATTTTTAAAAAGTTTTAGGGCTGACGTATAATCGTGATTTACAACATATTCCTCATAAGCATCATCTAGAACAAGCAATATATTAGATCTAAGTTTCTTTCTTAAATTTTTTAATTCACTAAGATTTAAATATGAACCAGTAGGATTATTGGGATTTGCTAAAAATACCATCTTAGTTTTTTTAGTAACTTTTTTGACTATTTGATCAACTGATACTTTAAAATTGATTTCGTTAGCAAAAATTACCTTTGCCCCAACAATTTTTGAGTAAATTCTATACATTAAAAAACTATACTTTGGTACTATAACCTCATCATTTTTATTTAAAAATAATTGGCATAACATCTGAATTATTTCATCAGATCCCGAGCCACAAATAACTTGATTAAAGTTACAATTATATTTTTTTGAAATTTCTTTCCTTAAAATTTTTGATTTTGAGTCAGGATACCTAAAAATTTTTTTAGTTTTGGAAATAATTTTTTTAATTCTTGAAGAACATCCAAGAGCTGACTCATTTGCTGATAATTTAATTACTTTACTTTTTTTTTTTAATAATGATCTTCCAGGTCTATAGCTCTCTATACCTATTTTTTTAAAAACAATTTTTTGCATAAGTCTATATATAAATATTATTAGATAATTTAAATAAAATTTAATAATGTTTTCTAATATTTGACATTGGTAGCCACATACTATACAAGATTTTTGCGCTGATTTAACTGAATTGCGAGCGCTTTAAAAAAACCGCTAAATAAGTTTTTTTTCTCTCACAATTCAAATCAGAAATTATGGAAAAATATAACAATATAAAAAAATTAATTATTAATAAACCATTAAAACTTGATTGTGGTGTTACTATTTCAGATTATCCTTTGGCTTACGAGACTTATGGAAATTTAAATAGAAGTAAAGATAACGCAATAATGGTATTTCATGCACTTACTGGAGATCAATTTGCATCAGGTAAAAATCCAGTCACAAATAAAGATGGTTGGTGGTCTTATGTTATCGGTCCAAACAAAGCGTTGGATACAAATAAATATTTTGTAATTTGCGCAAATGTAATAGGTGGTTGTATGGGTTCTTATGGACCAAACTCTATTGATCAAAATAGTGGAAACAAAATTGGTATTAACTTTCCAGTAATAACAATAAACGACATGGTTAACGCTCAATTCAATCTTCTTAATCATTTTGGTATAAGTAAATTATTTTGTGTAACTGGTGGATCTATGGGTGGGATGCAAGTTTTACAATTCGTTGCCAACTTTCCTGATAAATCAAAAATTGCCATACCAATAGCATGTTCTGCTAGTCACTCAGCTCAAAACATTGCATTTAATGAATTAGGTAGGCAAGCAATAATGGCAGATGAGAACTGGAAAAATGGTAATTATGAACTAGAAAATTTATCACCAGCAAAAGGTTTATCAGTTGCTAGAATGGCTGCCCATATAACATATTTATCCAAAAAAGGTTTACAGGAAAAATTTGGAAGAAAACTTCAGGAACGTGACAAAATTAAATTTGGATTTGACGCTGATTTTCAAATTGAAAGTTATCTTAGATACCAAGGGTCAATATTTGTTGATCGGTTTGATGCCAATAGTTATCTTTATATTACTAGAGCAATGGATTATTTTGATCTAAGCAAGAACTACAATGGTGATTTGTCAAAAGTTTTTAAAAATACTAAAACTAAATTTTTTATTATCTCATTTACTTCGGATTGGCTATACCCAACTGTGGAAAATAGAGAAATAGTTATAGCTCTTAATGCTATAAATGCAGATGTAGGATTTTTAGAGATTAAATCTGATAAAGGACATGACTCGTTTTTGTTAGATGTTCCTGATTTTATAAATTCATTAAAAAATTTTGTAGATAATTCTTATAAAAAACAACTATGAAAGAAGAATTTAAAATAATAGCAAACTCAATTCAAAAGAATAAATCAATTTTAGACGTAGGGTGCGGGGATGGTGAGTTGATGAAATTTATTTACGAAAATATATCAAACAAAATTAGAGGTTTAGAAATTTCAAAAGATAATGTTCAAATATGTATCCAAAAAGGACTTACAGTTATAGAGGGTAATGCTGAAATGGATTTACAGCAATTCCCCAGCAACAGTTTTGATTACGTGATATTAAGTCAAACTTTGCAAGCTTTTTTAAATCCTGAAAAAGTTATTAATGATTTATTAAGAATAGGAAAAACTTCTATTGTGACTATTCCAAATTTTGGTTATTGGAAGGTTAGATTTAATCTTTTATTTAAAGGAACAATGCCTGTTACAAAAACGTTACCTAATGAATGGTATAATACACCGAATCTCCATATGTGCTCAATTAAAGACTTTGTTAATTTCTGTAATAAGAGAAAAATTCATTTATTTAAATCTTTAGCTCTTACAAATAATAAAGTATCTTCAATTAATAAGTTTAATTTAAATTTTAAAAACTTAACATCAGAACTTGGAATTTTTTTATTAGAAAAATGATAAAAGTTGAAACTGTAAAATGCTTAAAAGATAATTTTTCATACGTAATCCATAATAATACTGAGGCATTGGTTATTGATCCAAGTGAGTCTAGACCAATAAATCGCTTACTAGAAAAATTAAAGTTGAAATTGAAATATATTTTAAATACACACCATCACTTTGACCATGTTGATGGAAATTCTGATTTAAAAGAAAAATACAAATGTAAAATAATTGGTTTTATAGATGACAAAAAAAGAATACCTGGAATAGATATTTGTCTGGAAAATCATGAAGTATTCAATGAGGGAGATTTTAAATTTAAAATTTATCATACGCCTGGTCATACTTCGGGTCATATATGTTATCATTTTTTTGATCAAAAAAATTTATTTACAGGAGATACATTATTTTCCTTAAGCTGTGGAAGATTGTTTGAGGGAACTTATGAGGATATGTTTAAATCTTTATCATTAATTAAAACTTTTGATGAAGAAACACTAATTTACTGTGGACATGAATATACATTGGCTAACGCAAAGTTCTGTATTAAGCATGATCCAAATAATGAACACCTTAAAAAGAAAATAGTTTCAATCACTGAAAATATAAAAGCAGGAATACCAACAATTCCAACTATTTTGAAAGAGGAACTTAAGTGTAATATATTTTTGAAGGCAGAAAACATAGAAACCTTTACGAAATTAAGAGATTTAAAGGATAATTTTTAGTTAATTAACCTTGACTATAAAAAGGCTAATTATATATTGCATTAAATTTTTAGGTAAAGAAATATGTCTTTTGCAATAATACAAACAGGTGGCAAACAATATAAAGTCAAAGCTGGTGAGATAATAAAAGTAGAGAAATTTGGTAATAATAAACCAAACTCTACAGTAGAATTTAAAGAAATCCTTGCTTATGGGGATGATAAAAATATTGAAGTAGGTTTACCAACAGTTCAGGGTGCTAAAGTTGAAGCTGAGTTTTTAAAAAACTCTAAAAATAGAACGGTCCTTATATTTAAAAAGAGACGAAGAAAAAATTCTAGAAGAAAAAATGGTCACAGACAACAATACGCATTAATTAGAGTAAAAAAGATAATGTCAAAAGATGGTAAAGTGTTATCCGAAGCTGGAAAAATTGATAAGATTAATAAAGAAAAAAAGACAGAAACAGGGAAAAACAAATAAATTATGGCAACAAAAAAAGCAGGTGGATCATCTAGAAACGGCAGAGATAGTGCTGGCCGAAGATTAGGAGTAAAAAAATATGGTGGTCAATATGTTCTACCAGGTAATATAATAGTTAGACAAAGAGGCACTAAAATATTTCCAGGTCAAAATGTCGGTATGGGTAAAGATCATTCAATTTTTTCGGTTGTTAAAGGTAAGGTCGTTTTTAAAAAAAGTAAGTCAGACAGAACTTACGTATCAGTAAAACCCAATTAAATTTATACAACAAAAATTTAAGTTGTATTATGAAATTCCTAGATCAAGTAAAAATATTTGTTAAAGCTGGAGATGGTGGTTCAGGGTCACCGAGTTTTAGACGTGAAAAGTTTATTGAGTTTGGAGGTCCAGATGGAGGTGATGGCGGTAAAGGCGGTTCTGTTATACTGAAATCAGAAAGAAATTTAAATACTTTAATTGACTATAGGTACCAGCAACATTTTAAAGCCAAAAGAGGTGAAGATGGTAAGGGGAAAAATCAAACTGGTAAAGGTGGAAAAGATTTATTTTTGTCAGTTCCTATAGGAACACAAGTTTTTGAGGAGGATAATAAAACTTTGATTTTTGACTTCAAAAAAGAAAAAGATGAGTTTACAGTTGCTATAGGAGGAAAAGGTGGATTTGGAAATACTAAATTTAAGTCATCAACTAATAGAGCACCTAGGAAATTTACAAAAGGTACAAAAGGAGAAGAATTCTGGATTTGGCTGCAACTTAAAACAATTGCAGATATTGGAATAATAGGATTACCAAATGCAGGCAAATCAAGCTTACTTAGTTCAATGACATCTGCAAATCCAAAAATTGCTAATTATAAGTTTACAACTATAAATCCAAATTTGGGTGTGGCTATCTATGACGATAAAGAAATTACATTAGCGGACATACCAGGGTTTATAGAGGGAGCTCATACAGGGGTTGGACTTGGTATTAAATTTTTGAAACATGTTGAACGATGCAAAACACTATTACATTTAATTGATATTTCTAATGATGATTTGATTAAGTCTTACAAACAAATTAGGAGAGAATTAGGGGAATATAGTAAAGAATTATTGAGAAAAAAAGAAATTATAGTACTAAATAAAATAGATCTTTTGTCAAAAGAAGATTTAAAAATTAAGAAAAAAAAATTTGAAGAAAAGTTAAGAAAAAAAATTATAGAACTATCTACTTTAGATAAAAAATTAATTAACAAATTAAAAATAAGATTGCTTAAAAATGTACCTTGAAAATTATAGGAAAATTGTTGTCAAAATAGGATCATCATTAATTATCGACAATAAAAAAAAAATTAGAAAAAATTGGTTATATGAGTTTGCAAAAGATATAAAAAATTTAAGAAAACAAAATAAAAATGTCATAATTGTAAGCTCTGGTGCAATTGCACTTGGTTGTAAGAAATTGAATATAGAAAAGAAGAAGCTTAAAATTGATCAAAGCCAAGCTATTGCCTCTGTAGGACAAATCGAATTAATGAATCTATTTATAGATGTTTTTGCTAGTCAAAAAATTAATATTTCTCAAATTTTGCTCACTCTTGAAGATACTGAAAAAAGAAGAAGAGCTATAAACGCAAAAAGAACCATTGAAAATTTATTCAACCTAAACTTTGTGCCAATAGTTAATGAAAATGATACTATTGCAACATCAGAAATTAAATATGGAGATAATGATAGATTGGCCTCGAGAGTCGCTCAAATTTCTAATGCGGATTGTTTAATTTTACTATCTGATGTTGATGGACTGTACACAAAAAATCCTAAAATTCATAAAGATGCTGTATTAATAAAAAAAGTTGAAAAGATAGATCAAAATATAATTAAATTAGCATCAGGTAAAACTAGTGAGTATGGATCAGGTGGCATGAGAACTAAAATTGATGCAGCTAAAATTTGTGAAATATCAGGATGCAAAATGGCAATTGCTAATGGTTTAAAGGATAGACCTTTAATAAACATTTTTGATAGACAAATATGTACTTGGTTCGTACCTAAAATTTCAAAGTTGGATGCCAGAAAAAAATGGATTGCAAGTACTTTAAATACCAAAGGGTGTTTAAAAATTGACGAAGGTGCACAAATAGCTTTACAAAAAGGGAAAAGTTTACTTGCGGCTGGTGTAAAAAGCATTGAGGGTTCATTTAACAAAGGCGATCAAATAAAAATTGTTGGAAAAAATAACCAAGAATTAGCAATAGGCTTAAGTTCTTTTTCATCTGAAGAAATCGATAAAATAAAAGGTTACAAGTCAAATAAAATTGAAGGATTGCTTGGTTATAAAACAAAATCTGAGGTTATACATAAAGATGATATGGTAGAAATTTAGTATGAAAAAATATTTGAAAAAATTAGGCCAAGCATCTTGTAAGGCAAGCCTCAATAAAGTTAGTACAAAATTAAAAAATAAAGTTTTATTAAAATTTAGCAAGTTGTTGCGGGAAAATTCCAGAGAAATATTGTTGCAAAATAAAAGAGATGTTGAAGTAGCTAAGAAAAAAAATATCAATAAAAACCTCATCGCAAGACTAGAGATAAGTAAAAAAACGCTTAATAATATAGTTAAAACAGTAATTGATATATCTAGATTGAAAGACCCAGTCGGAATTATTTTGGATAAGTGGCAAAGACCAAATGGTTTAAAAATAAAAAAAGTATCAATACCAATAGGTGTTATTGGTGTTATTTATGAAAGTAGGCCTAACGTAACTGTGGATCTTTCTTGCCTTTGTTTTAAATCTGGTAATTCAGTGATTCTAAAGGGTGGATCTGAGGCTTTTTACACAAATAAATTATTTGTAAAGTTATTTAGAGAATCTCTTAGGCTAAATAGAATAGATAAAAATTACGTACAGTTAATTGAAAAGAAGGAAAGAAAAGTCGTTAAACATCTATTAAAAGATATGAGAGATTATATTGATGTTATGATTCCTAGAGGAGGGAAAAATCTTGTAAAGACAGTAAAAAAATTATGTAATGTTCCTGTAATAGGTCACTTAGAAGGTATTTGTCATACATTTATTGACAAAAACCTAAGCATAAAAATAGCAAGAAAAATAGTTGTAAACGCAAAAATGAGAAACGTTAGTATATGCGGTGCTACAGAAACTTTATTAGTTCATAAAGATTGTCCAAAGAAAGAAATAAATTTAATACTTAATGATTTAAAAAATAGTGGATGTGTAATTTATGGTGATAAAAAAACAAAAAAAATTTTTAAAGGTAATATTAAGGAAGCAAATGATAAAAATTGGGGAAAAGAATATCTTGATGCAAAGATTTCAGTGAAAATTGTGAAAGATATTTACGAGGCAGTGCAACATATTAATAAATATGGAACTATGCATACTGATTCTATAATTACAAAAAATATGCTAAATGCTAATTATTTTGTAGGAAATGTAAAAAGTTCTATCGTTATGCATAATACATCTACTCAATTTGCTGATGGAGGAGAACTAGGTTTTGGTGGTGAAGTTGGAATATCTACTAATAAATTGCCTCCTAGGGGTCCTGTAGGATTAAATCAATTAGTATCATTTAAATATCATGTTGCTGGAAATGGCCAAATCAGAAAATAAATTAAAAAAAAATTTAACAGAAAAAATTGCTATATTAGGTGGAACTTTTGATCCACCACACAAAGGTCATTTAAAGATTTCACAGGTTGCAAAAAAAAAATTTGGATTGAAAAAAGTTTATTGGGCAATAACACAGAAAAGTCCTTTTAAAAAGAAAAGCTTCAACAATTTGAAAAAAAGAATAATTCTATCTAAGAATTTAACCAAGAAGCAAAAGTACATTCATGTTGTTTTTTTTGAAAAAAAAATTAATTCCAATAGAACCTATAACCTTATAAAATATTTCAAGCATAAAAATAAGAAAAAAGAATTGTATTTTTTACTAGGTGCAGATAACTTAATCAGTTTCCATAAATGGCAAAATTGGAAAAAAATATCTAGTATTTGTAAAATAGCTGTATTTGATAGACTTAACTTTAAACAAAAATCAAAAAAATCAGTGGCATTTAAGACCCTTAAAAATAAAGGTCTTATATATGTAAATTTTAATAGAGTTAATATTTCATCTTCAAAATTAAGGAAATTTTGATATGATGAATAATTAATGGTTAAAAAACCCGATTTAAAAACTTTAATAATCCAAACACTAGATTACAACAAAGCACTTGACATTGTGTCAATTGACTTAAAAGATAAATCATCCATTGCTGATTACATGATAATAGCAAGTGGTACCTCGTCAAGGCACATACAATCTCTATCTGAACAAGTTTTAGAAAAATTTAAGATCAATGGTTTAAATAATTGTAAAATTGAGGGCAAAGATAGCTCGGACTGGAAACTTGTTGATGGAATTGATATTGTTGTTCATATATTCAATCCTGAAAAAAGAAAATTCTACGAGCTAGAAAAAATGTGGTCTGAACTAATACCTAAAGAAAGTTTAATAATATGATTAGATTATATATTTTAGTAATTTGTTTTATTTGTTCTTTTGTTTTAAATACTTTCGCTAAAGATGAAAGTATATACGACAAAATTGATTTATTTGGAGAGGTTTTAGATAAAATTGGTAAGGAATATGTCGAAGATGTAGATCAATCAAAAACTATTGATGCTGCAATTAATGGGGTATTGCAATCTTTGGATCCATATTCATCATATTTGTCACCAAAAAATCTTGAGGAAATGCAAACCGACACAAGAGGAAAGTTTGGAGGTTTAGGTATAGAGGTTGGTATGGAGGCTGGTGTGGTTAAAGTAATCTCTCCAATAGATAATTCTCCAGCTGAAAGAAAAGGTATAAAAGCGGGTGATTACATAGTTAAAATTAACAACATACAAGTTCAAGGAAAAACTTTAAATGAAGCTGTAGATTTAATGAGAGGTCCGGTTGGATCAGATATAGAGATAACAGTGAGACGTATAGGGGTTAGAAAGTCACTTAAGTTCAATATTACAAGAGAAATTATAGAGGTTGCATCAGTTAAATCTCAAATTTTTGATAATAAGATTGGTTATATAAGATTGACATCTTTTAATGAAAATAGCGATGATCAAGTTAAAAAAGAAATAAGTAAATTTAGAAAAAATACAAAAATTGATGGCTATATTTTAGATCTGAGAAACAATCCTGGCGGTTTATTGACTCAAGCAATAAGGATTTCAGACTTTTTCCTAAATGAAGGTGAAATTGTATCAACTAAGGGTAGGGATAAAGAGGAAAATGAAAAATGGTTTGCAAAAAAAGGAGATTTAATAAAAGGAAAAGCCTTAATAGTTTTAATTAACAAAGGATCTGCATCAGCATCAGAAATTGTTGCTGGTGCTTTGAAAGATCATAAGCGAGCAATTTTAGTTGGACAAACAAGTTACGGAAAAGGATCAGTTCAATCAATAATACCTCTTAAAAATAGAGGGGCAATCAGATTAACTATTTCAAAATATTATTTACCTTCCGGTCAATCAATATCTGAAGTCGGAGTCACACCAGATATATTTGTAGAGGAAGATAATGATGATTTTAGAATACTATCAGAAAATGATAACCAATTGAATTTTGCTAGAAAATTGTTTACTGGTTAAATAATAATGGATGAAAAGTTTAAAAATTTACCCTTGAGAATAGGAGTGGGTATAGTTCTTTTAAATAAAGATAATAAAGTGTTTGTAGCAAAAAGATTGGATAACCCGAATAATTTTTGGCAAATGCCTCAAGGTGGTGTTGATAAAAATGAAAATTATCTAGATGCAGCACTTAGAGAGCTAGAAGAGGAAACAGGTGTTAGAAATGTAGATTTAATAAAAGAAATAGATGGATATCAGACTTATTTTTTACCCAACAATCTTCTTGGCATAATCTGGAGAGGTAAATACAAAGGTCAAAAACAGAAATGGTTTTGTATGAGATTTAAAGGTAGTGACACAGATATTAACATAAAAACCAAAAAACCAGAATTTTCAGAATGGAAATGGATTGATTTAGACGAAATTACAAATTGGGTCGTTGATTTTAAAACTCACGTTTACAAAAATTTAAAGTCAGAAGTTAAGAAAATTATATTTAATTGAGTTTTAAAGAATTTAGAACTTCAATTTTTTGATCCAAAATAAATCTTTCCTGATCATTCATATTTTCTTTTTTTAAATCTTCTTCTGCATTTTTAACAATTCTATCAATATTATTTTTATCAAAGTTTTTTAAATCAAAAATATTACTAGTTAGTATAGACAAGTTATTATCTTTAAACTCAACAATTCCATCATCTACATAAAAATTTAAGGTTTCATTTTTAGATTTAACATCAATTATTCCTGGTTTTAGAAAAGAAATTATAGGTATATGATCTTTTAGTATACCCATATAACCTTCTATTGCTGGTACAATAACTTCAATTGTGTCTTTTTTTATTAAAAAAGATTTTTCTGGACTTATAATTTCTAAATTAAATTGATCCATTTAAGCTGCTGCTTCTTTAGCCATTTTTTCAGCTTTTTGGACTGCTTCCTCAATAGTACCTACCATATAAAATGCAGCTTCAGGTAAATGATCGTATTCTCCTTTGCATATTGCATCAAAGCCTTTAATAGTTGAGTCTAAATCAACAAGTTTTCCAGGAGATCCAGTAAAGACTTCTGCAACAAAAAATGGTTGAGATAAAAACCTTTGAATTTTCCTTGCTCTAGCAACTGTTAATTTATCTTCCTCTGAAAGCTCATCCATTCCCAAAATTGCTATTATGTCTTGTAAAGATTTGTAAGTTTGTAAAATTTTTTGAACTGATCTTGCAACTCTATAATGTTCATCTCCTACAATTCTAGGATCAAGTATTCGAGAAGTCGAGTCTAAAGGATCTACTGCTGGATAAATACCAAGTTCTGCTATTTGTCTTGATAAAACGGTTGTTGCATCCAAGTGAGAAAAAGAAGTAGCCGGTGCAGGATCTGTTAAATCATCTGCTGGTACATAAATAGCTTGAACTGAAGTTATAGAGCCTTTATTAGTTGTTGTAATTCTCTCTTGTAAATTACCCATGTCTGTTGCTAAAGTTGGTTGATATCCAACCGCAGAAGGAATTCTTCCTAGCAGTGCTGATACTTCTGAACCAGCTTGAGTAAATCTAAAAATGTTATCTACGAAGAATAAAACATCTTGACCCTCTTGATCTCTAAAATATTCTGCAACTGTTAAACCTGTCAAAGCAACTCTTGCTCTTGCCCCTGGTGGTTCATTCATTTGTCCATAAACTAAAGCAGCTTTTGACCCTTTTCCCTCTGGTTTTATAACACCAGACTCGATCATTTCGTGGTAAAGATCATTACCTTCTCTAGTTCTTTCACCAACCCCAGCAAATACTGAAAAGCCTCCATGTGCTTTCGCTATATTATTTATTAGTTCCATGATGATTACAGTTTTGCCGACACCTGCTCCTCCAAATAATCCAATTTTTCCCCCTTTTGCATAAGGTGCTAACAAATCAATAACTTTAATACCTGTAACTAAAATTTCTGTTTCTGTTGATTGATCGTTAAAAGTTGGAGCCTGTCTATGTATCGGCCAACTTTCTTTTGTTTTCACGTTACCTTTCTCATCAATAGGCTCACCAATCACATTAATTATTCTTCCTAAGGTCTCAGGACCTACGGGAACTTGTATCGGAGCTCCAGTATCTACTGCCTCATCTCCTCGCTTTAGTCCTTCTGTACTGTCCATAGCAATTGTTCTTACACTAGACTCACCTAAATGCTGAGCCACCTCTAAAATTAATTTATTTCCACCATTGTTGCACTGTAAGGCTGTAAGTATTTCTGGTAACGCGCCTTCAAATTTCACATCAACTACTGCACCAATGACTTGTGTTATTACACCTTTTTTGCTCATAATTATAAACTTTCAGCTCCTGATATTATTTCAATTAATTCTTTCGTAATTGCAGCTTGACGACTTCTATTATACTGGATTGTCAATTTATCAACTAAATCTCCTGCATTTCTTGTCGCATTGTCCATGGCTGTCATTCTTGATCCCTGTTCACTTGCAGAGTTTTCTAACATAGCTTTAAAAATTTGAGTTGATATATTTTTGGGTAGCAAGTTACTTAATATCTCGTCTTCATCAGGTTCAAACTCATAACTTATCTCTAGATTCTCTTCTTTATTTTTATCTACGCTTTCTAAAGGTATAATTTGTTGCGCTTGCGGAATTTGAGATATAACATTTTTAAATTTATTATAAAATATGGTGCAGACATCGAAATCGTTTTTTTGGAATTTATCTATTATTAAACCTCCCACCTTAGATGCATCAAAGTAATTTATATTTTTAGAGTCCTTAAATGAAATATTTTCGACTATATAAGTCCCATATTGTCTCTTTAGTTGATCGTAACCTTTGGAACCTACTGTTATAATTTTTAGAGATTTACCTTGTTTTTTAATTTTCTCAAAATAGTTTTTTGCTTTTTTTATTATATTAGTATTAAATCCACCACATAATCCTCTATCAGAAGTAAGGACCACGCACAAATGGTCGTCTTGTTTTCCGGTGCCAACTAACAATTTTGGTGCTGAATGAGGGTCACTAACGCCTGCTGAAAGATTTAATATAATATTATTCATTTTTTCAGAGTAGGGTCTGCCCTTTTCGGCGTTTTCTTGGGCCTTACGTAATTTAGCAGCAGCTACCATTTTCATAGCTTTTGTAATTTTCTGAGTTGATTTAACACTTGTAATTCTTTTTCTTAAATCGTCTAAACTAGGCATTTTTAAATTTTTCTTTTAATTCATTTATTAATGTTGCTAATTGTTTTTCAATATTTTCATCAAGTTTGCCTGTATTAGAAATACTTTCAATAATTTCAGGTTTCTCGGATTTACATTTTTCCAAAAGTTGGTTTTCGAAATCTTCGATATTTTTCAGATCTACATCGTCTAGATACCCTCTAACGCCTGCAAATATAGTTAGAACTTGCTCTGCAACAGTCATTGGTGAATATTGTTTTTGTTTTAATAATTCTGTTAATTTTGATCCTCTGTTTAATAATTTTTGAGTTGAGGCATCTAAATCAGATCCGAATTGGGCAAATGCTGCCATTTCCCTATATTGAGCCAACTCTAATTTAATTGAACCTGCAACTTTTTTCATCGCTTTAGTTTGGGCGGCTGATCCTACTCTTGAAACAGATAGTCCAACGTTAACTGCTGGTCTAATACCTTGGTTAAATAACTCTGTTTCTAAAAAAATTTGTCCGTCTGTAATTGAAATTACATTGGTAGGAATATATGCAGAGACATCTCCTGCCTGTGTCTCTATCACAGGTAATGCTGTCAATGAGCCACCTCCGTTCGCATCACTTAGTTTTGCTGCTCTTTCTAAAAGTCTACTGTGTAAATAAAAGACATCACCTGGATAAGCTTCTCTGCCTGGAGGTCTTCTAAGTAATAAAGACATTTGACGGTAGGCTACAGCTTGTTTTGACAAGTCATCGTAAATAATAAGTGCATGCATTCCATTGTCTCTAAAATATTCTCCCATAGCACAACCAGTATACGGTGCTAAGAATTGTAATGGAGCGGAGTCTGACGCTGTTGCTGAAACTATAGTAGTATATTCCATGGCTCCTGCGTCCTCTAATGTCTTTACAATTTGCGCAACTGTAGATCTTTTTTGACCAATGGCAACATAAATACAATAAAGTTTTTTGCTCTCATCATCAGACTCATTGATTTTTTTTTGATTTATTATTGTATCGATTGCAACTGCTGTTTTACCAGTTTGTCTATCTCCTATAATTAATTCTCTTTGACCTCTGCCAATAGGAATTAAACTATCAATCGATTTTAAACCAGTTTGCATTGGTTCACCAACAGATTGTCTAGGTATTATACCTGGTGCCTTTACTTCTACTCTTCTTCTTTCTAAATTTTTTTCGAAATTAGCTTTACCATCTATAGGGTTTCCTAAACCATCAACTACTCTTCCTAATAATTGTTTACCGACCGGGACATCGACTATTGCTCCTGTCCTTTTTACAGTATCTCCCTCTTTAATGGCTCTATCATCACCAAAAATAACAACACCTACATTGTCACTTTCAAGGTTTAACGCCATTCCTTTTGACCCATCAGAGAACTCAACCATTTCTCCAGCTTGTACATTGTCAAGACCGTATATTCTGGCAATACCGTCACCAACCGATAGGACTTGTCCAATTTCTGTAACTTCTGATTTATCACCAAATTTTTTAATTTGTTCTTTTAATATTTTCGTTACCTCTGAAGGATTTATATCCATTTATTCCTCTATCATTTGTGATTTAATTTGTTTAAGTTTATTTTTAATAGAATTATCTATCATAATACTGCCAACTTGGATTATTATTCCCGAAATAAGTTCTTTATCTACCTTACAATCCAAATTAATTTTTGATCCAAATTTAGAAAATAGTTCTTTTTTTATTTTCTCTACTTCATCATCTTTAAGTTCTTTAGCAGATATTAATTTTGCCTCTACTTCACCTCTTTTAAAAGAACAATATGAAATAAAGTCTTTTAAAATTTTATCTAAATAAAAAAGTCTACGTTTACTCACTAAAAACTTTAAAAATTTATCTAGTATTGTATTAAACTTAAATTTATTTGCGAGAGCGTTTAACATTTCAACATGATCATTTTTTTTAAAAAGAGGATTTTTAATAAAAGCACGAAATTCTTTTATTGTTTCTAAGGCTCTTAAAATAGATTTAGCTTGATTCTCAATTTCATTAGCTGCGTTAGCATCGTTAGCTAATTCATATAAGGCTTGTGAGTAACTGTTAAAGGCCATTTTAAGTGATTATTTTCAAGTTAGTATAGTTAGATCTTTAATTTTTGAATTAATTAACATATAGCCTAGTTACGATCAAGCAAGAGGTGAGAAAAAATACATATATTTTTCTGTGTTAATTGAAGTTTATTGGATCAACATCAACTGAAAGTTTTATTTGGGAAGGTAGTTTAAAATTTTTTATAATATTGAGTATCTGTCTTTGAATATTTATATTTTTATTAGATCTAATAAGTATTCTATTTCTAAATTTGCCTCTAATTTTATAAATTGGTGCATTTACAGGTCCTAATATGTTTCCCTCTGTTTTTTTTTTTAGTAGTGTTACAAGATCAAAAGAAATTTTTTCTGACATTTGGGCATCTTTACAACTTATTATAATTGATACAAATCTCTCAAAAGGTGGTAGTTTAAATTTTTTTCTAATTTCAAGCTCTTTTTCTAAAAATATGTATGGGTCAGGGTTTATAATGTAGGAAATCATATTATTTTTTTTGTTAATTGTTTGAAAATATACTTTTGATGGCTTGCCCTCTCTTCCAGCACGCCCTGACAATTGATGATACAACTGTACAGTTTTTTCTAGACTTCTTATATCAAAACCTCTCGAGGCAAAATCTATATCTAATATTACTATGCAGTTTAAATTTGGGAAATGAAAACCTTTTGATATTAATTGGGTTCCGACTAAAATTTTAATTTCATTATCAATAATTTTTTGTAATTCTTTTTGTGAATTTTTTTTGTTAATTGTGTCACTTGAAAAAATTGCAGTTTTTTTTTCAGGAAAATTTTTTTTAACCTCTTCTAATATTTTTTCAACACCTAGACCACCAAATATAAATTCACATTTTTCATTGTCTACTTTGCAAATTTCTGTTAACTCTTTTTTATAACCGCAATAGTGGCATAGAAACTTATTTATTTTTTTGTGGTAAACAAGATTAATAGAACACTTTGAACAAGTGTAGTTTTTTAAACATTTTTTACAAATAACAAAAGGAGAATATCCTCTACGATTAACAAAGAATAATACCTGGTCATTCTGTTTTAGATGATTTTTTACCTTACTAATTACTTTTTCGCATAGTAAGCTATTTTTATTTTTTTTTTCTGTCTTTAAATCAATTAACTCGTATTCAGGTAAATTTGCATTCTTATATCTTTTAATTATTCGATGAGAATAATACTTTCCTTTTATAATGTTATTGTAGGTTTCAATAGAAGGAACAGCTGAAATTAAGTTTATTGGAATATTTTCATAAAATGCTCTAGATATAGCCATGTCCCTCGCATTATATGATACCCCCTCATCTTGTTTAAAAGATTGGTCATGTTCTTCGTCGACAATAATTATACCTAACTTTTCAAAAGGTAAAAAAAGAGATGATCTTGCACCAATTATAGCTTTTATTTTTCCACTACTTAAACCATTCCATATTTTCTTTTTATTTTTTGGTGTAACACCAGAATGCCAGATAGCTGGTTTAAAGCCAAAAAAATCTATGAATTTTTTTTCAAATTCTCCTGTTAAACCTATTTCTGGTAGCAAAATAATAGCTTGTTTATTTTGTTTAATCTTATCTTTAACAAGATTGAAATAAACTAGTGTTTTACCTGAGCCAGTAGTTCCTTGCAGTACATTAACACAAAATTCATTATTTTTTTTTGACAGGTTTGTAAAACATTTAAATTGCTCATCATTTAATTTATAATTAGATTTTTTTATTATTGGGTTATACTCTACTAAATTAATGTCACTTTTATTTTCTATAGCCTGATTACTGAGCAAATGAAGCTTTAAAGTCATTCCCTTTGGAACTATGTTATATTTTGAAAACCAATTTAAGAAATCTATGGTTGTTTTTTTTAATGGAGCAACATCTAATTTCCTCGATATTTTCCTCAGTTGAAATTTTTTTGATTTATCTTGTTCAAATTCATTCCAAACAACACCGTTAATTTTTTTTTTCCCAAATGGAACTTCTACATAATCACCAACATTTAAATTAATATCTGAGCTATAAGTAAATGGATGATCAAATATACTTGGGATAAGAACTGGAAACTTCATTTGTAATACAAATATATACTACGAATGAATCTGTCTTTTATCTACTGATAATGCAGCTTCTTTGATTGCCTCAGAAAAAGTAGGATGAGCATGGCAAGTCCTTGCTATATCCTCAGAACTTGCACCAAATTCCATTGCAACTGCCATTTCAGCAATCATTTCACCAGCATGGGGACCAATAATATGAACTCCTAAAACTTTATCAGTTGAATTATCAGCCAAAATTTTTACAAAACCCTCTGGTTCATCAATTGCCTTAGCTCTAGAATTTGCCATGAACGGAAATTTTCCAATTTTATAACTGGTATTTTGTTCTTTCAATTGTTCCTCTGTTTTACCAATTGTAGCAACTTCAGGAGAGGTGTAAATTACTCCAGGGATTAAATCATAATTTACGTGCCCAGATTGGCCAGCAATAATTTCTGCAACTGCTATACCTTCTTCTTCAGCTTTATGAGCCAGCATTGGTCCTTGAATTACATCACCTATAGCAAAAATATTTTTCTTGTCTGTTCTAAAATTTTTGTCAACTTTTATCCTGCCTTTTTCATCAGTTTTTAAGTTTATTTTTTTTAGGTCTAAATTATTGGTAAAAGCTTTTCTTCCTATTGAAATTAAAGCAACATCACAAAGGTGTGTATTTTTTTCTCCTTTGTTGTTAGAGGTTTCTATCTCTATATTTTCGTTTTTTTTTGTAATTTTTTCTACTTTTGTGCTCATATGAAATTTTATATTTTGTTTTTTTAGAATTTTCATAAACTCATTTGAGATTTCCTTATCCATACCAGGTGTTATATGATCTAAAAATTCTATTACATGAACCTCAGAACCTAATCTTGACCAAACAGAGCCCATCTCCAGTCCAATATATCCACCACCGATCACAATCAATTTTTTAGGAACTTTCTTTAAGGAAAGCGCACCAGTTGAAGATACGATTTTTTCCTCATCAAAATTAATATTTTGCATTTTAGAAGGTTCCGAACCTGTAGCTATAATTATATTATCCCCATCTATTTCTATTTCTTTACCATCAGAACTTTTTATTTTTATTTTTTTATCTGAAACAAAACTTCCAAAACCCTTAAAATACGAAACTTTATTTTTTTTAAATAAAAATTCTACACCCTTAGTCAGTACAGTTACTGCTTTATCTTTGTTTTTCATCATTTTATCAAGATTTAATTTGATATCACTTATCTCAATTCCTACTTTTGAAAAGTTTTTTGCTTTTTGAAAATTTTCGGAGAGGTTTAATAGATTTTTTGAAGGGATACATCCTATGTTTAAACAAGTTCCACCTAAAGCACCTCTGTACTCTACGCATGCAGTTTTTTTTCCTAATTGAGCAAGTCTTATTGCACAAACATATCCACCTGGACCACCACCTATAACAATTGCATCAAATTTTTCAGACATAATTTTATAAATTTAAAAATAATCTTCTAGGATCCTCTAGGTTTTCTTTAACAGTTTTTAAAAATGAAACTGCTTCTTTACCATCTATTATACGATGATCATAGGACAATGCTAAATACATAATTGGTCTAATTTTAATTTCATTATTAACAACAATTGGTCTGCTCACAATATTATGCATACCTAAAACACCCGATTGTGGTAAATTTAAAATTGGAGTAGATAACATTGATCCATAAACACCACCATTACTAATCGTAAATGTTCCTCCCTGTAAATCCTCGATCGTAATTTTTCCGTCTTTAGCCTTATCAGATAAAGTCTTTATATTCATTTCTATATCTGCGAACGACATCTCATCTGCATTCTTGAGAACAGGAACTACCAATCCTTTATCTGTTCCAACTGCAAAGCTAATATTATAATAGTTTTTATAAATTATGTTCTCACCCTCTACTTCTGCATTTATTGCTGGATATAACTTTAGACCAACAACGCAAGCTTTAACAAAGAATGACATTATACCAAGTTTTATTTTAAATTTTTTTTGAAAATCATCTTGATTATTTTTTCTCATATCCATTATATGTGTCATATCTACTTCATTAAAAGTAGTGAGCATTGCAGCATTTTCTTGAGATTGTTTTAATCTTTTTGCAATTGTCATTCTTAATCTTGACATTTTAATTTTTTCTTCTTCACCAAATTTTAATTTCCGTTCTGAAGGTGCTGGTTTAGCACCCATTAAACTTAACAAATCTCCTTTAAGAACCATTCCACCTTTACCAGATCCTTTAACATCATTTATATTGAGATTATTCTCGCTAACCATCTTTCTAACAGCGGGAGACATAATTTTTTCCTTGCCTGTACTAACTTTTTTCTCATGTTTTATTTCTTCAGTTAAAACAAGCACATCTTCCTCTATATTATTTTCGGATACTTGATCTTTAGTTTCATTTAGCTGTTTTTTTTGGGTGTCGGACTCAATAATGTTATCAAAAAGTTTGGTATCTCTTTCATTATCAAGCTTTATTACATTGTCGATGTTATCTTTTGTCTGTTGTATTGTTGGTTTAATTTTTTCTATTTTTTCACTTTTAGAAACTGATTGACCTCCCATTATAGAGCCTAATGTTGCTCCAACTTCTACTGTAGATCCTGCCTCAAAATTTATCTCTCCTAAAACACCTCCAGATGGTGACGGTACTTCTAAATTTACTTTGTCGGTTTCTAACTCAACGATGGGTTCGTCTGCCTCAACACTATCGCCTTTGCTTTTAAGCCATTTTGCAACTGTAGCTTCTGTAATGCTCTCTCCAAGGACAGGAACAACTATTTTTTCTGACATCTATTTAAATACTTTATCTAAAATTTCTTTTTGTTGTTTAGCATGTCTATTAGCATATCCAGTAGCAGGCGATGCTGCGGCTTTTCTGCCAATATATTCTATTTTCTTTTTAACTCCTAAATTATCTAAAGTCCATTGAATATAATCTCTCACAGACGACCAAGCACCCATATTTTTAGGCTCTTCCTGACACCAGAAAAACTGTGAATTTGAGACATATGGTTTAATAGCTTTAATTAAAGATTTTGCAGGGAAAGGGTATAGTTCCTCAATTCTAACGAAAATTACATCATCAACCTTATTTTTTTCCCTTGCCTCAAGTAAATCAAAATAAATTTTACCTGAGCAAATAATAACCTTTCTAATTTTTTTAGATTTCTTAATTTTTAAAAATTTTGAATTTTTAATCAAAGCATGATCTTCAAGCACTCTATGAAAAGAATTAGATTTATTAAAGTCATCTAAATTTGAAATACAATATTTATGTCTTAACAAAGATTTAGGCGTCATTATAACCAATGGTTTTCTGAATTCCCTATGAATTTGTCTTCTTAACGCGTGAAAATAATTAGCAGGCGTTGTGCAATTCATAACTTGGATGTTTTCTTGGGCACATAATTGCAAAAAACGCTCTAACCTTGCAGATGAATGTTCTGGTCCTTGACCTTCATATCCATGAGGTAAAAGCATAACGAGCCCTGATGCTCTTGACCATTTTCTCTCTCCTGATGCTATAAATTGATCAATAACTACTTGTGCTCCATTTGCAAAATCTCCAAATTGTGCCTCCCATATAGTTAATGTTTCTGGTTCGACTAAACTATAACCGTATTCAAAACCTAGAACAGCCAACTCTGACAGAAGACTATCAACTATTTCATATTTTTTTTGTTTATTTGAAATATTATTTAGAGGTATGTATCTTGAATTGTCATTTTGATTTCTAATAACCGAGTGTCTTTGACTAAATGTACCCCTTCCTGAGTCTTGACCTACCAGCCGAACAGGAAAGCCTTCCTCGAGCAGAGTACCAAAAGCTAGGCTTTCTGCTGTTGACCAATCAATATTTTTACCTTCTATTACTGTTTTTGCTCTTTGAGAAAAAACTCTTTCGATTGTTTTATGAGCAAACATTTTTGAAGGTATTGAGTTTATTTTTTCTGATATTTTTTTAATTTTGTCATTGTTTACTCCCGTTACTCCTTTTTTATCTTTACCTTTAGTTGGTTGATATCTTGACCATGTTCCTTCAAACCAATTTAATTTTGGTTTATAATCTTTTGCAGTTTTAAACTGATTTTCCAAAAGTTGTTTAAAATCTGTATTCATTTTATTAAACTCGCTTTCAGATAAAGTTCCCTCCTGAACCAGTTTTTTACCATAAATATTTAGTGTAGTTGGGTGAGCCCTAATTTTTTTATACATTAATGGCTGGGTGAATGAAGGTTCATCTCCTTCATTATGGCCAAATCGCCTATAGCAAATCATATCTATTACGACATCTTTATTAAATTTTTGCCTAAATTCTATAGCGATTTTTGCACAATGAACAACAGACTCTGGATCGTCTCCATTACAATGTAAAATCGGTGACTCCACAACTTTTCCTAAATCAGAAGGATATGGACTTGATCTTGCAAACCTTGGGCTGGTTGTAAATCCAATTTGGTTGTTTACGATTATGTGAATGGTTCCTCCGGTATTATGTCCTTTGAGACCTGACATAGCAAAACATTCTGCTACTACACCTTGTCCAGCAAACGCAGCATCTCCATGAATTAGAACCGGTATTACTTTTTTTCTTTCTTCGTCCTTATGAAAAAATTGTTTTGCTCTAGTTTGGCCGAGGACTATGGGATTGACTGCCTCTAAATGTGATGGGTTATCAGTCAAACTCACGTGAACAGAATTTCCATCGAATTCTCTATCTGAAGATGCCCCTAAATGATATTTTACATCACCTGTAGAGTCATCATGTGTAGCTGAAAATTCACCTGCAAATTCATTAAAAATTCTTTTATAAGACTTTTGTAAAACATTTGCTAAAACATTTAATCTTCCTCTATGAGGCATTCCAATTTTAATTTCTTTTGCACCTAACTGACCTCCTCGTTTAATTATTTGTTCTAAAGATGGTATTAAGGACTCGCCACCATCTAGACCAAATCTTTTAGTTCCAACATATTTTTTTGCCAAAAATTTTTCAAATCCTTCTGCTTGGATTATTTTATTCAAAATTGCTATTTTTCCATTTCTAGTAAAATTCAATTGATTTTCTTTTTTTTCCATCCTTTCTCTGAACCAGACTTTTTCAGCTGGATCTGTAATATGCATAAATTCTGCACCAATTGTTGAGCAATAGATTTTTTTTAAATTATTTGTTATTTCTTTAATTGTTGCATGTCCTATATCCATATAGTTATCTAAGAAAATTTTCCTATCAAGATCATCTGCAGTAAAACCATGATCTTTTGGATGTAAATCATGTAAGTACTCTCTTTTCATTAAACCTAAAGGGTCTAAATTTGCAATCAAATGACCTCTTGTTCTGTAAGCTCTTATTAGCGTTATAGCTCTTATAGAGTCTGAAACTTTTTTATCTGCATTAAAATTTTCTGTAGGGTCATTATTTTTATAGTTTAAATTATTTCTATTAATTTTTATTTTTTTAGGACTCCAATTTGGTCCTTGAATTTCTTTGGAAATGACTTCTAAATCTTCATTAAGACTTTCAAAATAGCTCCTCCAACTTTGAGGTAAATTTGGATCTCCCTCTATAAATTTTATATACATTTTTTCAATAAATCCGCTGTTGGATTTATTTAAAAAAGTTGCATTTTTATTATCTAAGTTATTTGAGGAACTCATTTATATTTACTATTTATAATACAAAGTTCCTTTATTTAAAGAGACAATTTATCTACAAGTGTTTTGCCCAACTCGGCAGGAGAATTAGCTATCGTAATGCCTGCTTTTTCCATAGTTTCTATTTTGTCTTTTGCGCTACCTTTGCCTCCAGAAATTATTGCTCCAGCATGCCCCATTCTTCTACCGGGTGGGGCTGTAACTCCTGCAATAAATCCAACCATAGGCTTTTTGATAGAATGACTTTTTATAAATTCTGCAGCTTCTTCCTCTGCAGAACCACCGATTTCCCCAATCATTAGTATAGATTTTGTATCATTGTCTTTTAAAAAAAGATCAAGACAATCAATAAAATTTGTTCCATTAATTGGATCGCCTCCAATACCTATGCAAGTCGATTGACCTAGTCCATTTTCAGAAGTTTGAGCAACAGCTTCATAAGTTAATGTTCCTGATCTTGAGACTATTCCAACTGTTCCTTTTTTATGAATATTTCCTGGCATTATTCCAATTTTACATTCATCAGGTGTAATAATACCTGGGCAGTTAGGACCAATCAATCTTGATTTAGATTTTGATAATTTTTGTTTAACTTTTAACATGTCTAATATTGGTATCCCTTCAGTGATACAAACAATCAATTCTATAGATGCATCTAATGCTTCAATTATTGCAGCAGCAGCAAACTTTGCTGGGACATAAATCATTGAAGCATTCGCGCCAGTTTTATCTTTAGCTTCTTTAACAGTATTAAAGACTGGTCTACCCAAATGTTCTTGGCCTCCTTTTTTGGGAGTTACGCCACCAACAAGATTAGTTCCATACTTAATAGCTTGTTCAGAGTGAAATGTGCCATGGGATCCTGTAAATCCTTGGCAAATTACTTTAGTTTCTTTATTTACTAAAATAGACATTATTTTATTGCTTTTACAATTTTGCTAGCCGCATCTGACAAATCTGATGCAGAAATTATTTTTAACCCTGAGTTATCTAAAATTAGTTTACCTTCTTTATAGTTTGTTCCAGCTAATCTAACTACAAGTGGTACATTTATATTAATTTCTTTTGCTGCCTCAACAACTCCTTGAGCAAGAATATCACATCTCATAATTCCTCCAAAAATATTTATTAGTATTCCTTTAACATTTGGATCTGAAAGTATAATTTTAAAGGCTGCAGAAACTTTTTCTTTTGAGGCTCCACCACCCACATCTAAAAAATTTGCTGGCTCTTGCCCAAACAATTTAATTATATCCATGGTTGCCATTGCTAATCCTGCTCCATTTACCATACAGCCAATTGATCCATCTAATTTAATATAGGCTAAATCATGTTTGCTTGCTTCAATTTCTGATGGATCTTCCTCATTTAAATCCCTTAGGCTTTGAATCTCTGGTTGCCTAAAAATTGAATTATCATCAAAATTCATTTTTGCATCTAAACAGATTAGATTATCATCTTCAGTTAATATTAAAGGATTTATTTCAACTAAGTTTGCATCAGTAGATACAAACATTTTATAAATTGATCTAATTAGATTTATTCCTTGTAACGCTGTATTGTCTTTTAGATTAAAAATTTTGATAATTTTTTTGCAACTTTCATCATCAATATCCTCGAGATAATCTACTTTAGTCGTAATTATTTTTTCAGGACTCTTTTTAGCTACTTCTTCAATGTCCATTCCTCCTTGATCACTAGAAATAAATGCAATTTTTGAACTTGCTCTATCAATAAGACAAGACAAATAAAATTCTTTCTTAATTTTCGACGACTCTTCAATATAAAGTCTTTTTACTTCTTTGCCATTTGGACCAGTCTGGTGAGTAATAAGAGTTTTACCCAACATCTCTTTTGCAGCATCAGTTAATTCCTCAATATTATTCAATATTTTGACTCCTCCAGCTTTACCTCTACCTCCAGCGTGTATCTGTGCTTTTAAAACATATTTTTCAGTCTTAATCTTTTTTGCTTTTTCAATTAACTCGTTTACTGTGAAAGCAAAATCACCTTTTGGAACACTTGCACCGTATTTTTTTAAAATTTGTTTTGCTTGATGTTCGTGAATATTCATTATTTTAATTCGGGATCTATTTTAGTGGCGGCATCCCATAATTTCTTAACTGAGTCTACTGAGTGAATAAATTCTTTTTTTTCTTGATCGTTTAATTCTATTTCCACAATTTTTTCAACACCTTTGCTTCCAATTATCACTGGAACACCTGCATAGACATCTTTAAATCCATATTGACCATCTAATTTGACAGCACATGGTAATGTTAATTTTTTATCTTGCAAATAAGCTTCTGCCATCTGAACTCCCGAGGCCGCAGGAGCATAAAATGCTGATCCTTTTTCTAAATACTTGACTATTTCTGCTCCACCATCTCTAGTTCTTTGATTAATGCTCTCAAGTTTTTCAGATGAAATTTTACCTTCTTTAACTAAATCTAAAAGAGGTTTGCCAGATATTTTTGTTAACCTAGGTAATGGTACCATAGTATCTCCATGACCACCCATTACCATCGCCTCTATGTCTTTTACAGGTACATTTAATTCTAATGATAAAAATAGTTTATATCTTGAGCTATCTAATATTCCTGCCATTCCCACAACTTTATTAGCTGGTAATCCTGAAAACTTTTGTAAAGCCATGACCATTACATCTAATGGATTTGTTATACAAATTACGAATGCATTAGGTGAATTTTTTTTTATACCCTTAGCTACTTGTTTAATTATCTTTAAATTTATCCCTAATAAATCATCTCTGCTCATGCCTGGTTTTCTTGGAACACCAGCTGTAATTATTATGACATCAGAATTTTTTATATCTTCGTAGTTGTCTGTACCAGAAAATTTTACATTAAAACCATCAACAGACGAAGATTGAGCAATATCTAAACCTTTGCCTTTAGCAATTCCACTCGCCACATCAAACAAAACTAACTCATTAACTAATTCTTTTATGCCGATCAAATGTGCTAGTGTTCCCCCTATTTGTCCTGCTCCAATTAAAGATATCTTAGTCATTGTATTTTTCTATTTCATTGTTGGCATTATAAACTCTGGGTTTGATCTAACACCTGAAGGCCACCTTAATGTAATAGTTTTTAATTTCGTATAAAATCTTACACCCTCAGGTCCATGCATGTGTTGATCTCCAAAAAGTGATCTTTTCCACCCACCAAAACTGTGGAATGCAACTGGTACAGGTATAGGTATATTTATACCAACCATGCCAACTTTGATTTTGCTTGCAAAAGTTCTTCCAACATCACCATCACGTGTGTAAATACTTGTTCCATTACCAAATTCATGTTCATTAATTAAATTAATTGCCTCATTAAAATCTTTTGCTCTTACAACTGATAAAACTGGACCGAAGATCTCTTCTTTGTAAATTCTCATATCTTTACTCACATGATCAAATAAACATCCTCCAATAAAAAATCCTTTTTCATAACCTTGTAACTTTATATTTCTGCCATCTACAACTAACTTAGCGCCCTCTTTCACACCTAAATCTACATATCCTTTCACTTTTTCAAGATGTTCTTTTGTAACTAAAGGGCCCATCTCTGAACTTTTATCCATTCCAGGACCAACTTTTAAAGTCTCAACTTTTTTTGATAGTTTTCCAATTAATTCATCACCAATTTTTCCAACAGCTACTGCTACTGATTGGGCCATGCATCTTTCTCCTGCGGATCCGTATGCTGCTCCCATTAATCCATTAACAGCTTGATCTAAATCACAGTCAGGCATAACAACACAATGATTTTTTGCACCTCCTAAAGCTTGTACCCTTTTTTCATTTTTTGCAGCATTTTCGTAAATATATTTTGCTATTGGAGTCGATCCAACAAAACTTACTGCTTGAATTTTTTTATTTGTTAAAATTGCATCAACTACCTCTTTATCTCCATTGACAACATTAAGAACTCCATCAGGTAAACCAGCCTCTGAAAAAAGCTCTGCTAACTTTATTGAACATGAAGGATCTTTCTCTGACGGTTTTAAAATAAATGTATTTCCACATGCGATAGCCATTGGAAACATCCACATTGGTACCATAGCTGGAAAATTAAATGGGGTTATACCTGCACAAACACCAAGTGGCTGTCTAATTGACCAACTGTCAATCTCAGTACCAACATTTTCTGTAAATTCACCTTTTAACATTTGAGGTATGCCACAGGCAAACTCAACTATCTCTAAACCTCTTGTCAGTGAGCCTTTCGCATCCTCATAAACCTTACCGTGTTCAGAAACAATTAATTTTGTTAGCTCATCTGAATTTTTTTCTATCAATTCTTTAAATTTAAACATGACTCTTGCCCTTTGTATTGGTGGTTTTAGAGACCATGTTTCAAAAGCTTTTGATGCTATATCAACTGCTTGGTCTAAGTCATTTTTTGTTCCAAGTGAGACTTCGCTTTCTTGTGATCCTGTTGCGGGATTAAAAACTTTTCCACTTCTTTTGGACGAACCAGGAAAAATTTTACCATTTACGTAATGTTGTATTAAATTCATTGGCAAAATTATTTAATTAACTAATTAGCTTGTTGCAAGCATTTTTTTGATAGATGCTATAGCTTTTGCAGGATTAAGACCCTTTGGACAAGCATTTGTACAGTTCATGATTGTATGACACCTATATAGTTTTAGTTCATCAGCTACTTTTTTTAATCTTGCTTTTCTATCTTCATCTCTTGAGTCTATTATCCATCTATAGGCTTGAAGTAAAACAGCTGGACCAAGATATTTGTCTCCGTTCCACCAATAACTAGGGCATGACGTGGAACAACATGCACACATAATACATTCATAAAGTCCATCAAGTTTAGCTCTATCTTCTTTAGATTGTAAGTTCTCGGTTTTGCTGGATTCGTTTGAGTTTTTTAGCCATGGTTCCACAGACTCATATTGTCTATAAAGTGTACTCAAATCTCCAATAAGATCTTTTAATACTTTTAAATGAGGAAGAGGATAAATATTAATATCTCCTTTAATCTCTGAGTGAGGTTTAGTGCAAGCTAAACCATTTTTTCCATCCATATTCATTGCGCAAGAACCACAAACTCCATGTGCACATGATCTTCTATAAGCAATAGTTGGGTCAATTTCGTTTTTAATTTTATTAAGTAGATCTAAAACTTTTGATGGACAATTATCCATATCCACTTCGTAAGTATCAATTCTTGGGTTTTCGCCAGTTGATGGATCCCATCTATAAATATTAACTTTTCTTATATTCTTAGAACCTGTTGTGTCTTTAAAATATTTGCCTTTTTGGATTTTTGAATTCTTAGGCAAATTTATTTGAACCATCAGTAGACTCTTTCCTGTGGCGGGAAATACTGCACATCATTAGTTAGTGTTGATCTGTGAACTGGTCTATAATCTATTTTTGTTTTCTTGCCTTCACACCAAGATAAAGTATGTTGCATGTATTTTTCATCATTTCTCTTAGGATAATCTTCTCTAGCATGAGCACCTCTGCTTTCTTTCCTGTAATATGCCGAGTCCATTGTTGTTATTGCTTGTCTTATTAGGTTATCAAATTCCAAGGTTTCGACTAAATCAGTATTAAAAATTAAAGATTTATCTTTTACTGATAAGTTTTCCATACCATCAAATGGTTTTCTTATTTGATCAATACCTTCTTTTAAAGTTTTTTCTGTTCTAAAAACAGCGCACTTTGACTGCATTGTTTTTTGCATAGATAATCTTAAATCTGCTGTGCTGTTTGAACCGCTAGAATTTCTAAGTTTATCAAACCTTGTTAAACATTTATCAGTTTCAGACTCTGGGATATCTTCGTGGGGTTGTCCAGGTTTTACTAATTCAGATGCTCTTTTTGCTGCAGCTCTTCCAAAAACAACTAAATCAATTAATGAATTAGATCCTAATCTATTTGCTCCATGAACAGATACACATGCAGCTTCACCGATAGCCATTAATCCTGGAACTGTTTTTTCAGAACCATTTAGTGTTAGCACTTCAGCTTTATAATTTGTAGGTATACCTCCCATGTTATAATGAACAGTCGGTACTACTGGTATTGGTTCTTTAGTAACATCAACGTTAGCGAATAACCTCGAAGACTCTGATATGCCTGGTAATCTCTCCTCGATAACATTTTTATCTAGATGATCTAAATGTAAGTGAACGTGATCTTTATCTTTGCCAACTCCTCTTCCTTCATTTATTTCAACTGCAATAGATCTGCTAACCACATCTCTTGATGCCAAGTCCTTAGCTTTGGGAGCATATCTCTCCATAAATCTTTCACCTTTAGAGTTAACAAGATATCCACCTTCACCTCTTACACCCTCAGATATTAAAGTGCCATGACCATAGATACCTGTAGGATGAAATTGAACAAATTCCATATCTTGTAAAGGTAAACCTGCTCTTAATACCATTGCATTTCCATCTCCAGTACAAGTATGTGCTGAAGTAGCTGAATAATATATTTTTCCATAACCACCTGTTGCAATAATTGTTATGTGAGATCTAAACCTATGAATTGTGCCATCATTTAAATTCCATGCAATTAAACCTTTGCACTCACCATTTTTCATTAACAGATCTAATGCAAAATACTCAATAAAAAATTCTGTGTTATGTTTCAAAGCTTGTCCATACAATGTATGTAAAATTGCATGGCCAGTTCTATCTGCTGCTGCACAAGTTCTTTGTACTGGTTCATTACCATAGTTTTTCGTCATTCCACCAAAAGGTCTTTGATAAATTTTGCCATCGTCTGTTCTGCTAAAAGGAACACCGTATTTTTCTAATTCCAAAACTGCTCGAGGAGCTTCTTTGCACAGGTACTCGATGCAATCCTGATCGCCCAACCAATCTGCACCTTTAACTGTATCATACATATGCCAACGCCAATCATCTTCACCCATATTGCCAAGGGCTGCAGAAATTCCACCTTGGGCAGCAGATGTATGGCTTCTAGTTGGAAAAACTTTTGATATACAAGCTGTCTTAAGCCCAGCTTCACTTAACCCAACAGCAGCTCTCAAGCCTGAACCACCAGCGCCTAACACAACTACATCATATTCGTGATCAATAATTTTGTAAGATTTCATAATTTATAAATATATAATAGTAATTATTGTAAATAGAGGGATAATTAAAGATGACAAAAAAACACCCAAATTTGCATATTTTTTTAGATTTTCCTGCTTTATATAGTCCTCAAAAATCTCACTAATACTGAGAGCTGAATAAAAAAACATGCTAACTATGAAAATTGAAAATAATATTTTAGATGGCTGTGAGGTAAAGAAATTAACTACCTCGTCATAATTTCCGTTAAATATTGTCACAATATTCATTAAAAACCAAATCATAAAGGGAACCATTATTACTGAACTGATTTTTTGGAATAACCATTTTTTTGTAGCTTGAAGCATTAAATTAAAACTCCACTTATAATGTATAAAGCTATTGTTAGTATAAAAGAGCCTAATATCACCATGACCCCTGTTATTTTTGTAGTTCTCAATTCAAAACCATAACCCATGTCCCAGAACCAATGTCTGATTTCACTTAAAATCTGAAATAAATAGGACCAAATAAATCCAATAATGAAAAACTTGCCCACCATTGATTCTGAAAATTTTGTAAAGTATTGATAACTTTCTGAACCAAATATTAAACTAATCACCCAAAAACAAACAAGCACCAATAATAAATAATTTATCACTCCTGTAATTCTATGAGAGATTGATACAAGTGATGAAATATGCCAATTATAAACTTGTATGTGCGGAGATATAGGATTGTTATCTTTCATAATTACTTCTTAGTGTATGCCTCTGCAATTTCTACTGCATTTAAAGCCGCTCCTCTTAATAAATTGTCTGAAACTATCCACATGTTAATGGCATTTTTTTTACTATTATCTTTTCTAATTCTCGAAATAAAAGTTTCATTTTTTCCTTCGGCTTCTACTGGAGTAATATATCCTCCATCATTCCTATCATCAATAACTTTACAACCAGATGATTGACTTAAAATTTCTCTAACCTTATCAATTGGTGCTTCATTTTCAAACTCAATATTTACAGATTCTGCATGTGATACTAAAACAGGAATTCTGACACACGTTGCTGTAATATCTATATTTGAACCTAAGATTTTATTAGTTTCTTGTATCATTTTAATTTCCTCTTTCGTATATCCATCTGTGCTAAATTTATCTATATGCGGTATAGCATTAAATGCTATTTGTTTAGTAAAATTCTCACTTTTAATTTCTTTAGACTCAAGAGCTTTTTTTGTTTGATCGAGAAGCTCATCCATAGGTTTTTTTCCAGCACCTGATGCGGACTGGTAAGTTGATATTACCAATCTTTTTATTTTAAAATTATCATTCAAATTTTTTAAAACTATTACCAGTTGAGCAGTTGAACAATTTGGATTAGCTAAAATATTTTTTTTCATATTTTTTATTTCTTTAGAATTGACTTGAGGAACAATTAAAGGCACATCTGGATCCATTCTAAAATAGCTTGAATTATCTATAACTACTGTATGCTTTGCTGCTGCAGAAACATATTTTTCTGAAATTTTTCCACCTGCAGAAAAAAATGTAACATCAGCTTTTGAGAAATCAAAATTTTCTAAGTCGCTTACTTCAATTTCCTTGTCTCTGAATTTAATTTTTACACCTGAGCTTTTAGCAGATGCAATAAGGTATAGATTAGTCATTGAAAAGTTTTTTCTTTCCAAAACTTCTATAATTTTTCTTCCAACATTTCCTGTTGCTCCTACAATCGCTATATTCATGTTGATTAACTTATACTAAATGAAAGGTAAATCGCAAACTGTTCCTAGAAATATTTTCTCATTGATATCAATTTTAAATTGATGTTTTGCATCCCAATAGGGTTTATTAATCATTGCAATTCCAATCACTTTTTTAAACGTTGGAGAATATGCGGCAGACCTAACGTGGCCAACGATATTATTATTATCATCATATAATGTTTTTTCACAATACATATCAATTTTATTATGATCAATCTTAACACCCATTAATTTTCTTTTTATTCCATTTTGCTTAATTTGTTTCAATCTTTCTTTGCCCAAGAAATTTACATCCGATTCTAAATTTACAAATTTATCAAAATTTGCTTCAAATGGATTATCTCTATTATCAAAATCATTACCATAAGATAATAAAGCAGACTCTATTCTTTCAATTAAATTTGGACATCCTGCTTTAACATTAAATTCTTTACCGTATTCAAACAAATAGTCATATAAATCTTGACCAGCTTTATCATCTTCAACATATATTTCAAAACCGCTTTGTTTAGACCATCCAGATCTAGCAATAAAATACTTTTTTTCTTTAAATACGTAATATTTAAAATTAAAAAATTTTAACTGTCTGATTTCTTCACCAAATATTTTTGCCAAAAGATTATCAGACAAAGGTCCTTGGACAGCTAAAATATTTACGTTAGGTTCAGTTATCTCCACTTCAAATTTGTATCCGGCAGCTAAACCTTTTGCAAAAAATATAACATCCGAGTCGGCTATTGAAAGCCACCATTTATCATCTGCAAGTTTATTTATAATTGGATCATTTACTAAATTTCCTTGATCGTCAATTAAAGGTGCATAATAGCATTTTCCAACTTTTGAATTTGATAAATCTCTACACGTCATTAGTTGAACTAATTTTGCAGAATCTTTCCCGGTAATTTGTACCTGTCTTTCTGCAGCCACATCCCATACTTGCACAAATTTCTTAAGATGCTCATAATCAGCTTCTACTGACTTAAAAGAAACCGGGAGTAGCATGTGATTGTAAACTGTATAACCACTTACCCCATGAGCTTCTATTCTATCAGTGTAAGGTGTGCTTCTTAACCTTCTTGATTTTATAATTGAAAAGTTTTTCATTTTTTTAAAAATTCTGCTACCTTTTCTCTCATTTCAAAAGCTTTTTCAAACATAATCATATGTCCACAATCATTTAAAATCTCAGTTTTTGAGTTTTTTATTAAATTAGCAAATTTTTTTCCATTTTCAGTTGGCACCATTTTATCAAGTGCTCCAAAAATAAGGATTGTTGGACACTCAATACTTGTCGACGCATCTTTTCCGTTTTTATAATTATTACAAGCTTTAAGATCTACAGATAAAATTTCCTTAACTTCTCTTGATGAATTGATAATTTTTTCTACCGGGTTTCCGCCAATAAATTTTTTTGATCCCTCGTAACCCCATTTCATCATAAGATGAACTGCTTTTTTATCGCCAGACTCTGCTAAATCAATCAAATCTTGATTGACTGGCATTTTATAAGACCCAGCCAACAATACTAATTTAGAAATATGATTTTTATATTTTGAACCATATTCTATCGCCTCAAGGCACCCTTGCGAATGACCAATTATTGATACTTTTTTAACATTTATTTCATTTCTTACATTTTCTAACCAGTCTGCAATTTTTTCTATGCTCGTTAGACATGGGCCATCTGATTTTCCATGGCCAGGTAAATCGATTGCTAAAATATTAAAATTTTTGTTTGACAAATACTGTTCGGTTAAAGACCAAACAATATGTGTTAACCCACTACCATGAAGCAAAAAAATTGTTTCTTTATTTTTGTCAAAATCTTTACCTGCATCGGAGGCAAAGACCTGCTTATTATCTACTTTAAGAATCAAGTAAGTTCCTTGGCTTTTTTTCTTAGTTCAAATTTTTGAATTTTTCCTGTTGAAGTTTTTGGTAACTCACAAAATGCTACTTTTTTTGGTATTTTAAAACCAGCTAGAGTTTCTCTACAAAAATCAATTAATTCTTTTTCTGATACATCTTTATCTTGCACTTTCTCAATAAATGCACAAGGAACCTCTCCCCATTTTTCATCCGGTTTTGCAACTACTGCAGCTATTGAGACAGATGGATGTTTTGCTAAGGTATTTTCAATTTCTATAGATGAAATATTTTCTCCTCCTGAAATAATTATATCCTTAGATCTATCTTTAATTTTAATATATCCGTCAGGATTAACTACAGCTAAATCTCCAGAGTGAAACCATCCATGTGACATTGCTTTATCCGTTGCATCTTTATCCTTAAAGTAGCCTTTCATAACTACATTACCTCTAATCATTATCTCACCAATAGTTTTTGCATCTTTAGGAACAGGTTTCATAGACTCGGGGTCCATTACCATTACATCTTCTGTATTAGGATATCTTACACCTTGTCTCGCTTTTATCTCATTTTTTTTGTCTTCATCATAAGAGTTCCAATTTTCATTCCACGCACATTGTAAAATATGTCCGTATGTTTCTGTCAGTCCATAAACATGCATTACCTCAAAACCAAGTGCTTCCATTTTTTTAAATATAATACTTGGTGGTGGTGCTCCAGCTGTAAGTACATAAACTTTATGTGTAAGTTTTTTTCTATCACTTTCTGATGCACCAGTTATCATATTTAAAACTATTGGTGCTCCACCAAAATGGGTGATTTCATATTTAATAATTAATTCAAAAATTTTTTTTATATCAATGGCTCTTAAACAAATTGTTCTTCCGTTTAACATCGGGATTGTCCATGGATATCCCCAACCATTACAGTGAAACATTGGAACAACTGTTAAAAAATTTAATCTATTTGGCATGTTCCATGCAATTGCGCTTCCTGTTGACATTAAATAAGAACCTCTATGATGATACACAACTCCTTTTGGATTTCCTGTCGTGCCTGAAGTGTAACTTAAAGATATTGCTTGCCATTCGTCTTTTGGTCTCTTCCAGATGAATGTTTCATCACCAGTATTCAAGAATTCTTCATATTCTTTTTCACCAATTTTTTTTAATAAAGATTGATCAGCAAATTTGTCATTAATATCAATTATTAAAGGTTTATTTATGGATAATTCCAATGCTTTTTTTAAAACTGAATGTAGTTGTCGATCAACAATTAAAACTTTTGCTTCGCTGTGATCAATAATATATGCAACTGTCTTGGCATCTAATCTTGTGTTTATAGTATTTAGAACTGCTCCAGTCATTGGTACAGAATAATGAGCTTCAAATATTTCAGGTGTATTAAAAGCCATGACTGAAACTGTATCCCCCTCCTTAATACCAATTTTTTTTAGTGCACTCGCAAATTTAATACATCTCTTATAAATTTGTTCCCAGGTGTAAGACCTGTCTTCATAAATTAAAGCTTCATAATCTGGATAGATATCTTTTGCTCTTTCGAGGAAACTTAATGGGGTTAATGAAACAAAATTTGCGTTATTTTTGTCTAAGTTATTATCGTAATGACTCATTTCAGTTAAAATTAAAATTCATAATGTTTGAACTTCCTGAAATGGCAGATTTATAGTGTTGTTCAGCCCTAGGTAATACTTTTTCAAAATAAAATTTAGCAGTATTTATTTTGTCATCATAGAATTTCTTATTTTCTTCGTAATCTTTAAAACTTACTTGAAGTGTTTTAATCCAGGCAAAGGCCAAAGAGATATAGCCAAGTGTTTTCAAATAATCATTTGCTGCTGCGCTTACATCATCTCTGTTAGTCTCAGCTCTATCAATTGTCCATTCGCTGAATTTTTTAAGGATTTCTAGATAATTATTAAATTCTTGAACAAACGGTTTAATTTTTTCGTTATTTGAATTTGTTTCAGATTTAATAAGATCTAAGAATTTATTAATTATGTTTCCATTTTTATTTGATAATTTTCTAAAAACTAAATCAGCAGCCTGTACTGAATTGGTCCCTTCATATATAGGTGTTATTCTATTATCTCTGTATAATTGCTCTATACCTTGATCTTTTGTATACCCGTATCCTCCATATATTTGCATTGCATCACTAGTAATTTCCATACCTAAATCTGAAAATAAAGATTTTACAACTGGTGTCATTAATGAAACCATATCTGAAGCATCTTGTTTAATTTTCTGATCACTATGATTTAAACTAACTTCAGTTTGTTGTGACAACCAAAAACATAATGCTCTTTCTCCCTCAATTATTGATTTCATATTTAATAATGATTTTCTTATATCTGCATGTTCAATAATTAAATCTGCATTTCCATTTTGCGATTTGTTATTATTGCTCTTACCTTGTTTTCTCTCTTTAGCATAGCTTAATGAATTCTGGTAAGCGATTTCTGAAATCCCTAAACCTTGAATTCCAACGACAATTCTCTCTAGGTTCATCATAGTAAACATTTGACTTAATCCTTTATTTTTAGGACCAATCATAAATCCAGTCGCCTCATCAAAATTTAAAACACAAGTTGCTGAACCTTTGATGCCCATTTTTGTTTCTATAGATCCTGTTGAAATTCCATTTCTTGCACCAATTGTTCCGTCATTTTTTACAACAAATTTTGGAACTAAAAATAAACTTATTCCTTTAGTTCCTTTAGGTGAGTCCGTTGCTCTCGCAATTACTAAATGGATTATATTTTCAGTAAGATCATGGTCTCCAGATGTAATAAATATTTTTTGACCAGTAATTTTATAAGTTCCATCTTGTTGTTCTACTGCTTTTGTTTTTAATAAACCTAAATCTGTTCCACAGACTGGCTCTGTTAAACACATTGTGCCACTCCATTTACCCTCAACCATTTTAGGAAGATATTTATCTTTAATTTCATCTGAAGCGTGATGATGAATACAGTTATAAGCACCGAGAGTTAACTCACTATAAAGTTTAAACGCCAAACTAGCAGATGATATCATCTCATCAAAAAAAGCACTTACAGTTCTAGGCATTCCCTGTCCACCATATTTTGGATCGCAGGATAATGAAGTCCATCCATCCTCGATATATTTTTGATAAACTTCTTTATATCCAGGTGGTGTTCTTACTACGCCGTTTTCTAGAACTGCAGGATTATCATCTCCAGCTTTTGCAAGTGGTAAAATTAAATTTTCATTTATTTTTGCTGCTTCTTCTAAAATGTTTTTAACAAGATCTGGGCTGACTTCTTTATACTTTTCTAAGTCATTATAATTTTTATTGTCTCTTAATTTCTCAAAAAGAAACATCATATCTTCAACGGGTGCTGTATAAGTTGTCATTTTTTTTTACTATACTTAAATTAAGATAATTTAATTATTTTTGCAAACACGCAATAATCGCATCCCCCATCATGGAGGTGGAAACTTCTTTTTTTCCTTTAGAAATAATGTCTTTTGTCCTTAATCCATCGTCTAAAACTTTCTGAACTGCATTGTCCAATTCCATGGACTCTTTATCTAAATTTAAAGAATATTTTAAAGCCATTGAAAAACTTAAAATTGTTGCAATTGGATTAGCAATACCTTTGCCTGCAATATCTGGAGCAGAACCATGCACAGGTTCGTACATTGATCTTAAATTTCCATCTTTATCTTTTGCACCAAGTGAAGCTGAAGGTAGTAATCCTAATGAACCTGTAAGCATTGCTGCTTCATCAGAAAGTATATCTCCAAACAAATTATCAGTTACTATTACATCGAATTGTTTTGGATTTCTTAATAACTGCATAGCACAGTTATCTGCAAGCATGTGTTCTAAATTTACGTCTTTATAGTCTTTTTTATGAAGAGCAGTTACTTCCTCTTTCCATAACTGACCGGCTTCCATAACATTTGATTTCTCACATGAAGTAACTTTATTATTTCTTTTTTTGGCTAATTCAAAAGCAACTCTTGAAACTCTTTCAATTTCTTTAGATGTATATGTATGAGTATTAATTCCTTTTCGTTCTCCATTATCGATGGGTTTTATACCTCTTGGTTCACCAAAATAAATTCCTCCAGTCAATTCCCTTACGATCATTATGTCAAGTCCTGAAACTATTTCAGGTTTTAGACTAGAGGCCTCAACCAACTGTTTAAAACAAATAGCGGGTCGTAGATTTGCAAAAAGTTTTAGTTCTTTTCTTAATTTGAGTAATGCTCTTTCTGGTTTTTTAGAAAAATCTAAGTTATCCCATTTAGGGCCACCTACAGCGCCTAAAATCACTGCTTCACATTCTAAAGCTTTAAAAAATACCTCGTCAGTAATGGGTATTTTAAATTTATCATACGCAGCCCCACCAACTAAATCTTGGTCTACTTCAAAATCAAGCGATCTATTTTTATTAAACCATTCAATTATTTTTTTTACCTCATTGATTACTTCTGGACCAATACCATCTCCAGGTAAAAGTAAAATTTTTCTTTTTTTTACTTTAATCATTAAAAATCCAAGGCTTCGATGACTTTATTTTGCTTTCATAGGCTGAAATCTTTGAAGACTGGGCTAACGAAAGAGAGATATCATCTAAACCTTCTAGAAGGCATTTTTTTTTAAACTCATCAATTTCAAACTTAATTTCATTATTACCAAATTTTATAGACTGGTCCTCCAAGTTTATGTATATTTCTTCTTTCCTTGTAGAATATTCAGATAATTCTTTTATTACTTCCTCTTTGATAGTTATTGGTAAGATGCCATTTTTGAAACAATTATTGTAAAATATGTCTGCATAACTAGAACTTATTACACAAGTAATACCAAAGTCTAAAAGTGCCCAAGGCGCATGTTCTCTCGATGAACCACATCCGAAATTTTTACCAGTGATTAATATTTTTGATTGATTGTAAGGTTCATTATTTAAAACAAAGTCGGAGATTTCTTTACCCTCATCATCATACCTCATCTCGAAAAAAAGATTTTTTCCTAAACCTGTCCTTTTAATAGTTTTTAAAAATTGTTTAGGAATTATCATATCCGTATCAATATTAACTATTGGTATGTATGCAGGAATGCTTTTTAATTTATTAAACTTTTTCATTAATTTTTGTACTTTCTTACATCATCAAAATTTCCAGAAATTGCTGCGGCTGCTGCCATAGCTGGGCTAACTAAATGTGTTCTACCACCTCTACCCTGTCTACCCTCAAAATTTCTGTTAGATGTTGATGCGCATCTTTCCTCTGGTTTAAGTTTATCAGCATTCATTGCTAAACACATGGAACATCCTGGTTCTCTCCACTCAAATCCAGAATTTAAAAATATTTTATCTAAACCCTCTTGTTCAGCTTGTTCTTTTACTAACCCTGATCCTGGAACGACCATGGCTTTTACATGAGATGCAATTTTCTTGTCCTTTAGAATTTTTGCAGCATCTCTTAAATCTTCAATTCTACCATTTGTACAGCTACCTATGAAAACTTTATCAATTTTTATATCTTTAATTAATGTATTTGGTTTAAGACCCATATATTTTAAAGATCTTTCAATAGAGTTTCTTCTGTCATTATCTTTTTCATCGGAAGGATTAGGGACTTTTCCATCTATTGTAATAACATCTTGTGGTGATGTACCCCAAGTAACCATTGGCTGTATGTCTTCTCCTTTGAGTGTAACTTCTTTATCAAAATTAGCGTTAATATCTGAATTAAGTTTACTCCAATATTCAACTGCTTTATCCCAGATTTCATTTTTTGGTGCCATCGGTTTACCTTTTAAATATCTAAAAATCTTTTCGTCAGGAGCTATCAATCCTGCTCTTGCTCCGCCTTCGATTGTCATGTTGCAAATTGTCATTCTATTTTCCACTGTCAATGATGAGATAACATCTCCAGCATATTCAATGACATAACCTGTACCACCAGCAGTTCCAATTTTTCCTATTATTTGTAAAATTACATCTTTAGACGTTACTCCGATTGGTAATTTACCATTAACGCTTATTCTTAAATTTTTTGATTTTTTTTGAACCAACGTTTGGGTTGCCAATACATGCTCAACTTCTGAAGTACCTATTCCAAAAGCTAATGCGCCAAAAGCTCCATGGGTTGCTGTATGACTATCTCCACAAACAATTATGTTCCCAGGCTGTGTAAATCCTTGCTCTGGTCCAATAATATGGACTATGCCCTGTCTTTTGTCAGACATTCCAAAAAGTTTAATTCCAAACTCCTTACAATTCCTACCTAGTGTATCAACTTGGATTTTAGACTCCTCATCTGCAATACCTTTAGATCTATCTGTAGTTGGAACATTATGATCTGCAACTGCAAGTGTTAATTCGGGATTTCTAACTTTCCTATTAGAATTTCTTAAACCTTCAAAAGCTTGGGGACTAGTAACCTCATGTATTAAATGTCTATCGACAAATAACAAAGATGTGCCATCTTCTTGCTGATGTACTAAATGTTCTTCCCAGATTTTATCGTATAAAGTTTTTGACATTTAAAAAAGTTTAATTTTATTTAGCCTTTTTAGTGCTATCTTCTTTAAAACTCTCATCTTTTTTTAAAGATGGAGCTTCTTTGTCCTCAGGTGTCTCTAGTTTATCATCTTTTGTTGTCTGTTTAACTACGTTTTCCTCTGTTACTCCCTCAGGTTTTGTCTCTATATCGATACCGATTTTCTTTTTAATTTTTTCAGCAATTTTTGCCGATTTACCTGTTCTGTCTCTTAAGTAGTATAGTTTAGCTCTTCTTACTTTTCCAGATCTTATGACTTTAATAGTATCAACAATTGGACTAAAGAGTGCAAATGTTCTTTCGACTCCTTCGCCAAATGATATTTTTCTTACTGTAAATGATGAGTTAATGTCTCTATTTTTTTTTGCTATGCAAACGCCCTCAAAATATTGAATTCTTTCCCTCTTTCCTTCTGTAATTCTAACACCAACTTTAATAATATCTCCAGGAAAGAAATCTGGTAATTTTTTTTCTGCTGAGATTTTCTTTACGTTTTCTCTATTTATTTCTTCAATATTTTTCATTTGCATGTTTATCAATTTAATTCTTTTTATATTTTTGCCACAAGTCTGGTCTTCGGTGGCGTGTTATAGCCTCTGATTGAGATAAACGCCAGTCTTTAATTTTACTATGATCTCCTGATAAAAGTACCTCAGGAACTGGTGTTTTTTCCCATATTTGTGGTTTTGTATATTGAGGATACTCCAATAAACCATTTTCAAAACTTTCGTCTTTGTAAGAATTTTCGTTTCCTAGAACTCCTGGCACAAGTCTTAATATGCTATCCAAAATTACGTATGCAGCTGTCTCGCCACCTGACAAGATGTAGTCCCCGATACTTATCTCTTCAATACCTCTGGACTCTATGACTCTTTGGTCAATTCCTTCAAAATGACCACAAAGAATATTTATTTTTTTTTCGCTCAAAAATTTTTTTGCTTTATTTTGATCAAAAGTCTTTCCTTTAGGTGTTAAATAAATAATTTTTTCATTTTTTTTTAAATTTTGATCTAGTGCTTTCGCAACTACATCTGGTTTTAAAACCATTCCTTCACCACCTCCGTAAGGAGTATCATCTACTGTTTTATGCTTATCCTTTGCGTAGTCTCTAATATTGATTACATCCAAGTTCCACAAACTTTTCTCAATTGCTCTTCCATAGATACCTTTGCTTAGAATTCCTGGAAAAAAGTCTGGATATAAAGTGAATATTTTTACTTGAAACATTATTTTTTATTTTCCTCTGCCTTTGGAGCATCAGCTTTTTTCTCTTCTGCCTTTGGAGCTTCTTTTGGAGCATCAGCTTTTTTCTCTTCTGCCTTTGGTGCTTCTTTTGGAGCATCAGCTTTTTTATCCTCTTTTTTTTCAGCACCAGCATCTTGTTTTTTTCTATCTTTTTTTGGAATAGCCTTGTTGGGATTATTACCAGCTGCAGGCATTTCAATTAATTTATTCTCCCCTAATATTCTTGCAACTCTTGTAGTTGGTTTTGCTCCTTGACTTAACCAATATTTAATTCTCTCAGATTCAAGACCTACTCTATCTTTTTTATCTTTTGGTAACAGTGGATTGAAATATCCTAGTTTTTCTATAAATCTTCCATCTCTTGGAAATCTGCTGTCTGCTACAACTATCTTATATACTGGTCTTTTTTTTGTACCGCCCATTGATAATCTAAGTTTCAACATTTTTTCTCCTTTATTATTTTAATTGATTGAAGAGTTCTGGTGGCAATCCTTTATCCATTAACCCTTTTGTGTTTCCTTTTGACATTTTTTTCATCATGTCAGACATCATTTTAAATTGTTTTAACAATTTATTGATAGTGGCTATATCTGTACCAGAGCCATTAGCAATTCTTTTTTTTCTAGATCCATTTATTATTTTAGGATTATCTCTTTCTTGTTTTGTCATTGACAATATTACTGCCTCATTTTGGGTTATAATTTTTTCATTAACTCCTGCTTGATCCATTTGTGATTTTAATTTTGAGACACCTGGTAAAAAAGACATTACTCCCTCTATACCACCCATTTTTTTCATTTGTCTTAATTGTGTTAAATAATCATCTAGTGAAAATTGTCCTTTTTTTAAAGTTTCTTCAGCCTCTTTTAATTTTTCTTCGTCGATGTCTTGTGCTGCTTTCTCAACTAGAGAAACGATATCTCCCATGCCTAAAATTCTATTTGCAATCCTGTCAGGATGAAAAATTTCTAAATTTTCAATTTTTTCTCCTATACCTAAAAATTTGATTGGCACATTAGCAACATGTTTCATACTAAGAGCTGCACCACCTCTTCCATCTCCATCAGCACGTGTTAAAATTATTCCTGTAAGTTTTACTGTATTTCCAAATTCCTTTGCCACATTAGCAGCTACTTGACCAGTAAGTGAGTCAGCGACCAGTATTGTTTCAGTTGGTTTTATTACTTCTTCTATTTGTTTTATTTCACTCATCATCTGTAAATCGATTTGTGTTCTTCCGGCGGTATCAAAAATAATAACATCTGAGCCATTAAGGTTTGCAGCTGTTAAGGCTCTTCTGCAAATATCCGTGGGTGTTTGACCTTCTATTATTGGTAGTGTTTGAATATTATTTTGCTCGCCAAGAACTTTTAATTGGTCTTGAGCAGCAGGACGATAGATATCTAAACTTGCCATCATGATCTTTTTTTTGTTATTTTTTTCTAAAAATTTAGATAATTTTGCGGTACTAGTTGTCTTACCAGATCCTTGGAGTCCTACCATCATAATTGAAATTGGTGGATTAGATTTTAAATTAATTTCTTGATTTTTATCACCTAAGAAATTTACAAGCTCGTCATAAACAATTTTTACAACCATCTGCCCTGGAGCTGTTGATCTTAGAATTTCTTTCCCTAAAACTTTCGGTTTAACATTATTAATAAATTCTTTTGCGACTTCTAAAGAAACATCTGCTTCTAATAGAGCTTGTCTTATTAATCTTAAACCATCATCAACCTGACCTTCATCAAGTGATGGTGATTTTTTAAATTTTTCGAGTATACCCTCGAATTTATTTGTTAAATTTTCAAACATATTTTAATCCAGCAGTTATCGCACCAGTGGGCGAACCCTCGCTGACTGGTGTCGATCTCTTTGTTTCCAAAGACACCGCAAAATGCTGTTTTTTTGCGGAAGTGGTGAGAAAATATAATAGAGGTTCAAAAAGTCAATAAATAAGTTAAGTATAAATATATGGATTTTAAAGCATATAAAATGGATGGTTTAGGAAACGACTTTGTTATTATCGATCAAAGAGATAGTGACTTTGAATTAAATAAGTCTCAAATAAAAAGTATTTGTGACAGAAAAAAAATTGGTTGCGATCAACTAATTTTAGTTAAAAAAAGTGAAAAAGTTGATGCTTATTTAATTTTTAAAAATTCTGATGGATCCGACTCAGCAGCTTGTGGTAACGGTACGAGATGTGTAGCAAGCCTTTTGTCAAAAGAAAATGCTAAAAGTGAAATCACATTTGAAACGAAGAGCGGTATTCTAAAATCTAAAATCTTAAATAAGAATAATATCCAAACTAATATTGGAATTCCTAAAACAAATTGGAATGAAATACCTTTAGCAAAAGAAGTAGATACAAAGAATGTTGAAATTAAAATAAATAATCTTAATCTTTCAGGGACAGCAGTGAATGTTGGAAATCCGCATATAATTTTTTTTACTGAAGATTTAGATAAAATTCAAATAAAAGATATAGGGCCTAAAATTGAAAGTAATTCTTTGTTTCCAGAAAAAGTAAACGTGACATTTGCAAAAAAAATTAATGATAAACATTTTAAAGTTTTACATTGGGAAAGAGGGGCAGGCTTGACTAAAGCTTGTGGTACTGCAGCGTGTGCTACAGCAATTGCAGGTGAAATAAATAAAGTTTCAATTTATCCTACTGAAATTGAATTTAAATTAGGAAAGATCAAAATAAATAAGGACGTTGATGGAAATATCCTTATGGAAGGAAATGTATCTAATATAGAAAAAATTCATTTAAACCTATGATAAATATTTTTAAAAAATTTAAAGACGGTTTAAAAAAAACTACTTCAAATTTTTCTAAAGGTATTAAAGAAATCATAATTAACAAAGAAATTGGTGATAAAGAATTGGAAAAAATTGAAGAATTTTTGATCCAATCAGATGTGGGGGTAAAAGCATCTTCTGAAATTAGGCAGGAAATTTCTAACCGTAAAATTGATCCGAGTAAGAATGAACTTGAAGAGATTCAAAATATTATAAATAATTATATAAACTCTTTATTGAAACCTTTGGAAAACAAAAATTTTTTTAGTAAAACTGAAGTGAGAAAAGCAGTTCTTATCTCTGGAGTAAATGGTGTAGGCAAAACCACAACAATTGCAAAAATGTCAAAACTTTATATATCAAATCATAATGAAGTAATTTTTGCAGCTTGTGACACATTTAGAGCAGCAGCAATTGATCAGCTGGAGAGATGGTCAAAAAAATTAAATTGCGAAATAATTAAGTCCGAACCAGGAAGTGATCCTGCATCCGTTGCCTATAAGGCTATGGAGTTTGCAAAGAACAATAATATAGATATTACTTTAATAGATACAGCGGGTAGATTACAAAATAAAAAAAATTTAATGGATGAATTTAAAAAAATTGGAAATGTAATAAAAAAAATAGATGAGAAAGCGCCACAGGATGTAATTTTAGTCTTAGACGCTACATCTGGTCAAAACGCTATAAATCAAGTCGAAGAATTCAATAAGATTATACCAATCACAGGGTTAATTATGACCAAACTTGATGGTACAGCAAAAGGTGGTATTTTAATTGCAGTTTCTAAAAAATTTCAGTTACCGATTATCGCTTTGGGGTTTGGTGAAAAAGAGGATGATCTTCAAATCTTTGATAGTGAGAGTTTTTCTAAAAATTTCATTAATTTTAATTGATCACTATATAATTTTTAAAAAATTTTTAATTTTTTCTAGCAACTCTTCATCAAATTCCATCATATGGTCATCACCTTTTCTAAAATAACTTAACTTGGGTTCAGAAAACTTTTCGAACATTTCTTTTCCCATGCTGAAAGGTACAATTTTATCTTTGTCACCATGCATTACCATTTTAGGAAAATTTATTTTATCAATTTTTTTTATTGATTCGTATTTATCTTTCAAAAGTATTTTTACTGGCAAATATGGGTAATATATTTTTGATAATTTAATCATTGATGTAAAAGGCGACTCTAAAATTATTCCTGCAAAATTATGTTTTGATGCTAAATCAACAGCCACTGCTGTTCCTAACGACTCACCGTATAAAATTATGTCTTTGTCAGATACACCAATATTATTTAGCCATTTTTTTGCTGCCTCAGAGTCTTTGTAAAGACCGATTTCATTTGGCTCACCCTTATTACCACTAAATCCTCTGTAAGCTATGATCAAATAGTTTAAATCAAGTTTTGAAATATCGTTTAATTTATAAATTCTATTTTGAAGATTTCCTGCATTACCATGAAAAAAAAGTAATGTTTTAAATTTTTTATTTTTTATATGATGCCAGCCTAAAAGTTTAAAATCTGAATTTATATAAACTTTTTCAATTTTATGATTTAATTGATTTTCCTCAAGATAGTTATTTTCATTAGGATGATACATTAATTTTCTCTGTGAAAGAAAAATAACTATTACAACCACTAGATAAATGACTGTAAAAACTATAGCAGAATTTAAAATTATCATTGAAATTTTCTTATACATTTTTTTTTTTATATTTTACTAAATAAACACCTAAAAATACTAATATTGTTCCATAAACATGGAAAGTTTTTAAATTTTCACCAAAGAACAAAATTCCATAAAAAGCGCCATACACAGTAAAAAGATATAAAGTGAAACCAGTTGTAGTTGCTCCTAAATATCTTTGAGCATAGGTATACAAGGAAAATGCAATTATTCCTGGAGAGACTGCTGCAAATGTTACCCAAATTATAAAGTTTGTATCAAACGTAGTACTTTTTATAAAAATTTCCTCAGTCAAATAAAAAGGTAATAAACTTAAAGCACCAAATAAAGATATTAGTGTAAAACGCTCAAATACTTTAAGCGATGACTTCCAGTAAAATAAAAATATAGAGTATAAAGCCCAACCAATTGAAGCTCCTAGCATCCAGAGATCACCTTTGGTAAACGTTAATTCAATTAATGCTAAATAATTTCCTTTGATAATAATAATTATAACTCCTATTAAACATGATATTAGTCCTGTTATTTTGATTAAATTAATTTTTTCACTAAAAAAAAAATAGCTTATTAAAATTATAAAAATTGGAGAAGAAGTATAAATTATACCCATATTTATTATTGTTGTAGTTTGACCTGCGATAAACGGGAAAGCCCCACAAACTCCACATCCCATGAAACCCAAAAAAAATAATTTCTTAAATTCTTTAAGTATAATTTTTTTTTTAGAGAAAATTGTGTAATTAAAAATTAACAGAATTAAAAAAACAGTTAACCATCTCCAAAAGGCAAGAGATATTGGCGGTATAAATTCAACTCCACCTCTTGCAACTACAAGATTACTTGCCATAAATATTGGTTGAATTACTAATAAAGAATAAGCTAAAAGCTCTTTTTTAATCACGAAAAGTGTTATGATTTATCGAAAAAAGATTCGTATATCATCATTATTATGGCTATACCCATTAAGATGTATACTGGCAAAACATCCAAAAAACTAATCATCATAGATCTTGTTAATGTTGTTGCGAGTCCAACTAAAAAAAATATTGCAAAGCTCAGACCAATAATAACTGTAATTTTATTCATTAAATTTTTTGCTTTCCTTTTCTAACCAGTTAGCTACACCTAAAAATCTGTTGTCATCATGCTTGTCGCCAACTAATTGAACACCTAATGGTAAATTATTTTCTCCTTGAAGTAAAGGTAGAGAAATTGCTGGTGTATGCATATACGACCATACCCTATTAAAATCAGCACTACCTGTGCTCTTTAAACCTTTGTCGGCTACACCTGTGCTACATGGGCTTAGCACTCCATGATAATCTTCAAATACCTCTTTATAAGACTCATAACTTCTCTCCATAAAGTCAACAGCATCTAGATATTCTTTAGCAGAATGCTTCATCCCCTTTGAGATAGCTACTTGCATTTCCTTTGAAAGTTTTGACTTTGATTTTTTGTAGTAAACTTGAAAGTTATTAGCTAAATCAGTTTCATGTATTAATCTGTGGTATTTATCTATATCCTTAAAGTATGAAGGAGTATCAAATACTTCAATATTTTTTTTAAAAGATTTTATAAAAAATTCAAATGCCTCTCTGGATTTTTTATCGACTTTCTTCCAACTATCTGTCTTATAAAAAATAAACTTTGGATCAAACATAGGTCCTTTTTTACACTCATCTAACATAAATTCTGAGGAGTAATGTATGGTCGCTTTATCGTAAGAATCTCTTTTAATTAACACTTTTGCAAGTAAAGCAACATCTTCTACAGTTCTTCCAAAAACTCCTATATGGTCAAGATTATACGAAGTTCTTAAAACTCCATTACGTGAAATTAATCCATAACTCGGTTTATAACCAACGACACCGCAATAAGACGCTGGTCTAATCACTGAACCTCCTGTTTGAGAACCAATTGATAAAGGAGCCATATGAGAAGCTATAACAGCTGCCGACCCACTAGAAGATCCACCTGGAGTTCTTGAATAATCGTGAGGATTTTTTGTTTTAGGTGGAGCAAGGTAAGCTAATTCAGAGGTATTTGTTTTTCCCATGATTAATGCACCTGCTGATTTAAGCAAATCTACTATCTCTGCATTTTGTGACTCTGTTTTTCCTTTTCTTAAAACAGTTCCACACTCAGTTGGCATATCATACGTGCCAATTATATCTTTTAATGCTACCGGAATTCCGTGGAGAGGGCCTACTGGTTTTCCCGATCTTCTATGATTATCTGCTTCCTCTGCTTTTTCTAGAAGTAGTTTTTTGTCAAAATGAGCCCAAGCTTTTACATCTTTTTCAAATTTATCTATTTGCTCAATGTATAATTTGCACAAATCAACAGAGTTTAAATCAGATTTTTTTATTTTTTCTGCAATTTCAGAGACAGTTAATTGAAATATATTGGACATTAAAATTTATTCTGCGAATAAAACATCCGGTAACCATAAAGCAATACCAGGAAACATGTACATTAAAACCATTGCAAATATCACTATTCCAAGAAAAGGCATTATACCTCTAAAAATTTGCATTAGTTCAACATTTCTACTTTGCACACCTTTTAAATAATAAGCTGACATTGCCATCGGCGGAGTTAGAAAAGATGTTTGTAAATTTAAAGCTATTAACATTGCAAAAAAATACGGGTTTACTCCAAAAAATTCTACTAGCGGTAAAAATATTGGTACAAATATAATTAAAATCTCAGTCCACTCTAATGGCCAACCAAGTAAAAATATTATGATTTGTGTGATAACTAAAAATTGCCAAGGTTGAATATCCATTGATTTAAAAAATTCTTCAAAAACTTCGTGGCCGCCTAAATAAGAGAAAACTGATGCAAATGTCCAAGATCCAACAAACAACCACATAATCATTGCACTTGTTTTAGCAGTTAGAAAAACAGATTCTTTAAAATTTTTCCATTTTAATGATTTATAAAAAAAAGATAAAATTAAAGCTCCAAATGCTCCTACTGCAGCTGCCTCTGCTGGAGTAGCTAGTCCACCTAAAATTGTACCTAAAACTAAAATTATTAATGAGAACAATGGAACAAAAGAAACTAGAACCTCTTTTAAAATAACCGATCTTGGCGGAATTTCCTCTGCTGCAGGCTTAGGTGCTAAAGAAGGATTGAAATATGCTCTTATAATTACATATAGAATGTAAAGACCTGCTAACATTAAGCCAGGAAATATAGCAGCAGCAAAAAGTCTTAGTGGAGATAATTGAGCTATTACTGCATATACAATTAACATAATACTTGGAGGTATTAAAATTCCCAAACATCCTCCTGAACATATAACTCCAGAAGCAAATTTTTTATCATATCCAGCTCTTATCATTGCTGGCCAAGCTAAAAGACCCATTAAAGTTACAACTGCTCCAATTATTCCGGTTGCTGTAGAAAATAATGCACATGTTACAAGTGCTGCGACAGCCATTGAGGCTGGCAATCTATGGGAAGCAAGTCTTATAGCAAAAAACAATTTTGCTACTATCCCAGCTCTTTCAACTAAGTAACCCATAAATAAAAATAAAGGCACCGCAGTTAAAACTGTATTATCCATTATGGTGTAAGTATTTTGGACTAATAAAGAAAATATCCGATTATCAAGCAGATGATCCATCCTAGTTGGATCAAAATAAGCGTAATATCCAAACCCAACACCCATAGCTAGTAGGGTGAATGCAATTGGAAAACCTAAAAGAACTGCAAATAAAAATAAGCTCATCATTAATATTGCAATTTCTGGATTTGTTAATTCAAATAACATCAGCTTTTTCGTCTTTCTGAGATGTTCTCATTAATATTTTTTCGGTTTCTTCAGCACCTGCTGACATTCTCTCCGGCCAATGACCTGTTTTAATACATATTATTGCTCTGCAAACTTCACTAATTCCTTGGATTGTTAATAAAATTCCTGACAGAGGTATTATAGATTTTGCCATATAAATTTGTATTTGTGCCGGACTGTTCCAACTAGTTTCTTTAATTTTCCATGCTAACGCTGCATATTCATATCCATAAAATACTAGAGCTAAAATTCCAGGGAAGAAAAAAATAAAATATAAAATTAAATCAATCCAGCCCTGAACTCTTGTAGGAAATAGTCTGTATATAACATCCCCTCTAACATGTGCCTCTGTTGACAAACAATAAGCGCCTGCCATCATAAAAATTGCTCCATACATTTGTAAACTAAAGTCAAAATTCCAAAGTGTAGGGCTGTTAAAAGCGTAAGCCATTATTACTTCATAGCAAGTTCCACCCATAAGTATAACTATGCACCATGAGAAAGCTTTACCCATTGATGCACTTAGTGTGTCTGCGAATTTTATGAAAGATTTCATAATGTCACTTTACGTTAAATTCTATCTATTAATCAAACAAAAAAAAGGGGGCCATTGGCCCCCTTAATTAAGATTATATCTTGATTATATTTTTACTTTAGCAATTGGTCCAAACTCATTTTCATAAGCTAACTTGTAATTAGGCTGATTCATCAGCAAGTATTTCATTACTCTCTTAGCGTATGCTTTTTGAGAATCGACGATTTTCTTAAAGAAAGGATCTTTCTTATTGAAATCACCAATAACTTTATCCCAACCTTTTAATTGTTGAGCTAAAATTTCATCTGAAGTTTGGTAAACATTTACTTTATGTTGATTCATTAATTTAGATAAATCAGCTGAATATCTAACTAATGCTTTAAAGTAGTTATCTGTGTTTGCAGCGTAAGCAGCATTTTTCAATATTGCTTGGTTAGCTGGTGACAGACCATTAAATGTTTTATTGTTAATTGGTATCTCAAACATCTCTTGAGATTGGTGGAAGCTTCCTAAGTGATAATGCTTAGAAACATCTTGCATACCAAACTGAGAGTCTGAAGTTGGGTTGTTAAACTCAGCTGCTTCAATCAAACCAGTTTTCATAGCTGGTTGAATTTCACCACCTGGTAACTGTCTTACGACCATTCCCATTGCAGTAAGAACGTTAGTAGCAAGACCAACTGTTCTGTACTTCATACCTTTAACGTCAGATACTTTTGTTACGTTCTTTTTAAACCAACCGAAAGGTTGTGCTGGCATAGGCATGTGGAATACACCTGTGTAATCGAAACCAACTTTTGCAAGTGTTTCTTCATACAGTTTTCTTCCACCACCGTACTCCATCCATCCCATTACTTCTTGAGATGACATACCGTATGATGGTCCAGTACCAAATAATGATGCTGCTGGATTTTTACCATACCAATAAGCAGTTACCCAGTGTCCCATATCTACAGCACCTGAACTTACCGCTTGACCGATCTCACTAGTCTTCACAACTGCTCCAACTGGTTGAAGATCGATTTTTAAAGAACCGCCAGACATGTCGCTAACCATTTTGCAATAGTCTCCTGCCATTTCAAAAAAGATGTTAGCACCACTTGGCCATGCAGCTTGCATTTTTAGAGTTTGTGGAGCTCCGAATGCAATGTTTGGCATTGCTACTGCTGCTGTTGCTGCTGCACCAGTTGCTGCCGCTGCCTTAAAGAACTTACGTCTTGAAGGAATTTTTCCCTTCAACGATTTTTTTTCTTTAATCATTTATTTCTCCTCTATTTAGTTAATTAACTTAATAATATTAAAGCACAAAATAAACTTGGAGTCTTAGGTTAAAATTGTTCTAAACTTAATTATTTACAACTATTGGTAGTATATATTTATCAATTTACTTTATTTTTGGAGTTACCAGTTTTGAAAAATTCCTCAATGTTATCAATAGCAAGATTAGCCATGGCTGTTCTAGTTTCTTTAGTGGCACTTCCGAGATGAGGTAGTATGAAAACACTTTTATGTTTAAGATAACCTGGGTTTAAATTAGGTTCATTTTTGTAAACATCTAAGCCGGCTGCATAAACTTTTCTTCTATCTAATGCATCCAATAAAGCTTCATCATCTACTATATCTCCTCTAGCTACATTAGTTACTACTGCACCTTTTGGTAAATACTCCAAAGTTTCTTTATTTATAAGATTAATTGTTTCTTTTGATGCAGGGCAACATACAGATAATACGTCTGAAACTTCCATTAAACTTTTTAGATTATCATGATAAGTAGCTCCTTGTTCTTTATCAGAGCTCAATTTAGATCTATTGTGATAATGTATTACCATACCAAGCGACTTTGCAATTTTTGCAATTTTTTGACCAATACGTCCCATGCCTAAAATACCTAATCTTGATCCAGTTAATTGTTTACCAATCAAATAGTCTGCTGACCATTTCCAATTTGCATCTTTTGCAGCCTGAATACCTTCACTTGCTCTTCTACAAGCCCCTAGAATTAACAATATTCCTATTTCAGCTGTAGCATCTGTTAAAACATCTGGTGTGTTTGTCACTGCTATATTTCTTTTTTTAGCAGCTACTAAATCAATATTACCAAATCCTACAGCAAAATTTGATAAAATTTTTATACTCTCTGGCAATTTATTGATAGTTGCCTCATCCATTTTATCAGTTAGCGATGTTAATATTCCATCACAACCTTGACTTAATTCCACTAATTTAGATTGAGAATAAAGTTCATCATTCAAATTCAGTTTAGCCTCCCACAACTTTGAGGCTTTTTCTTCATTTGATCTTAGAAGTTTTCTGGTAATTAAAATTTTTTTCATTCAACTTATTAGTTCAAGTCAAAAATCTTACCAGGATTCATTATATTGTTTGGATCAATAGTTCTTTTAATAGACTTCATGACAGGTAAGTTATCGCCATGTTCTTTAAGGAGGTAATCTTTTTTATGGAGCCCAACTCCATGTTCCCCTGTAATTGTGCCTTCTAGTTCTAATGTTTTTTCTATAAGAATATCACTAAATTTTCGAATTTTTTGATAGGTCTCTTTTTTTTCTGGGTCATAGGGTAGTAAAACATGGAAATTACCATCACCAAGATGACCAACCATTGGGGCTCTTAAACCAAATTTTCTTGCCTCTGCATCTGCAAAGTTAACACATTCCGTTATTTTAGAAATTGGTAAACAAACATCAGTTGAGTACACTCTGCCATTATTTATTTGCGCTTTAACAGAATAATAGACATCATGTCTTGCTTTCCATAACTTGTTTCTGTCTGTTAAATCTTTTGCCCATTTAAAGGAGCTTCCATTATTATTTTTCGATATTTCTTCGACAATATCGATTGATTCTTTATTCGAGGTTTCTGATCCATGGAATTCAAAAAATAAAGTCGGTGTAGCTTCAACATCTTTTAGTTTTGAATATTCTATACTTATTTCCATTTGATCTTTATTAAGCATTTCAATTCTTGCAATCGGAATACCATATTGAATTACCTCTTGTGCCGTTTTTACTGCATCCTCTAAAGTTTTAAAATGACATACCGCACTCATAATGCTTTCTGGAATTGGTGATAATCTTAGTTGGATCTCCGTTATAACTCCAAGTGTACCTTCAGAACCAATGAACAAATTTGTTAAGTTATATCCAGCTGAAGTTTTTTTAGTCCTGCTACCAGTTTTTATAATATCTCCGTTTGGAAGAACAACTGTCAATCCTGTGATGACAGTTTTCATAGTTCCATATTTTACAGCCATTGTCCCTGAGGCTGAAGTGGATGCCATTCCGCCGATAGCAGCATTTGCACCTGGATCGATTGGAAAAAATACTCCGTCTTCTCTTAAATAATCATTTAATTGTTCTCTAGTAACACATGCCTGAACCTTACAATCAAAGTCTTCAACATTAACACTCAAAACTTTATTCATTTTTTCAAGAGAGATGGTGATCCCTTGATCGTTTCCTACAACGTTACCTTCTAGAGATGTGCCAGTACCAAAAGGAACAACCGGTATTTTATGTTGATTGCAAAGTTTTAATATTTTTGAAACTTCCTCATTTGTTTCTGGAAAGACAACTGCTTTGGATAAAATCGGGTCATAAGTATCTTCACCCCTTGCATAATTTAATCTAGTGGACTCTGACTCAGAAAATCTTGTGTTAAGAATTTTTTTTAATTCTGATTGAACTTCATTATTCATAGACAGATGATACTATAAAAATTTATCAAAAAAAATACTTAAATTATTTAAGCATTTTTTTTATGTTTTCCAATGCTTGGGAAATGTTATCTCTCGAAGCTGCAAAACTAAATCTTACGTAATCCTGGCAAGTTTGTCCAAATGCTGTTCCTGGCACAATTGCAACACCAGCTTCGTGCATGGCCTTTTTACAAAATTCTCTACCAGTCATTCCTGTTTCTTTTACTTTTGGAAATGCATAAAATGCACCTCCTGGTAAACTACATTCAACGCCAGGTAAATCATTTAACCCTTTGTGAATAAGATCTCTTCTTGCAGTAAATTTTTCCATCATTTGATGAATTGAATCATCGGGTCCATCCAAGGCTGCAATACCAGCATACTGAGCTGCTGCATTTACACATGATACGCTATTTATTAGTAATTTATTTACATGTTCAACTAAATGCTCTGGCCAGAAGCTCCAGCCTAATCTCCATCCTGTCATGGAATAGGCTTTACTCCAGCCCTCTAATACTATTAGTCTCTCCCGAAGTTTTGGATAATTAAAAAAGGTTGGCATCTCTTTATCATCAAAAATTTGTCTACTGTAAATCTCGTCACTTAATATTGTAACATGAGGATGTTTTTCTAATCCTTGAGCGAGTTTATCAATTTCTGGTTTTTCCACAAAACTACCTGTTGGATTATTCGGATTGATCAAGATTAATAATCTTGTTTTATCTGTAATTAAAGACAATATCTCCTCTGCGTTAAACTTTAGATCTTTATCTTTGGTAAGATCATATGGCACAGGAGTTGAGCCTGTATAATTTATCATTGATTCATAAATTGGAAATGCTGGTGTTGGGTGAATAATCTCAACACCTGGTTCACCAAAACACTGTATAGCATAGTGCATGGTGGGTTTACCACCAGGCATTATAATAATTCTCTCTGGATCAATATCTTGATTATAGAGTTTTTTAATTTTTCTTGAAACAGCTTGTCTGCATTCTAAAATACCATTGGATAAAACATATCCATGATGTCCATCATCTAAAGCTTTTTTTGCAGCATCAACTACATGTTTTGGAGTCTTAAAATCTGGCTGACCTAACCCAAGATGTATCATTGGTTTTCCAGATGCTTCTAGTTTTTTTGCTTCAGCTAAAACTGAAAATGCAGTTTCAGTTCCTAATCTATTTAAACTTTTAGCTAACTTCATAATTTTTATATTTTTATACTATTTCTATAAATTAATTTTGAACTATTCAACTCTTTTAAATTTTTACAACCCATAAGCACCATGTTTCTATTTATTTCATCATGCATTGTCCTTAGTAAATGCTCAACACCTCTTTGGCCCCCTGCGGCTAAAGAAAACAAAAACATTTTACCAAAACTGCAGGCTTTTGCACCCGCAGCTAATGCTTTTAAAACATGAGTACCTCGTCTCACACCACCATCTAGAATAATTTCAATTTTATCACCGACTGCATCCGAAATTGCTTTTATTTGATCAAAAGGAGATCTTGAGCCATCTAGTTGTCTTCCACCATGATTAGATATCATTATCGCGGTGCACCCAATATCAATTGCTCTTTTTGCATCTTCGACTGACATAACTCCTTTTAATGCGAAAGGACCGTTCCATTTTTTTACACAATACTCAGCATCCTTCCAATTCATTGCTGGATCATATTGTTCATTAATATAGTCTATTACTGATTTAGCGATATTAGTTCCTTTGTCTGTCTTTTTTGCGACATTTGCTAACTTAAATTTTTCGTGAGTTAAGTAATTAAATACCCAAGTAGGATGCATAGCAAAACTTAAAAGACTTTTTAATGTTAATCTTGGTGGTGTAGTAAAACCTGTTCTATGGTCCCTTTCTCTATTACCAGCTACAAGAGTATCAACTGTTAAACACATGCCATCAAAATTAGATCTTCTACAACGATCAATTAAATCATCTGTTATAGATTTATCTTTATGAACATAAAGCTGAAACAATTTAGGGCCACTAGATAAATTTGAAATTTCCTCAATAGTGTTGTTTGCCATAGTCGACATACTGTAAAAAGTTCCAAATTTGCTAGCCGCTTTAGCAGAAGCCTTGTCTCCATCATGGTGGTACAATCTTTGCATAGCACATGGAGACAAAAAAATTGGCATATCTATTTCTCTACCAAAAATATTTGTTGATAAATCTGGTTTACCAACACTAGCAAGAATATTTGGAACTAAATCACAATCATTAAAAGACTCGGTGTTTCTTTTGAGAGTGCTTTCATCGTCAGATCCACCGTCAATATAATGAAATATAGGTGCTGGTAATTTTTTTTTTGCTAAAGTTCTAAAGTCCTCAAAATTGTAACATTTTTTAAGGCTCATTTTGTTTTTAAATATTTCTAAATCTTAAATTGTCTCTGTTTAAATCGCTTATCTTCGTACAACCCATTAATTTCATATCTCTCTCTAGTTCTGCTTTATATTGTCCTAAAGCTCTTTCAACACCAGGCTGTCCAGCTGCAGCCAAAGCGTAAAGGTATAATCTACCTCCTGCACAAGCTTTAGCGCCTAATGATAAAGCTTTAAGCATATGAGTTCCTCTTTGAAAACCACCTTCACATATAACATCAATTTTATCACCCACAGCATCCACTATTTCTGCCAATTGATCAAATGGTGACCTTGAACCATCAAGTTGTCTTCCTCCATGATTTGAAACCATTATTCCTGTGCATCCAATATCAACTGCTTTCTTTGCATCTTCAACACTCATAATTCCTTTTAAAGCAAAATGACCACCCCACTTAGAGCATAATTTTTCAGCATCGTTCCAATTCATAGACTGATCTAACATAGTAGAAAAATAGTTACCAATTGACGAATTGGTGCTGGTACCTTCTTTTACAAAATCTTGTAAATGAGGTAATTCAAATTTTCCTTTTGTAAGATAATTTATCCCCCACATTGGTTTTGTGGCAAAACTGAATAAACTAGATAAAGTAAGTTTAGGAGGTGATGTAAAGCCAGTTCTCAAATCTCTCTCACGATTTCCACCTGTTATAGTGTCTACAGTTAAAGCCATTACATCAAATTTAGCAGCTTTAGCTCTTTCTAAGCAAGAGTCATTTAAACCTCTATCTTTATGAAAATAAAATTGGAACATTTTGGGTGTATCTATCATTGAAGATATCTCCTCAACACTAACAGTTGCTAAAGCAGAAACTCCAAACATGGTGTTAAATTTTTGAGCAGCTTTTCCAACTGCACGCTCTCCATCATAATGAAAAAGTCTTTGTAAAGCAGTTGGGGAACAATAAAAAGGTAGATCAATTTTTTTTCCAAAGATTGTTGTGGACAAATCGACTTTCTCTACTCCTCTCAATACATTTGGTACAAGATCTACATCATTAAATGCTGAAGTATTTCGGTTGTATGTAACTTCGTCATCTGCGGCACCATCAATATAGTGAAATATTGGAGATGGTAATTTTTTTTTTGCTAAAGTTCTAAAATCACTAAAATTATGACAATCTTTTAAATTCATTATATTATTTTAGAAGCTTTTAAGAAAATTAAACATATAACTATTTGCCCCAGGATTTTTTTCCCCTAAACTAGCGTTGGATATATGGTTATACGAAAAACCAAATTCAGTGTTTGGTGATAAATCTAAAGATAATTGCACTTCGCTTTTAAACTCAACTAAATGACCTAAATCTTTCCCATCACCTTTTTCATAAAAACCAGGTGCAAAACTTGGCGTTAAGTTGATTTTACCTAACGTATATTCTGCTTGTACTCCAGTATAAAGGTAAGTTGCATTGTCGGCTGTAAACATAAAACCTGTAACTGGTTTAATTGTTCCTAAAAAGCTATCTCTAAACAGATCATTATTTTTATGTTGAAAACCTAAAACTTGTGATTTTTTTCCATCATCGCTGAAGTCAAACATTCCTGTATAAATGTTATAATTATGTCCACTTTCAATTACTTTTTTTTCCTCAGACATTACTGAGTTCGTAGTCAAGAATAAAGAAATGAACAAAGTAATTATTAAATATGTTTTTTTCATTTTTTAAAATTTTTTTTACTGTTATATATTTTAAAATATATTATTGCACCACCAAATAAAAAAAACAATAATGGTATAAACCACAATAAAAAGGTTGTTTTTGAGTATCCTGGATCATACGAAATCCATTGACCATATTTTTTGATTAACAAATCGTAAATTTCATTTTCAGTTAAGCCAGCTTCAATTTTTTCTTGTATAAAAATTTTCATACTTAAAGCAAAATCAGAATTTGAGTCATAAACTGATTGGCCTTGACAAATCAAACATCTTAAATTTTTTGATATATTATTTACATTTAAAGAATCGTCAGAAAAATTGTTTTGTGGAATCAGAATTATTACTAATATGATCAATAAGTATAATATCTTATTTTTTGATAATTGAATTAATTTCATTTAAATGATTATTATTTATTGGGCCAATTATTTTTAATAAAATTTTTTTATTTTTATTAATTAAAAAAGTCTCGGGAACTCCATAAGCACCTAAGATTATAGAGGTTGTTCCATTTGCGTCTACCAAATTATAATTAAAAGGATTTCCAAACTTATTTAAAAATGATTTTGCGTTTTTATTTCTGTCTTTGTAGTTGACACCAATAATTTGTAAATTATCAAAATTACTTAAAGATATTAAAAAACTATTTTCTTTTTCACAAGGCACACACCATGATGCCCAAATATTTACTATTGAAAAATCTTTTTTTTCTAACAATTGCTTTATACTTAATTTTTCATTTGTGAATAATTCAGGCAAACTAAAATCTTCTATATAGTAATCTTTATTGTCATTTAATTTTGGAAAATAAACGTTTTCATTTTTAAGTGCTTTATTAAAAATAAAAAATGAAATCAGTAAAATTACTAACAAAATTAAACTAAATATAATTTTTTTTTGTTTTATCAAATATTGCAAACACACCTCCAAATATAATAATTAATGTTGAAATCCAAATCCATATCATAAAGGGTTTATTTTGATATCTTACATTAAATATGTTTTCATCCTTAATCAGATTAATAGTTATAAATCGATCTTTTAAAAAAGTAGTTTTAATAGCAGCTTCACTTGTGGCTATCACTGGTTGATTATAAATTCTAATCTCTGGTTTTAATTTTATAGTTTCATTTTTATTATTAGTTATTTCAAATAAACCTTGTATAGAGTCGTAATTATTTTTTTTTACTGTTGTTACATTCTTAAAAAAGATTTTTTCATTATTAAGATTGAAACTTTCTCCAACATTTAAATTTTTAATTACCTCTGTTGAGCTAAAGCTATTTACTAATATTGAGATCATTAGCATCGCAAAACCTAAATGGGAAAAACTTTGCGCTAGGTTACTTTTTTTAATCACAAAGTTTTCTAAACTTTTAAATGCTAAATAGAATAAAGCTAAAAAAAGTATATACAGAAGTATATTTTTTTCATTCAAGAAAATCACAGTTATTAAAGAAGCTGCTAAAGTAAGAAATAAATAAACTATATATTTTATTTTGAATTTAAAATTAGTTTTGATCCATTGCATACTTGGCCCAATAGACATAAATAAAAAAAAAGGTAACAAGAAAGGTAAAATAAGTTTATTATAAAATGGCGGGCCAACAGATATTTTTTCTGATGATATCACGTCTAAAAATATTGGATATATAGTTCCAACAAGAATGACAGTTAAAAAATAAATAATAAACCAATTATTAATTAATACCGATGTTTCTTTGCTCAATAAAAATATCTCTTTTTTAATTTCAGGATTCTTGTTCTCAAATAAAAAGAAAATAATAAAAGATATAAATATTAAGACAAACAAAAATATTAAAATGTAAATGCCTCTAGTAGGATCGTTAGCAAAAGTATGCACTGAGTTTAAAATGCCAGATCTTACCAAAAAAGTTCCTGTGATACTCAGCATAAATGTAATTAAACTTAAAATAATTGTCCAATTTTTAAGAATATTTCTTTTTTCTAATGTAACGACGCAATGGAGTAAAGCAGTCAAACTCAACCATGGCATCAGAGAGATATTCTCCACTGGATCCCAAAACCAAAATCCTCCCCAACCTAACTCGTAGTAAGCCCATATAGACCCTAACAAAATTCCGCCAGTTAAAAAAATCCAAGATAAAAAAGTCCAAAATTTTAAATTTTTAGCCCACTCATTATTGACATATCCATTAATCATTGCAGATAAAGCAGAGGCAAAAACTATGGAAGTGCCTACGTATCCAACATACAATATTGGGGGATGAATACCCAATGCAGGATCTTGTAAAATAGGATTTAGTCCTAGACCTTCACTAGGTACTGGAAAAATTAAATTAAACGGGCTTGATGTTTTTAAAACAAATATAAAAAATCCTATTGTTATTATTTGATGAAATAAAATGGTGTGTAATCTAAAATTTTTAGGTTCATTTTTAGACTTAATTGCGAAAAATAGTACAAAACTTGTTAAAACTAATAACCATAGTAATAAACTACCCTCATGATTACCCCATACTCCAGTAATTTTATAAAATAATGGTTTAGTAGAATGTGAGTTATTATAAACAGTTTCATTACTAAAATCAGATACAAGAAATGCAAATATCAAAAAGGAAAAAGCAAAAATTACAGAGCAGAATTGAAAAAAAATCAGTTTTAGAATTTTTTTATCTATACGGACTAAATTATTATTTACATCTAAAAGTGAAAACAAAAAAATTAGTAAAGAAAAAGATAAACCAAGAAATAAAGATATAAACCCGATTTGTGATATCATTTTTAATTCCCCAGTGACTTACTAACTTCGGGCGGCATATAATTTTCATCATGTTTTGCTAATATTTTATCAGCAACAAAAAAATTTTGGTCTTTTAAAAATCCTTCTGCCACAACCCCTTTTTCTTCTTGAAATAAATTAGGCACACTTCCAGAAAAAGTTACTGCTAAATCATTTTTAAAATCAGTAATGATAAATGAAATACTTTCTTTTTCAAAATTAATCGAGTCTTTTTTAACCATTCCTCCTACTCTAATTTTTTTTTTATCAATATCAGAAAGTTTTTTAATTTCTGTTGGAGATTTAAAGTACACAATATTATCATCAAGAAGTTTTAAAATTATATAAACACTTAGAATTAAAGTAATAAATACAGAGGAAATAAAAATAATTCTTAGTTTGACTTTTTTTCCGTACATAAATCTTTTTAGATTTTATGAACTATAGTATTTTTTGCGAATATTTTATTTAAAGGTTGTTTTTCAGCCAATACTGTTTGAGTGCTATTCAGCTTGCTAAATTTCTTTGCAAATTTGTTACTTTCTTTAATTAATTGTTTTTTAGTTATTAAAAACAACACAAAAAAATTGAAAAAAGTGAAAATAAACGATGACCATACAAAAAGTCCATAACCGTTCATTAAAATAAGTTCTTTAATCATAATCTGTTTAAGCCTTTATTTTTTAGTTTTATCAATTCTGTATTATATTTCATCAAAAAAATTAACACTGAGAATAGAGCAAATGACGCAGTCATTAAAAATAATGGTGTCAGCATTGAAGAGTGAATTGCGCTTCCAGATAATATTTTAATAGAGGATGGCTGGTGAAGTGTCGCCCACCAATTAACTGAATATTTTATGATTGGAACATTTATAACGCCTATTAAAGCTAAACATGATGAGATATTAATTGCTTTTTGTTTATCAAAGATACGCCATGATAATAAATAGAGACTGTAGAATAAAAATAGGACCAACATGGAAGTAATTCTTGGGTCCCATGCCCACCACGTACCCCAAGTTGGTTTGCCCCAAATAGATCCCGTAACCAATGCAATTAAATTAAAGATAAATCCAGATGGAGCCAAACTTTTAGCAATAATTACAAAATTTTTGTTTTTAAAAATTAATATTCCTAAAGACAAAATAGCAATTATTGAAAAAATACTTAAAGATATCCATGCTGCAGGAACGTGCACATACATAATTCTCACTGCATCACTTTGTAAATAATCTGATGGTGACAAAATTAGTGCTTCAAATAAACCTAGCGTCAAACATATTATAAATAAAATTATTATTATTTTTTTGAAAGTAGGTGATGTAATAATATTTTTATTTTTTTCTATTAGTTTAAAAAGCATGAAATATTATTATATTATTTTTTTTTAAATTGAAAATTAACTGATCAAGAATGTTGAGGGAGATAATTTTAAGGGAAACGTTAACATCCTTGATCAGTAAAATCATATATATTGGAACGATTTGTCTAAGTTTTGAAATAATTGTGGTTAAAAAGTGACTAAATCAATTAGAGGGTTTAAAGTATGTTGAGCCTTTTTTACCTGAGAAAATTTCGTTCAACATAGGGTGTTTTATAGGGTCTCCTGAATAATCTTTTATAAGATTTTGCTCAGAAACATAAGCCTCGTAAGTAATATCGTCATTTTCTGCAAGTAAGTGATAAAAAGGTTGATCTTTTCTAGGTCGCACGTTTTTAGGTATAGACTCGTACCATTCCTCTGAATTATTAAATTCAAAATCTACATCGTAAATAACACCTCTAAAATCAAAATGTTTGTGTCTAACGACATCACCTATTGAAAATTTTGCTTTTTGAATAGTCACTAATTAAATATGTGTATTCTTATTAAAAAATCAATAAAAAAAATATTAAATTTTTACATATCTGATAGAATTAACCTGTGAATAAGTCATTAATTAAATTCATTACTGATTTTGGACCATTAATAATATTTTTTAGTTTTTATTATAAAAGTGGAAAAAACCTGCAAGTAGCAATACCACCCTTAATTATTGCGACAATAATCTCTGTAATTATAGTATGGCTGTTAGAAAAAAAAATACCGTTTGTACCTCTTTTAGGAGGTATTTTGATAACTTTTTTTGGTGGTTTAACAATTTATTTTAAAGACCCTATTTTTATATACATGAAACCAACAATAATTAACATCATTTTTGCGTTTGCACTATACTTTGGTAAATATTTTACATCAGAACCAATTTTAAAAAAAATTCTAGGTAAAACTATGCCATTAAATGATCAGGGATGGCATAAACTTAATGTAAGATGGATGTTTTTTTTCATTTTTTTAGCAATTCTGAATGAGTTTGTATGGAGAACGCAATCAGAAGAATTTTGGGTAAATTTTAAAGTTTGGGGGATGTTACCAATTACAATTATATTTACTGCATTTCAAATTCCTTTAATAAATAAATATAAGATAAATGAATAGAAATTTAAAACTTATAGTAGATAATTCTTTTAAAAAAAAAGAAAATAAATTTTTTTTTGAAAAAAAAGAATTAAAAAATATATTAGATCTATATGCTAAAATGGTCTCCAAGGGTACATGGAAAGACTATGGGCTGAACATTTCTTCGAAAAAAGTAAGTTTCAGTGTATTCAAAAACTCTACTGAAAATGCAATTTATAACATTACTAAAAATTTTAAACCTTCAAATAAAAATTTAAAATATTTAATCACAGATAATAGAAATCGGATTATCAAAAATTCTGAAGATTTAAATAAGCTCTTAAAAGATATTGATTGGAAAAAAAGTAATTATCTTCTTTGACCGAAGAGCCTTAACAACATGATAAATAAATTTATAAAGTCTAGATAAAGTGTTAAAGCGCCCATTATTGCTTTTTTACCCGAAATTTCAATTGTATCACTTGCAGAATACATATTTTTAATTTTCTGCGTATCATAAGCAGTCAGACCTACAAAAATCAAAACGCCTAAGATTGAAATTACAAAATACATCATTGGAGATTTTAAAAATATATTTACTAAAGAGGCAATAATTATACCAATTAATCCCATCATTAAAAATGAGCCAAGCTTGGTTAAATCTCTTTTTGTTGTGTAACCATAAATACTCATTGCTCCAAAGGTTGCTGATGTAATAAAAAATACCCGTGCAACGCTTACTCCTGTGAAAACTAAAAGTATCCAAGATAATGATAATCCCATTAAAGCAGCAAAAATCCAAAAAACAGTTTGTGCTTTAGCTACTGACATTTTGTTAATTCCAAAACTCATGTAAAAAACGACTCCTAATGGAGCTAGCATAATCACCCATTTCAAACCTGAGTTAAAAATAGCTTTTCCATAATCTGTTAAAGCAATTATTTGGCCAGATGCGCTAACTTCTGCTGACATCTTAAATGATAATAGTGAAATTATTCCAGTTAATAATACTCCAGTTGCCATGTAATTATAGACCTTGAGCATATAAGATCTTAAGCCCGCATCCCAAACTACATTTTTTTTAACACTTGTTGCTTCGAATATATTTTGTCTGTTAAAATCCATGATATTAATATAATTATTTTAAGCTGATATTCAATGGTCAAAACTGACAAAGATTATTAGAAATTTATGAATTTTAAAAAATTGGGCAATACAGACTTAGATGTTAGTACAATTTGTCTCGGTACTATGACTTGGGGTGAACAAAATTCAAAAAAAGACGCGTTCGATCAGATGGATTATGCTTTAGAGAACGATGTAAATTTTTGGGATACAGCTGAAATTTATGCAATACCACCTAAAGAAAGCACATATGGAAAAACTGAGGAAATAATAGGTGATTGGTTCACTAAAACAAAAAAGAGAGATAAAGTCATACTTGCAACGAAGATATCTGGACCTGGACCGAGTTGGATTCGAGGTGGAGGTAATCAATATGATGAAAAAAATTTAAATGAGGCTGTAAACAATAGCCTTAAAAGATTAAAGACAGATTATATCGACTTGTATCAATTACATTGGCCAGAGCGAAAAACTAACTTTTTTGGAAGATTAGGTTACGAACATAAAGATAGTAATGATTGGAATAAATTTGAGGATATTCTTAATGCCTTAGATAAAATAATTAAAACTGGTAAAATTAGGTACATTGGTCTTTCTAATGAAACAGCATGGGGATTATCCAAATTTTTAGAAATTTCTAAACTCAAAAAGCTTCCTAGAATGATGTCTGTTCAAAATCCATATAGTCTATTAAATAGATCTTACGAAGTCGGCTTAGCAGAAATTTCTGTAAGAGAAAAAAGTGGTCTTTTAGCTTATTCGCCTTTGGCATTTGGTTATTTAACTGGAAAATACAGAAATGGGGAATTACCAAAAAATTCTAGAATGCAATTATTTGGAGACAAATTCTCTAGATATAAAACAGAAAATGGTCAACTAGCTATTGAAAAGTACTTTAAAATTGCTGAAAGATATAATTTAGATTTATCCCAGTTGAGTTTGAAATTCTGTGAACTTCAACCTTTTATAACTAGTGTTATAATTGGAGCGACAACTATGGAGCAGTTGAAAACTGACATAGAAAGTGTAAATATAAATCTTAATAGTGAGATAATTGATGAAATAAATGAGGTACAAAAAATATATCCAAATCCATGTCCATAATTAAAAATACAATAATTCTGCTAATTCTTGTAATGAATTTTACGTCATTGCATGCTCAAGAAATAAAAAAAATTGGTAAATTCAAAGATTGGGAAACGATAGTAGTGACTGATGACTCTGCTAAATTGTGCTTCGCTCAATCTAAACCAGTTTTACAATCCCCAAAAAATAATTTAAGGGACGCAAGACTATTTATAAGTTTTAGACCAGCAGAAAAAATTGCAGATGAGGTAAGCATTACATCTGGCTATGAATACAATGTTCAAAATACTATTTTTGCTAAATCAGGTAAAAATAAAATCAAATTTGATATTTCCAAAGATAATTTTGCCTGGATCGCTAACAATAAAATTGAAAAAAAAATGATTAGCGTAATGAAGAAAGGCTCAAGAATTATGATAACTGGTTACAATAAATCTGGATCACAAACAATCGATCACTACTCACTAATGGGTTTCACAAAGGCATATAATAGCGCAAAAAAAAATTGTAGCTAATGAATAAGCAAAACAGTTTTAATTATATTTGGCCTACGTTATTTGGAAGTTTCTTTAATCCAGAACATAAAAAAATAAAAGAACAATTAATTACTTATTTTGAAGAGTACAAAAAAAATAATCCAATAGGTAGAAAAAGTGGAGAAAATTTAAGACTTTACGAGAGTAAATACGACCTACATAGACAAAATAATGAAGTAATTCAAAATGTTTTTAAAAATTTTATAGTAAAAAGTTTTTTTGAAACTGCAAAAGAGGCAAATAAAAACTATTTAAATCAATTTAAAGATTCTCAGTTAGGTGTAACCATAACTGATGCTTGGTTCATACATTATGAAAAAGGAGGATTTGTTGCTCCTCATGCCCATGGTGATTGCAGTTGGTGTTGTGTTTATTATGTACAACTAGGAGAAGATGCATCTAGAAAAAACGGCGGAACCTATTTTCAAAAACCTTATCCTGCAAGATCAACATTTGACTTTGGTGCTTTTTATAACAAAGAAACTTCAATAGATATGCATCCTGAAGAAGGCAAGATGTTAATTTGGCCAAGTCATCTTATGCATGGATCCTATCCCTATGATGGAAAAAACGATAGAATTATAATTTCTGCTAATGCTCAAGTTTCTGTAATGCAAAACGGCAAACCTATAAGATCAATTTAATGAAAAAAATAGTTTTAGCTTATTCTGGTGGTCTAGATACGTCTATCATTCTTAAATGGTTACAAGAAAATTATAACGCTGAGGTAATTGCTTATACAGCTGATATTGGCCAACATATGGACAAAAACAAAATAACTAAAAATGCAAAAAAATTAGGAGTTAAAAAAATAATTATTAAAAATCTTAAAAATATTTTTGTAAAAGATTACGTGTTTCCAATGATAAGAGGTCATGCCATTTATGAAGGGGTTTATTTGCTAGGTACATCTATCGCCAGACCTTTAATTGCAAAAGATCAAATTAAAGTTGCTAAACAATATAAAGCATTTGCAGTTTCACATGGTGCAACTGGAAAAGGAAATGATCAAGTTAGATTTGAACTTGGATATCATTACTTTGGTCCAAAAATGAAAATTATTGCCCCTTGGAGAATTTGGAAATTGAAATCAAGAACAGATTTAATCAATTATGCAAAAAAACATAACATTCAAATACCAAAAGATAAAAAAGGTGCACCACCTTTTTCAGTAGATGACAATTTATTTCACACATCTACAGAAGGTAAAGTTTTAGAAAATCCAAAGAATTCAGCTCCTGAATTTATATTTCAAAGAACAACATCACCTGAAAAAGCGCCTAATAAACCTTCTTACGTTTCTATTGGATTTAAAAACAGTGATCCAATTAGTATTAATGGGAAGAATTTAACTCCAGAAAAAATTTTAGAAAAATTAAATCATCTCGGTGGGAAGAATGGAGTTGGAAGAGTTGATCTAGTTGAAAATAGATTTATTGGAATTAAATCGAGAGGGGTTTATGAAACTCCTGGTGGAACATTGCTTTTAATTGCTCATAGAGCAATGGAGTCTGTAACACTAGATAAAAAAACTATGCACAAAAAAGATTCAATAATGCCAAGATATGCAGAATTAATTTACAATGGTTATTGGTTTTCAAAAGAAAGATTCAAATTACAAAAAATTGTGGATCTAAAAAGAAACAAGGTAAATGGAATTGTTAAGCTTAAACTTTACAAAGGAAATGTTACAATTCAATCGAGAGTGACAAAAAGCAGCGCTTATTCAATGAAAAAAGTTTCTTTTGAAGAGAACAAAACATTTAACAAATCAAACGTTGAAAAATTTATTAATTTCCACAAAAAAAAACTAAAATAAAGAAATATGAATTTTGACGCCTCAAGAGCGAAAGCTTTAGATAAATTAAATCAATTTGTTGAAAAAAATCTTTCTGATTATTCAAAGCTGAGAAATTTTGATTTTGGTCCTGATAAAAGAGATAATGTTTCGTGCTTATCACCTTATATAACACATGGTGTTCTTAATGAAATTGAAATTATAAAAAAATCACTAGAAAAGTTTTCATTTTCAAAAAATGAAAAGTTTATACAGGAAGTACTTTGGAGAACGTACTGGAAAGGATGGTTAGAGTTAAGACCTAATGTTTGGAGTGACTATTTGATTGATTTAAGAAATATTAAAGAAAAATACAAACACGACAAAAATTATCAAAATGCAATAGAAGGTAAAACAAATATTGATTGTTTTAATGAATGGGTTAATGAGTTAAAAAATAATAACTATCTTCACAATCACACTAGAATGTGGTTTGCCAGTATTTGGATTTTTACACTTGATTTACCTTGGCAACTTGGTGCTGAATTTTTTATGCAACACCTTTTTGATGGGGATGCTGCATCAAATACTCTTGGATGGAGATGGGTTGCAGGAGTTCAAACACAAGGAAAACATTATCTAGCAAGTGAATGGAATATTAAAAAATTCACGAATAATAGGTTTAAAAATATTAAATTAAATGAAAATGCTCCTCCAAAAATTTCTGAAAGAACTTATACAATAATAAAACAAGATTTTAAAGATTCTGAAAATATTGAACCAATTAATTTATTAATTTTTGATAATAGTCTTTCTTTTGAATTCACAGAATTTAAAAATAATAAATTTAAAAAAATATATTTAGTTTCTAACAAAAATGAAAATAGATCAATCAAACTCAATGAAAAAGTAGCAAAATTTAAGCACCTTCTATTTGAAGATCAAGAAAATAGATTAAAAGAGCAATCAATTGATTGCGAAATAATTGATATAAGCGAAATTAAAAAAATTGACGAAAAAAATATAGGATTGTATCCGACTGTTGGAGAAAACCTAGATTATATCAATTTAAATAATTTAAAAATAAATTTTTTATATAGAAAACTTGATCAATATTCTTGGCAATATTGTAACAAAGGTTTTTTTAATTTTAAAAATTATATTCCCAAAATTATTTCAAACTTTACTTAATTTTTGTTAAGTTTTATCTTGCAAGTTTTATGAAGATGTCACCCATACCAGCATCTAGTTCCTCTAAGGGTGTATTATTTCTTAATTCACAATACCGACCAGTAATTTGATGATTTTTGACTAAATCAATATCATCATTTTTACATGTTCTTCCATTATGTAATAATCCTATAACTATTCTATTATTTAGATTATACACTTGATCATTATTGATTTTTTTGCCATCACAAAAATATTCTTTATTTACTCTATTTGGAAAATCATTTTTGTTGCAAGGGTTTTTAATTGTTATAACGTAGAATTCTCTTGAGCCATCAATAAATTTATATTTCATTTTTTGGACTTCTGAATACTTCATTACATCACAAGAACATGGAACGCAGCATCTATAATAATTACCACAGATTTTGTTGTTTGATTTACTCTCTTTAAGAAATAAAAACTCAGAGTCACTATCCGGATCAATTAATGATCCAGATACAGCACAAAATAACTTATTATACTCGATGAAATCTTTATATGTATTTTCTTTGTCTATGATATATTTAAAAAATTTAGGTCCAGCAGCATTTCTATTTTTATCTGGAAATATTCTAGACCAATCAGTTATTAGCTCTTTATGATAATTTTTTTCTTCGGCAATTACTTCTATTTGAAATAAAATTGCCAATAATAGTAAGCATTTAACTAAAATTTTTTTCATTTTTGTTTTATAGTAATTGTTTGATTAATTTCAATTTTATCCGTAAAATCTTTTTTACCATTTGTCCATTTAACCTCTATTCTAAAATCTTTTTCATTTTTTCTAATTCCATAATGTGCCACAGGTTCCATTTGGCATAAATAACCGGATCCAGCATCTATTGTTTTTGAATGCTTTCTTTGATTAGATATTAAAGTTACAGTTGCTCCCCTAGCAGGAGCTCCAAATTTATTGATGGGTTTGATCCTTAAATATTTATTATTTTTTTCTACTTTTGCTTTATACAATGTCAAAGGTTGTGCTTTACTTTCGCCGTGAGAGACTAATAATTCTAAAATACCATCATTATCAATATCAGCTACAGCTGCTCCAGTGCCAAATCCTTGAGTCTCAAGCGCCGCTTTTAATTTTATTTCCTCAAATTTTCCATTTTCATTTATTTTAAATAATTTGTTTGGTTCTGCGATATTGTTCATAAAAACTTCATCAAAACCGTCGTTATCAAAATCTGCGGAGATAATTGTTCTTATTCTAGATGGTCTATCGAAAGCTTTGTTTCCTATGTCCTTAAATTCTTTATTTTCTAAAACGTATGCTCTATGATATCCATTCCAATTACCACTCAAAATATCTAATCTTCCTCTATAATAGATATCAGATAATGCAGTTCCCCTTCCATTCTGGATTACATCATCAACTCTGTAATCAAAAGCAACATCCTCAAATTTACCGTCATTATTTTTTAAAAGAAAGTTAGCGCCTCTTTCATTTGCTGCAAATATGTCAGCTCTATCTGTTAATATATGTCCTGATACTACTGCTCTGCCACCAGTAACTTTATCCAAATTTAAGGTTTTTGCTTTATCTGTTATTGTATTATTTTCAATTTCATAGAATCTAGTTGGTCCTCCATAATTAGCTACATAAATACCGTATTCACCATCACCCTTTCTATCAACACAAACTACAGATCTACCTGCTGTTAAGTTTAAATTTTCTATATTTTTTTCTAACTCAAATAAGTCAAAATAATTATTGTTACTTTTATCGATTAGTCTATCAGAGTATTTTTTTGTTCCACTATAGGTATCTGTATTTAAAAAATAAATTTCCTCAAAACCATCTTTATCTATATCGCAAGCTGCAACACCGATAGTTTTTCTATCTCGATCTAAAAAAACGTCCTCTTGGATTATATTTTTTAATTTTCCATCAATGTAACCTAAAGCTAAGTTTGGATAACCAAAACCTGTGACTATAAACTCATTATTTCCATCTGCATTAATATCCGTAACCGAAACCCCGTAACTAAGCCTGCTTTCATTAATCGTTATAATATTTGAAATATCTTTAAAAAATTCTGCACGAGAACTGTTGATTGGTAATATTAAAGAAAAAATAATTAAAAATTTATATAAATAATTTACCTTTTTGATGAACATCTTTTAGAGCAATATTTAACTTTTTCCCAGTTCAGCTTCCATTTTTTTCTCCATTTAAAGGGCCTTTCACAAACTGGGCACAACTTAGTTGGTAGGTTTTGTTTTTTCATTAAGTTGGTGTTTGTTTTTTAAAAATAGAAAATAAGCTACAAATTCATATGCGTAATGAAATAAGATAAACAAAGGTTTAAAACTCAAAATTTTTGCTAAAAAATTATATTTTGGTATTTTTGACCAGATAATTATAAATGCTTTAGCTCCTCCAATAACTTGTCCATTGTCAATCACATGCAATCTTCTTAGAAGTTCTTCCTTAGATTTTGATGTTAAATCAACTGCTTGTTGATTGTTTGTAATATCAACCCATTCTAAATTCTCATCAGAATTTTTTTTGTAGTGATCAATTTCTAGTTTACAAATATTACAAGAGTTATTAAAAAAAACTTTAACTGGCATTAGTGTTTTCCTTTATAAATTTATCTGCAGCAGCTAGTATAACTTTTTTTCTTTGGGCATTCATCTTGTCAAATATTCTTACCATCATTGATAATCTTGGATTTTTTAAAAAAAAAGATCTATTCTTATTTATAAATCTCCAATAAAGACCATCCATAATATTGCACCATTCACCTTTCTTAAAGTCCATCATTTTAAGAAAATAACTTGATCCACAAATATAAGGTTTAGTAGCAAAAATTCCTCCATCACTAAATAATCCCATTCCATAAACGTTTGGAGACATTACCCAATCAGATGAGTCAACAAACATCTCCATAAACCATTTATAAACATATATTGGTTTGACCTCACAAAGATTCATAATATTGGATAAAATCATCAATCTTTCTATATGATGTGACCAACCATGATCATTTGCATTTTTGATAGCATAATCTAGAGGTGGCAAACCTGTGTTGCCTTGATACCAAGTAGGTTTCATTTTACGATTATGTTTAAAAAAATTACCAATTTCTAACCTGTTATAAAAATTTTGATAAATTCCTCTCATAAATTCTCGCCAGCCAATTACTTGTCTTATATAACCTTCTAAAGAATTTATTCTAATCTTTTTCTTTTTATGACTATCTAAAATTTTCTCTATAATTATTTCTGGAGTTATTAAACCCAAATTTATGTAGGGACTAAGAGCGCTATGAAATAATATATTATTTTTTTGGTCAACAGCGTCCTCATAATCCCCAAATAAATTAGATTTTTCTTTTATAAAAAATTCTAGTAATTTTAGAACATCTTTATATTCGGTCGCAAACCAAAAATTTTCTGTTGAACCAGGGTGTGTTGAAAATTTCGTTTCTATAATGTTTTTCAGTTTTTTTGTGTGGACTGTTTGATTTATTTTAGGAAATGAGGGAACTTTAATTCCTTTAGGCAGTTTCTTTCTATTATCTTCATCAAAACTCCATTTACCACCAACAGGATCTTCGCCATTCATTAAAATGTTCATTTTTCTTCTAGTTTCTTTATAAAAAACTGCCATGAACGGTTTTTTTGATTTAGACAAATATTTTTTAAAATCATCTCTAGTATTAAGAAACATTGGAGATGTAATTATATTGAGCTTTATTTTATTTTTCTTAGAAAATTCTAAAATTTTTTTTTCAAATGGTTTATCTTCAATTTCAAAACATGAAATTTCATTGATTTTATTTTTTTTTAAAATTTTTTTTATTTTTAAAAGATAATCATCTTTAAAAGCTGAATCCTCAATTTTAGAATAGGTAATTTTAAAGCTATTTTTTTTTAAATTTTCATAAAATGATCTCATTGAAGAAAGAAATAAAAGGATTTTAAGTTTGTGATGTTTTTCGTAGGTACATAAACCATTATCTTCTGCCATAAAAAAAAGATGGTCTTTTTTGAAGCGGTTGAGGTATTTTAATGGAAATAATTGATTTCCAAGTATAATAAATAATTTCATAATTTATTTATAAATACTATTATACGATATGTCAGGAAAATATTTAATTTTTGGTGCGACAGGTTCTATCGGCTCAAATTTAGCTAAATCGATGGTTAACAAAAATCATGACGTTCAAATTATAGGTAGAGATGAAAAAGGTCTAAATTCTTTATCGTCTGAACTTGGATGCAAATTTAGTATTGTTGATGTCTTAAACGAACAATCTATTAAAAATTTAAAAAATGAATTTGAAGGACAAGAAATTGCTGGTATTGCTTATTGCGTAGGCTCAATTGATCTTAAGCCTGTTCGTACTGTTAAAAAAGATGATTTTACAAAATGCTTCGATTTAAATTTTTTTCCAATAGTTGAAATTATTAAAAATTTTCAAGATAATTTAAAAAGAAATAAAGGTTCTATAGTTATGTTTTCAACAGTTGCAGTGCAAAGAGGTTTCACTAATCATAGTATTATAGCATCTGTTAAAGGTGCTATTGAGGGACTTACAGTGTCATTAGCAGCTGAGTTTGCTCCTAACATAAGAGTTAACTGTATTGCACCAAGTTTAACTAAATCAAAAATTGCTGAACCAATATTAAAAAATAAATTAATTGCAGAAGGAGTAGCTAAAGCACATCCTATGAAAAGAGTTGGAGAAGGAAAAGATGCTGCTGCAATGGCTCAATTTTTATTATCTGATGATAGCTCATGGATAACAGGTCAAATTATTGGTGTTGACGGCGGTAGATCTAAGCTTTCTTAAATTTTTTGTTAAACTTTCATAAATATAATATAAATGTTAGTTGGATAACTTGTGAACAAAATTTCAGCAGAAGAACTTTTTAAAATTGCTTATGACCATTTAAAAGCTAAAAACTATAAAAAATCTATAGAGCTGTTCGAAAAAATACTTAAACACCTGCCACAAAGTCTTTCTATATTAAGAAATCTTTCTCATGCATATGCTTATTCATCAGACTTTAAAAATGCAGAAATTACAATTAAAAAAATAATTAACATTGATGAAAAGGAACCATACATTTATCAGTTTTTAGCTTCAGTTCTAAAAAGTCAAGATAAGATCGACGAAATGATAGCTATAATCAATGAAGGCTTAGAAAAAAAATTAATGAATCCAAAATGGAATATACAAAAAGATTTATTATTTCCATTTATACCTAAAGATAATAATGAAATTGAAAACTATCGAAAAAAAATTGAAGAATGTTACGATAGAGTATTAATAAGCGATATAAGTCTCGATTATGACAACGATCAAATTATTCAAGTACCTCACTTTGAATTATCTTATAGTGACCACGATAACTTAAATCTTAATAAAAAATGTGTAAAGGTAATTAAAAAACTATACCCAAATCTAAATCAAAATTACAATAATCAAAAAAAAGTAAAGAATAAGATAAAGATTGGATTTATTTCTGAATATTTTACTTCACACACAATAGGAAAACTATTCAAAGATATAATTTTCAATCTTGATAAAAGTAAATTTGATATACAAGTATTTCATTCAAAAAGGACTAAGCCAAGCAAAATACTAGATGAATTTTTTGATCAGGAAAAGAAGGGTGCAATTAAAAATAAATTTCTTCCTCTTCTATTAAAAGAAAAAATAGAATTTTTTAAAAAAGAAAATTTTGACATTTTATTTTATCCTGACATCGGAATGTCTGTTGAAATGTATTATTTATCAATGATACGTTTCGCAAAATATCAAATTATGTCATGGGGGCATCCAGAAACAACTGGGAGCGAGACTATTGATTATTTTTTATGTTCAAAAAATTTAGTTACAAACGAAACATTAAATAGTTATTCAGAAAAATTTTTGTTTATTGAACATTTGCCCATGATTTATTCAAAACCTATAATTAAAAAAAAATTAGATAATGATGAAATTGGGAGAAAAAATATTTATTCATGCCCACAAACTCTCTATAAATTTCACCCTAACTTTGATGATTTTTTATTTGATATTCTTGATGAAGATAAAAAAGGTGTGTTATATTTAATTAAGGACTCCAATAAAGTTTATTACCACAAACTAATTGATAGATTTACGAAAAATAAAAAATTTGACTCTAAACGTGTAATTTTTCTGGATCCTTTAGATAATGAGAGTTTTATTAATCACTTAGGGTCATCATCTGTTCTTTTAGATCCTATATATTTTGGCTCCGGGAATTCATTTCACGAGTCCATGGTATATGGTACTCCAACTGTCACCATGCCCAACAAGTTTGTAAAATCCAGAATAGTCTTCGCAGCATATAATCAAATGGGAATAAAAAATCCTCCAATTGTAAATAATAAAAAAGAATATGTTGAAACGGCGATTAAAATCGCAAATGATGATAATCTTTTTGAATTAAAAAATTATTATCAAAAAAAAGCTGAAGAAAGACTGTTTAATACAAAAAAAGCTGGTGAGGAGTTTAACTCTGCATTATTGAGTCTTTTCAAATGATCTCTTAAAGCAATCTACAGTATTTTGTAGTAAACATGCTATCGTCATTGGACCAACTCCACCTGGAACTGGAGTAATTGCTCTTGCTATTTTTGATACTTCCTCAAAATCTACATCTCCAACAATACCATTTTGAGTCTTATTAATTCCAACGTCTATAACAATTGAATCTTTTTTAATCCAATCCCCTTTTACAAGTTTTGGCATACCAACTGCTGCTACAATAATATCACCTTCCATGCATTCTTTTTTTAAATTTTTGGTTTTTGAATGTGTAATTGTTACGGTGCAATTTTCTTTTAGTAAAAGTTGAGCCATTGGTTTACCATTTAGGTTTGATCTACCAATTATAATAGCTTTTTTTCCATCTAAATTTGGTTCTACTTTTTTTATCAAATGGTAACATCCAAGAGGCGTACAAGGAATTGAGCTTTTAAAACCAGATGAAAGGTTACCAACATTCATTGGATGAAAACCATCAACATCTTTATCTGGTGAAATTGTTTCAATAACTTTTTTTTTGTTTATATGCTCAGGTAAAGGTAACTGTACTAATATTCCAGAAACAGTATTGTCTTTGTTTAGTTCCTCAACCTTATTTAATATTTCTTCCTCTGTAACACTTTTTGGATATTTTATGATTTCTGATTTCAAACCAACTTCTATAGCTGATTTCTCCTTATTACGTACGTAAATTTGACTTGCTGGTAAATCCCCAACCAAAATTACAGTTAAACCAGGCACCTTTTTATACTTATTCTTTAGTTGAGATATTTCTAACTTTGTCTCTCGTCTTAGTTCAGCTGCTATTTTTTTTCCATCAATTAACATAGTTATTTAATTAAAATATTAGTGGTGCTACATAAATCTTCATACACATTTCTATGAACCATATCAATAAAAGAAGGATTACTGGAGAAATATCAATCGCCCCAAGATTAGGTAGGAAAGCCCTAATCTTATTTAAAAAAGGTTCAGTAAGTCTATAAGTAAAATCTAATATAAGATAAACAAACCTATTGGATGTATTTAGTACATTAAAAGCAACTAACCAACTTATTATAACATTTGCAATTACAACATAAGAGTAGAGTTTTAAAATTTGCATACATAAATAGAAAATTGCTATCATTTTTTTTCAACATAAATAGATTGGCTTGGAAAAGCAAAAGATGCTCCATTTTTTTCAACAATTTGTTTGACAGATATTGCCAATTTCTCTTTAACTTTTAACCACTCATTCCAGCTACTTGTCTTAGTGAAACATCTCACATACATATCAATAGAACTATCAGAAAACTTATCAACTCTGACTGCAAGCCCAATATCTTTGTTATAATCATCATTGTCTTTTATGTGGTTTTCAATTTGATCTCTTATATTTTTAAGTTGTTCTATTGTTGTGTCGTACTGTAATGTTATTATCCAACTAATTAACCAATTAGTAGTTTGGCTGACATTAATAACTGCGTTTTCGGCGAATTGAAAATTTGGAATTATTGCAAGTGATTTATCAAACTTTCTAATTGTGGTTGACCTAAACCCAATTTTTTCAACTATACCCTCAATAATGCCTTCAACTAATATCCAGTCCCCCATTTTAAATCTTTTTTCTACAAGAACTAAAATTCCTGAAATTAAATTTTTAAATAAATCTTGAGCACCCAATGCTACTGCAACACCAAATAATCCTAAACCAGCAATTATTGGTCCTATTTTTATACCCCACAATTCTAAAACTGCTGCAGCACCCAATATAAATATTAAAATTTTTAGAGATTTAATTATCCAACCGATTAATTCCCTGGTCAGTAATTTATCTAAACCACTTAATACATATGAAATCGGTTCAATTATCTGATGAATTATCCAAAAAAGTAGAATTGTTATTAAAGTCCTATTTATATTATCTACAAAGGATCTGGTATCGTCTGAAAAAGTCATGTAATAACTTGCGAAAAAAAAGCCTAAAACTATTGGTAAAAATCTTGCAGGTCCTACCATTGCTTTTACGAAAGTATCATCAAGCTTATTTGACGTTTTTTTTGAAATAACCTCTAATTTTTTTATTATAAGTTTGCTTATTAAACCTCTGAATATTAAAAATATTAAAAAAATACCTAAACCAATCACAATTTGGCCTATGTCAACTCCTAGGATTCCCTTTTCCCATACCGACAAAAATAGCTTTTTAAAGTTAATTAATGCTTCCATATTTAAATTTTATATAGCAAATATTCTTCTTCACCAGGATTAAATAAAAAGATTTTTTTCCATTTTATACCATTTAATACTGATGATGTCTTTTCACCGATACACATTAAGTTAGTATTCATCCAATAGTCAACTAATTCATATTTTTCAATCAAATTTAAAAAGCTTTTTGCACTATTTTCTGAATATACATATATAATTTTAGGAATATCTTCTTTTAATTTTTTTAAAAATTCTAAATCTAAATTTTGATTATGTAAGACTTTGTAATTAATTAATCTATTTACAGAATATCCTTCTGATTTTAATTCAATATCCAAACGTTGTGTTACGATTTCTCCACTTACATATAAAATTTTTTTTTGCTTATCTGTAAAATTTTGTAAAATTAATTCTTTTAGATTATTCACATTTCCTTCTGCAGCAAAAATATTCTTAAATCCTCTTAATTTCGCTGATCTTTCTGTTGCATATCCAACACAGAAACATATAGTTTCTTTGTTTATATTTTTTGTTTCTAAATTACGAATTGAATTAGAACTTGTAAAAATTAAAGCTTCATAACTGTTAAAATCAATTTGTTCATAATTAATTTTCTGAATATTTAATAATGGTAAATGAGAAACCTTGAAACCCTTAGATTTAAAATTAAAAATTAAATCTTTCGAATCCTCCAAAGGTCTAGTTAATAATACATGCATATTACAATTTATAATCTCCGTTAGACTCTGTTTTTAAATAACTGGCTACTTTTTTGGCAATTTCCAAATACATGTTTATTTCACCTGTTTCTTCACAAAAGTATCTGTTATTACCTTTTACTGAAAACAGTTCTGCAATAATAGAAATATTTTGGTTTTCTATTTTTGAATTTACTCCAATTGCAGTATTACAGTCCCCTCCTAAAATTTTTAAAACTTCTCTTTCACATTTTCCCATTATCTCTGTTTTAGGATGATTGATTTTTTCTAAAATTTCTAGGATATTGTAATCTTTTTCCCTCGCTTGTAAGGTAATTATGCCTTGTCCGGCTGAGGGAACTATTTCTCTACAATGAAATTCCTCAGAAATTAAGTTTTCTAAATTTAAAGACGAAATACCTGCCTTAGCTAATATAATTGCATCATAATTTTTATTTCTTAACATACTTATTCTTGTGTCTATGTTGCCTCGTATAAGTTTAATTATTAAATCGGGTCTTTTAAGTCTAATCTGGAATTCTCTTCTTGGAGAAGATGTCCCTACTATTGAATTTTTTTTTAAATTTTTAAAAGATAAATTACCGTTGCTTATAAGAACTTCATTAGGGTAATTTCTTTTTAAAAATGATTTCAACACAAGTCCTTTTGTATTCTCTGAGGGGATATCTTTTAAAGAATGGACCGCTATATCAATTTTATTATTTATTAACTCATGTTCTATATTTTTAATAAATTCACCCTTCCCACCAATATCTGAAGTTCTTCGATCAAGAACTAAATCTCCTGTTGTAGTAATTTTTTTTAATTCAATTGACCCGTTAAAAATAGTTTTAATATTTTTAATTGCTATCTCAGCATATTTGATAGCTAATTTACTACCTCTTGCACCCACTATGATTTTTTTTTTATTCATTAAATTCTAATAATCATATATTTTGCATTTAAATTAAATTAATAAAATTATCTTATGAAAAAAAAGCCAATAATATTGGGTATTGAAACAAGTTGTGATGAAACTGCGGTATCAATAATAAAGGATACTGGCGACCATATACCCAAAATATTAGCAAATGTAGTATCTAGCCAAGATAAGGTTCATAAAAAATATGGCGGTGTAGTTCCAGAATTGGCAGCTAGATCACACTTAGAAAAAATCGATATTATCACAAAAAAAGTTTTAAAAATAAGTAAAATAAAAATTAGTCAAATCGATGCTGTTGCAGCTACAGCTGGCCCTGGTTTAATTGTTTGTTTATCTGTAGGTTTTAATTTTGCTAAAGCTCTTGCAGCAGCTTTGGGCAAACCTTTGATCGCTGTGAATCATCTAGAAGGTCACGCACTAAGTCCTAAATTACAAACTAAACTAAAGTATCCATATCTATTATTATTAATTTCTGGAGGACATACACAATATCTTTCTGTAAATGGACTTGGAAGATATAAAAGACTTGGAACAACAATCGATGATGCACTAGGCGAGGCTTTTGACAAAACCGCTAAAATTTTAGGGATTAGATTTCCAGGTGGACCAAAAATTGAGATTTATGCAAAGAAAGGAAATCCTAATAGATATCCACTGCCAAAACCTATATTTAATAGAGGTGGATGTAATTTATCTTTTGCTGGTCTCAAAACAGCTATCGTTAAAGTAAGCAGAACATTAAAAACAAAACAAGATAAGTATGATTTGGCTGCATCCTTTCAAAAAACTATTTTAGAAATACTTTTTAAGAAAACGAAGTTAGCAATTAATGAATTTAAAAAAATTAATAAAGGGAATCAATTTATAATAGCTGGAGGTGTTGCTTCTAACAACAAGATTAGAGAGGTGCTTAAAAAAGTATCATGCGATTATGAGATGCATGCTATCTTTCCAAATAAAGAATTTTGTACAGATAATGCAGCGATGATAGCAATTGCAGGTTTAGAAAAATTTAAAAAAGGTAATTTTGATAACCTTGATTTCAGTGTAAAACCAAGATGGCCACTTGATCCAAAAGCTGCTTTTCTTAAAGGAGCTGGAGTTAAATTATAAATATTTTAAATTTGCTCATAAACTTTTTCAATATTTTTTGCAAATAACTCACTATTAAATAAAGGATTTTTATTTTTAAAACTTTCAATCTTTTGTTTAAGTTTTAGTAAGGCACTTTTATTGTTAGCTAAATAAATTGCTTTATTCTCATAATCTTCATTCGAATTAGTTATCAACTCAGATAAATCACTTGTGGTCAGTAAACTTGCAGCAACTCTGCTTGGAAAAGATTCCCCGATTTTTGTTAAAATTGGAATGCCGGCCCAGAGACAATCACTACACGATGTGTGTGCATTGTATGGAAAAGTATCTAAAAATAAATCTGCTAATTTTATTCTGTCGAGGTGTTCTTCAATAGGTATTTTTTTACTAAAAATAATTCTTTTAGACTCTACACCTTTTTTTTCTGCCTCAGAAATTAGATTTTTATCTGATGTATCATTTCCAGACAATAACCAAAGTATACTATCTGGAGTCTTTTTTAAAATATTCATCCAAACATTAAAATGGCTAGGTAAAATTTTTTGATTTGAGTTAAAACAACAGTATATAAATTTATTCTCAGGTAAGTTAAAATCTTTTTTTGATAATTTTCTATTGGAAATAATTCTATTTAGCTCACTTGGTTGATAGGAATTAGGTAAATAAATAACTTTTTCTGAAAAAAATTTTTTATTTTTCTCGGGTATTACTAATTTATCTGCCAAAATATAATCTATAAAATTTGCTCCGCTGGTACCCGGATAACCAAGGAAATTAATTTGTGTTTGGGCTAATCTAGTTGAGAACATACTTAATCTACATTCTTCGCCACCTGTATGTGCCATCAAATCTACAGCAATATCTATTCCAAGATGATTTGATAATTTTTTAACTTCTTCATCGCTCATAGAAAATATATTATGAAATTCGTCAAAGGTATTTTTAAACCTTTTATAAAATCTATCAGTTTCTTTATGCTTTGTGCCAAAATAAAAGCCGAATATTTTAAATTTTGATTTGTCATGACACTCCAACATTCTTGCGATTAGGTGGCCAACTGCATGATCTCTAAAATCTGCTGAAAAATAACCTATATTCAATTTGTTTTTTTTTGTTTTATTTTTTAAATTTTTATTATTTTCAGTTTCAATTTGCTGAACAAATTTTTTTGATGCTATGTAATGAAGTTCTGCTGAGTCAAAAATAGTAGTTGCAATTAAAGGAGAACAAACTTTTTTACCTTTTGATAAATTTTTTTTAATTTCATCAAACTCAAGCTCAATATTGTCCCATTCACAATTATTTAATTTTTCATAAACTAAGCTTCCCAGTGCATATGGATAATCTGGATTGAGAATGTAAGAGTCTTTGTAACTTTGTATAGACTCTGTTACTCTTCCCATAGAAGATAATGTTTCTGCTTTTTCAAAATAAAGTTGTGGATCTTTAGAATTTATGTTTAATAACTTATCTGAAAGCACCAGAGCATCTTTATTTTTGTTCATTAATCTTAAAAGGACAACTTTGCTTTTTAAAGCTGGCATATAATCTGGTTTTATTTTTATTGCATTATTTAAATAGAAAAGTGCTTTATTATAATTTGACAACTTGGAATATACATTACCAATTCCATATTGAGCCTCAAAGTAATTTGGATTTAGTTTTATTGCTTCCTCAAAATATTCAATTGATTTTACAAAATCTCTTTTTTTTGAATAAGCATTACCCAAGTTGCTTATAGCCAAAAAATATTTTGGATTAAGATTGATAGCATCTTTCCATTTTTCTATTGCTTGATCAATTTTTTCAAGCTTAAACAAAATATAACCGTAGATATTTATAAATTCATGATTGGTATTTTCTTGATCAGATATCTCTTCACAAAGCTGCTCGGCTTTAAGAAATTGACCTTTCTTTATTAAATTAAAAATATCTTTTATTTTAATATTCATAATTAGATTGAAAGTAATCTATAATAAAAATAGCTTACGTAAAATGAATTATTGGTTATTAAAATCTGAGCCAGATGTGTGGTCAATTGATCAACAAATTAAAGCTGGAAGTAAAGGTGTAATTTGGGATGGTGTTAGAAACTATCAAGCAGCAAATAATTTAAAAAATATGAAAGTGGGAGATTTGTGTTTTTTTTATCACTCAAATATTGGAAAGGAAATAGTCGGTATAGTAAGAGTGATTAAGGAGTCTTTTAAAGATCCAACAGATACTGAAAAAAAATTTGTTGCCATTAAAGTAAAGTTTGAAAAAAAGCTAAAGTCACCTGTAAGTTTAGAAAATATTAAGAAAAATAGGGATCTAAAGCAATTACCCTTAATAAAACAAAGCAGATTATCAGTAATGCCTATTGACTCTAAAAGCTGGAAGATTTTAAATAGGTTGGGAAATAACTAAAAAATATTATGAAAAAAAAAAGGAAAAAAAAAGTTAGATTAAAAAAGAAATCTAAGATTAGAAAAAAAACAAAAATTAGAAAAAAACTAAAAAAAAGATCAAAAAAAATTAAAACAAAAAAAAGCCGAAAAGTTGAAACTAAATCATCTGATAAAATTTATAAAGTAAAATCAGAGTGGATAAAAAAAGCCATAGTTAACAAAAAAACATATGAAAAAAAATATAGCCACTCCTTAAAAGATAATGATAAATTTTGGAGAACAGAGGGAAAAAGAATTACTTGGATAAAACCTTATTCAAAAATCAAAGATGTAAAATATAGTAATAGTGATGTTCATATAAAATGGTTTTATGACGGCACGCTTAATGCTTCTGCAAACTGTATAGATAGACATCTTAAAAACAATAAAGATAAAACCGCAATAATTTGGGTAGGGGATGATCCAAAAGTTCAAAAGAAAATTTCGTACAAACAATTACATCATGAGGTTTGCAAGATAGCTAATGGTCTTAAAGAAATTGGTGTAAAAAAAGGTGATAGAGTAACAATTTATTTAACGATGATACCTGAGCTTGCATATACAATGCTTGCCTGTGCTAGAATAGGAGCAATCCATTCAATAATATTTGGTGGTTTTTCACCTGACAGTATTGCAGGTAGAATTAATGACTGTAATTCAGACTATGTTGTTACAGCAGATGAAGGTGTGCGAGGTGGAAAAACTATACCTCTTAAATCTATTACTGATGAAGCTCTTGAGAGTTGTCCTAACGTTAAAAAATGTGTTGTTGTAAAGAGAACTGGCAAAGATGTGGAGTGGTACGACAATAGAGACGTTTGGTATCATGATATAACTAAAAAAGTCTCTTCAAATTGTGAACCTGAAGAGATGAACGCAGAGGATCCATTATTCATTCTTTACACATCCGGCTCTACAGGAAAACCCAAAGGGGTTCTTCATACAACTGGTGGATATATGGTTTACGCATCAATGACACACCAATATATTTTTAATTATAAACCTAAAGATATTTATTGGTGTACAGCTGATATTGGATGGATTACTGGTCACAGTTACATAATTTATGGTCCATTAGCGAATGGAGCTACAACTATAATGTTTGAGGGAATTCCAACTTACCCAGATTCTTCCAGATGGTGGCAAATTGTAGATAAATGTAAGGTTAATATTTTTTACACTGCACCTACAGCTATAAGAGCTTTAATGAGAGAAGGTGACGGTCCTGTTAAAAAAACATCAAGAAAAACCCTAAAGCTTTTAGGTACTGTTGGTGAACCAATCAACCCTGAGGCGTGGGAATGGTACTTCAAAACAGTTGGGGAATCTAAGTCTCCGATTGTAGACACTTGGTGGCAAACTGAGACGGGCGGAATATTAATAAGTCCACAAACAGGGGCAATTGACTTGAAGCCTGGATCAGCAACAAAACCATTCTACGGTATCAAACCAGTTATTGTAGACAAAGAGGGAAAAGTTTTAAAAGGAGAGGCTCAAGGAAGATTATGTATAGCTCAATCTTGGCCTGGTCAAATGAGAACTGTGTACGGAGACCACAAAAGATTTATTGAAACATACTTTTCTCAATTTGACGGAAAATATTTTACTGGTGATGGATGTAGAAGAGATAAAGATGGCTACTATTGGATAACAGGTAGAGTTGATGATGTGATAATTGTTTCAGGTCACAACCTTGGAACGGCAGAAATTGAAAGTGCATTCGTAGCACATCCAAAAGTGGCTGAAGCTGCAGTTGTTGGTTACCCTCACGATATAAAAGGTAATGGTCTTTATTGTTACGTAACACTTAATGTAGGTGAAAAAGCAGACGGGGATTTAGAAAGAGAATTAAAGTTATGGGTTAGAAAACAAATTGGTCCAATAGCTACACCTGATCTTATACATTTTTCTCCTGGGTTGCCGAAAACTAGATCTGGAAAAATAATGAGAAGAATTTTAAGAAAGATTGCAGCAAACGAGCATGATCAACTTGGTGATACAACAACCTTAGCTGACCCAAGCGTTGTACAAAGTTTAGTTGATGAGAGAAAAAATGTTTAAAACTTTATAAGTTTTACAAATTCATCTTTAATATTATCCCACTTAAGTATCATAGAGTTTAAAACAATCTTTCTGTCTAAAGTTTTTAATTCCTCTGCAATGGGAGCCCATTTATAAAGTGCTAGTGCACTAGGATTGAATGGAAGTGCGTTATAATACTTTTTCCAATCAATTTTTTCATATCTTTCTAAAAAAGTTTTTTTTCCATGGGCTGCTATGTCTTGTGGCATACCGTTCTTAATTTCTTCGTCAATAATTGTTTCGTAAATTCTTTTAGACTTTTCAAAATCATTAAGATTAAAATTATTATGGATATAAGAAAATGTGAAGAAAGTTAAATCTTGTAAAGATATTATATAGATGTTCCATTTTGCTAAATTAATTGAATCAATAAAAACATCGTTATCAAAATGTAAAACATATTTTGTGCCCATTCTTGTTTTTAAATAATTATACAAAGTTACTTGGGTAACCCACGCAGATTTTTTTTGGATAAATTGTTCGAGATCTAAAAAATTTTTAATTTTTTTTTTGGGCAAAATTCCCTTGAACATTGCTAGAAGATAGACCTTGAAGTCCTCTAATTTTATATCTTTAAGATTGAATCTATATTTTAGAGCCATATGTATACTAAAAGTTGTAATATATTATAAAATAACAAAAAATACGAGAATTTTAGGGGTTCCAATATTTTTCATAATGAGTAATGTTTCGTCTTTTAACCTATAGGGAGGGAAAAAAATGTCAAAACAAGCACAACATTGGGAAAAGACTAGAGGCCTGCTTTTTGTAACGCTAGCTATCTGGTTCGTTTTCTCTATTGGCATCTTCCTCTTCGGTGCCGAAATGGAAGCATCATCTATTAGACCTTTTGGATATCCATTGTCATATTATATGACATGTCAAGGTTCTCTTGGAATTTTCGTAATACTAATTTTTTGGTTTGCGGGAAGACAAGAAAAGATTGATGAAGAGTTCGGCTTTTCTGAAAGAGAGGATGACTAATGTTTAAGGGTAATTTTATAAACAATCTCCCCAAGATTTATGGAACATACACCGGTGGTTTCATAGTTTTCATAATCTTGATGGCGATTGGAGAACAAGCTGGAATGTCTGCAAAAGTAATTGGTATTTGCTTTGTAGCCTTTACAGTTTTAATTTATGCACTAATTGGTTACCTATCTCGTACAATTCAAGTTGATGCATATTACTTAGCTGGAAGGCAAGTTCCAACAGTGTTCAACGGTATGGCTACAGCAGCAGACTGGATGTCTGGTGCTTCATTCGTTGCGATGGCTGGAGGAATTTACTTCAAAGGCTATGGTTATATGGCGTTACTTGTTGGTTGGACGGGTGGATACGTTCTAGTTGCTTCGCTACTAGCACCATATTTAAGAAAATTTGGTTGCTACACAGTTCCAGATTTCATCGGAACTAGATATGGCGGAAACTTAGCTAGACTATCTGCGGTAATAGTCTTAACAGTTGCATCATTCACTTATGTGACAGCGCAGATTAATGCTACAGGAACAATTGCATCAGTTGCACTTGATATTCCTTTTAACATTGCTGTTTACGTAGGATTAGCAAGTATATTGATGTGTTCAATGCTTGGTGGAATGAGAGCGGTTACATGGACGCAAGTAGCTCAATACATTGTATTGATTATAGCTTACTTGATACCTGTATTCTGGATCAGTAACAAAATGGGTGCTGGAGTATTTCCACACTTAATGTTAGCAGATGAAGTTGCTAGAATCGCTGAGTTAGAAGCTCAGTTTGGTCTTGGCAGTATTAAAAATTCTGCAGCTGATTTAAAACAGGTTCCTAAAGGACTATCAGGTATAACTAAAGCGCACGCTGAAGTTAACACTACACCTTGGAAATTTATTTCATTAGCGGTTTGTATGATGGCTGGAACAGCTTCATTACCACACGTTATGATGAGATATTTTACTACTCCAAGTGTAAAAGCTGCTAGAAGATCAGTAGGTTGGTCACTATTCTTTATATTCCTACTTTATTCATCAGCTCCAATGTTAGCTACATTATCTAAACTATCGTTAATGGATCCAAACTTAGCAACAGGAATTATTGGTAAGTCAATTTCTGAAGTTCAAGCAATTGACTGGTATCAAAACTGGAACCAAGCAAACTTAATGTTTGTAAGCGACTTTAACGGAAATGGAACGCTCGAATTAAACGAGTTCTTCATGGGTGGTAAAGCCGTTGTATTGGCAACTCCAGAGATAGCAGGATTACCATATGTAATTTCTGGTCTAGTTGCTGCTGGAGGTATGGCTGCTGCCATGTCAACAGCTGACGGATTAGTGTTAGCGATATCTAATGCATTATCTCACGACATTTACTACAAGATGATTAACCCTAAAGCGGAAACAGCTAAAAGATTGTTAATCGCAAGGATATTACTTGTATTAATTGGTTTCGCTGGAGCAACAATTGCAGCTCTTGAAATTCAAGGTATCTTAGGTTCGGTTATCTGGGCTTTTGACTTTGCGATGTCAGGATTATTCTTCCCACTTGTACTAGGAGTATGGTGGAAGAGAGCAAATGCTCAAGGAGCAGTCGCAGGAATGCTAGGAGGACTAGCCGCTGGAACAGCATACTTAATAGCTGTAAGAAGTGGTTACCCTGGATTCTTAGATATTACTCAGTTAACATTTGGTATAGTTGGATCAGTAGTAAGCTTAGTACTTATGATCGTAGTCAGCTTGGCAACTAAAGCGCCAGACGCTGCTACTCAGAAAATGGTAGACGAAGTTCGTGTACCAAGTGGTAAAGCGATACTAGGAAGACAACACTAAATACTTAATTTTTAAGGGGCGAGAATTTATCGCCCCTTAACTTTTTTTCACACAGACATGTACGCAAATTTTCACCCAATGATTTACCTAATTGACTACGTCATGGGTATGATCATGTGGACTTTAATTGGTAGAGTTGCAATGAACATATTTCAAAGGGAAGACTCTAGTTTCTTCTTCATGAGAGTTTTTGTTAAATTAACCGATCCTTTTATAACAATGTTTAGGTTTATAACTCCATCCTTCATCATAAAACCTCTCGTTCCTTTATATGTTGCCTGGTTTTTCTATATGTTCAGATTTTATCTTATGCCTTACTTAATGGGATATTCGGTGATGGGTATGCTTTCTTTTCCATTGGAAAGTGAAATTGCATCTCAAATTTATCAAATATTTGGTAAAAAATAATTCAAAAAAAAAACAAAAATTGATACTACTATTTATGTATCAATGAAAAAAATAAAAATATCACCATCAATTTTATCTGCGGACTTTAGTCAACTTGGTAAAGAAATAAAAAAACTTGAAGTTGGCGGAGCTGACATGATACATGTTGATGTAATGGATGGTCACTTTGTTCCAAATTTAACAATAGGACCACCAGTAATAAAGGCTTTAAGAAAATATACATCATTACCTTTTGATGTTCACTTAATGATTAATCCAGTACATAAATACATAAAAGATTATGCAAATAGTGGAGCAGATATAATTACGATACATCCTGAATCATGTGAATCAGTATCTGATTCAATATCAGAAATAAAAAAATTCAAAAAAAAGGTAGGGTTGTCTTTAAATCCTGATACAGAAATAGGTGTAATCAAAGACTATCTTGGTGAAATTGATATGGTTTTAATAATGAGTGTCTTTCCTGGATTTGGAGGTCAAAAATTTATTAATGATGTTCTAGAAAAAATTAGAAATTTGTCGCTGATCAAAAAAAATCTTAATTTAAAATTTGATATAGAGGTAGATGGTGGAATAAATTTTTCAAATTTTAAAGATGTACTTAACGCAGGAGCAAATATTTTAGTATCCGGAACGACAATTTTTAAAGAAAATAACGGAGATATAAAAAAAAATATCGATTTTTTAAAATCAATATAAATATATTATGGTTAATAAAGAAATTTTTGTTAACACGCCTTTTAATTTTATTATCAAACAAATAAAAAAGTTATATTTAAATTCTAAAATTTATGACAGAAAAATATCTAGAGTATATGAAGGTGGATTAGAGTATATTCCACCCTTAAATCTTTTAGATTGTATAGTTACTATAAAAAACAAAAAAAACCGAATTGAGGATTACAACATAGAAAGTGTGTGGGATAATTTTAATTTTAATCAAAGAGATTTAGGCAAACTCCACAGTTTTTTTTGGTTATTCAAAATTGATTTAAAGTCTTCAAAAGAAATCACTCAATCTGTGATCTTAAAATGGATTGAAACTAATAAAAATTACAACGATAAAACTTGGGATATAGAAACTTTATCTAAAAGAGTAATTGCTTGGATTTCAAATAGTAATAACTTTTATCCTAAATCAAACGGCAGTTTCAAAATTATTTTTTCGAATTCAGTAAAAAAACAAATTAATCATTTAATGAGTGAAATAAAAAATTCTGACACAAAAAATGACAAAATGCTTAGTTGTGTTGCAATTATTTTGTTTGGTTTATCTTTTAAAAATCAATCTAAGTATTTATATTTTGGTTTAGGGCTATTAAAAAAAATAATAAACAATGTATTTGATAACGACGGCTTTCCAAAATCAAGGAGTCTTAGAGAATTATTTTTTTTTATAAAATATTTCGTATTAATCAGGGAATTAATTAATGATTCAAATAACGAAGTGCCTGAATATCTAAATGAAATTATTTTTTATTTAGGTAAATCTTATAACTTTTTTTCTTCTGAGAATGTGAACAGATACCTATTTAATGGAAACCATTATAAAAATATATCGGATTTTAATAGTTTTTTAAAAAAACATGGTTATAGCTTTAAAAATACAGAAAATTCAATTGGTGGCTATACTATATTTAAAAATAAGAGAAATTCATTAATCGTTGATTTAGGACCTTCACCTGAGAAAAATTATTCAAAAGATTACCAATCTGGAGCTTTGTCATTCGAGATATTTCATGACAATGAAAAAATAATAACTAATTGTGGTTATTATCAAAATTTTAAACATCAATTAAACATTTTATCAAAATCAAGTGCTGCTCACTCAACACTATCAATTGATAATCATTCATCCTGTAAATTCAAAAAAAATGTAAACGGTAATTTATATTTGGCAAGTAAGCTTAATATAATTAAAAAAAAAATATCATGTGATAATAGATACTGGGAAGTTGAGGGTGTGCATGATGGTTATTTGAAAAAATACGGAATTTTACATCTTAGAAAAATTAAATTTGACCTATTAAATAATGTATACCATGGAGAAGATAAAATTATATGCAAGAAAATTATAAAGGATTTAGACTTTGATATTCGTTTCCATTTATCTCCAGACAGTAACGCATCAAAAACACAAGATCAAAAATCTATACTTATACAATTATCAAAATCTGGATGGAAATTTACTAATAGTGAGAAAAGATTTGGATTAGAAACTGGTCTTTTTTTTGGAAATAAAGACAACTACGTAGAAAATTTAAATATTTTTATAATGGGTGAAATTACAAAGGAAGAGCAAACCATAAATTGGGAAATAAAAAAAATATGAAGATTAAAATTAAAAGAGCTCTTTTATCTGTTTTTGATAAATCAATGTTAGACAAAATATTGCCAACTTTGAAAAAATACAAGATTGAGATTTTGTCTTCTGGAGGAACTTTTAAATATATAAAAAAAAAAGGTTATAAGTGTGTTGAAATTAGCGATTTTACAAATTCACCAGAAATATTAGATGGTAGGGTAAAAACTTTACATCCAAAAATCCATGCTGGAATATTGTTTAAAAGAAACAACAAAAAACATGTTAAGCAAATGACTAAAAATAATTTTTCTGGTATTGATCTGGTAATTGTTAATTTCTACCCTTTTGAAAAAACATTAAAAAATACAAAGAATGATGAAATTATAGTTGAAAATATAGATATAGGTGGTCCTTCGCTAGTTAGAGCAGCAGCAAAAAATTTCAAATACGTAAATGTTGTTACCTCTGAAAAACAATCAGATTACTTGATAAATGAATTGAAAAAAAATAATGGTTCAACATCTCTGAACTTTAGAGAAAATCTTGCAGAACAAGCTTTTGCTGAAACTGCAAATTATGACAGAACCATAAATAGTTACTTTAACAGTAATAAATCTATCAATTTTCCGGATAAAACATTGTTGAAAGGAGAGTTGGTGCAAAGTTTAAGATACGGGGAAAATCCACACCAATCTGGTGCAATTTATTCTTTTGATAGATCAAAAACTTTAATCCAATTAAATGGAAAGCACCTTAGCTATAATAATTATAATGATATATTTTATGGATTAGAAATTTCAAAATCTTTACCAAAAAAAATTGGAACAGTGATAATTAAACACGCTAATCCTTGCGGTGTCTCTGCAGAAAAAGATCAAATTATCAGTTTTCAGAAAGCATTTGAATGTGATCCCATAAGTGCATACGGTGGTGTTGTTATTTGTAATTATAAACTAGATATTAATACTGCAAAAAAACTGAATGATAAATTTTTTGAAGTAATTGTTGCAGAAGGTTTTAAAGGAAATGCATTAAAATTATTAAAAAATAAGAAAAATTTAAGATTGATAGACTCAACGAATATTAATTTGCAAAGCAATCTTAGCTTTCAATCAGTACTAAATGGTTTTTTGCTTCAATCAACTGATTTTTTAAAATTTAATAAATCTAATTTTATGGTTGTCTCTAAAAGAAAGCCATCAAGTAAGACCCTAGAACATTTAATGTTTGCATTTAATGTTTGTAGATATGTAAAATCAAATGCAATAGTAATCTCTAAAAATTTATCAACAGTTGGTATAGGTTCTGGTCAGCCAAGCAGATTGGACAGCTGTAAAATAGCTGTGAATAAAATGATAAAATTTTATAAAAATCAGGAAAATCTTGTTGCAGCTTCCGATGCATTCTTTCCATTTGTAGATGGTATCGAAACATTAGTACAATCTGGAGTAAGAGCAGTAATCCAGCCTTCTGGTTCTATAAGAGATAAAGAGATTATAAAATTTGCAAATGATACTGATACAGTTTTAGTTTTCTCTAAGACAAGACATTTTAGGCATTAATTTATTTTATCTATTTTGGCTGCAAGAACAAAGTCACTCTCAGCAAGTCCATTAATTGCATGAGTGAAGATCTTGATCTTTGCATATCCCCATCCAAACCAAATATCAGGATGATGCCCTTCGTTTTCTGCAATTTCACCAACTTTATTTACAAAACTTTGGGAATTGAAAAAATTATCAAATTTAAATTCTTTAATTAAATAGAAATTCTCATTTTCATCTTTTTTTACATCCCATCCATCAACTTTTTTTAAATATTTATGGATTTCTCCTAAATTAAAAGAAGGTATTCCACCATCACAAGGAACACATTTTTTTTTTGATAAATCTTCCATAATAATTTAAATATATTTTAACATATCAGATGACTTATTAACTAGATAAAAGTTTCCAATTGTTTGATGTTTTTCGTCTAAACTATCTAAAAGTTTTTCAATTTCATCCATATTTGTAATTTTTCCATCTAGATTATATATTTGATAATTCTCATTAATCAGAAAATTTTCAAGACTTTTGTAATTATAAGAAATGTTATGATTAATATACTTTGACAATTCAATAATAATTAATGGTTTGAGTTTTCTAATAGACTCTATTGAGCCATAAATAGCTTGAATCTCGTAACCCTCTAGGTCTAATTTTATGATTAATTTTTTTTTATTTAAAATTTTATTATCTAATATTTTATCAATTGTTATAGAATTTATTAAAGAGACACTTTGATTTTTAAATCCTGAATTTATTGCTGAACTTTCCCAATCGTTTAAACCATTATAAAAGTGTATTTGCTTATCGGATTTTTCGGAGAGAACTTTATTTAATAATGTAATATTTTGTAGATTATTAATACTTAAATTTTGTCTAAATTCCTTACAAGTTTTTTCTGATGCATCTATAGCAATGACATCATTTTCATTGCTTAAAGATGCAGTGAAAAAAGAAAAAAAACCATAATTGCATCCTCCATCTATAAAAGTAATTTTGTAGTCTTTAGATATTTTTTTTATAAAATTAATTTCTCTGATTTCTGAAAAATCACATTTTTTAAGTAAAAAGTGAGAAGTAGAACTTTTTTTTACACTCAATAATAAATAAAAATTATAAATTTTTATTTTTATTTCTGAGTTTAAAAAATTTCTTACAAGTCTAAATAGGATATAATAAGAAATTTTATTTTTAAAAGTTCTTAAGTCTTTGTTCTCTAAAATTTTTTGAAATAATTTAGTTATGTAATTTTTTTCAAGCAAGTTAATTATGGAGCGGGCAATGGGACTTGAACCCACGACCTTCTCGTTGGCAACGAGACGCTCTACCACTGAGCTACGCCCGCTTATTATATTATTTTAAAATTAAACATTTTTTTAAAATTAAGCAAGACAATATCAAATTTATTAAAACAATCTATATTTTTAAACTATTAATTTTATGAAAATATTCTTTTAAAGGATTTTGATATTTTTTAAATCTATTTTTCTCATATTTAGAAATTTTTTTTCTTAGCTGTACATTACTTGCAGTTTTTATTACAAGATCATTTCTTTCATAAAATTTTAGTATGGACTCATCCCATTCTAAATCACAAAATTCCAATATTTTCTTAGAAATTAATATAGGATTTTCTGTAAGTTCTACTAAGTCTACAAAATGAATATTTTTATTTTTTTGTTTTTTAATTTTTTTAACAAAATTATCAAAATTTTGTATGTATTGTAAGATGGAAGATTTCTTATGAGCCCAGGATAAACCCTGAAGACATTGTTGAAAAATAGCTACGAAATTATCAAAATAATCTCTTTCGCAAACTATAATTTTTGAAAGTGGAAATATCTCTTTAATTATATCTATAAAAAAAATATTTTCTAAAGTTTTATCTACAAATAAAGTAGATTTCATTTCTCTATTATATGAAATTTTTAGATATTCTTTGCATACCTTTGATCTTATCAAAGAAATATCTAATAATAATTCATCTGAATTATTTTCTAAAATTTTTTTAATTACATTCGGAATTATAAATGTTTCACCATAATTATATATTTTTTTTTTATTTGAGGATATTAATGACTCGACTAATGTAGTGCCTGATCTTGGAAGACCCATTACAAAAATTGGTGATAAATTGTTTTTTTCTTCAATATTTTTTTTTAGATTTATAAATTTAATTTTGTCAAAAAATTTTTTTGGAATATAATTAGTCCAATATTTGTTATCATTAATATATATAGGATTAGAATTAAATATCAAATCATGACCAACATTCAGATATTTAATTTCGTTTTCAATATTGTTTTTATTTCTTTCCTCTATCGCAAGAATAAAGCAACCATAGGCCCTTTCTTCAACATTAGAATTAACATTATCAGTTATTTTTTTTATTGCTACTAAGTCAACTTTATCAAAGTGATCTGGGTTTATTCTTATTAATTTATAAATTATAGAAGGTATGTTTTTTTCTTTTTCTAAAGCTTTTAAATATAAATTTTCTGCTTTTTCAAGAAATCCTTTTTCTTCATATAATAATCCTAAATTAAAAAGAGATTTCTCATATTCGTGGTTTATTTTTAATGAATCTAAATATAGTTTTTCAGCCTTATTTTCTAATCCACTATCTTTGTAAAATGTTGCTAAATTATTTAATGCTTTATAATTTTTTTTATCTATTTCTATAATTTTTTTTAAGTAAAATTCATATTGATGAAAGTCATTTTTTTTTTTGCATAATTGAGACAAAATGACCAAAGTATTTATATTATTTGGACTTAGAGTTAAAATTTCTTTAAATATTTTAAATGCTTGCTCGTATCGTTTACTGTTAAATAATTTTAATCCTTCAGCAAACATTTTTTTTAGGTCAATACTATTCATGGTACTATAATTAATGTAGAATTTTTGAATGCCTTTGATAATATAATTATTATGATTAATAAAAACAATCTACCTAAAAAAATTCCAGTATTTCCACTGTCTAATTTCATTTTTTTTCCTAACACATCTGCGCCACTTAATATATTTGAACCACGATATGTTCAAATGATTGAAGAAAGTATTAAAACTGACAGAATGATTGGAATGGTCCAACCTAAAAACTCGAAAAATTCAATTAAACCTGATTTATACGACGTAGGTTGTTTAGGAAAAATTACAAACTTCAATGAAACTGATGATGGAAGATATGTGATAGTTTTAAATGGAATTATAAGGTTCAATATAGAGGAAGAACTAGAAAACAAAAAACTTTTTCGAGAATTTAAAGTTAATTTTAATAATTTTAGTAGTGACCTTGACGAAAAAAATGAAAATATTAAATTTTCTGACTTAGACTTAATCTTTAATAACTTAAAAAAAATTTTTGAAAAACAAGGCTATATTATAAACTGGGATGAATTAAAAAAACAAAGCTTGGATCAGACAATTAACACTTTGTCTATGGCCTCACCTTTTACTAGAGAAGAAAAACAAATGTTGCTTGAAGCAAAAGATTTGGAGTTTAGAAAACAAAAATTAGAGCAAATTGTAAAAATCTATACATCAGATAATTTTAGCAATAAAACTATCCAATAAGTAAAATTAAAATCCTTTATCAGCGTAATTTTGAAACTTATTTTTAATATACCTATTATCGTCTATTAATTTAAAAATACCGTCAATCGCACCAAAATTATATTTATTTGTAAATTTAAAAAATTCATGAAAAAAATTAATACCAGAGGCAAACAGAAAATTTGAATTTTTTCTTCTCTTTTCAAATTTTTCTAAAACTGTGCTAAGATTGAGACCTAATTCTAAATTTTCTTTTATTAAAGATGAAAGTTCTTTTATATCTCTTATAGTCATATTAAAACCTTGACCAGCTATTGGATGAATTTTGTGCAAATTCTCCCCAAAAGACAAAATATTTTTGAAGTAATAGTTTCTAGATAAAGACAAATTTATTGGAAATTTTTCTAATTTTTCCAGTCTTTTGATATTATATTTTTTATTAAAAGATTTAATCAGGTCTATTATTTTCTTTTCGTCATTAAATAATTTCTTATTAAATATTGAAAAAACTACTGAGGTTTTAAAATTCGATACAGGTAAAAAGGCTAATGGTCCGTGATTAGTAAAATGTTGTATCGCTGATCTATTTGAAACTTTGGAATGAGTCAATATAGTTGTAAAACCGAAACTTTTGTAATCTTTTTTTATTTGATTACTAAAATATTTTTTAAAAATAAAATTTGAATTTTCAGTATTTATAATTATTTCATTTTTTTTTTTTATTTGATTGAGAAAATTTTCACTTAAAAATATTTTTGTCTTTTTAAAATTTTTTTCTCTAATTAAATTTTTTTCTAAAAGCTCCAAAAAATTTTTGTATTTTATAATAGAAAAACACTTCTCTGATTTAAAGTTAAGAAATTTTTTTGATTGGGATTGTCTATATAATTCTATCTCGTTTATATTCCAAGTATTATTAGCTTTTAAAATGTTCTCTTTTTTCAAAAAATCTATACTACTATTTGATAAACCAATTGTTCTTGAATAATTTCTTTTAAAATTTGTTTTTTTTTTATTCAATTCGTAGCACAATTCAACTTTTATACCTTTATTAACAAGTACTTTAGATAATAATAAAGCGCTTAAATTATTTCCAATTATACAAACTTTCATAAATTTTTTTTAATTTTAACAATAAATATTAAATGATACAAAGTGATAAATTTGATTCTTTTATGAGTTTTAAAAATAATATTGATAAAATAAGAATATTTTTATTTAGAAGATTACTTGAAATCATTGGTTTTTTAATATTGATTTCAGGAATTATGTTATCTGTATCTTTATTAAGTTACAGTCCATCAGATCCAAATTTTCTCTATTCTTCGGGCCAAATAATCGAAAATAAATTAGGTATTTATGGAAGTATTATCTCTGATTTTTTGTTACAATCCTTTGGCTTAACATCCTATCTTCTACCTTTCACTTTATTAGCAATATCAATTAAAGTAGCAAAAGATAAAGTCTTATCTCCCATTATTAATAACCTATTCTATGTCGTGTGTTACTGTGTTACTTTTACGACTTTATTATCTCAATTTTTTTTGGAAACAAATTATTTGATTGTTAATGGTAATGGGGGCTTTGTAGGAAATTACTTATATAATGATGTTCTTTTTAAACCTTTAAATTATAATAATCAGGTAAGTTATTATTTTTTGATAACATCAACTTTTGTTTTCTTTTTATTGAGTGTTAACTTTAATTTGAAGTGGTTTTCTACAATAAAGAGACTTTTTACTAAAAGAAAAAATATAGAAACCGAAATTAGCCCAATCAAATCAGAAATATTTAAACCACAAATCGAAGCACAAGAAGTTTTTTCTTTTGAAAAAAAAAGTGAAACGTCTGATATAAAAGTCCGTCAATTTAAATTACCAAAACTTGATTTATTAGATAACACCAAAAAAATAAAACAAGATAAAAATACTAGACAGGATATAAATGAGGAATTTTTGGAAAAAATTTTGTTAGATTTTGGTGTTGAGGGTAAAATAAAAAAAATAAGCTCAGGACCTGTGGTAACTTTAAATGAGTTTGAGCCAGCAGCTGGCGTTAAAGTCTCTAAAATTGTAAATTTATCTGAAGATATAGCTAGAAATACTAGCTCAGAGTCTGCCCGTATCTCAATTATTCCAGGATCAAGTTCTGTTGGAATTGAAATACCGAATTTAGTTAGAGAAAATGTTTTATTAAAAGAAATTTTAAGTAGTCCAAAATTTAACGCTAAAGATATAAAACTACCTATTGCCTTGGGTAAAAACATTTCAGGAGAACCAATAATTGGTGATTTATCATCTATGCCTCACTTGTTAATCGCTGGTACTACCGGATCTGGAAAATCTGTATGTATCAACACAATATTACTATCTTTACTTTACAAACATCCGCCAAGCCTTTGTAAATTCATTTTAATAGATCCTAAAATGCTTGAGCTGTCTACTTATGAAGGAATACCACACTTGCTTTGTCCTGTAATAACTGAAGCAAAAAAAGCTTCTACAGTTCTAGGCTGGGTGGTTAAAGAAATGGAAAATAGATACAGATTGATGACTAAAGTTGGAGTTCGAAACATAGATGGATACAACTCTAAACATAAACTATCAATGCCTTTCATAGTTGTAATAGTCGACGAAATGTCTGATTTAATGTTGGTGGCTGGAAAAGAAATAGAGAGCTACATTCAAAAATTATCTCAAATGGCAAGAGCAGCTGGTATTCATATTATTATGGCAACACAGAGACCTAGCGTAGATGTCATCACAGGAACAATTAAAGCAAATTTTCCAACTAGAGTATCTTTTCAAGTTTCTTCAAAGATAGACAGCCGAACAATTTTAGGGGAACAAGGAGCTGAACAGTTGTTAGGTAAAGGCGATATGCTATTTATGTCGTCAGCGAACAGAATCACTAGAATACATGCACCTTTTGTTTCTGAAAATGAGATAGAAAAGGTGAATAATTTTTTGAGGTCTCAAGCTGAACCAGAGTATGTAGAGGAAATTCTGAATATATCGGATGAAAAATCTGAAAATGATTTATCGGGAGATGAAAATAATTCTAAAGATGAGCTTTATCAAAGTGCACTACAGATAATTAAAGCTGAAGGTAAGGCCTCAACATCTTTTTTACAACGAAAATTACAAATTGGTTACAATAGAGCTGCTAGAATTATTGATATGATGGAAGAGAATGGTGTTGTAAGTAAAGCAAATCATGTTGGTAAAAGAGAAGTTCTTTGATGAGATATATTTTAATATATCTACTTTTATTTTTATTTTCGATTTCTAAAGCTTACTCAGATATAAAGGGACATATAATAAGTAATTTAGAAAAAACAAATAATTATAGTTTTAATTTTATTCAACAAATCAATAAAAAAAAGGAAACTGGAAATTGTATCTTAGTTTTTAATAGAAAAATAAATTGTAAATACGATAACTCTGGTAAAATTCTTGTGTCTGATGGCAAAAATCTAATTATAAAAAGTAATAATTCTAACATTCCAAGTTTTTATAAATTAAAAAATACTTCATTTTATAAACTTTTAGATAAAGACTATTTAATTGAACAACTTATCTCAAACAATCTTAGAAAAGATAATGAGAGAATTTTTTTTGAAATAAATTATCAAAACATTGTAATTAAGGTATTCTTTGACAAAAAAAAACTATATCTTTCAGGTTGGGAAACTATAGATGCATATAATAATTCTGTCTTTACAGACATAATTATTTACGAAGTAAATAAAATTGTTAATAATAATTTGTTTAAACTAAAAGAATTTTACTAATTATCTAGTATATTGATATTTTCTTTTCTAAAAACAGTCATACCTCTTGCTTTATAATTTTTTAAGGCGTTTGGATGATCAAGGGTACAAGTATGAAGCCAAACTCTTTTAATATTTTTCTCAAAAGATTTTGTTATTGCAACACTTAACGCATAACCACCGATACCTTTACCAATATATTCTTCAAGTAAACCAAAATATGATATTTCGGTTTCTTTTAATTCTGGATTATACAAAAGTTCAAAAAAACCTACCAGTTCATCATTTTCACTAATAACATAAGTTTCCAAATTTTGGTTAGAAATATATTTAATCCAAAATTCATCAGTCCAGCTTAATCTATCTATCCATCTATATTTTTTTCCAACCTGTTTATAAAAAAATTTATTTAATTGAAAATCAGGTTTAATTTTCTTAACTAAAAAGTTACTTTTATTTGCTAGATTTACTTTTAAATTTTTAAGATCTCTTAATTCTAGGAAATTTCTTTCAACATGAATCATCATTCAACCATTTTACCTACTTTTTCGCCGCCAAAAAGATGAAAATGTAAGTGAGGTACCTCTTGTCCACCGTATTCACTAATATTTGCTAATGCTCTGTAACCTTTTCCCGTATCAGAAGAAATTTGTAATTTTTTTGCAACTTTGTTGATTCCTTTAATTAGTCCCAAGATGTCTTTTTCAGAAGCATTTGATGCAAAATCATCTAAATCAATATATTTACCTTTTGGAATAACTAATGCATGAATTTTTTTTTGAGGATTAATATCATAAAAAGATAAAACGTATTCGTCCTCGTATATTTTTTTACAAGGTATTTCCCCTCTCAAAATCTTTGCAAATATATTATTGTCATCGTAAGTCATTTAATAATCTCAAGTTCATTGATAATGTATACAATTTTTTTGCCTTTAAGCACTGCATTTACCCTGGCACATTCATAATATGCATAAGAGCTTTCCTCGGCAATTTGTTTAAGCTCTAAACATTTCGCTCTGCTATCGGTAAATAAATGTTCTTTTAACTCTGGTGGATTTCCTAAATACATCATCAACCCTATAACTTCACCTTCTCTCTCAAAATCTGCTTTTTCCTCAATTCCAGCTACTCTGTCTTCAACACCAATCTCAAATTCTGTAAAAGCAACATAGCCTTTGTAAATAATAAATCCCAGAGCAATTAAAAAAATAAATTTTATTTTTCCCATAAATATTATTTTTTTCTATTTTTTAGTTCCTGCATTACATCTTCTATTTTAATATTATTAGACTCTAAATACATAATTAAATGGTACAAAACGTCTGCTGCTTCGTGAATTTGGTTGTTGTTAGTCTCGACGGCTTCTATAAGTTCCTTAATTTCTTCTAAAACTTTCTCTTTACTTAAATTTTTATCTTTAAGTAATTTATTTGTATACGAACCTTCAATTGGATTTTTTTTTCTATTCCTAGCAAGGTTAAACAGATCCTCTAGCGTACTAAGCATGCTAAATTCTAACAGGAATTCCTTTTGAATCCAAATATTCCTTTGCTTCTTTTATAGAGTGTTTGCCATAATGAAAAATTGAGGCGGCAAGGACTGCGCTTGCTTTTCCTAATTTAATACCTTCAACTAAATGATCAAGATTACCAACTCCCCCAGATGCAATCACTGGTATATTAACCCTAGACGATATTTTTGACATTAACTCAATATCATAGCCAACTTGAGTTCCATCTCTATCCATTGAAGTAATTAATAATTCTCCAGCACCACATTCTTCCATTTTCTTGGCATATTCAATTGCATCTATCCCAGTGCTGTTTCTTCCACCATGGGTAAATATTTCCCATTTTTTTTCGTTCTTTTTTGCATCTATTGCAACAACAATACATTGGGAGCCAAATTTTTTTGAGCTATCGATAACTACTTTTGAATTTTGAACTGCCGCCGTATTGATTGATACTTTATCAGCACCACAATTAAGTAACTTATTGATATCTTCTATACTTCTTATTCCTCCTCCAACGGTTAAGGGTACAAAACATTTCTTAGAAGTTTTTTCCACCACCTCATAGATTGTGTCTCGATTTTCATTTGAAGCAGTAATATCTAAAAAACAAATTTCATCTGCACCACCGTCACTATAAATTTTTGCTTGCTCAACTGGATCGCCTGCATCCTTTAAGTCAACAAAGTTAATACCTTTTACAACGCGCCCATTTTTTACATCTAAACACGGTATTATTCGATTTTTAAGCATCTTCTTTAACTAACTCTTCCAGTTTAATATCGCCATCATAAATAGCTTTACCAACTATTATACCCTCAATATTCTCCATGTTCCTTGCTTTTATGACATCATTAATTGATGAAACTCCGCCCGAGATTATAACTGGGCAATTAGAAATGCTTGCAACTTTTGATGTTTCATCAAAATTTGGGCTTTCTTTAGTTCCATCTTTATTAATATCTGTAAAAATTAATCTACTCACGCCATAATCATTTACTTCTTTTAGAAAATCTAAAGTAGATTTATTTGAGCTTTCTTTCCATCCAGACACCGAAAGTTTACCATCCTTTGCATCTAAACCAAGAGCAATCTTTCCAGAAAATTTTTCACACGCCTCTTTTAAAAATTTTTTATCTTTAATTGCAGCACTTCCTAAAATTACTTTATCAACACCAGCATCGATATATTTTTGAATACTATCTAAATTTCTAATACCTCCTCCTATCTCTACCTTAAGATTAGAATTTTTTACTATTTCTTGAATAATATCAACGTTAACTGTTTCTCCAGTTAAAGCTCCGTCTAAATCAACAATGTGCAGATTCTTAAATCCGTAATCTTTATAGCTATTTGCTTGATCTACAGGAGAATTTTTGTACTCCGTTTTATTATCAAAATCACCTTTGACTAAACGTACACATTTTTTATCTTTAATATCTATGGCTGGAAATATCTTCATTTTATAAACTAATAAAATTATCAATAATTTTTAATCCAGTCTTATCGCTCTTTTCTGGATGAAATTGAGTTCCAAAAATATTTTCTTCCTCTACAGCGCAAACATGATTTGACGAATATTCTGTTGTTGCTGAAATCACACTTTTGTCATTTGGTATAAATTCATAACTATGCACGAAATACATATGAGAATTATTTTCAACATTTTTAAAAATCTTACTATCTTTAACAATGTTTACCTCGTTCCATCCAATATGAGGAAGTTTATATTTTCCATTTTGATTGTTGATTTTTGAAACTTTTCCAGATATCCAGCTTAATCCTTTTGTTTCTGTTTCTTCATATCCAACATCTGCGAACATTTGTAGACCGACACAAATTCCAAGTAGAGGTTTTTTATTGTTTAATGCAAAGTCATTTAAAGTTTCAACAAGGCCATTAATTGTATTTAAAGCGTCGATACAACTCTTAAAGGAACCTTGCCCTGGTAAGACGACCTTGTCGCTTGAACTTATTTTTTTTAGGTCAGAAGTAACTTCAATTTTAACTTTACCTTTGGCTACCTCTTTGAATGAATTTATAACAGAACTTATGTTCCCTGATTTGTAATCAACAATTGTTACGTTCATTAATTCTTATAAAGAACCTTTAGTCGATGGTATTACGTTCTTATTTCTTGGATCAATTTCAAGAGCGCTTCTTAAAGATCTTGCTAACCCCTTGAAACATGACTCTACCTTGTGGTGACTATTATCACCATATAAATTTTCTATATGTAATGTTACTCCTGCTGCCTGTGAAAATGCTTGAAACCACTCTTTAAATAATTCAGTGTCCATTTCACCAAGCTTTTCAACCTTTAAGTCTACCTTCCAAATTAAATAAGGTCGATTTGAAACATCTAATGCGACTCTAGTTAAAGTTTCATCCATTGGTATCATTGCGTGAGCATACCTTTTTATGCCAACAAATTTTTTTGATGCTTTTTTCAAACATTCGCCAATTGCAATACCTGTATCCTCAGTTGTGTGGTGAAGATCAATATGTGTATCACCTTTAGCTTTTACTTTTAAATCAATTGAAGAGTGTTTTGATAATTGTTCCAACATGTGATCTAAAAAACCAATACCAGTGTCTATTTTGAACTTACCACTGCCATCGATGTTTATAGCCACATCAATCTTGGTTTCATTAGTTTTTCTACTTAACTCCGCTTTTCTCTTCATATCTAGTTAGATATATATGCATTATCTATCGATATCAATAACAGTTAATTTAGCACTTGAACATTTAAAATTAGTATCCATTTAACTGAAATGACAACGATAGTACTAGTAAGAAAAAATAATGACGTAGTTGTGGCAAGCGACGGTCAGGTCAGTATGGGAAATACAGTGATCAAAAGTAATGCCAATAAAGTTCGTAAAATTGAGAAAAGAAATGTGATCGCTGGTTTTGCTGGATCGACAGCTGATGCATTAACTTTATTTGAAAGATTAGAAGCTAAACTTGAAAAGCACGCAGGTAATTTAACAAGAGCTGCTGTTGAATTAGCTAAAGATTGGAGAACAGATAAATACTTAAGAAGATTAGAAGCTCTTATGGCAATTGGTGATAAAGAAAAAAGTTTTATTATTTCAGGAACTGGAGACGTTTTAGAGCCTGAAGGAGATATAATCGGAATTGGTTCAGGAGGAAATTACGCATTAGCTGCCGCAAAAGTATTAATGGACACTGAATTAAAAGCTGAAGAAATTGCAAAAAAAGCTATACAAGTTGCAGCCGATATATGCGTGTTTACAAATAACAATATAAAAGTTGAAAAAATATAATGGAAAAATCTAACGTAAAATCATTCCCAAAAAAGACTGAGGAAAAAAAACAAAATCATATTGACTCATTATCACCAAGAGAAATTGTATCTGAGTTAGATAGATACGTTGTTGGTCAAAATAAAGCTAAAAGAGCTGTTGCGATTGCTCTTAGAAATAGATGGAGGAGACAAGCATTAAAAGGTGATATGCGTGATGAAGTTTTGCCAAAAAATATCCTAATGATTGGTCCAACAGGAGTTGGAAAAACAGAAATATCTAGAAGATTATCGAAACTTGCTGAAGCTCCATTTGTGAAAGTCGAGGCAACAAGATTTACTGAAGTTGGATATGTTGGACGAGATGTAGAACAGATAATTAGAGATTTACTTGAGATTGCAATTGCAATGGAAAAAGTGAAAAAAAGAAAAGAAGTTTATGCAAAAGCTCAAAAACTTGCCGAAGAGAGAGTATTAGATGCCCTGGTTGGTGCAAAAGCAACTGTTGCCACAAGAGAAAGTTTTCGAAAAAGATTAAGAGATGGTGACCTTGATGATAATGAGATTGAAGTTGCAATAAACGAGTCAAATTCAATGCCAAGTTTTGAAATACCAGGTATGCCTGGTGCAAATGTTGGAATGATAAATATAGGTGAAATGTTAGGTAAATCTATGGGTGGAAAATACAAAAAGAAAAAAATGACAGTAAAAGAATCTCATGAAATTTTATTGAATGAAGAATCAGACAAATTAATTGAACAAGACAAAATTATTAAATCGGCTAAAAATGTAACTGAAAATAATGGAATTGTATTTCTTGACGAGATAGACAAAATATCCGCTAGAACTGATAGAGTTGGTGGTGACGTTTCTAGAGAGGGAGTGCAGAGAGATTTATTACCTTTAATTGAAGGAACTACGGTTAGCACAAAGTATGGACCTATAAAAACTGATCACATACTCTTTATTGCATCTGGAGCTTTTCAACTAGCTAAACCTTCTGATCTCTTGCCAGAACTTCAAGGAAGATTGCCAATAAGAGTTGAACTAGATGCTTTAACAAGTGATGATTTTAAAAGAATTTTGAAAGAACCAGATAATAGTTTGATAAAACAATATAAGGCTTTACTGAAAACTGAAAACGTTGAACTTGAATTTTCTGAAGATGGTATCGAAACAATAGCTAATCTTGCTAATGATGTAAATTCATCAGTAGAAAACATAGGAGCAAGAAGATTGCATACTATTATAGAACGGGTTTTAGATGAAATAAGCTTTACAGCCACAGATAGATCTGGAGAAAAAATCGTTGTAGACTCTGATTATGTTAAAAAGAATTTAGGTCAATTAGTAAAAGATAACGATTTATCAAAGTTTATTCTTTGATTTAAGATGAATTGTAAAAGATCCAGAGTTTTTATTTTCAGTTTGATCATCAATTTTTTTAATTAAACTCATCAATTCTAAATTATTTATAATAAATTCTGGTACGGAGTATTTTAGAATACTTAGATCTTTTGATTGGTATGGGTTTTGATCCACCTTTGATCTAAGACCTTTGCCTGTAATTACTGTTATTTTTTCGACATTTTTATCAAAAGAAGATTTAATAAATTGTTCTATTTTTTTATTAGCAATTTCTAAAGTCAACCCATGAAGATCTAATGTACGATTAGATATTTTTTCTAATTGAACAAAATCAATATCTTTATTTTCTATTTTGCTGTTACTTTCAGTAAACTCTTTCCAATCTTTGATATCTTTCTCTGATATTTTTTTATTCAATTAAATGTTGGTTTCAACCAAAGACCAGTTTGGATCATTTGACATTATATTTTTGCTAAACTTCCACGTGTCGTGTACTTTTTTAACTTTACTTGGATCTCCGGCTATAATTTTTGCTTCTTTATCTTTCACACATGAAATTATTTCACTTACAAATTCAACGGTTACCTCTAAAAGGTTTCCATTTTTTTCGTGTTTCTTAATTTCTGCTGAATTAATACCTATAAATGTAGTTTCAGATTTATGACCTTCTTTTTTTCTAGATGAGAGAGCGTCTTCGAAAGTTTTAAAAACTTTTTTATCTAATAAATTTTTAATATTTTTTAATTCACCTTTAGAAAATTCTGTAATTATAGTCTCATAAGCTATTTTTGCACCTTCCAAAAATTCAGATTTTGCTTTTTCATCAAAATTATTTAAATCAATCTTTTTTGTAGGATTAGAACTCGGGAAATCATGAGCAAAACTTCTGGACATGTCTTCTTCGTACCCAGTTTTTTTTCCCAATATTCCTCTTAATCTTAGGAAAATGAAGCCTGCAATCATTGCAAGCAATATTATATCGATATATTCGAAGCTATAACTCATAAATGTATAATATTTACTCTATTGAAAAATTTCAACTAGCAAATTACATTAATGACAAATGAACACACTCATTCTAACGATTATTCTAATTCCTCTTATTGAAATTTACTTGTTTATTGAAATTGGTGGGCAAATTGGAGCGGGTTATACTATATTATTTATATTGCTAACCGCTGTAATTGGTTTGTATTTTGCGAAATTAGAGGGGATAAACACAATTAGATCTGGCATGAACCAATTAACAAATAATCAAATGCCAATATACGAAATGATTTCAGGAGCTGCATTAGCTTTTGCGGCTGTGCTTTTAATAATTCCAGGTTTTGCAACAGATATAGTAGGTTTTTTGTTAATTATTCCTTTTACACGAAATTTACTTTTTAAATTTATTACTAAGAAATATGAGAAAACAAAAGTAAGTGGTGAGGATGATTTGATTGAAGGCGAATATGAAGATAAAGATAAACAATGAGTAAAAAATATAGAATCTTGGCAGAATTTATAAAAGACGTTTCAGCAGAAACACCTAATGTAGAAAGTTTTATTTATACAAAAGAAAATATTTCAAAATATAGACTACATATTGACATAAATACAAATCCCTTAAAAAATAAAATGGCTGAAGTTAATGTGTCAATTAAATTTAAAAGTTCTGAAGAACGAAAAAATAATAGTTATTTTGAAATGATATATACGACCGTAGTTAAAATTGATGATGATGTTAATACGAAAGAAGAACTCGAACCTATATTTTTAAAAGAAGTACCAACTGAGGTTTATCCAAAAATTGAAAAAGCATTTTTAGAAATACTAAACCATTCTGGTTATAAAAATGTAAGCTTTGAAAGTAAAGTAAATTTTGACGAGCTTTACAAAAACAGAAAAAACTAGAAAAAATTTTTTTTTAAAGACTTATTTAAAAACAACTGATGTTCTTTTAATTCATTATCATTAGGTAAAATTACTCTTTTACAGTAATCAATTTCTTCGTTAATTTTTTCATTAATTTTTGAGGAGCTTTCAAAACTTAAAGTTGGCTCTTTTTGATCAATTAAATTGACATAAACTTTTGATAACAATTCACAATCAATTAGAGCGGTATGTAATTTTCTTCTTGAGTTATCAATTCTAAATCTTTTGCATAAAGCATCTAGGCTTGACTGAGATCCTGGATATTTATCTCTAGCTATTTCCAAAGTATCAATAACATTATCATTAGAAATGGGCGGCTTACCTATTAATTTAAGCTCATTGTTAATGTGTGACAAATCAAATTCTGCATTATGAATTATAATTTTTTTATCTTTTATAAAATCTAAGAAATCATTAGCAATATCTTTAAAAAATTTTTTATCTGATAAAAATTCGTCTGTGTAACCATGAACTTTTTTTGCCTCTTCCGACACTTTTCTTTGAGGATTAAGATAATAATGAAATGTATTTGATGTTGGTATTTGATTTTTTAATTCTATACAGCCAATTTCAACTATTCTATGACCTTTGGCGACTGATAAACCTGTAGTTTCTGTATCAAGCACAATTTCTATCATTTAAGATTTTCCTTTTTAATATTTTAACAGCTTTTTTAACTATTTCACTTTTAAAATTATTATTTAGAACATAATGAGATTTTTTTCTTTTTTGACTTAAGGAAAGTTGTAATTTTTTAAATTTCTCCACTAATATTTTATTAAAATTCGGTCTTTTCCTAATTTTTTTATTTACTTCTTTTTTTTTAGTTTTAACGAAGACAATTATGTCATCCTTTCCATACATTTCATTTTCTAGAAAAAGAGGAATATCCAAGATAACTAGTTTTTTCTTTTTGTTCTTTGAGCAAAATTTCTTCAATTTTTGCCTTACAAAAGGATGAACAATATTGCCTAAATATTGAAAATTCTTTTTATTACTAAGCAATAAATTAATTATATTTTTTTTTTCTATTGGAAAACGATCAATAAATTTTGGAAATTTTTTTTTTAATTTTTTAAAACATTTTTTATTTTCTTTATATATTTTAGCAACTTCATAATCAGCATTAAATACAGGTTCTTTAAATAATTTTGATATATAGGTTTTTCCAGAACATATGTCCCCAACTAAAGCTATTTTAATCATTCCAGTATCTTTAAAACATCTTTATCAATTTTAGGTATTACATTGTTCCATATAGAAAATGATTGATTGGCTTGGTAAATGAACATGTATTTTCCATTTTCAATTTTATTACCATTTTCTTTAGCCTTTTTCAAAAAATGTGTTTCTTTTGGATTGTAAATAACATCGTAGAAAACTTTGTCTTTTACATTAAATTCTATGTCTAAACTGTCTCCCTTGAGGCCAACGCTTGTAGCGTTAATTACTATATCAAAATCTGGTATTTTGCCCCATTTTAATATTTCGATTTCGTTAAATTTATTTTTAATATCCTCAGCTTTACTAATAGTTCTGTTTGAGAGATATATTTTTTTACATCCCATGCTTAATAAAGAATATATAATAGAAGGTACAACACCACCCGCACCTAAGATTAAAATTGACTTATGTAAAACATTGATTTTGGAGTGTCTTAAACCTAACTCAAAACCAGCCACATCAGTATTGTGACCAATTATATCTTTTCCACTTTTATAAATTGTATTTACCGAGTCTGTTGACTCAACTTCTAGACTAAGTTTATCTAAATATTTTATAACTTTATTTTTAAAAGGAACCGTTACATTTATTCCATGTATTTCTTCATTTCTTAATTTATTTATAAAATCTTCTAATTCTGTATCTTCCAATTTAATTTTTTTATAAATTGCGTTAATATTATTCTTTTTTATCCAAAAATTATGTAATTCTGGGGACAAAGAGTGTTCTATTGGATTACCAATTACAAAATATCTTTTCATTTTATATTTTCTAAATATTTTTTTATCTCTAATATAGGTAGCCCCATAATAGTATTTTTATCACCATTAATCTCTTCAAATAAATTTTTACCTTGCCCCTCTATTTGATATACATTGTATGAATATAAATTTTTATCACTAATTTTTGATAAATAATCAGATAATTCAACGATTGAAAAATTTTTCATTTTTAGCTCGGCTTTATCTGTGTGGTTCCAAATCATTCCACCATTTCTAGAAATACAAACAGAACTAATTAAACAATGTTTTTTGCCATTTAATTTTTTTAATATTTCAAGTGCCTCATCTCTATCTTTAGGTTTAGAAATAATTTTTCCATCAAGATCAATAACACTATCTGCTCCTATCACGATCTTATCAGGAAATTTTGCACTGATTTTATTTGCTTTAAGTTCTGCTAGGTTTTTAGATATAAACTCAGGATTAGATCCTTCTTTCAATAAAGATTCTTTAACGGTGTCCTCATCTACTTTAGATGGCTCCGAAAAACATTTTATACCATTATCTTGTAAAATTTTTTTTCTTACCTCGCTCTGTGACGCTAATATTATATTGTTCATTTTTGACTAAAAATATCATGGATTTTTAAAATAGAAGCTGCAGTTTCTTCAACTGATTTTCTTGTTACATCTATGCTTGGCCACTTATATTTTAAGAATAATTTTTTAGAATCTTCTATTTCCGTTCTAATCCTATCTTGGTCAACATAGTTTTTATTATCATTTTCGTTAATAGACTGCATTCTATTTTTTCTAAGATCAACCAATCTGTCTGGTTCTGCTGTTAATCCAACAACACATTTAATATTTGGTTTTTCTTTTAATATATCGGGCACAGATTTTTCGTTAACAAGTGGGATATTAGATATTTTCATTCCTTTATTTGCTAGATATATGCTTGTTGGTGTTTTGCTAGTTCTGCTAACTCCTAATAAAATAATATCTGATTTCTCAATATCATCGAGTGAATTTCCATCATCATGATTCATAGTAAATTGTATTGCCTCTATTTTTTTATAATATTCATCATTCATGACATGCTGGCCGCTAGGAACATGCAAGGCTTTTTGATTAAGTAACCTTGAAAAACTTAAAATTAAATCACCTAAAACACCAAAACAAGGAATCTTCTGTCTATTACATTCTTCGGCTAAATATTTAGCTAATTTATTATCTACTATTGTATATAAAAATATTGAATTTTTTGTTTTCTTCGAACTTTCTATAATTTTACTAATTTGGTTTTCAGTACGAGTAAATGAGTAATAATGTGTTTTATAATTAAAATTTTTAAATTGGGCTTTAATAGCTAAAAAAATTCTCTCTAATGTTTCTCCAGTAGAGTCTGAAACCAAGTATATTTCGTATGTATTACTCATGTATAGTTTATTTAAAAAAATGTATAAATTTTTACAATTAATCAATAATTATAATTTTTTATGCAAAAATCAAAAAAAAGGTTTTTTTTCAACAATTTTAAACATGTTTATAAATACTATACTTTTCGTCTAATAAAAATTAGAATAAATAAATATCAAGTAATATTAGGCCTATTTTAATTATTTTTATATGAAGAAAGTGTTATTAAAACGTTAATAATAAATAATAATCACAATTAACATTCCTAATAATACTAATATAAATAATATATTATCTATTAATATGACAAGAATACAAAACTGTATAAATAATTTATCTACTGATAAATGTGTATGGTTTATGAGGCAAGCAGGAAGATACTTACCAGAATTTAGAAAAATAAGGTCTCAAAATCCAAATTTTGTTAATTTATGTTTAAATGAAGAATTATCTAAAGAAATAACTTTACAACCAATTAGAAGATTTAATTTAGACGCAGCAATTATTTTTTCAGATATTTTATTAGTTCCAAATGCATTAAGACAAAATGTAATTTTCAAAAAAGATTTAGGTCCAATACTAGAGGAAATAGATATTAAAAAAATGGAGAGCATTGATGAAGTTGAATTTGTTAAAAAACTAAAGCCAGTTTATAATGCAATTAATTTAGTAAAAAAAAGTCCTGAATTAAAAAATAAGGATTTAATTGGTTTTGTAGGAGCCCCATGGACGTTGTTAATTTATATGCTACATGGTAAATCACCAAAAAATATTGATTATAATTTTTTACTAAAAGATAAAAAAAAAATAGACTTTATTATAAACACTCTAGACAAATTTTTAAAAATACACATAGATAATCAAATTAAAAATGGTGCTACAATTATTCAAATATTTGATAGTTGGGCAGGTTTACTTGAAGAAGTTGACCTAAATAAATATGTTTATGAAACTACATCTAAACTAGTAGATTTTGTTAAGGAAAAGAAAATTCCAGTTATATGTTTTCCAAAAGGTATTAAAGACTATAAAAAATATGTAAGATTAGTTAAACCACAAGCAATAAGTATAGATTACGAAGTTGATCCTAAATTTATCTCAGAAAATATAGATATAACTGTGCAAGGTGGTCTTGATCCAAAACTTTTGATGGGCGATAGAGATTTAATGAAAAAAAAAGCAATTAATTATTTGAATATTTTTAAAGATAAATCATATATATTTAACCTTGGACATGGAGTGTTACCTGAAACTAATCCAGATACTGTAGAATATTTAGTAAAACTTGTGAAAGAATATAAATGAAAAATGACCATCCAAAAATAAAATTTGGTAAGACAGGAGTTTTACTCATAAACCTTGGCACACCTGATAGCACTAGTTGGTGGGATATAAGAAAATATCTAAAAGAATTCTTGTCTGACAGGAGAGTAATAGAAGTAAACCCAATACTCTGGAAGGTAATTTTAAATCTTTTTATCCTCACATTTAGACCCTCTAAAACCGCAAAAGCTTATAAAGAAATTTGGATGCAGGACAAAGATATGTCTCCTCTAAGATATTATACGTTGATGCAATCCCAAAAGCTTGCAGATAAATTTAATAACGAAAGCTTAATAGTAGATTTTGCCATGAGATATGGTTCTCCAAGTATCAAAAGTAAAATAAAGTACCTTAAAGAAAAAGGGTGTGAAAATTTGATTATTTTACCTTTATATCCCCAATATGCATCACCCACAACAGCAACTGTTTGCGACGAGGTATTCAGATCCTTGATGAAACTAAGGTGGCAACCAAGCCTTCAGGTCGTAGCGCACTATGAGGCAAACCCACTTTATATTGATGCGTTGGTAAATTCGATTAAAAAGAAAATATCAGAAATTAACTGGAAGCCAGATTTGATTGTTGCATCTTATCATGGAATACCTAAAAAATATTTTGATAAAGGTGATCCTTATCATTGTTATTGTATGAAAACTACGAGACTTTTAAAAGAAAAACTTAAAGATGTTAATATAATGACCACTTTTCAATCTAGATTTGGTCCACAACAATGGCTTGAACCATATACTGATAAAACTTTAGAGGAAATCCCGAAAGATGGTAAAAAAAATATCTTAGTAATTTGTCCAGGTTTTGCATCAGACTGTGTAGAAACTTTGGAAGAAATAGCAATCCAAGGAAAAGAAACATTTGTTAATTCAGGAGGGGAAAACTTCGATTTAATACCATGTTTAAATGATAGCGAGGATCATATAAATTTACTGAAAAATTTAGTAGATACTTATTTGATAAAAAAATGAATTTTTATTTAATACTAAAGTCTCTCCACTTAATTGCTGTAATTTCTTGGATGGCTGGATTATTATATTTACCAAGAATTTTTGTTTATCATTCAGAAAATAATTTAAAAAATGAAATAACCAGTGTCTTCAAAATTATGGAAAAGCGTCTTTATTTATACATAATGTATCCAGCGATGTTATTATCTTGGATCTTTGGTTTAAGCATTATCCACTTTCAAGGAGTTGAACTATTACAGGCTAAATGGTTTATTTATAAGATAATTGCCGTACTTATTTTGACTGTGTATCACTTTTATCTTGGTCATTGCTTAAGAATTTTTAATGAAGATGCCAATACTAAGTCTCCGAAATTTTTTAGGATAATAAATGAAATTCCAACAGTTTTGTTAATTTTAATCGTTTTCCTTGCAATTTTAAAGCCTATCTAAGGTTGAAATATTTTAAATAATGATTATATTGAAAGTATCTTTAAATAATCCCCAATCATGAAAATAGAAGAATTAAAAAAAAATCCCCCTGCACAGCTTATTACCCAGGCAGAGGAACTTGGTATAGAAAATGCAAGCACCTTGAGAAAGCAAGAAATTTTGTTTGCAATTCTCAAAAAGCTTGCTGAAAAAGGTGAAGAGATAACTGGAATGGGTGTTTTACAGTTGTTACAAGATGGCTTCGGATTTCTTAGAGCTCTAGAGTCCAATTATTTGCCAGGAGCAGATGATATTTATGTAAGTCCAAGCCAAATTAGAAAATTTGGTCTTAGAACCGGAGATACAGTTGAAGGCCCAGTAAGAGCTCCTAAAGAGGGCGAAAGATATTTTGCTTTATTACAAGTTAGTAAAATAAATAACGAAGATCCTGTAAAATCCAGACACAAAATAGCTTTTGATAACTTAACACCTTTATATCCTAATAAACAATTAGTTATGGAGATTGAAAGCAATAAAACAGAAAAAAAACCTGATCTTACTTCAAGGTTAATCGATCTTGTAAGTCCTATTGGCAAAGGCCAAAGGTCTTTAATTATTTCACCCCCAAAGGCAGGAAAAACAATGATACTCCAAAGTATTGCAAATTCAATAACAGCAAACCATCCTGAGTGTTCCTTAATGGTTTTACTTATTGATGAAAGACCAGAAGAAGTTACAGATATGCAAAGAACTGTTAAAGGAGAAGTAATCAGCTCCACTTTTGATGAACCTGCGCAAAGGCATGTTGCAGTTGCTGAAATGGTTATAGAGAAAGCAAAAAGGTTAACTGAACACAAAAAAGATGTTATTATATTATTAGATTCAATTACAAGGCTAGGTAGAGCTTATAATGCTGTTGTTCCAAGTTCAGGTAAAGTTTTAACTGGTGGTGTTGATGCTAATGCACTTCAGAGACCCAAAAGATTTTTTGGCGCAGCTAGAAACATAGAGGAAGGCGGATCATTAACAATAATTGCAACAGCTCTAATTGATACGGGCAGTAGAATGGATGAAGTAATTTTTGAGGAATTTAAAGGAACAGGAAACAGTGAAACTATATTAGATAGAAAGATTTCAGAAAAAAGAATATTCCCTGCAATTGACATAACAAAATCTGGAACAAGAAGAGAAGAATTATTATTTGAAAAAAATGATTTACAAAAGATGAATGTTTTAAGAAGAATTATCGCTCCTATGGGATCTATGGATGCTATAGAGTTTATTAATTCTAAGTTAAAAGCCACTAAAAGTAACACGGAATTTTTTAATTCTATGAATAAACCTGCCTAGTTTTAGGTTAATATTATTTGTCCAAACGATTTAAAATGGGTAGAAAATCTAAAATAGAAGAAATAAAAAACCTTTTTTCTAAAAATAAATTTCAAGAAACAATAGATAAAATTAATGAATTATGTAAACCTGAGGCAAGACCCGCAGATTTATCTTGTCTTTCTGGTGTTTGTAAGATCATAAAGTCTGACCCCACTGAAGATGAAATCCTATCTGCCCTGTCTGATTTTGAAGATGCATATTATAAAGAAAAAAATAGCAATATTGGCTTAGAATCTGTTTGTAATTTTATCTCAACATGTATCTTACATTCAATTAATTATCCAAAATTATTTGAATATTTTTTAAAAGCAAAACAAATATATGATGATGCAGAAAAAAAATTTTCTAATAATGAAAAATTTTGTATAGCAGGTTTAAAACTTCATAAATTAATTTTAGATTATGATAAAATGAGAGAAATAAATTCAGTGCTCATTAATAATAATACAAAACATTTAACATCGTTGTGCAGATGGGCATTTATTAACAATTATAGTTACAAATGGAGCCAAAAAGATTATTTTAATTTCGCAAATGCTTTAAAAAAAGCATTCCCTTCTTATGAAACAAAAACTGTTGACAATTTATCTTTTAAAAACGGAAAAAAGATTAAAGTTGGATTTGTAAGTTGTAATTTTAATTCTGGCCATTCAATAACTTATTTCATGAAAGATATAATTAAAAATATGGATAAAGATAAATTTGAAACTCATGCCTTTGATTTAGGAAGATATGGAAAACATAATCAACCGATTTCTGAGTTTAAAGATAGATTTGATTTTTGGTACGAACTTAATGATAGAAGCAACCAAGAGGTAATCAACATTATTCAAAAAAATAATATAGAAATATTATTTGATGTAATGAGCATAACACATCCAGAAAGAATAGGAATTTTCAATAATAGGGTATCACCATTGCAGATATCGTGGTTAGCATATTGTAACACTATTGGATTTGATAAAATTGATTATTTAATTGCTGATACTAACTTAATCAAAGAAAACGAGGAAAAATATTATACTGAGAAAATCATAAAATTATCAAATATATGGAGCACCCATTCTGGTTTTGATCTAGGTAGAAATTATCAGGAGTCCCCGTTATTAAAAAATAAATACATTACTTTTGGATCATTTAACAATTTTATGAAAATCTCTAATGAAGTTATTGATACCTGGAGTAAGATCTTAAAAAAAGTAAATAATTCAAGATTAATATTAAAGTCCTCAGAAAAATATAATTATAAAATACTTATGCGAAAATTTGAAAAGTATGGTGTAGATCATATGGTTCAAGTCTTAGATAAAAAAAATTTCGAAAAAACTGAAGACCATTTAAATTTATATAACAAAATAGATATAGCATTAGATACATTTCCTTACACAGGTGTAACCACAACCTTTGAAGCGCTGTGGATGGGAGTACCAGTTTTAAGTTTAAAAGGGCATAACTTTAAATCAAGGTGTGGAGAAAGCATCCTAAAAAATGCAAATTTAGACTTTTTAATATGTTCTAATAAGAATGAATATATTAAAAAGGTTTATGATTTATCGAATGATACTAATCGTTTGATTGAAATAAGAAAAGACATATTCAACAACATTTTGGAAACTGATCTTTTTAATAATAAAAAATATGTGTTCCAGTTTGAAAAAATATTGTTACAAAAATATAAAAATATTTAATTTATCTAGCCACAAAGATTACTTTTATAAATATTAATTATTTTTATTTGAAAATTACTATATATACTATTTAGATGACAATTTTCGCCTTATCTTCAGCACCAGGGCAGTCTGGAATAGCTGTATTTAGAATTTCAGGCCCACAGACAGGTGATATAATAAAAATGATTACAAATAGTGAGCTACCATCACCAAGAAAAGCAAAACTGTTAAAATTAAACAATATCAACAATTCTAGCTTAATTGATGAGGGTATAGTTTTATGGTTCCCTGGACCAAACAGCTACACAGGTGAAGATATGGCAGAACTTCATGTTCATGGAAGCAGAGGTGTTATTGCAGAAATACAAAACAACTTATTGAGTACTAAAAAATGCAGAATGGCAGAGGCAGGAGAATTTACTAAAATCGCCTTCGTTAATGGCAAAATCAACCTATTAAAAGCAGAGGCTATTGGAGATTTAATAGCTGCAGAAACGCAAATACAGATTGATCAAGCTCAAAGCATTATAAGAGGAAAAAGTTTTTTAAAATTTGAAAATATTAGAGAAAAAATTATTAAAATATTAGGCACAATGGAAGCCAAAATTGATTTTCCCGAAGAAGATATTCCTGAGAACGTTACTGAAAATATAAAGAAAGAAGTCGAAAATATAGAGATAGAAATAAAAAAAATCCTTGATGATAATAAAGTTGGTGAAAAAATTAGAACTGGTTTTAAAATTGCTATAGTTGGACCACCGAATTCTGGAAAATCAAGCCTAATGAACTACTTTTCTAAAAGAGATGTATCAATAGTTTCAGAAATAGCTGGCACGACTAGAGATGTTCTAGAAACCCATTTAAACTTTGATGGATATCCAGTTATCATTTCAGACACTGCAGGTATTAGGGCTTCAAAAGATATAATAGAAAAAGAGGGTATAAAACTAGCATTTAAAAAGGCAGAGGAAGCAGATTTAAGAATAGTGATAATAGAGCCAAAAAATGTTGAATTCTTTGGTTTTTTGAACGATTTGTTCGATAAAAGCTCAATTTTATTAATTAACAAAACAGATCTTTATGATTTTAAGGTCCCTCAGCAATTAAAGAAATTTAACCCTATTTCTATTTCTGTTCTTAAAGAAACTAATATTGATAAAGTAATATCTGAAATCAAATTTCTTTTAAAGAAATCATTACATTCAATTACGGATATATTTATAACTAGAGAGCGTCATAGAATTGATTTAAATAATTGTATTCTTTCTTTACAAGATTTTAAAAATAAAAACTTAAATGAAGAATTCGATAAAGCCACCGAAGATTTGAGAGTTGCCGTAAGAAATTTAAGTAAGGTTGTTGGAAAAGTTGATGTAGAGGAGATTTTATCGAGTATTTTCAATGATTTTTGTATAGGTAAATAAACCGCTATTTACCTGTCTTATTTGCTTATTTTAGAATTAATTAATAATATTTAAGATAGGCTTGTAAAAAAAGATTTCAAATATAAATTTAACTAATGCAAAATAATAAACAGTTTGATGTTATAGTAATTGGTGGAGGCCACGCTGGGTGCGAGGCTGCTGCTGCCTCTGCAAGATTAGGGGTAAATACAGCTTTATTTACTAATGATAAAACATCTATTGGTGAGATGTCTTGTAACCCAGCTATAGGTGGTTTAGGCAAAGGTCATTTAGTTAGAGAAATAGATGCATTGGATGGTGTCATGGGTGATGTAGCTGATAAATCTGGCATTCAGTTTAAACTATTAAATAGAAGTAGAGGACCAGCTGTAAGAGGGCCCCGTACACAAAGTGACAGATCACTATATAAAAAATATATACAAGAAAAACTTGTAAACTACTGTAATCTAAGCATATTTTCTGACTCTGTAATTGGTTTTATGTTTATAAAAAACAGTATAAATGGTATTTTAACCTCTTCTGGAAAAGAAATTCATTCTAATAAGGTTATACTTACAACAGGCACTTTTTTGAATGGAATTATCCACATAGGCAGTGAGAGAACGCCCGCTGGAAGATATAATGAAAAGCCAACTACTGGTCTAAGCGAACAGTTGCGAAAATATAATTTTAAAATTGGAAGGTTAAAAACAGGTACTCCACCAAGGTTAGATGGTACAACTATTAATTATTCGAATTTAGAGGAACAACATCCAGATGATGAAATATCTTTTTTCTCCTTTTTAACTAAAAAAAATATTAATAAACAAATTAGCTGTGGAATTACTTACACAAATCAAAATGTACATCAGTTAATTTCTAAAAATATCAAACAAAGTGCAATGTACTCAGGAAGTATAAAGGGTGTAGGACCAAGGTACTGTCCCTCAATAGAGGACAAGATTTTTAAATTTAAGGATAAAACTAGGCATCAAATATTTTTGGAACCAGAAGGGCTTGAAGACAATACGGTATACCCTAATGGAATTTCAACTTCGCTTCCTGCTGTAATTCAGCAGGAAATATGCAACAATATCAATGGATTAGAGAATGTAAAAATATTAAGGCCAGGATACGCAATAGAGTATGATTATGTCGATCCTAGGGAACTTTTTTTAACATTAGAGACAAAGAAGATAAAAGATTTTTACTTAGCCGGTCAAATTAACGGGACCACTGGTTACGAAGAAGCTGCTGCTCAAGGATTAATAGCAGGAGCAAATGCAGCACTATCAATTAAAGGCAAAGAGCCACTAATTCTTGATAGGTCTCAAGCCTATATTGGGGTGATGATAGACGATTTGGTCACCAAGGGAGTCGCTGAGCCCTACAGAATGTTTACATCAAGAGCAGAATATAGATTATCGTTAAGATGTGATAATGCAGACTTAAGACTTACTCCAATTGGTATAAAATTTGGTTTGGTGAAATCAGAGAGAAAAAAATTGTTTGAGTATAAATCCACAGAATTAAAAAAGTTAAGCAAAAAAATGGATGAGTTAATGATATCTCCATCTGAAGCAGAGAAACACGGAGTTAAAATAGCAAAAGACGGGGTTTATAGATCGGCTAACTCAGTTTTAGCTCAAAAAGGTGTTAAAATGAAGAAAATTAAGGAAATTTGGCCTGAAATCGGTGACTACAGCATTGAAATTGAGGAACAGATTGAGATTAACGCTCATTATAAAGGTTATATGAAAAAGCAAAAAGCCGACATTTTAGCCTTTAAGAGAGATGAAAGCCTGAAAATACCCTCTGATATAAATTATGACATTTTTTCCGGGCTTTCTAATGAAGTTAAGTCAAAATTTAAGCAAATTAGGCCAAAAACTATGGGACAGGCACTTAGAATAGATGGAATTACTCCTGCAGCAGTATTTATTCTATTGTCACATCTCAAAAGAAAGTCTATTAAGCATATAGCTTGATCGAATCAAATTTTAAAAAATATACCCCATTAGAAAAATTAAACGTTTCACGTGAAACATTTCCAGTCCTTGAGGAATTTAGATCATTGTTAGTTAACGAAAACCAGAAAATTAACCTCATAAGTAAATCCACAGTTAAAGACTCGATAAATAGACATATATTAGATTCAGCACAAATCATTGATATTATTGATAAAAAATCAAAATCATGTATAGATTTAGGATCAGGCTCAGGTCTCCCTGGAATAGTTTTAGCTATAATTTTTAAAAAAAAAGGATCAAAAATCAAATTTGAACTTTATGAAAAAAGCCAAAAAAAAAGCAATTTTTTACAACAAATGATTAATCACTTTGAGCTTAATGCAGAAGTAAAGCAGAAAAATATTTTTGAGGAAAAAGAGTTAGAAGCAGATCTTGTTGTTGCTAGAGCATTCAAACCTCTTAAAATTATTCTGGAATTAATAAACAAGAATTTTGCTTATTATAACGAACTAATATTTTTTCTTGGAGAAAGTGGACGAGAAATAATTAAAGAATGTCTTCTGACATGGAATTTTGATTATCAAATAATAAAAAGTTTAACAGATAAAAATTCTGTAATAGTAAAAATTAAAAGTTTAAAAAAAAAATGAAAGAAAAAATTATATCAGTAATAAATCAAAAGGGTGGGGTTGGTAAAACTACAACAGTTATAAATTTAGCAGCTGGTCTTTCACAAAATAATAAAAAAATTTTAGTCATTGATTTAGATCCTCAAGGGAACTCAACCACAGGCTTGGGGTTATTGAATATTAGTCAATCGTCAAATTCAATTTATGAGGTCTTGAGTGGATCAAAAAAAATTGATGATGTAATTTCGAAAACAAAATTTTCTAACTTAGATATTATTACTTCTAACGTTGATTTGTCTGGATTAGAAGTTGAAACTGCAGACGACGGCAGAAGAGCTTATATTCTAAAGGAGAAATTAGCCGCTTATTTAAATGATTCTAGAGGACGTTATGATTATGTTCTCATAGACTGTCCTCCCTCTCTTAGCTTATTGACTGTTATGGCTTTAGTTGCTTCACATTCATTACTAGTACCTCTCCAGACAGAATTTTTCGCTTTAGAGGGCATAACTCAATTAATTAAAACAATAGATAGAATTAAAGTTGGATTAAATCCCAATTTGGAAATCAGAGGTATTCTATTAACTATGTTTGATAAAAGAAATAGACTTTCTAGTGAGGTTGAATTGGAGGCAAGGAATTATTTCAAGGAAAAAGTATATAAAAATGTTGTTCCAAGAAACGTAAGATTATCAGAGGCACCTTCACATGGAATGCCAGTAATATTTTATGATAAAAATTGCCCTGGTAGCAAGTCTTATTTAAACTTTACGAAGGAATTTTTGGCTCAGGAAGAAAGTTTTGTTACAGCAGCATGATTAGTTTTAAAAGTAAAAAAGGATTGGGAAGAGGCTTATCTTCATTAATAGGTGAGACGAGTAAATCTATTACAGTTAATAAGGCAAATATTAGTGATTTAGTAAGAAATAAATATCAGCCAAGAAAAAAATTTGATGAAGAAAGTTTAAGAGAACTAACAAGTTCAATCAAATCAAGAGGAATTATACAGCCTATTATTGTCCGAAACTCTGACGGAGAGACAAAATATGAAATAATAGCGGGAGAGAGAAGATGGGTAGCTGCCCAAAAAGCTGGTTTACATGAGGTTCCAGTAGTTGTTGTCGAGGCAGATAATAAGAAAGCTTTGGAGTTTGGTATTGTCGAAAATGTTCAACGAAATGATCTTAATGCAGTAGAGGAAGCCGAGGGTTATAAAAGATTGATAGATGAGTTTTCTTATGACCAGGAACAAGTAGCAAACTTTATTGGAAAAAGTAGAAGTCATATAACTAATATGTTGAGACTATTAAACCTTCCTAAAGATGTTTTGGATTCGTTAATTGATGAAAAAATTTCTGCAGGTCATGCTAAAATTTTAGTAAATGCAGAAAATAGTAGCATTATATTAAAAAAAATTATTGGTAAAAAACTTTCGGTTAGACAAACCGAAAACCTAGTAAAGCTTTATAAATCTCCAAGGCAAAAATTAAAAAAAACAAAAGACCCAAATATTGAACATTTAGAGCAGTCTCTTTTAGACAAAATTGGATTAAGTGTTGAGATTAAGAATAAAAAGAATAACAAGGGCTCAATTACATTCAATTATAAAGAGCTAGATCAATTAAACAGAATTATAGAAATAATTAAGCAGAATTATTAGTCTCAAATTCTAACAATTCATAAATAAAGTTTTGCATCAATATTATGCTTATAGAATTATTCATTTTTATATTAACTTCTAAAAGGTTAATTTTAGTTATCAATTCATACAATTTTTTATCTGTCCATAAACTCATTTGTTTCTTTACTATAGGTTTATCTTTCCAAAATATTGGAGGCTTATATTGACTAATAATTTTATCAATATCTCTCTCATTTTTTTTTATTTCCAGTAAGCTTATAATCTTTTTTATTTTTTGCAGAAATATTCTTAGTATTAAAAAACAATCTTCTGTTGCATAATTGTTTTCATTTAATATCTCAATTGTTTTCTTTTTATTTTTGCTTAATGAAGAATCTGCTAATTCGGATGCACTATAGTTTTCTGATAGATTAGTTAAAGTATAAATTTCTTTTAAAGAAATAGTTTTTTTACCCACAATATAATTTGAAATTTTGTCCAATTCAGATTTTAGATTGCCTCTGTCACCATTTGACCTATTTATTAACAAGTTTATTGTTTCATGAGACAAACTAATTTTTTTCTCATTAAAAAATTTTGTTGCAATATTAATTAACGATTGAGAAGTATCTTTATAAGTCGGAATAATTATAGATATTTTTGACTTCTCGAAAAAATTTCTTAATTTAGATTTTTTTTCAAGTATTCCACAATTAATGATAATTATTATGTCTTTAATATTATCTTCAATAATATCATAAATTGTTTCTGAAATTTTTTCACTACATCTACTTATTGTAACAATCTTTTTATTTTCAAATAGTGATTTATTTCTTATAGAATTATTAAATTGATCTTTATTTTTTATTATTTCACTTTCTTCGTATTTAAATTTAGACCCTTCAAAGCAATTATTAATTATATCTGATAATTCCTCCTTTAGACCTTCATTGTCTCCATACAGAAGAAAAAACCTATAATTTTCAATATTTTTTTTGTTAGTTTCGTAAGATTTTAAAATCATTGTAAGTTTGAAAGATAACTTAAAATTTGTCCACTTATATCCTCAATAAGATTTTGCCTTATATTTTGTTCGTATTGCTTCATATTAAACTTATTATCTTGTACACTATAATCAAAGTCTTCATTAAAATTTTTAGTTGATATTAGGTTATTTTGATTATCATTAACTACAAGTTTAATTTTTGTAATTAACTTATTTTTTAAAGGGTCACCCTTGCTATCTTTTAATATTACGATAATTTCCTCTTTTAAAATTATTTCAATATTAAGACTTTGGCTAGCGTTAGTATTTGAAAATGAAAACAAACTGTTTTCAATATAATTTGTAAGGCTATTATTTAAATTCGATGTGACTTTTTCAACATTGAAATTACTATTTTTGTTTGAATAAATTGGAGTAAAACCGCAACTTGATAGCAATAAAATTATTAAGAGATAAGTTATTTTATATTTCATTTGACTATAAGATTTACTAATTTGTTTTTTATGACTATATATTTTAACAGATTTTTGTCTTTTAAAATCAAAGAAATTTTTTGGTCTTTTTTAACTTTGTCTATTAAGTCTATATCCTCCAAGTCTTTTTCAATTTTAACTAGAGATTTTTTTTTACCGTTTATTTGAATAACAACATTTACAAACTCCTCTTGAAGATATTTTGGGTCTGATTTTGGCCACATTAGAACATCTTTGATATTTAAATCTTGTATTGCTTCAGAAACAATATGAGGTAATACGGGCATCATTAAAGTAAGTATTTTTATATAATTTTCTTTTAAGATTTCTTTAGAGTAATTTTTGTCAATTTCTTTTACAAGAAAATTATAGGTTTCATATATATTTGCAATTATTACGTTATAATTAAACTTTTCTAAGTTGTAAGAAAATTTTTCAATTAATCTGTTTGTAAATATATTTAATTCATCAGATTTTGTATCCTCATTGTTTGATTTAATTTTATCTGTAATCTTGTTATGTAATATCCAAAACTTTTGAATAAATTTATAAGCTGCTACCATTCCTTGCTCGGACCATTGTATATCTTTTTCAGGAGGACTATCAGATAATATAAATAACCTTACTGCGTCAGCCCCATAATGTTCTATTATTTTTTCTGGATCAATCGTATTTTTTTTTGATTTTGACATTGATTCTGAATTACCAACTATTATTTTTTCTTTTTTGTTTTTAAGACTGTAAAAATTCTTGCCGTCATCAGAAAATACCTCTTCAGGGCTAAGCCAATTATTCTTTTGATCCTTATAGGTTTCGTGACAAACCATCCCTTGAGTAAATAATCCTTTAAACGGCTCTTTTGATTTTAAAAAATCCTTTTCTTTAAAAGACAATGCCTGCATAAAAAATCTTGAATATAATAAATGAAGTATTGCATGCTCTATACCTCCAATATATTGATCTACTGGCATCCAATACTTAATTTCATCAACATCATACCCATATTCTTCATTCTGTGGTGAACAAAACCTTAAATAGTACCATGAAGAGTCAACAAATGTATCGAGTGTATCGGTTTCCAATTTGTAAATTTTATTATCTATCTTAATTTTTCTCCATTCTTCTTGGTGATCAAGTGGATTACCTTTTGTGTTTAAATTAATGTTTTCAGGTAATTTTATTGGTAGTTGATTTTTGGGAACGGTTACCATATTTCCATTTTCATCATAGGCTATAGGTATAGGACAGCCCCAGTATCTTTGTCTTGAAATTCCCCAATCTTTTAATCTAAAATTTATTTTTTTTTTACCAATTTTTTTTTGCTCAATTAAATCAATAGTATGAGTTATCGCCTCTTGTGGTGTTTTTAAACCATTTAAAAATTCTGAATTAATTAAAATCCCATCTCCAGTAAATGCCTCATCCTCTACTTTAAAATTCTCGTCCTCGTTAAGAGGCCTAACTACAGTTTTTATTGTTAATCTATATTTTTTTGCAAATTCAAAATCTCTTTGATCGTGTGCCGGACATCCAAAAACAGCACCAAACCCGTAGTCCATTAAAACAAAATTTGCAAAATAAACTGGTACTTTTGATTTATTATCCAAGGGATTAATTGCAAATAATTCAGTTTTAAATCCAATTTTATCAGCCTGAGCTATGGACTCCTCTGTTGTACCAGTTTTAGAACATTCATTTTTAAAAGCTTTGAATTTTTCATCATTCTCATAAAATTTACTAATTGGATGATCAATGGAAACAGCTAAAAAAGAAAAACCAAAAAGTGTATCTGGCCTTGTTGTAAAACATTTAATTTCATTCACAGGAAGTTTCCCCTCTATTTTGAAATTTATTTCACATCCAAAAGACTTACCAATCCAATTTTTTTGCATTACTTTTACTTTGTTTGGCCATTTGTCCAAATCATCAAGACCACTTAATAATTCCTCAGAAAATTGAGTTATTTTAAAAAACCATTGGCTTAATTTTTTTCGTTCAACCTGTACACCTGATCGCCATCCTTTCCCATCTATAACTTGTTCATTAGCCAGGACGGTTTGTTCCACAGGATCCCAGTTGACATAATTTTCTTTCTTATAAATTAATCCTTTATTATACAGTTCAAGAAAAAACATTTGTTGGTGCTTGTAATAATCTTCTGAACAAGTCGAGATTTCTCTATCCCAATCAATGGATAAACCAAGTTTTTTTAATTGAGATTTCATTATTGAGATATTTTTTTCAGTCCATTTCTTAGGATCTAAATTATTTTGTTTAGCAGCGTTTTCGGCTGGCATACCAAAAGAGTCCCATCCCATTGGGTGAAGAACATTAAAATTTTGAAGTGTTTTATATCTGGCTAACACATCCCCAATTGTGTAATTTCTAACATGACCCATATGAATTTTACCAGATGGGTATGGAAACATTTCAAGACAGTAAAATTTTTTTTTCTTTTTATCTAATGAAGTTTTAAATATTTTATTTTTTTCCCAGTAGTTTTGCCATTTTTCCTCTGTAACTTTAAAATTATATCTTTCCACAGTTTTCTACTATTAAAATTACAAACCTATTTGTCTTTTATACTACCTTTTCTATTTTTACCCTTTTCGTCGAAGTATCTTTTTCCAGCATCTTTTTCAAAAAGGGTTGCCTTTTTTAGGATTGCTAGTTTTAGTTCTTTTTCTAATTTAGATTTTACTTTATTTGTTTTGCAGTTATTCATTGAGCAAATCTTTTCAAAAATTGTAACATCTACAGCGTCTGCTCTTATTTCGTTAGATAAAAATCTTACTGTAATTTTTAATTCCTTAGAATTATCAGGTTCTTGTTTTTCTGATGAAAACCAATCAGTAATGATTATTCCTCCTGAATAGCTAGCATTTGTTAAAGGAACAAAATCCAAAATCTCTACAGACGCTCTCCATAAACTATTAGAAGATGCAAAATCAAAATCTCCACCTCGTGTAGCACCTTTTCCAAATCTAATCCCTCTTCCCTCTTGAACATTTTTCCTCGCTCTCTCCTCAACATTAACCGGGTTGTCCTTAACGTCTGACCTTTTATAAAAGCCACAAGAGTTTAAACTCAGGATAAAAATACAGAAAAAAACCAGCAGTTTTTTAGTTTTAAACATAATATTTACAATAATGATCTAGATTTTATGAATTATAGCAAAAGAGTAGAAAATCCAACACTTTTATTGTGACTTTTATATCACACATCAGATAATAATGCTTAATATTTGGGGATTTTTGATGTTGGTCAAGGTTTTTTTGTTAAAAAAGCCCTGTTCATATGAATACAAACAAAGGAGTAACTTTATGAATAATTTTAAAAAAGTTGGTCTTACAGCATTAGCAGGTTCGCTAGTAGCATTTTCAGCTCACGCAGGTGAGTTAACTGTTACTGGTGGTGCAAACGCAACCTACAAATGGGGTAAAGATGCAACAGCTAACCACGGTAACACAAGTAAAGGTATCGGTACTGACAAAGACGTTGCTTTTACAGGTAGCGGTGAGTTAGACAACGGGACAACGTTTACAGTTGGAACTGCAACGCTTGACTCGCAGTCTGGATTAACATCCGGTTATATAACAATCACTACGCCATCATTTGGTTCATTCTTAATGGGTCATAGTACAGGTGGTGTTGCTGGTAAATACGATGAGGAAGTACCACAAGTTTACGAACAACTTTCGGATGTTTCTTCAATGGTATCAGCAAACAAAGTTGGTGATTTCATGGACAACAACCACATCAACTATACTTCTCCAGCATTAGAATTCGCTGGTGTAGGTGTATCAATTGATTTGGGTTATTCACCACAAGCAAGAGACTCAGTAGTAGGTGATGGTGGAACAGGTGGCGGAGACGGTACTTACGGTGCTGGTAAAGAAGCTGGTGTTACACTATCTTACGAAGGTCTAAAAGCTGGTTTTTATGGTGCTGAAAGAGAAAACATAACGCCCACAGGAACTGGTGATGCAGTAAAAGACGAGTTCAATGGTGCGTGGTATGTTAAATACAATTTCGGACCAGTATCAATCGGTTACTCAGAGTCATATTTAGATTCTGGTTTAGCTGCTACATCAACTACAGCTCTTGGAACTAACGCTGCAAAAACACTAAGAAATGGTGCATCTGATGGTTTCTTTGAAGGTGAGCAAATCGGTATTGCGTTTAACGTAAACGAGAACTTCTCTGTTTCTTACTCAGAATCAGAAGAGACTTACGATGAACAATCAGATCTTTCTTCAGGTGATACAGCAGATGTATCTATGAAAATGGATGCAATGCAGGTAGCATATTCAATGGGTGGTATGTCAATTAAAGCATACAAAATGAAGATCGAAAACCCATTCTTCGACGAAGATGCTGAAGATACAAATATAACTGAGATTGCTTTAGGACTTGCGTTCTAATTTAATTTTATTTTAATTTTAAAACGGCCCAGTATTTATACTTGGGCCGTTTTTTTTTACCCAAGATATTGATGCAACTCCGGCTGATTTACACATTTTTTCTCGTCTAATATTTGAACTATCAATTCCACCAAGGCTTATAAAATCATTTAAATAGTTTAGCTTTATCAAATTAAACTTAATAACATCTAAAAAGTATTTGTTTTTTTTATTTTTAAAAAGAGGTGACAAAAAAATTTTTGAACAACCCTGATTTTTTTTATTGAAGACCTCAGTAATGTTATGAGCTGATCCAATTAATTCAAAGTTTTTCTTTGAAAGATTCTTGTATTTAACCAATTTATTAAAAGATGGAATGTATACACCATCAAAATTATAGTTTAGAGCAATTTTTAAATTATTTGATATATAAACTTTTCTAAATTGGTTTTTACAAAATCTTACTAAACTTTTTATTTCATCAATATCAGGCTTTTTTTTATAGTTTCTATAGACTATAGATATTTTTCTATTTAACTTTTCAATTTCATTTCTTTGAAATTTATCTATAAAATAGTAAATGGATTGTTTCATATGGAAAACGTAGTAAAAAATTATAATTTAATAAAGCAAGAAATTCAAAAAAATACTAATGTTAAATTAGTTGCTGTAACTAAAACTTTCCCAATAAAACATATTTTGCCAATTATTAATATTGATCATATTCATTTCGGTGAGAATAAAGTGCAAGAGGCTCAAGAAAAGTGGACATCAATTAAAAACGATTTTCCCAACATTAAATTACATTTGATTGGAAAACTTCAAACAAATAAAGTTAAGTTTGCAATTCCATTATTTGATTATATTCATTCTTTAGACAGCGAAAAACTTGCAAGCAAAATAGCGGATGAGCAAATTAAAAAAGGCTTTAAACCTAAAATTTTTATACAAATTAATATTGGAGAAGAACCACAAAAAGGAGGTATTGGTGTAAATCAGCTAGAAGAATTTTACAAGAAATGCTTGGATATATACAATTTGAATATAATTGGTCTTATGTGCATACCACCCTTTGATAAAGACTCAACACCATTTTTTGAAAAAATGCAAAATCTTAGCAAAAATTTAAATCTTAATGAGATTAGCATGGGTATGTCAGATGACTATTTAGAAGCAATAAAATTTAGTTCAACTTTTATAAGAATAGGTTCAAAAATATTTGGAAAAAGAAATTAAGATATTCTTATCTTAGTCTTTGTATCAATTAATTTTAATAAAACTAATAAGTCATTTTTTTGGATAGCTATACATCCTAAAGTCGGTTTGTAATTTTCTGTAAGGTGAATAAAAATTGCGCTTCCTTTATTTTTAATTGTTTTTTTAGTATTATAGTTAATTACTAAAATTAAATCATAAATACGATCAGATCTAAATAATTTTTCACCTTTATTTTTTTTACTTAGCAAAATTTCTTTATTATATTTTTTATTTTTAGAGTCATCACACCATCCCATTTTTCTTGTAATTTTTTTTATTTTTAATTTTGTATTTGGTTTATCTATTCTATCTGGTCTATAATAAACTTTACCTAACGAGAAAAGACCTTTCGGTGTTGACTTATCACCTTCAATTTTGTTTTTTTTTAAACCATTTTTACCGATACTGCATTTAAAAACAAATTCATCGTAAAGTAACTTATCTTTATTTTTTAATTTTATTATCATATTATTATTTAATGACTCAAAAGTTATATATTTTAAATATACCAGAGATAGAAAAAATTTTTAATGAAATAAAAGAGTATATAACCTTTGAAGTACTAGGCTTTAAAAAAATTAAAGATTTAGTTGAGAAATTAAAAAATGATAAAGATATTTCACTAAATTCAATTGTCTTAATAGATAAAAAAGATGCAAAGTCTATTGAGGGAAAAATAGATGAAAACAAAATCTGTTATCTTCCTAATTTACCTTTTAAAATCCTATATTTGCTAGAGCAAATAAATGTAAAATTTATTCAACAAGTTTATATTTCACAGTCAGATATTAATGTCAAAAATTATGCATTAGATTTGAATGCGAGAATTTTAAAAAAAAATAATCAAGAATTAAAATTGACTGAAAGAGAAATTGAAGCGATTATATTTCTTCAAAATAAGAATGAGCCAGTGAGTGTTGAAAAATTACAAAAAGAAGTATGGAAATATGGCGAAGATTTAGAAACCCATACTGTTGAAACGCATATTTATAGATTAAGAAAAAAAATTAAAGATAAATTCAATGACAACAACTTTATATTAAGTGAAAAAAAAGGTTATTTTATAAAGTGAAAAAAAAAAATTTTATAGCAAAAGAGCTTTTTTCTAGAAAATATAAACCAAGAGTAATTAAACCTAAAAAAGGTAAAGGTAGTTTTAAAAGAAAAAAAAAATAAACTTGTTTACCTACTTAATTTCCTAAAAACAGTAAGTGGTAAATTCCCCCTAGAAACATTAGCGGTCTCATCTCCTTGAAATAATTTGTAATCAAAACACATTTGTTTTATGTCAGGTGCTCTGACAACTTCGACCATATCACTATCAAACATGACATCTTCATCAACCAAATCTTTTACATATTCGTTGTAAAATACATCTAAAAAGGCTCTATTGTTCATTACCACATGTGTTGCGTCCTTGAGTTTTGCATCGCTAAAAGTTTTGTTTATTCCTAAATATTTATTTAAATAATAAATCAACGTGAAATCACCACCTCCACAATCAGCGATTCTAAAAGTAGCAATTTCCTCTTTTGTGTGATTTTTTTTAATTTTTTTTACTAATTCTTTATAGGATGCTCCCCAGTAATCTAATTCGAACTTACCTAAACTATTTTCATATTTTGGAAATGAATAATTAACATAAGAGTATTGGTAAGGTGTTAAATATAAAAATCTGTAAAAAGACAATGAAAATAAAATTAATACAATGATAATGCTTATTTTAGATGTCCAAGTTTTCTTAAATTGTAAAAAAAGATGTTCAAGTGCAATAGATCCAATTAGACAATATAGCGGTACTATAAACAAAAATAATCTAATATTATCGTAAATACTTACATTCATAGAGATTGTAATAATTATGGGAAAAAGGGTTACGAATAACAGTATTATAAATTTTAAATTAAAATTTGAAATGTCTCTTTTTATTTGAAGGTTTCTTTTGAAAATTAAAACTAAAGACATCAAAGCTAATAAGGTAGAATAAAAGGGCATTCTATACTTTAAAATATCCAGAAAATAAGTTTTTGGTGTGTTAAAAACTTCATACCACTCACCATTGATTAATCCAATTTTTGGACCATAAATCCATGACAAGGTTTTAGCCACGATTTTTGAAAAGAAGTTAACAAAGTTTCCTTTTTGAACTTCAATTATCATATGTGGCCAACACATAAGGGTTATTAGGATTGTAATGAAAATGGCAATTAGAGAATGAGAAATTAATCTTTTTGATAGAGCCCAATATTTAGAATTATATTCAAAAAATAAATAAATTAAACCAACTATGACAACTGGTAAAATAATTATTGGAAAAGTAAGTCTTACACCGCAACCAAATCCAATAAAAAAAGATGCTAGTAATAAATTTTTAATTTTTCCATTTTCTTCAATTAAATATTTATAAAAAAAATAACTAAACCAAATAAAAGAAAAGAAAATAATAATATCCTTAGAATTGATACCCATATGCCCAAAAAAAAACGGGTTTAGTAAAGTTAATAAACAGGCAAATAAAGCTATACTTTGGTTAAAAATTTTTTTTGAAATCAAATAAAGACCCAAAATACTCAGGCTTGCAAAAGAAAAATTAATAATATGCATTATTTCTGCAAGATTATTTATAAAAAAATTTCTGTTGATTAAAAAAATAATGTGAGAAATAGAATATGATAGTGTGTCATAAAAACCAGGATAGAACTCAATATTTCTAAAATCTAGTCTATCTACAGCACCTAAAGTTGCATAAAATTGAAATCTGACATTACCATTTATATGGTGAAAATATTCATCCCATGAAAATCCAGTGATTACAGATGAATACAGACCTAAAAGAAGAAGGCTGAAAATAAATATAATCTTAAATGCTTTTAGTAAATTGGATCCCATTTAATATAATTATCACAAAAAAATTTTTATTTAAGTTGCTTTATATTATTTAATTAATATTATTATAAGAAATATCAAGAGTACTGCATTGACATTGCAGGGGTAGTTGGAGCGTAACCAACACGGCCCACCAATATTTAAATCATTATCAAAATATGATAAATCAATAATATTATAATGCTCAAAAATAATTTTAAAAATAAAAAAGTAATTTTCGCTGGTTGTGCAAAAAATTGTGAAAAATATTTATTAAAAACTTTAGAAAATATAGAATTTTATTCATTGTTGTTCAAAGAAAGTTATCAAATTATTATTGAAAATGGATCATCTGATAAAACAAGGGAAATTTTAAATTCGAATAAAAAATCAAACTGTTATTATTTATTTGAAGATCAATTAGAAGAGTTTGATAATAGGGTATTAAGATTAGAAAATGCCAGAAATATTATTATTGATAAAATTAAAAGTGATCCTAAACTAATAGATTGTGATTTATTAATTCTGATGGATTTTGATGATATTGGAAACTATCAAATTAAGCATGAAAATATTATAAAATCTCTAGAATTTCTATTTTCAAAAAATTCAATAGCTGGAGTATTTGCTAATCAAATTGGTACCTACTATGACATGTGGGCATTGCGTGATGAAAAATATTGCAAAAATGACTTTTGGGTAGAAGTTTTACAAAAAATATGTTTAAAAATTTTACCACATGAACAATTAACTCAACTTATTTGTGATGAAATAAAAAAAGAATATATTGATAATAAAACTTATTCTTTTAATGAAACCTTAGAACCAATTAAGGTTAACTCTGCTTTTGGTGGATTCGGGATATATAAAATTATTAATGTGTTAAAAAATAAAAAAAAATATAAAGGATCTCAATTTATAGATTTAAAATTTAAAGATAACACAACAAAAAAAATAAATTTCCAAAGATGTGAGCATGTGAATTTTAATTTAGGTTTAGTTGAACAGGGTTATGAATTATATATATTACCTTATTTAATTAATAGAAAGTTTAAGAGAATAACATTCCCACCTCAAGTTGTAGTAAATTTTATTATTAAAAATTGATATTATTTTCTAATAAGTTTAATTACTTGTAAGAGCATATTTATTAATATAAATAGTGACAGTTATTAAGGGCCTGTAGCTCAGTTGGTTAGAGCAGTACACTCATAATTTCTTTCTCTTTAAAGAAACCAAATTCACTTCAAATAAGATAGCATTTGCAGGATTAATATAATTATTACAAAAAAACCTTTGGTACTATTGTAGAGTTCTTAATTATTTGTAGGTTTAAAAATTAAACAAAGCCCGTTATTACAAAATCTTTTTCCAGTTTCACTAGGACCATCGGCAAAGACATGTCCATGATGAACTCCACAATTTGCACAATGATATTCAATTCTTTTCATTCCAAATGAGTAATCAATTTTGGTTTTAAACGCACCTGGCAAAGCTTCTGTAAAAGATGGCCAGCCAGTGCCACTGTCAAACCTAGCAGTGGACGCAAACAATTTTGCACCGCAGTTTGCACAATGATAAAAACCCTCCCTTTTTTCGTTTAAAAGGTCACTTGTAAACGGCCTTTCCGTTCCTTCATTAAACATTATTTCTTTTTGTTTTTTGGTGAGATTTTCATTTATAACTTTCTTTGCAACAGCCTTTGCAAACTTAAATGGCATTAAGAAAAAAGAAAAAAAAGTAATACCAAGCGATTTTATAAAAGTTCTTTTATCTAAGTTATATTTCATTATTTTATTAATATTATTATAAGAAATATCATTTGCACCAAGTTTATCAGCACAGACACAAAATGGGATATTTTAAAATTTTTTTCTTCTCCCTTATCTTTAAATTTATTTATTAACGGCATTAAAAAAAAATTAGATATAAAAAATAAAATACAAATAGATAGCATTAAATAAAATTTAAGACTAAAATCACTTAAATAAGCTATCAATAAAACAACAATTAGGCTGATACTAAGATTTAGTAAGTAATATAAAGGAAATATACCTCTAATAAATTTTCTAGCATATTCCTCATTTAAGAACCTAAATGTAGATGGAGCAACCACAAATGAAAAAAAAAGCATAACTCCTAAAAGTATTGCAGTTAAATATGTAACGCTTTCTTCAATCATTATAAAACAACTTCAAATCCCTCAAAATTAGGTGCACCTAAATAAAGATCTTGATGCTGACCAGCATTTTTGTGAGCTAACCTAAAGGCTTCTGATTTAGTCCAATTAATGAAGTCCTCTTTTGAATTCCATATACTATGTGATGCATACAAAGTAAATTCTTCGTTAGTATTTCCCTTAACTAAATGAAATTCTTTAAATCCTGGCACGCCTTTTAAATGAGTATCTCTATTTTTCCAAACACTCTCAAAGTCTTTTTCCTTACCAAGTACAATCTTAAATCTATTCATCGCTATAAACATTGTGACTATATATATTTATTAAATATAGTTTTATAGCTTAATCAGTGTGACACTCTGTTGCTTAAAAATTATAAATAAATAACCATATTCAAGTAAACGGGAGGAAAACTATGAAAAAATTAGCGTTAATTTTATCTTTTGTATTATTTACGAGCTCTGTATTTGCAGGTTCATGCCCAATGATGGCAAAAAACCTTGATGCAAAAATCGCAGAAGCTCAAGAATTAAGAGATGCTGGAATGAAGGCTCACGATGATGGAGAGCACAAAAAATCAGTAGATCTTCTCAATAAAGCATTAGAAATGTTTAAAGGATAAATTCTTTGGGGTTTGGGGCACCTGGCAACAGAACGCCCCTTTCTAATCGTTATACCCAATTTCTTTTAAATATTTTTTGGACATAACAGGAAACAGGTAAGCGTCGGAGTCTGTTGGTAAATTTTCCCACTTAAAATCTCTTTGTGGTGCAGTAAATTTCATATACTTTGTTGTAAATTGATATGGTTTTTCAAAAAATTCTTTTTTCATACCATACTCAGTCCCTTCAATGCTTTTATTTTTATTTATCTCTAAAATATAATTTCTAATTCCTTCATCTGCAGGTATAGCAATCCCCAGTGAAAAATGTGGATTGTACGCATGTCCAGATGTGCCAATAACTTGTCCTTTTTTTACGTTAAAGTTATTTTTAATAAGGTCTTCGCTATATCCTCCACAATCTTCTGGTTTCATTTTTTTACGACCTTGTTCATATTGAAGTGGAATTTTACACTTGCCTTTCTTAAAACCTGGAACCAAAGGAGTTTCATGTAAGTGGTAATATAAAATAATATTTCCATTAGTATCCAAAAAATAAATTCTTAAAGCATCAAATGGTTTTATAAGTTCTTTTCCCCCTGTAAAATGATCTTTACCTGCAACCACCCCGTACTTATCTTTTAAATATGATGTAGATCTTTGTTCTGCACTACTGTCTTCAATTTTTATTACCTTCATATCAGTTATTGCTACTACTGGAGTTCCACGTCTTACCTCCATTGAGGTTCCTCTTTTCTCTTTATATGCTGAACATCCAACACAGCATCTGCCACCTCTAACACCAGAGTCCTTTTGAGCAGAAGGTCCGACCTTCACTCCATTAAAATAACATGGTAGTTTTTTATAAATTTTATGTTTTTTTGCTGCAAACGAATGCGAAGTAAAAAGAGAAAACATCAAAAATAGAAAAACGTATAGAGATAATCTTTTCATAAAATAAGTTTAACCAATCTTACAACGAAGTAATAGATCAAAAAAACCAACTAAAAAGAAAATAAGTCTTTCTGACAATGAAGTTTGCAATGAAGTAGTTTAATTAAGTGAGTAAATATGCTAATTTCTAATCTAATGCCGGGCAACAGAACGCCCCTACTAATCAAAATTAATTATACTTTCTTTTATTGTTTCTGAAATCACTTTAGCACCTTCAAAATTAGGATGAATACCATCACTTTGATTTAGTTTTGGGTTTAAAGCTACTTTTTTTAGTAAAAAAGGTATTAAAGTTAAATCATATTCTTCTGCTAATTTAGGAAAAATATCATCAAATCTCTTTTTATATGCTAATCCATTTGTTGGAGACGCTTTCATGCCCGCTAAAATTATTTTTATATTTTTAGTTTTTATAATTTCTATAATTTTCCTTAAATTATTTTCTGTTTGATCTGGATTAATTCTTCTTAGCATATCATTCGCACCTAATCCTAAAACAATCAAATCAATATCACCACCAGAGGTATATTCTTCAATTCTATACAATCCATCTTCAGAAGTATCTCCAGAAACACTTCCATTTATTACTCTGATATTATACCCAGTTTCTTTTAAATCATTTTCTAGGATTATTGATAGCGCTTGGTTTTCCTTCAATCCATATCCAGACATTAAACTATCTCCGAATAATAGTATCTTATTTACATTCTCTAATTTATTATTCTCGCTACAACTAATCAAAATCAAGCTGATTAGAAATGTTTTAAAAAATATTAATAGGTTATTTTTCAATTTTTATTTTTCTTTTTTTCTCTTTTAATTTTTCTCTTTTCTTTCAAAGATAACTTGGGTTTCTTCATTACACTCGAATCTTTAAATGATTTTCCACTATATCTTTTAGACATAATTACTTAATTTTATTATATAGATCATTTGCACTTAACCATCCATTCTCTAACCTTGGACCTCCAAACCAATCACCACAAATTCCTAAACCTATTTTTTTGTCCCAATAACTTAAAGTTTTTAAAGGTATTGAATTTGATGAATATTTCCAACCGTGAATATGTGTGAAATATATTTTTTTTATTTTTACTTTTGTTAATTTTTTAAATTTATTAATCAACAAGTTTGTGTAAAACTTTTTTTTATTTCTATAATTATCAGTATGTTTTTTTCCATATTCATAAGTGCTTTGGAGGACCCATAAATCTTTATTGTATTGAAATCTTTTCTTTGAATTTTCATTTGAAACCCAACCTAAAATATTATCATTAGTAAAAAAACTACTGACATTATTACCAGTTTTGTTTGTCATAAATAACACAGTCAGACTTGAATTCATTTTAACTTTATTTTTAAAAAGCTTTGTTTTTACAAACTTTGATGCTAGTTTTTTTACTTGTGGAAATGGAGCTGTAATAATTAAGTTCTTTGCATAAGTACTCGTATTATCTTTAAATTTAAGAAACCAACAATTTTTTTGTCTTTGTATCTCTGATAATTCTGATTGAAATTTACAATTTATACTTTTTAATAAATGTTTACTAATATCATTATTGCCTTTTACCCCTATTAATTTGATGTGTTTTTTGTCTCTCTTCACCCTTTTATTTAAAAATTCATGATTGCCTTTCCAATGTTTGATAACCCTTTTTTTAATTAGTTTATTAGTAAAAGATTTAAACTCTCTCGATCTTGGAGATAGATATTGAAGACCATGATCAAAGCCTATTTTGTCTTTAAACCTTTTAAAAGAGCTTCTTCCACCAACTCCTTTGGCTTTTTCAAAAACTTTAACAGAATATTTTTTATTTAATTTATAAGATATAGTAGCACCTGATATTCCTGATCCTATTACAGCAAAATCAATCATTACGACTAATTATTATATTCTTGCACCAATTTGTTGAATAACTTTAGAAGACATTTCAGTACCTTTTTCTAAGCATTCTTTTTGAGATAGACCGTTTATATGACCATGTAAAAATCCTGCAGCAAATAAATCTCCAGCACCAGTTAGATCAACGATTTTTAGATCTTTTTGAATATCACATTCAGTTATTTCATCACCATTAATTGAGATTGCACCTTTTTCGCCTCTAGTGATAACTAATAATTTTTTAAGACTTTTTCCAAAATTAATTACCTCATCAAAGTTTTTAGCATCAATTAAAGACATAATTTCTTGTTCATTAGCAAATGTTATATCTAATTTATTTTTAACTAAATTTAAAAAATGAGGCTTATGTCTATCAACACAAAATTGATCTGATAAAGACATTGCAACTTTATTTGCATTAGTTATTGCTTTATCAAAAGCTTTTTTAGGATCTCCCTCATCCCATAAATATCCTTCTAAAAGAATGATCTCGCTTTGTTTTATAGCATTTGTATCAACATCATTTTCGTTAATCTTTCCTGCTGTTCCAAGAAAAGTGCACATTGTTCTCTCTGAATCTGGTGTTACTAAAATTAAACAAGTACCTGTTGGCAACTCCTCCTTTTTTTTTGAGTAAAAATATTCAACATTTTCTTGTTTAAGCCCTTCCTCATATTTTCCACCCAAGTCATCATCACTCACTTTACCAATAAATCCAACCTTGTTTTTAAGTTGAGAGAGACCAACAATTGAATTCGCAACAGATCCACCCGAAACAGTTTTTTCAATTTTTAGATTAGATAATAGTTGCTTAAATTCTTTTTCATCGAAAATAAGTTTCATCGTACTTTTAGTAAGACTATTTTTTTGAATAAAATCATCTTCAACTTTACAAATTACATCTACAATTGCATTGCCTATACCTAATATTTTCATGCTAAGCCTTTTTAGTTTTAATTGGTTTTTTTCTATTAGGATAACAACTCGTACAAATTTTACAAGAAATACCGTAACAATCACGAGCTTTACAATATTCTCGACCATAAAAAATAATCTGTAAATGAAGTTTGTTCCAATATTTTTTTGGAAATAGACTTTTTAAATCTTCTTCGGTTTGAACAACATTCTTGCCATTAGTTAAACCCCACCTTTGAGCAAGCCTATGAATATGAGTATCAACTGGAAAAGCAGGGTAACCAAAACCTTGAGACATAACCACACTTGCTGTTTTATGACCAACACCTGGAAGTTCCTCTAATTGTTCAAAGGTACTTGGAACTTTACTATTATATTTCTCCACTAAAGTTTTAGATAAGTAATAAATGCTTTTGGCTTTAATTCTAAATATACCTATTCTCCTTATTAACCTCTCAATTTTTTTTCTACCTAGTCTTACAAAATGAATCGGTTTGTAATATTTGGGGTAGATATCTTTTGTTACATTATTAACATTTACGTCTGTACATTGCGCAGATAAAAGTACAGAAATTAATAAAGTGAATGTATTTCTACTATCAAGCGGAACATTAATGCGTGGATAGGTTTTATTAAGTATTTTTAATACTATCTTAGCTCTTTTGATTTTATCAGCATTTTTTGAACTCATTTAAAGTTCAATACATCTCTCATTGAATAAAGACCTGGTTTCTTGTTCATCAACCACTTTGCAGCAGTTAGAGCACCCTCAGAATATAAAGCTCTATCAAATGCTTCATGATTTAAAGTTATAATTTCTTTACCACTAGAGAATTTTACTTCGTGTTCACCAACGACTTCACCTTTTCTCATCGAATTAAAATTTATTTTTTTTCCATAAGGAAAAGATTTTTTATTTAGATATTTTTTTCCAATCAATCTATTTAAATCTTTATTTTTTCCAATAGCTATTCCTTTTCCAAGCATTAAAGCTGTTCCAGACGGGTGATCTTTTTTGTGTTTATGATGAACCTCAAAGACTTTACTTAAGAAATTATTTCCAAGTGATTTAGAAGTAATTTCTGTTAAATACATTAACAAATTAATACCTAAGCTCATATTTCCTGCCTTTAGTATTGGGATTTTTTTTGAATATTTTTTTATTAAATTCTCCTGTTTTTTTGAAAAACCAGTAGTTCCTATTACAACTCTTTTTTTTAGCTTTGACGCGATTTTTAGTACCTCTAAAGTACATGTAGGGATTGTAAAATCTATAATTACATTAGTTCTTTTAAAAGCATTTACACCATTAAATTCAGGCAAAATATTATTTATTTTTCTGTTTATTTTAAAATTTTCTGTAAGTGAAACTAATTTAAAGTTTTTATTATTATTTGAGGACTTAATAAGTTGTTGCCCCATTCTTCCCATGCAGCCTGTAATAGTTAAATTAATTTTCATAAGATTTTGTTGATAATGATTATCATTCATAAAGATTTTTTTAAAGAGATGTTTTTAGTTGGTTTTTTTGTGATAATGATAATCAATATTATACATTATTTATTGATTAATATTTTTTAATTTATTATTTTAAAAAAATGCAAACACAAAAATTTAGTTGTAAAAAGTGTGGATTAACTATTTCATCAGTATGCTCAAAATGTGACAGAGTTGTTGATGTAAAGCTTCTTGATAGTGGCTGTTTAGTTCAAGTAACTAAATGCGGTGACTGTTCAAGCGTTCCTGTAATAAAAGATATCTGCGCTGAAAATAATTAATATATTTATAAAACGAAATATATAAATATTAATATTATTAAAACTACCAATATCCAAATCGAGAGATTTTTAAAAAATACTTTAAAATTATAATTTGTCTGTAAAAAACCAGGTAATACGAGTATTAAAACTCCAATTAATGCTATTATCGGAACTATAATTTCAAGATTCATGATTTTAAAGTTTTGTAATTTTTATGAAGTAAAAAAAAATTTTTAGACCTGTTTTGAAGTTTTTTAACAAATTCATTTATATTTATAACTTTTTTTAAATTTTCATCATAAAAATTGTAATTCAGTTGACTTTTTATAAAATTAATTAAAATTTTAGGACTATAACCAAACTCTTTATAGAGATAGGGAGCAAATTCAAAATATATAACAGGTTTATGTTTTGTAATTGTTTTCTTTCCACTTTTCAAAACATCAAGCTCATGTCCATCTACATCAATCTTAATAAAATCGATTTTCTTAAATTTTGAACAAATTTGATCAAGTTTCTTGGTTTTAAAAGATGTTTTTTTTAAAATACCTAAGTGGACTTTATGTTTTTTATCATTATCTGAAAAATTCCATGATGAATGAACTTCCTTAACACTCTTATTTTTATTTGAGATGAAGCTATTTTCAAGTTTAATTCTACTTTTTAAAGATGGATTTAAACTTACATTTTTTTTTAGCTTAGAGTAAGCATAGATAGTTGGTTCAATGGAAACTATCTTTGAATTTTTAAACATATTGGCCAAAGGTAAGGATACTGAACCTATATTTGCACCTATATCTATTATAATTTTTTTTTCTTCAGTGTTTATTATCTTATTAATATTTGCGATAGATAACTCATTCTTAATACCCAAAAAAATACCTAAGTCTATTCCTTCTCTAAGATTAATATAATAATTGATATTATTTCGTTTTATTATTCTGTTTTTATCCCCTAAAAAAATAATTAAAAAATCACTTATTAATGATGCGCATTTAATTTTAAATTTTGTAGATAGAGAGAACATTTTATAAAAACAATCTTTTTTTATATTTTAGTTTTGCCAAAAATTTTTCGCTTTTTGAAAAAATTTTTTAATACTAGGATTTGATTTTTCGTTCTCAATTTCCCTGAATTTTTCAAGAAGTTCTTTTTGCTCTTTATTAAGACTAACTGGCACTTCCGTATTTACTTGAACATATAAATCACCAATTCCACCACCTCTCATTAAGGGCATACCTTTCCCTTTTAACCTAAACTGTTTTCCACTTTGTGTCCCTGATGGAATTTTAATTTTTGCTTTCCCGCCATCTATTGTTGGTATTTCTATAGAAGCCCCAAGTGCAGCATCAGCTATTGATATAGGACATTCAAAGAACAAATTTTCTTCGCTTCTTTTAAACAAATCATGAGAATAAACATTTATAAAAAGATATAAGTCACCGCTCGAAGCTCCTCTTGAGCCAGCCTCACCTTTTCCTGCCAATCTTATTCTTGTGCCATCATCCACACCTTTAGGGATAGTCACAGATAATCTTTTTGTGGCTTGTTTTTTTCCTTGTCCACTACAATTACTGCAAGGATTAGTAATTTGTTCACCAGTTCCCGAACATTGGGGACATGTTTGCTGAACAGTAAAAAAACCTTGGCTAGATCTGACTTGACCATTACCACCACACATAGAGCATGACCCAACGTTTGTACCTGGTTTTGAACCACTTCCATTACATGTTTGACATTTTTCAGATGTTGAAAATTTTATATCTTGTTTTTTACCGTTATAAGCTTCCTCAAGTGATATTGATAAATCATATCTTAAATCTGATCCTCTAAAATTTGCTTTTCTAGACCTTCTACCACCTCCACCAAAATCTCCAAAAAAATCTTCAAATATATCCGAGAAGTGACTTGAGAAATCAAAATTACTAAATCCACCTCTTCCACCACCACCATTTTCAAATGCAGCATGTCCAAAATTATCGTAATTTTGTTTTCGTTCTGCATTTGATAGAACGTGATAAGCCTCTGATGCTTCCTTAAATTTTTCCTCAGAAGCCTTGTCTCCTTTATTTTTGTCTGGATGATGTTTAACAGCCAGTTTACGGTAGGCCGCTTTTATTTGATCTGCTGATGCTGATTTGTTAACACCTAAGATTTCATAATAATCTCTTTTTGCCATAACTACGAAGACAAATAGTTGTTAGCTCTTAGGCGCTTTTTTCTTTATTTTCGTCTTTTACTTCTTCAAAGTCTGCGTCAACAACATTATCGTCTTTTTTTCCTTCTTCTTTTTCATCTTTCGAACCGTCATTCGGTTTAGCACTTTGTTGTGACTTATAGATAGCTTCACCTAACTTCATAGAAGCTTGCACCAAATCCTGCGTTTTCTTCTTAAGATCCTCAACATCGGTTCCTTTGAGTGAGTTTCTTAAATCTGAGCAAGCTGTTTCGATTGCTTTTTTATCTGCCTCAGAAACTTTACTTCCGTGTTCTTTTAAATTTTTCTCAGTAGAATGTAATAGAGTATCGGCTTGATTTCTTGCATCTACAGCCTCTCTTTTTTTCTTATCTGCATCTTTATTAGCTTCAGCTTCCTTTACCATTTTGTTAATTTCTTCCTCGCTCAAACCACCTGAAGCTTGAATTTGAATTTTTTGCTCTTTTCCAGTTCCCTTATCTTTTGCTGATACATTAACTATTCCATTAGCATCAATGTCAAACGTTACTTCTATTTGAGGAACTCCTCTTGGTGCTGGAGCAATACCAACTAGTTCAAAGTTTCCTAGAACTTTGTTATCGCTTGCCATTTCTCTTTCACCTTGAAGCACTCTAATTGAAACAGCCGGTTGATTATCCTCAGCTGTTGAAAATACCTGACTCTTTTTTGTAGGTATAGTTGTGTTTTTATCTATAAGTTTGGTTGATACACCTCCAAGGGTTTCTATTCCCAATGATAGTGGTGTTACATCTAAAAGCAATACATCTTTAACATCACCCTGCAGAACACCAGCCTGAATAGCTGCTCCCATAGCCACAACTTCATCTGGGTTAACTGATTTATTTGGATCTTTACCAAAAAAATTTTTAACTTCCTCTACAACTTTAGGCATTCTAGTCATTCCACCAACCAATACCACTTCATCAACTTCACCTGCGCTCAAACCAGCATCTTTAAGAGCAGTTTGGCATGGTGGTAATGTTTTTTTTATTAAATCTTCAACCAAGGCTTCTAGTTTTGCCCTAGTCATTTTTAAATTTATATGTTTTGGTCCTGTTTTGTCTGCAGTTATAAATGGTAAATTTATTTCAGTTTGTGCTGCAGATGATAATTCTATTTTTGCTTTCTCAGCAGCCTCTTTAAGTCTTTGAAGTGCAAGTTTGTCCGATTTTAAATCTATACCACTATCTTTCTTAAATTCAGATAAAAGATAGTCAACTATTGTGTTATCAAAATCTTCTCCACCTAAAAAAGTATCTCCATTAGTTGATTTAACTTCAAATACTCCATCACCTAATTCAAGAATTGAGACATCAAATGTTCCGCCACCTAAATCATAAACTGCAATTTTCTTGTTTGTTTTTTTATCTAATCCATAAGCCAAAGAAGCAGCAGTTGGCTCATTAATTATTCTTAAAACTTCTAACCCTGCGATTTTTCCTGCATCCTTCGTTGCCTGTCTTTGTGCATCATTAAAGTAAGCTGGAACTGTAATTACAGCTTTTTTTACTTCCTGCCCTAAATATTTTTCAGCAGTCTCTTTCATTTTTTGGAGCACAAAAGCTGAAATTTGAGAAGGAGAATATTTCTGACCTTTAGCTTCAATCCATGCATCACCTTTATCTGAATTAACAATTTTAAAAGGAGATGTCTGAATATCTTTTTTTACGGAAGGATCCTCAAAATTTCTGCCTATAAGTCTTTTCACTGCAAAGATTGTATTTTCAGGATTAGTTACAGCCTGCCTCTTTGCTGGTTGACCAATTAATTTTTCATCGTTCTCAGTGAAAGCCACAACAGATGGTGTAGTTCTTGCACCTTCAGCATTTTCTAATACTTTAGCTTGTGTACCATCCATTATTGCTACACAAGAGTTTGTAGTTCCTAAATCTATTCCAATTACTTTGCTCATGTTATTTTACCTGATCTTCATATAAGTGCTTATTTCTAATCTACAAGTTCTATAAGTGATTAATTTCCTCCTTTTTTTTCAGTTTTTTCAGCACTTTTTTCCTCTTTTGTGGCTTTCTTTGAAACACCAACCAATGATGGCCTTAAAAGCCTTCCTTTCAGCATATACCCTTTTTGAATTTCTTGAACGATTGTACCAGGATCTTTATTTTCATCTTCCACCTCCATCATAGCTTGATGTTTATTTGGATCCATTTTCTCACCTAAAGCCTTTATTTCTTCTATCTGATTTTTCCTAAAGATTGAAACTACATCTTTATAAATAATATCTATATGCTCTATAATTTTATCTTTGCTTTTTAGGTCTAGGTTTTGATCGTTAGTGATCGATAACTTTGATCTTTCTAAATTGTCTGCGATATTTAAAGTCTCTTTTGCCAACGCCATACCACCATACTGAAAAGCGTCATCTATCTCCTTTTCATACCTTCTTCTTTGATTTTCTATTTCAGCATAACTTCTAGTAAGTTTATCTTCTAATTCTTTATACTTCTCCTCAACGGAAAGTTCTTTTTTTTCACTGTCAGTATTTTCACTTCTCTTACTATCCTTTAAATCTTGAACTTTATCTTTATCTTCATTAATAGATTTTTGATTTTCTTTTTCCATATGACTTTATATGGTAAGTAAATTAATAATTACTAGATGAAAAAACAAAAAATTTCAGAATTATTAATTGGCACAAATAATAAAGGAAAATTGAGAGAAATCAGGGATTTACTCCCTAAAAAAATTAAAATTTATTCAACATCAGATTTTCAAATAAAAAGTCCAAAAGAAACAGGTAAAACATTCAGAGAGAACTCAATTATAAAAGCTAAATATTTTTCAAAAAAAACAAATCTAATATGTTTATCTGATGATTCTGGTCTTGAAATTGATATTTTAAAAAAAAAACCAGGAATTTACTCAGCAAGATGGGCTGGAAAAAAAAATAACTTTAATTTAGCTATTAAGAAAGTTTTCAGAGAATTAAATAAAAAAGATCAAAATTGGAAAAATAAAATAATTAAAGCTAGGTTCATATGTGATTTAACAATTTATTGGCCAAACGGAAAATTAAAATCAGCTAGCGGAATAATAAATGGCTCAATTTCAAAAGAGAAGAAAGGATTAAAAGGTTTTGGTTATGACCCAATTTTTATTCCAAAGAAATTAAAGAAAACTTTTGGAGAAATGTCACCAAAAATCAAGAGCAAAATTGATCACAGATACATTGCATTTAATAAAATTAAAAAATTTCTTTAAATTTATTATTTTCAACTTTATAAAAATTAAGTAAGTGTTTTATATTTTTATTTTCAATTTCAAATATACCTGTTTTGCCTTTAAAAACAGTTTGTTTATCAAAAATTTTGTTTACTAAAACAGAGTCGTTTGTTTTAGCCAAATAATATACAAGTCCAACCAAATCATAACTTAAAAATGATATTTTGTTTGGATACAAATTAAAGTTTTTAAAAAAAGTTTTTGAAAAATCGTCGTAATTTTTTTTATTAACGGATGGAAAGTACAAATTTTGTGACCCAAATTCATTCAGTAAACTTTCATCAAACCACTGATTTAACGTTATAAAATAAATTTCTTTAGGTGATACATCTGTATAAATTAGAGATGTTGTTATACTTTTTAAAGTTTCATCAAAGTCTGATATAATGACGGAATCAAAATTTAATTTTCCTAATGTATCTTTTTTTTCTAAAATTTCTATCTTCTTTTCTTTATTTGGATCTTCAGAATTTTCTAGTCTTTTAATTTCATCTAGAACATTTTGTTTCCTCACAGAATATTTCGTAATTTCCTCAATCCTTTTAGTAATTTCTGTGGGCTCTGTATCGTAATAAAATACTTTCTTTATTTTTATATTAGTTTTTTGTATTCCTTTTTCAATTTCAGCCTTAAAATCTGATTTTGGTATTAAACATATAGTTTTTTCTATTTTTTCTTTTTTTAAAAATTTGTTAATGGCGTACATTTGAGAATAAGCATTAACCCCAGAATAAATAATATTATTTTTTTTCTTACTTATTTTATTTGAAAGAGTTAAAAAAATTGCATCATTTAATTTTTCTAAATTTTTAATATTTTTTTCAAAAATTGGGCCAATAAAAATTCTGACACCACTGTCATACAATTCTTTTGCCGCTAAATAGTTTTTTTCAGGACTGTCATAATTATTTTTGGGATACACTTCGAGTATGGGATCATCTATTTTATTTATCGCGAGATTTACTGATCTTAATACAGATTTTCCAAGTTCTGAATTTTGCCCAGACAACGGCAACAACAAACCAATTTTAATTTTTTCTCCTGAAATTGAGGGTTTAATCGATAACAAAAATAAAAAAGAAAAATAAAATATAAAATTAAATAATTTTTTCATTTAAAATAATATATTATAGCTTTATTTAAATGATACCACAGCCAGAAAAAAAAGGTTTATTTTTAGTTTCCACACCAATTGGTAATTTAAAAGATATAACACTAAGAGCTATAGAAACCTTAAAAACATCAGACCTAATACTTTGTGAAGATACAAGAGTTTCAATTAAAATTTTAAAGAATTATAAAATAAACAAAAGATTAATTTCTTACCATAAATTTAATGAGAAAAAAAAAACAGAGGAGATAATAAACTATTTGTTAGAGGGTAAAATCATATCTTTAATTTCTGATGCAGGCACGCCAATAATTTCTGATCCAGGAAATATATTAATAAAAGAGTGCATAAAAAATAATATTAAAATTACACCTATTCCTGGGCCTTCATCAGCAATATCATCCTTAATTGTAAGTGGTTTTTCAGAACGATTTACTTTTTATGGTTTCCTGTCACAAAAAAAAAAAAATCTTATTGAAGAATTAGAGTACTTATCAGATTTAAATACCTCCATAGTTTTGTACTTTTCACCGAACAAATTAAAAAAAAATATAAACCATATAAAAAAATATTTTAATAACAGAGAGATAGTTATTTGTAGGGAAATGACGAAGCTATATGAGGAATTTATAAGATGTAAAGCAGAAGAAATTGATAAAATTAACTTTTCAGATAAAGGTGAATTAACAATTGTAATATCAGAAAAAAAATTAAATACAAAAGTTTTTAATTATTTAAACGAATCTGATAAGAAATTAATTAATAAGATGTTGCCGAAAAAAAGTATTAAAGACATTATTAAATTTTTTAAAGAAAGAAAAATTTCAAAAAAGATAATTTATGATTATTGTTTATCTATTAAAAAATGAAAAATAAGAAAATATTATTATTATTATTATTATTTAACATTAGTTGTGTTGGAACAGGGTCAAGTGGTTTATTTGGTACTGGTGTTTCAGTTGCAACAGACCCAAGATCTTTAGGCACCCAAATTGACGATTCAATAATGCAGAAAAATCTAACAACAAAACTTACAATTTTAGACAAAAAATATTTTATTTCAGTAAAAACAAAAGTTTTAGATGGAAGGATTTTCATCACAGGTAAAGTTGATAATCCTGAGGAAAAATTAAAAATAACTAAAATTGCTTGGGAGACAAATGGGGTAAGATCTGTAAGAAACCATATAAAAATAAAAGAGTCATTTAATTTTAAACAATCTGCTAAAGATATATTAATTACATCACAATTAAGAACAGCTCTAATTATAAACAAAAATATTAAATCTAATAACTTTAAAATAGACACTTATAAAAAAAAAATTTACATTTATGGAATAGCCAAAGATAGGGATGAGCTAAAATTAGTTATTGATGAAGCTAATTTAATAGTAGATGTTGAGAAAGTTATTGCGAGTATTCTTTTAGTCGAAGACCTAAGAATTCAAAAAGATTAGTTTTTTTTATAGTCAATTATACCTGCAGAATATGCGGCTACGGATGCAAGATTAAGTATATCTGATGTTGAGCTTCTTAAAGGAGCTATTTCTATTGCCTCACCTAATCCTATCAGCAATGGCCCAATTAATTTTGCTCTACTCATTGATTGTATCATTTTATAAGATATTGCTGCACTATGTTGACTCGGCATGATAAGTACATTTGCATTACCCACAATTTCTGAAAAAGGATATAATTCTTGAAACATTTCTTCTAATGCAACATCTGGCTGCATCTCTCCATCAAATTTAAAGTCAACTTTTTTTTCTTTTAAAATTTTTACTGCATCACTAGTTCTTTTAGTCCTATCAGTAGTTGGCTGACCGAACGTAGAATGAGATAAAAAAGCTACTTTAGGATCGAAACCAAATAATCTAACAACTCTAGCAGCAGATATTGCCATCTCAGCTAATTGTTTTTCATCTGGATATTCAATGACTGTTGTATCACAAATAAAAATGGTTTTACCTCTATTAACTATCATATTTAATCCAAACATTATTTCGCCTGGTCTTGGATCAACTACTTTACATATTTTTTCTAAAGAGGATGCATATCTTCTAGTATTCCCTGTTACCATCGCATCTGCATCACCACATGAAACCATACATGCACCAAACGTAACTCGATCATTTCTTATAAGCTTATCACAATCTCTTTCTAGTAAGCCTTCTGATCTTTGTAGTTTTTTGAATAAAAATTCAGTGTATTTAACCCTAAGATCTTCATTTGTTGAATTTACAATTTTTATATCAAAGTTTTCACCATAACCAATTTCGTAAAGTTTTTTCTTAACAATTTCTTCTTTAGCAATTAAGATTGGTGTTCCTAATCCCCCATTTTTAAAAGCAATTGCTGCTTTTAAATTATTTTCATCTTCACCATCAGCAAATACAACTTTTTTTTGTGTTTTCTTAATTTGAGAATTTATACCCTGCATAACCGCAACTGTTGGATCAAGCCTATTTTTTAATTGTTCAAAATAACTATCAAAATTTTCAATTTTTTTCCTAGCAACACCAGTTTTAATAGCTGCTTTAGCTACAGCTAAAGGGATAACACTTATTAGTCTTGGATCAAATGTTGAGGGAATTATATAATCTTTTCCATAAACTGGTCTTTCTCCTCCCATTGCTGCCACTACTTCATCAGGCACTCGCTCTCTTGCTAAACCTGCTATTGCATTAACCGCTGCAACTTTCATCTCCTCATTAATAGTTTTTGATCTAACATCGAGCGCACCTCTAAAAATATATGGAAATCCGATTATATTATTTACTTGATTTGGATAGTCTGATCTTCCTGTCGCTATAATTGCATCATCCCTTACCTCTTCTATTTCTTCAGGAGTTATTTCTGGATCTGGATTAGCGCAAGCAAATATTATTGGATTTTTTGGCATTTTTTTTACCATTTCTTTTTTTAAGACACCTGCTTGGGATAAACCTAAAAATACATCCGCATCCTTTATTGCATCATCGAGATTACGATCTTTTGTTTTAATAGCAAATTCATTTTTCCACTGATTTAAATTATCTCTACCTTTATAAATTACACCTTTCGAGTCCAACATTTTGATTTTATTTTTATCAACACCTGTTTTGATAAATAATTTTGCACATGCCATTGCAGATGCTCCAGCACCATTTATTACTACATTAATATTATCTAATTTTTTTCCAGCAATATCACACGCATTTATTAAGGCCGCACTAGTAATTATAGCAGTACCGTGTTGATCATCATGAAAGACAGGAATATCCAATTTTTTTTTTAGTTCATTCTCAATTATAAAACATTCTGGTGCTTTTATATCTTCAAGATTTATTCCACCAAAACTCTTGGATATGTTTCTTACAGAGTTTATTATTTCTTTCGTGTCGCTTGTATCAATTTCAATATCTATAGAATCAATATCTGCGAATCTTTTGAAAAGAACTGCCTTGCCTTCCATCACGGGTTTTGATGCAATAGCTCCTAAATTTCCTAATCCTAAAATTGCTGAACCATTGCTTATAACTGCAACAAGATTTCCTTTTGTTGTATAATCGTATGCTAGATCAGGATTATCAGCTATAGCTTTTACAGGAGCCGCAACACCAGGAGAGTAAGCTAATGCAAGGTCCCTTTTTGATGTCATTGGTTTAGATGAAATAATCTCAATCTTGCCAGATTTGTTCGTATTATGAAATTCTAAAGCTTCTTTATCTGAATAATGTTCTATTTTTTTTTTTTTCATTATAATTATTTACTTATACAAATGAGCCAATTTTAAGACTAATATGATTTATGAACATTATTAAGTCAACTGGGACTTTTAGCTTTTATACTTTAATAAGTAGAGTGTTGGGTTATTTGAGAGATATTCTGATAGCAATATTTCTTGGCTCAGGGGCTTTGGCTGACGCTTTCTTTGTAGCTTTTAGAATACCCAATACATTTAGGAGATTATTTGGTGAAGGATCTTTTAATGCTGCATTTATACCTAGCTATTCAAAAGAGTTGATAAAAGGAAAAACAAATGCGCGGAATTTCGCCAATAATATTTTTAATTTGTTAACAATTTTTCTTCTTATCCTTATTGCTATTGTTGAATTATTTATGCCTCTTTTTGTAAGCATAATAGCCCCAGGATTTAAGTCTAATCCAGAGAAATTTTTATTAGCAGTACAACTTACAAAAATTACATTTCCGTTTATATTGTTTGTAAGTCTAGCTTCTTTTTTTTCAGCAGTCTTAAATTCATACAACAAATTTGCTGCTGCATCAGCCGCACCAATTATTTTGAATATTTTTTTAATTTTAATTTTATTATTTGGTAAAATTTTGGATGAAAAATTGGTTATCTATTTATCTTATGGTGTTTCATTAGCTGGGTTGACTCAATTAATTTTTTTGATAATTTTTGTAAAAAAATATTTTGTTCCAAAAATACAAATCAAATTTAAAATCACTAAAAAGATAAAGTTTTTTTTTAAAAAACTATTACCCAGTATATTTTCATCTGGTGTAACTCAAATTAATATTCTAATTGGCACCATAATTGCTTCTTTTCAGGCTAGTGCAGTTTCCTATCTTTATTATGCTGATAGAATTTACCAAATTAATTTAGCAATAGCAGGAATTGCTATTGGAACAATTATTCTTCCAAAATTATCTTCTTATATACAACAAAATAAAAATAAGGATATAACACGAATTCAAAATAAATCTTTAGAATTATCTTTGTTTTTAAGCCTTCCTGCTATGTTTGGTTTGATTATTATAAGTGAAGAAATTGTTTCTTGTTTATTTGGATATGGTTCATTTGATCAAGTAAGCGTTAGAAATTCTGCGAACGCCTTGCTTTACTTTTCATTAGGTCTTCCTGCTTATTCACTAATAAAAATTTTTTCTACTTTTATATTTGCTAGAGATAATACGAAAATACCATTCTATTTTTCATCAATATCAGTTTTATTAAATGTTGTAATAAGCATATACTTTTTTAGAGATGTAGGTTTTTTAATCATACCAATCGCAACCTCGATTTCATCTTGGGTCAATTCAACTTTACTTTACGTGTATTTACATAAAATTAACTATTTTAAATTTAGTTTTAATTTAATTTTTCAATTTATGAAAATATTGTTTTGTACAATTTTAATGAGCTTCTGCCTTTATTTTTTAGTTTCTATTTTTAGTGAACAATTAAATTATTCAAATAATTACAAAGTTATTTATTTATTTTTATTAATATTTCTAAGTATGTTGGTATATTTCGTTATTTCATTAATTACTAAAGCTTTTAAATTAAGTGATATTAAAATAAAGTATTAAAATGACGGCTAAAAAAATTTTTTCCGGCGTTCAACCTACTGGGAATCTACACTTAGGAAATTATATTGGTGCTTTAAAAAATTTTGTTGAACTTCAAAATGAAAATAATAAATGTATTTTTTGTGTTGTGGACTTGCATGCTGTCACAGTTAAACAAGATCCAAAACTTTTAAAGCAAAACATACGAAAAACAACTTCAGCCTTTTTAGCTTGTGGAATTAATCCAAAAAAAAGTATTATTTTTAACCAGTCGTCTGTACCTGCACATTCTGAAGGATCTTGGTTATTAAGTTGTATAGCTAGAATGGGTTGGCTAAATAGAATGACACAATTTAAAGAAAAAGCTGGTTCAGATAAAGAAAAAGCAAGTGTGGGTTTATATATATACCCAGTTCTAATGGCAGCAGACATACTTTTGTATGATGCAACTCATGTTCCTGTTGGTGATGATCAAAAACAACATTTAGAACTAGCTAGAGATATATCAAAAAAATTTAACTCTGATTTTAATGCACCTAATTTTTTTCAGGTTCCTGAACCATTAATTCAAAAAAATTTTGCAAGAGTAATGAGTTTAAAAGATGGGAGAAAAAAGATGAGCAAGTCCGATCCATCTGATCTAAGTCGTATAAACTTAACTGATACTGAGGATCAGATAATCACCAAAATTAAAAAAGCAAAGACAGATAGCGATCCATTTCCAAGAGACTTAAAAAGCTTGAACACACGTCCAGAAATTGAAAATTTGATTGGAATTTATTGTTCCTTAACTAAAACAAAACCCGAAAATCTATTCTCTGATTTTAATAATAAAAATTTTTCTTATTTTAAGAAAAAACTCGCTGAAGTTGTTAATGATAAAATTTTCCCAATTTCAAGAGAAATTCAAAAGTTAAATAATGATGTAGAGTATATAGATAAGGTTTTGGAACAAGGTAGTGAAAAAGCTTATGAATTATCTTCAAAAAAAATAAAACAACTTAAAAATAAATTTGGCTTTTAGTAATAATTTACTTTAAAATTAACTTCTAATACTTATATTATTTCTAATTATGTATGTTCAGACACAAATAACACCAAATCCGAATTCATTGAAATTTTTGCCAGGTAAAAGTGTATCCTCAGTTGGTCCAATTGAAATAAATAACAAAAATTCCATTAATAATGACTTGGTAAATAATATTCTATCTGTAAATGGAGTGGTGAGTGTATTTCTTTCAGAAGATTTCATTTCTGTAAATAAAAATGAAAACTATGAATGGGAAGACCTTAAACATATAATTATTTCTTTTATTAATGAATTCTACTCAAACGGAAATGATGTTGTGATTTCACAAGATCCTAAAAAAATAAATATCGATACATCTTCAGTAGAAGGGCAGATAATCAAGATTTTAGAAACTAAAATTAGGCCAGCTGTAGCGAGAGATGGGGGTGATATAAAATTTAAAGAATTTAAAAATGGTATAGTACGTGTAGAACTTCAGGGCGCGTGCTCAGGTTGTCCAAGTGCAGCTTTAACACTTAAACAAGGTGTTCAAAACTTGTTATGTCATTATATACCAGAGGTAAAAGAGGTGGAGGCAGTTTGAAAAAAATATTATTTAATAAATTAATGAAAAAAAACTTTGATGTTAATCAGTTTTCAAAATTACAAAAATTGTTATCATCTCAAGGTTTAATTTTAAAAAAAAAACCCTTTACAAGTATTAATTTCCAAAAATTTAAATCTTTATATTTAACTGGTTTTTCTAGTGTTGTTATTATTTTATTAGCTTTTACTATTCCATTTTTATCAAATTTATCTTCGAACATTGTTCAAAAGCCTAACATAAATGAGTCAGTTAAAAATTTTAAAAAAGTCCTTGAAGGAGGTGACGTTGAAACAAAATCTAAAATAGACGAAGGTTTAGACTTATCAAACATACTTGAAGATGTTTTTAAATTTGAGGAGCTACCTAAAGACACAGTAAGATTAAGTGCATCAACAATTGAGCAACTTTTCAAAGATACTAATTATTCACTCGACGAAGTCAGAAAGAGTAAAAAAGTTAAACCAATAAGGCTATCTTTATTACCTAATGAAATAAAACAAATTGAGAATACAAAAAAAAGAAAAAATTTATTTATACAAATAATTCTGCCTTTAATTCTTGAGGAAAATAATAGAATATTAATTGACAGAAAAAAATTGTTCAGCGTTTTAAACAAAAATAATAATTCAAAAAAAGAAATTAATTGGTTGAATAGAAAGTTCAAACAGTACGGCGTTATAAATAAAGATATACCAACATTAAAAGTTCGAATGGACATTATCCCAGTGTCATTAGCAATAGCCCAAGCAGCCAAAGAAACTGGTTGGGGCACTTCTCGTTTTGCTTTAGAAGGCAATGCACTTTTTGGTCAGTGGACTTGGTCAGGAGATGGAATTAAGCCAGCGGGTGCTGAAAATGATACAACTCATAAAGTAATGAAGTTTAAAGTTTTAAAAGCTTCAGTCAGAGCTTATCAGAGAAACCTCAATACTCATTCAAGCTATAAAGAATTCAGGCAGATAAGAGCACAATTAAGAGATGATAATAAAAAATTAGACAGTCTTATTTTAGCTGAACAACTAAAAAATTATGCAGAAACAGGAAAAGAATATACAAAAATTTTAAAACAAATTATTCAGCAAAATTCTTTAAAAGATTTTGATGAAGTAAAACTTATGCCTTTGAGTGTTAAATATAAAAATTTAATTTAATCAGTTTCTACAGTAAATTGAAGTCCTAACCATCTCCATTTATTTCCTTCGTTTAAAGAGCAATTCAGCCTTCCACGTCTAAATTCAAATTTTTCATTAAATTTAATAAATAATTTATTTTCATCAAATTTCATTTCTGGACTTCCCCAATTTTTACCATCGTTTGAAAAACAATTTAAGTTTTTAATATTTTTTTGTTCGCTAAAAAATTCTATTTGAACTGAAGGTGGGTTATTATTTTTTTTTATGAATTTGTCAATAGGATCTAATTTTTTATAAGGTATTGGGAATAAGTTTAAGATAAACTCAAATCTTTTCAAATCTCCATATTTTTCATTAATAGGAAAACGAGGTAACTCGTATGCATTTTTAGTAAAATCGATTATTCCTGAATGTTGACCAAAACCATATTTAAAATTCTTTTTTATAAACTCAACTTGTTTAAGATTAAACTCACCAAATGGATATGAAAAAAAAATAGGATTATAACCAAGCTTCTTATTAAATATTCCAATTGAAGTATTTATATCTTCTTTAAACTTTTCAAAACTAAAATTAACTAGATAATCATGAGTATGAGAGTGATTCCCAATAAATGCAAACTCATGTTTAGAGACTTCAATAATTTGATCCCAACTCATATATCCTTTTTTACCGACAGGTTCTGTAGATACAAATAATATAAAAGGAATTTTCTCTTTCTTTAAAATTGGCCATGCTTCGTTGTAGAAAGATAAAAAAGCATCATCTACAGTAATAAGAATTTTTTTGGCATTTTTTATACTATTAAATTTTAAATCAAATTCTCTAGGACTATAAAATTCAACATTATTTTTTTTTATTAATTTTAAATGTTTTTTAAAAACATCCATTTTAATGTTAGTTGAAGGGTATTTATTTTCGTTAAATCTGTGATACATAATAGATATAATTCCATGATCATTAGAATAATAAGTAAAATCATTTTTTTCAGCTGAAGCCATGCCAAAGAAAAAACAAAAGTATATCAAAAAAAATCTGATTGTTGACGCTGCTGGTGATAAAATAATTTTTAAAATCATTGATGATTCTAAAAACTATACTAATGAATACGAAAACTGTAGAAAAAATTTTGACAAGTTTTCACAACTTCTATTTAAGTTTTTAAGAAAAAACCGTATAAAATTAGAAAATGTAAAAAACGCTTATGTCAATATTGGACCAGGTAACTTTTCTGGTATAAGGACATCTTTATCTACACTTAAGGCTTTTAAAATTATTTATAATTTCAATATTTATGGATTTTCGTCAAAAGATGTAGAAAATTTAAATTATTATAAAGTTTTTGACCTTCAAAAAAGGGGAAAATTGATTAAAAATTTGATTAAACCACTTTATTTGGGTTAAGATTAAAATTATGACAAATTCTATTGAAAGTAAATGTTTAGCTAAAGGAGTAAAATTAACAGATCAAAGAAAGACAATTGCTAGAGTAATATCAGAATCAAAAAAAAATTACGGAGAGTCTGATCATCCAGATGTTGATGAATTATATAAAAGAGTTTCATCAATTGATCCTAAAATAAGTATTGCAACGGTATATAGAACAGTCAAGCTATTTGAAGAATCAGGAATATTAATGAAGCATGATTTTAAAGATGGAAAAGCTAGATATGAGCTCAATGATGATCATAATCATTTAATAGATATCAAGACCGGAAACATAATCGAATTTACAAGTGATGAAATTGAAAAAATACAGCAAAAAATTGCGCATAAGCATGGATATAAATTAGTCGACTCAAAATTAGAACTTTATTGTGTTAAAGATAAATCTGATTAATTGTGAAAAAAATTTTCATTAAAACTTTTGGATGTCAAATGAATGAATATGATACAAATCGTATTTATGATACAGTAAAAAACATTGGTTATTTTAAAACAAATGATCTGTCAGATGCTGACTGTTATCTTTTAAATACTTGCCATATTAGAGATAAATCAAAAGAAAAAGTGTACGATGAAATAGGAAGAGTTAGAAAGATCTATAGAAATAAAAAAAAACCAATTGTAATTATATCTGGTTGCGTTGCTCAAGCAGAAAGTGGTGAAATGATAAAAAGAGAGCCTTATATTGATATAATTGTCGGCCCTCAGTCTTACCATAAATTAAATAAAATAATTGAAAGTTTTAATCATAAAAAAAAAAGAGAACTGACAGAATTTGATACTGAAAATAAATTTAATTATTTAGATAAGATTAAAAATAATGATAGCAAGGTATCATCTTTTTTGACAGTTCAAGAAGGATGCGATAAGTTTTGCAGTTTTTGTGTAGTGCCTTACACAAGGGGACCAGAGTATTCTAGACCCTTTAAAAAAATCATTGAGGAAGCAGAGAATTTGATAAATAATGGTACAAAAGAACTAATTCTACTAGGACAAAACGTAAACGCTTATTTTTACAGTTGCGGAGATAAAAGTTATAAATTATCAGATTTAATATCGGAGTTGGAAAAAATAAAAGAGTTAAAAAGAATTAGATATACAACTTCTCATCCGAGAGATATGACTGATGATTTGATTGAGTGTTATACTAGTTCAAAAAAATTAATGCCGTTCGTTCACTTACCTATTCAAAGTGGTTCAAATAAAATTTTAAAATTAATGAATCGAAATCATAATGTAGAAAAATACTTAGATATTTATAAAATGATTAAACAAAAAAACAGTAAAGTAGAATTTTCTAGCGATTTTATTATTGGTTATCCAGGAGAAACAGATAATGATTTTCAAAATACAATTAATTTAGTGAAAGAGATAAAATTTATTAATTCTTTCTCATTTATATATAGTCCCAGACCCGGAACTCCAGCTGCAAAACTAAGTCTTGTTGATAAAGATGTTGCTAAAGACCGTTTGACTAACATTCAAAGTTTATTAGAGGAATATCAAATTAAAAAAAATAAATCATTAATAGGTTCATCAGTAGAAGTTTTGGTAGAAAACAAATTGAAAAATCAGAATAAATATTTTGGTAGAAATATTTATTTAAATTCTGTTATATTTGAAGGTGAACAAAAATATATTGGAAAAGTCATTAATGTTAAAGTAACAAAAGTTAATCGTAATACTTTATTTGGAAAAATTGATCATAATAAAAATATGAGAGCAGCCTAATTTGAACAACGTATATTATAAAAATATTGTCAACGACCTAAAATTTGTATACTCAGAAAATAATACCTTAAGTATTATATTTAAAAATAATGATATATTGATGGGTGTTGTTGGTGAGTTTAATAACAATCTAAAAGAATTAGAGAAAATAACAAATACTAGCATTTATTCTCGTGGAAATTCAATTTTGATTAAAAGTTCACCTAAAAAAAATGAAATTGTTAAAAATGCAATTGTTTTTTTATTTGATCAATTTATAAATAATGGAGCAATCGAGAAAAAAGATATTATATCTTCAGTAAATAAATTTATGATTGAAGAAAAAAATGATAAAATTGAGTATATAATTAAAACTCCAAAAAAGTCGGTAATTCCAAGGTCAGAGAAACAAAAAAACTACGTTAGAGCATTAAGGGATAAAGAAATTATAATATCGTCAGGACCTGCAGGAACTGGAAAAACATATTTGGCTGTAGCTGTTGCACTAACAATGCTTTTAGATAAAAAAATAGAAAGAATAATACTATCTAGACCTGCGGTTGAGGCCGGAGAAAGACTAGGTTTTTTGCCAGGAGATATGAGAGAAAAGGTAGACCCTTATTTACGACCTTTATACGATGCGCTTTATGATCTTTTAGATTTTGAAAAAATTCAGAAACGTATTGAGATCGGAGACATAGAAATAGCACCTTTAGCTTTTATGCGAGGTAGAACTCTCAAAAATTCATTTGCTATTTTAGATGAAGCACAAAATGCCACTGACACTCAAATTAAAATGTTTTTAACAAGAATTGGTGAAAATTCCAAAATAGTTATTAATGGCGACCCCTCACAAATAGATTTACCTAATAAATCTCTATCAGGTCTTAAAAGATCTAAGGAGATACTTGAGCACTTGAATGAGATATCAATAGTAGATTTTGATCACACAGATGTTGTAAGACATCCTCTTGTCTCAAAAATTGTAAAAGCTTACTCTGATCAAAATTTTAAGAAATGATCAAAATCAATGTTGTAGTTGGATTTCCAAAATGGAAAAAAAAAATTAAAAATATAAAAAATTACTTTAAATTAAAGCAAAGAAAATTTAACAATTATTACAACTCACAAAAAAAAATTAAAGAATTTACTGTATTCTTAACAAACAATTCTAAGATGAAAAATTTAAATAAAAAGTATAGAAAAATAAATAAGCCAACTGATATTCTATCCTTTCCATTAAATATGAAAATAAAAAGCAAAATTTACCTTGGTGATATAGCAATTAGTTATGAAATAGTTAATAAACGGTCATACAATTCTTCGTTTGTCTATGAATTAGACAAAATGTGGATACATGGATATTTACATTTAAGTGGATATGATCATATAAAAAATTTAGATTTTGAAAAAATGTATAAAAAAGAAAATCTAATATTTAAACAACTCAATTCATAAATTGTCCCAAATATTAAAAAATAAATTTGCAATAGGAATAACATTAATTTTCTTAGGAGTCTTTTCCTCATTTAGTTTACCACCGTATAACTACTTTTTTATAAATTTTTTTACATTTCCATTTTTATTTTATATTTTGGTGTTTAACCTCAATAATAATTTGATAAATAATTTTCTAACAGGGTGGCTTTATGGATTTGGATATTTTTGTTCAAACTTATATTGGATTTCAAATTCATTAAAATTTGATGAAAATTTTGAAAATTTAGTTGTATTTTCTATTATATTCATACCTTTTTTATTATCGTTGTTATATGGAATATTTTCCTTTTTACTGAAATTTCTAAATCTTAAGATGAATTTTAGTTCAATTTTAATTTTTTCACTTCTTTTATCTATAATAGAATATTTAAGAGGAAATATATTTGGTGGATTTCCATGGAATCTGATTTCGTTTAGTATGGTAAATCTCACAAGTTCTTTACAAATACTTAATTTAATCGGAACTTATTCATTCAATTTAATAGTTATAACTATCTATTGTTTGCCAACAATAATTATATTCAAATTTAATAGGCTTAAAAAAGTCATCATTTTTTTATCAGTAATACTAATTTTAGTAATTAATTATTTTTACGGAAACAACAGAATTGAACAAATTCAACTTTCAAAAAAAAAACAAATTTATCCAACAATTAAACTAATTTCACCAAGTTTTAATATAGAAAGATTTTTTATAGAAGAACCAATTATTAATAAACTTGAAGAATTAATGGAAATTGGCCATCCTTTTAATAAAGATTTTTTATTAGTATTTCCGGAAGGTATCTCTGATAATTTTGAATTAAACGATTTACGTAATAGTAATAGTTTTAATAAAATTTCTAATCAATTGAATGCTAATTCTAAAATTATTATAGGTATATCCTACGATGATGGTGAAAAAATTTTCAATTCATTAGCTCTATTGAATAGTAAATTTGTATTAGAAGACAAATATAGTAAGAACAAACTAGTACCTTTTGGGGAATTTCTTCCATTTGAAAAATTTTTAAGTAATTTTGGTTTAAAAAAAGTAACTTATGGCTACAGATCATTCAGTTCATCTAATGAAAGAAGTATTATGAATTTCGGTTCAATTTCATTTTTACCATTAATTTGTTATGAAATTATATTTTCTGGTAAATTAAATTTATATAATAAAGATTATGACTTCATTTTAAATATTTCTGAAGATGGTTGGTTTGGCAATAGCATAGGCCCTATTCAACATTTTTCTCATTCTATATTTAGATCAATAGAGGAAGGTAAAGATGTTTTGAGAGTAGCTAATAACGGAATTTCAGCTCATATAAGTTTAAACGGTAAAGTTGTGAAAATGTTAGACACAACCGAAAAGGGAAGCATTGAAATAAATTCAGTTTCTAAGGTTTTTCCTACATTCTTTAGTATTTATGGTAACAAGATTTTCTTTTGTTTAGTATTTTTTTATACTAGTTTAATTTTCTTATTAAAAAGATTTAAATGAAAAAAAATTATTTATTTACAAGCGAGTCAGTCTCAGAAGGACATCCAGATAAAGTATGTGATAGAATTTCGGATATGGTGGTAGATACCTACCTGGATGCTGAGCCTCATTCAAGAGTAGCATGTGAAACTTTAACCACAACGAATAAAGTCGTTTTAGCTGGCGAAGTAAGAGGACCAGAAATAAAAAAAGACGATTTAATAGAGAAAGTTAGAAATTGTATAAAAGACATTGGATATGATCAGGATGGATTCACTTACAAAGAAGCAACTAAAATAGAAAGTCATTTACATGCTCAATCTTCAGATATAGCTATGGGAGTAGATTCTTCGGGAAATAAAGATGAGGGAGCTGGAGACCAAGGAATAATGTTCGGATATGCGTGTAATGAAACAGATGTTTTAATGCCTGCACCAATACATTATTCTCACAAAATATTAAGGTTAATGGCTGAGGATAGAAAATCTGGAAAGCTTAAAAATATTGAGCCAGATTCTAAAAGTCAAATAACAATTGAATATAAAGATGGAAAACCAGCTAATGTAAAATCTGTAGTTATATCCACACAGCATTCTGCAGATGTTAATCAGTCACAAGTTAGAGATTTAGTGAAACCTTATATTGAAAAATCAATACCAAAAGAATTGCTAAATAATCTTATAGAGGAGGAAATTTACGTAAATCCTACAGGTAATTTTGTTATTGGTGGCCCAGATGGGGATAGTGGTTTGACAGGTAGAAAAATTATAGTTGATACTTATGGAGGAGCTGCACCGCATGGTGGAGGCGCATTTTCAGGGAAAGATCCAACTAAAGTTGATAGATCAGCTGCGTATGCATCGAGATATTTAGCAAAAAACATTGTAGCTTCAAAAATAGCTGACAAGTGTTTAATACAATTGGCATATGCAATAGGTGTATCAAAGCCACTATCAATATATGTAGATTTGTTTGATAATGATGAAGAAAAGAATAAACACATTGAAAGTTTAATTAAGAAAAATTTTGATTTAAGTCCTAGAGGAATTAGAGAGATGCTTGGGTTGAACAAACCAATTTATGAAAAATCAGCAGCCTACGGTCATTTTGGAAGAGATCCTGGTTCAGATGGCTCATTTTCATGGGAAAAAACTGATAAAAAAGATATTTTTTCAAAGTAATATATTGAAATATAAGGAAAATTTATTATAAGCATACTTAAATTGTAAAATACAAAAGTGGGCTTCGGCCCATTTTTTTTTGGAGTGAAACAAATGCTTAACAGAAGAGCAGATAAATTAGAGTTATTAAGAATAGCAGAAGCAGTAGCCCTAGAGAAATCGATTGACAAGGAGCTCATTATTAATTCTATGGAAACAGGGATTGCTAAAGCAGCTAAATCAAAATTCGGAAACGAAAATGAAATACATGTTTCAATAAATAGAGATAATGGAGATATAGAAATTTTTAGGAAATTAATAGTAGTTGAAAAACCAGAAAATACTAATACAGAAATAAGTGTTGAAAGTGCGAAACTTCTTAACAAAGAAAAAAAAATTGGGGATGAAATATTGCAGCCTTTGCCAACCTTTGACTTTGGTCGTATTGCTGCTCAAACAGCCAAACAAGTGATCAGCTTTAGTGTAAGAGAAGCAGAAAAAGAAAGACAATTTAATGATTTTATAGATAAAAAAGATACAATATTAAGTGGTATTGTAAAAAGACTTGAATTTGGAAATGTAATTGTTGATCTAGGTAAAGCTGAGGCTATTATTCAAAAAAATGAGATGATACCAAGAGAAAATATTAAAGCTGGAGATAGAGTTAAAGCTTATTGTTATGATGTACGAAGAGAACAAAGGGGTCAACAAATTTTTTTGTCAAGAGCTCATCCAAAGTTTATGGAAAAATTATTTATTCAAGAAGTACCCGAAATCTATGATGGATTAATTGAGATTAAATCTTCGGCAAGAGATCCTGGTAGTAGAGCAAAAATTAGTGTTAAAGCTATTGATACATCTTTAGACCCTGTTGGTGCTTGTGTTGGTATGAGAGGTAGTAGAGTTCAGGCTGTGGTAAATGAACTTCAAGGTGAAAAAATTGATATAGTAAACTGGTCTGAGGATATTTCTGTGGTTGTGTCAAATGCTTTATCACCTGCTGAAGTTCAAAAAGTCAATGTTGATGAAGAAGCGAAAAAGTTAGATGTGATATTGACTGAGGAAAATTTAAGTAAGGCAATTGGAAGAAGGGGTCAAAATGTAAGGTTAGCTACTAAATTGCTTAACTATGAGATAAATATCATGACTGATAAAGAAGAGTCTGAGCGAAGACAAATAGAGTTTAAAGATAGAACCGAAAGTCTTATGAAAAACTTAGAAGTGGATGAAACTTTAGGTCAACTTTTAGTAGCAGAGGGTTTTTCAACAGTCGACACAATTAAAGACAGTGCATTAGGAGATTTAACAAAAATTGAGGGCATAGAGGAAGAAACAGCGAAAGAATTAATAGATAGAGCAAAAGAATTTCATAAAAAGAATGAGGAAGAAATACAAACAAAAATTAGAGAATTAGGATTAGAAGCAGAGTTAATAAATCATAAAGGACTTACACCTGGTATGCTTTTAACACTGGGTGAAAAAAAAATTTTATCATTAAATGATTTTGCTGATCTTGCAACAGATGAGTTGATAGGTGGATATGATATAATAAAAGGTGAAAGAATTAAAATATCAGGATATCTAGAGGATTTTGCTTTATCTAAAACAGAGGCAGATAACCTAATTATGACTGCAAGAGAAAAAATCTACACAGACTAAGAGATGAGAGATGGAAAAACAAAAAAAAAAATTAACAATATCTGGAAAACCAAAAAAAAATTTTTTAAATCAACAAAATTTTGAAAGTAAAAACAATCAAAGACAATTTGAAAAAAAATTTTCTAAACCCGTAAATAAATTTTCAACTAATTTTAAAAAAAATTTTAAAACTAAGCCATTACCTCAAAAGCTCAGTGATTATGAGAGAAGAAAGTTAGCTGAACAAAAAGCTACAAAAAGTATTCGTGGTGAAAATAATCAAAAAGATAAAGAAAATAAAACAAAGTTTTCAACAAAAAAAAGAGAAACAAAACTAACGGTTTCTAGGGCATTAAGTGAGGATTTAGAATTTAAATCAAGAAGTCTTGCATCAATAAAGAGAGCAAGGGAAAAAGAACTTAGAGCATCAAAAGAGAAAAATAATGGTGATATAAACTCTTCAGTAAAAAAAGAAATTAATATTCCTGAGTTTGTAACTATAAGAGATCTAGCTAACAGAATGGCAGAACAATCATCAAATATTATCAAACATCTAATGGGAATGGGAGTAACAGTAACTATCAATCATACCATAGATTCTGATACAGCTGAGTATTTAGTTAAAGAATTTGGACATGTTCCCATAAGAGAAAAAAAAGCTGAAGAGATAATCAAAAACATTAAACAAATTAAAACTGAGGATCTTAAAAGTCGCCCTCCTATCATAACGGTGATGGGTCATGTTGATCATGGCAAAACCTCAGTTTTAGATGTAATTAGAAGCACGAATATAGTCTCTGGTGAGTTTGGTGGTATCACACAACATATTGGCGCTTATCAAATTGAAAAAAATGAAAAACAAATAACCTTTATAGATACACCAGGTCATGCGGCATTCACTGAAATGAGAGCCAGAGGTTCGAAATTAACTGACATCGTTGTTCTCGTTGTAGCTGCTAATGATGGTGTTAAACCACAAACTATTGAGTCAATTAAACATGCAAAAGCAGCTAAAGTACCTATAGTAGTTGCAATAAATAAATGCGATTTACCAGATGCTGACGTACAGAAAGTAAAAAACCAACTTTTAGAACATGAACTAATCGCTGAAGATTTATCAGGTGATACCATAATGGTTGAAATTTCAGCAAAAACGAAAAATAATATAGATAAACTTTTAGAGCTGATTTTACTACAGGCAGAAATTTTAGATCTTAAGAGTGATTTTAGTAGTAATTCAAATGGAGTAGTTTTAGAATCTAAAATAGACATTGGCAGAGGCCCAATAGTTAATGTAATTATTACCTCTGGCAAACTTAAAAAAGGTGATTATTTTGTTTGTGGAACAAAGTGGGGCAAAGTTCGAGCAATAATTAATGATAAGGGCAAACCTATTGATTTTGCTTTACCCTCGACTCCAGTGGAAATTTTAGGAATTAACGGTGCAGCCAAATCCGGAGATGATTTTTTAGTTGTAGATTCTGAGAAGGAAGCAAAATCATTATCTGAAGCAAGAATTGAGGAAAAGAAAATATCAAAAAATCCTCTTGCTTTATTTACTCAAGAATCAGCTTTTAAAGATAATAAATCAGATGATCTTAACATAATAATAAAGTCAGATGTGCATGGCTCATCGGAGGCTATTAAAAATGCGTTAAATCAAATAAAACATGATGAAGTTAAGATAAAAATTATTTTATCTGATGTTGGTATGGTTACAGAAACAGATGTTAATTTAGCCAAGGCCTCAAACGCCACTTTAATAGCTTTTAATGTGAAACCAAGTAAGGAAGCTAAAAAAATAGCTGAGCAAACACAGGTAAAAATTTCGTCATACAATATTATTTATGAACTTATTGATTTTGTAAAAAAACAGATGTCTGGATTACTAACACCTGAAATAGAGGAAAAAGTAATTGGATCTGCGGAAATACTTGAAATCTTTAAAGTTTCTAAAGTTGGTAAGGTAGCAGGTACAAAAGTCCTAGAAGGAGAAATCACTCAAGATTCAATGGCAAGAGTAATAAGAGATGGAGCAATAATATTTAATGGCAAAATAGGCACTATATTTAGGGAAAAAAACCAAGCTAAGCAAGTGTCAGCAGGTTTGGAATGTGGTATATCATTTAAAGATTTTAGTGACTTTCAAAAAAAAGACATTATAGAAGCATATAATTCAACAACTACAGAGAGGGTTATATAGAACTATGTCATCAGATGGAAGACAGATTAGCCAAAGACAATTAAGAGTTGGAGAAATGGTAAAGCAAGCATTGAGCATGATATTTTTAAAAGATGAAGCTAAAATTCCAAATATTCAGACAAAAGAAATTACAGTTACAGAAGTTAGGATGAGTCCTGATTTAAAAACTGCTAAAGCCTTTGTATTGCCTTTGGGAGGTAAAAATTCCGAGGAGATAGTTAAAAATCTTAAAGACTTTTCTTTTCTTATAAGAAAAGTATTATCAAAAAAAATTACAATGAAATTTTTACCAAAAATTTTATTTGTTAAAGATGAGTCTTTTGATTATGCAGAAAAAATAGAAAATTTAATAAAACAAGCTAATAAATAGGAAATTATGAAAAAAAATATTACACAAATGAGTTTACATGAAAAAGATACAGGATCTTCAGAGATACAAGTAGGTCTGTTAACAGAAAAGATCGAGACTCTGTCAAAACATATGAAGAAATTTAAAAAAGATAAACATTCTTCAGTAGGTTTGTTAAAAGCTGTTAACAAAAGGAAAAAACTTTTAGAATATCTAAAAAAAAATAACGTTGAGTCTTATAAAAACGTTTTAACAAAATTAAACTTAAGGAAATAAATGTTTAAAGTTTTTAAAAAAGAAATTGAAATTAGTGGAAAAAAAATTAGCTTAGAAACAGGAAAAATTGCCCGTCAAGCAGATGGAGCAATAGTTGCAACTTGTGGAGAAACCGTAGTTTTGGCAACAGTAGTTGGAGCTAAAAAAGTAAATCCAGATGTAGATTATTTTCCATTGTCAGTTAATTATCAAGAAAAATACTATGCTGCAGGAAAAATCCCTGGTGGTTATTTTAAAAGAGAAGCAAGACCCACTGAAAGCGAAACACTCATTTCAAGATTAATTGATAGACCTATAAGACCTTTGTTTCCAGACGAATTTAGAAATGAAGTTCAATTATTACCTACGGTAATTTCTTATGATAAAGAAAATGAAGCTGATATTCTATCTATTATTGCATCTTCGGCTGCATTAGCAATATCTGGAATGCCATTTATGGGACCAGTAGGAGCATCTAGAGTAGGCTTTATAGGTGGAAAATATGTCTTAAATCCTACGAAAAAAGAATTAGAAAATTCAAAATTAGATTTAGTTGTAGCGGGAACAAAAGATGCTGTTTTGATGGTTGAGTCTGAGGCTAAAGGTTTAACTGAACAGCAAATGTTAGACGCAGTAAAATTTGGTCACGAAGGTTTTGTACCTGTCATAAAAATGATCGAGGAGCTGGCAAAAGAATGTAAAAAATCTGATTGGGTTGTGGAAAAGAAGGACTTATCAGAAGTAAAGAAAAAATTAGAGGATGAATTTACTAAAGATCTGAAAAAAGCCTTTTCTATTAAAGATAAACAAGAAAGATCAAACTTAATATCTGAAGTAACTGAAAAAGCTAAAAAGTTATACGAAGAAGATGAAAATTTCTCAGAGTTAGACGTTATGCATGAATTGAAAAATCTAGAGAAAGGTATTGTAAGAACTGACATATTAAAAAATAAAAATCGTATTGATGGCAGAGGCTTATCTGATGTAAGACCAATTAAATGTGAAGTTGGAATACTACCAAGAGTTCATGGATCGGCATTATTCACCAGAGGAGAAACACAAGCAATTGTTACAACAACACTAGGGACATCTGATGATGAACAAAGGATCGAAAGTTTAGAAGGTCTTCAACGTGAGAGATTTATGCTCCATTATAACTTTCCGCCTTTCTCAGTTGGAGAAACTGGTAGAATAGGAACTGGAAGAAGAGAAATAGGTCATGGAAAATTAGCATGGAGAGCAATAAATTCATCTTTGCCTACAAAAGAAAGTTTCCCATATACATTTAGAATAGTTTCAGAAATCACAGAGTCCAATGGTTCTTCATCAATGGCTACTGTTTGTGGTTCATCTTTAGCGCTTATGGATGCAGGTGTGCCAATTAAAGAACCCGTGGCTGGAATAGCAATGGGATTAATTAAAGAGGGAGATGATTTTAGTGTTCTTTCAGATATTTTAGGCGACGAGGATCATTTAGGTGATATGGATTTTAAAGTTGCCGGTACAAAAGATGGAATTACTTCTTTGCAAATGGATATAAAAATAACAGGAATTACATTTGAAATTATGGAGCAAGCTTTAAAACAAGCTAAAGATGGTAGAGTACATATTCTTGATGAAATGAATAAAGCATTATCCAAATCAAGAGACGACGTAGGAAAACACACCCCTAAAATGGAAAAAATAACTGTAGAAAAGAAAGATATAGCTACGGTAATTGGAAAAGGTGGTGCAACAATTAGAGAGATTGTTGAAAAATCAGGAGCTAAAGTTGATGTGAATGATGAAGGTGAAGTAACTGTAGCAGCACCAGATGAAGACTCGAGAAATAAAGCAATGCAAATGATTAAAGATTTAACAGCTAAAGCTGAACTCAACAAAATTTATAACGGTAAAGTTATGAAGATTATGGAATTTGGTGCATTTGTTAATTTCTTAGGCAAACAAGATGGACTTGTACACATATCAGAACTAGCTGAAAAAAGAGTTGCAAAAGTTACAGACGTTGTAAAAGAAGGTGATGAAGTAAAAGTAAAAGTTATAGGTTTTGATAGAGGTAAAGTTAAACTATCTATAAAACAAGCAGCTGTCTAATTAATGTTCTCATTATCAAAATTTAAAAATATTTTATCTAAGAATAAATACGGTAAATATTTAGCTATTGGAGGTTTTGCTTTCTTTTTTATAAAAGGTCTTATTTGGTTAGCAGTCATATTTTCTGTTGGTTTTAGCGCTTTTAACTTCATTTAAATCTCTGTTCATTTTGTGTTTGATATTCCTTAATTAGTTGTAATAACTTTTTAAAAATGTAAAGTTTTATTAACCATATCTCATGGTGATAAAGAGACCGATATCGCATCGGTTAAAAGCGAGTTTTGGAAAAACTAACAAGGAGTGTGTATGAAAAGAATGCACAGAGTTCTTAATTCGTTTAGCCGAGGCTCAAAGATCGCTAGGCTAAATCAATTAATGTTCCGAAATTTAAAATCTGTTGAAGCTAATGGCAATGGCACAAGCGGATACGTTATTAAATCTGGAAAAAACTCTGGAAAAGTTGTCGGGCATTTAAAAAAAGAGCCTAAAAACATTTAACTAAGATTGGGGTATGGGGGCACCTGGCAACAGAACGCCCCTTTTCAATTCTTAACAATCTGATATTTCAATTTTTTGATTTTCATTTCTCCAATACCATCCCATATTTCGGTAGTAACCTCTATTCCTGGCACGATATCAGTATTTTTAACTAATTTTCTTTCTACTAAATAATCAAAAACCTGTTTTAGATTGATATCTATAGAATAGTTTCCATCTTTGTTAATTTTTGTATTTCTTTCAAAAGAGTCTATAGAAAAGAAATATTCTAAACCTTCAATTTTTCTTTTTGATTCTTGTCCTTTATTCGACCAAACTATAAATTCATAATTATCAGTTTTAAGATTTTTAAATCTTATTTTTTTATGTTTTCTTGCTGTAGCATCAAATTTTAACATAATTTCAATAAAAGGTTTAACATCATCAGGATGTCTCAAAAAAAAAGTTATGTTATTGTTATAGGTTCCTTTAGATTTAAAATTATAATCGTAGGCAAGTTGGAATTTCTTAATTTTTCCAATGGATAGAGGAAAATCTTTATTTGTTTCCCCATAACGATTTCCAGAACTACCTGTCCATGCCCTTTTACCAATAAGAGATGTGATATTTACCCAGGATTGTTTTTTTCCTGCTCTTACTGAATATGATTTTACAGCGGTATAATAAAAACCAGTACCGTCTGGTTTTATACAAACCCCTAAACTTTTGCCATGTTTATATTTTTTTTCTATTCCTCTTTTATGTTTAATTCCCCATGCATCAAATAGATACCAATCTGTATCAATATTTTCGTTTTTACTGACCTGACCAAAATATTTTGTTCTTGAAAAATTTTCATCATAAATATTACAGTCTAGTTTATTGTCTTTATTCATCTTAAATTTATCAATATTTTCAACAGCATACTTTTCTGCAAATGAATTTGCTGTAAAAGAAGTAAATATTAAAATTATAATGAATAAAATTTTTCTCATACTAAATAATTATAGAAATATTATTAAAACAAATAAATGTATTTATTTGTTTTAATAAATCGTAATATCAATTTTAAAGGCAATTTAAGGTTTTAGGGTACGATAAGAGAGTAATTGCCCCCGATTTCAATGAAGTTTCAAAACAAGGTTCAGGACAAAAGTTAAAACTCTCAATGAAGTTCTCAATGAAGTCTTTCAAAAAAGTCTTATTTTCTGTCATAAACTGGTTTAAGGGGTAGAACAGAACGCCCCTTTCTAATTATAATAACCAATCTCCTTTAAATATTTCTTAGACATGATTGGTAATAAAAATGCTTTTGGATTTTTAGGATAATTTTCCCATAGAATTCTATGAACTTTACTTTCGGGAGATTTTAAAAATCCCTCACTGTTAGGACTTATATTGAAGGAAATATGGTCGTTGGTTGCATGACCTACGAAACCAATAAGTTCACCTTTTTTAACAAATTTCTTTTTTATGCCACCGCAACTTTCTGGACCCACAATTTCATTTAGTCTTTGATTGGAATAAAATTTTTTATAAAACATTCTAATTTTACATTTACCTTTACCAAATCCGGGAACCAAAGGATTTTGAGGCATTAAATGATAATATAAGATCATATCATTATTTACTGTTCGAAATGTAAAAGATAGCGCGTCAAAAGGATATCTGCATTTGAGTTTTTCATTAGTATCTGGATGAATGATTTTCTTGAATTTTGCACCTTTAATATTTCTTGTATGAGTATTATTTTCAACTAAACAATGATACTCGGCGCTTCTCTCGGTTGCTGAGATTAACTCCATATCCATAACTGCAAAAACTGGTGTACCTCTTTTAACTTCAATAGATGTTCCCATTTTTCCTGCATATCCTTTTCCAGTTGTACATGGACCACCTGTAATTGCTGGTAACCAAGAGTTTGGTTGAGCTGTGGCAGTTACTCTAGCTCCATTAAATTTGCAAGGTAGTTTGTTGTAGGTCTTATATTTAATCTTGGTCTCAGCAAACGAATTTGCAGTAAAAAAAGAAAAAATTAAAATTAAAATCCATAAAATTTTTTTCATATTTAATTTAAATGCTTATTCTATATATAAAATTATGAAATATTTTTTGGGTCTGGCATTCCTACCTTATTATAACCAGCATCAACATAGTGTATTTCACCAGTGACACCTCCAGCCATATCGCTTAATAGATATAAAGCAGAATTTCCAACATCAAGATTATCAACGTTTCTTTTCAGAAAGGAATGATCAGCGTTCCATTTATATAAAAATTTTGCATCTCCAATTGCTGATGCAGCTAAAGTTTTAATGGGTCCAGCGCTTATTGCATTTACTCTAATACCTTTTGAACCTAAGTCTCTTGCAAGATATTTAACACTTGCTTCAAGTGCAGCCTTACATACACCCATCACATTATAATTTGGAATAGCTTTATTAGCTTCATAACTTAGGGTAATCATGCTTCCACCTTGTTTCATTATTTTAGATGCTTCCTTTGCAACTTCTGTAAATGAGAAACAAGAAATTAACATGCTTCTTAAAAAATTTTCTCTAGTTGTGTTTAGATATTCACCTGATAATTCAGATTTATCTGAAAATGCAATTGCATGAACTACAAAGTCTATTTCACCCCATTTAGACTTTATATCCTCAAATAATTTTGTTATTTCTTCTTTTTTCTCTACATCACAACTAAAAGTAACATTTGAATTTAATTTTTCTGCTAAAGGAACAACTCTTTTCTTTAGCGCATCACCTAAATAGGTAAATGCAAGTTCTGCTCCTGCTTCTGCAAGTTTTTGAGAAATACCCCAGGCTATTGATCGCTCATTAGCAACACCCATTATCAATCCTTTTTTACCTTTCATCAAACTCATTATTAAACCTTTTCAAATACCAAAGTGGCGTTAGTTCCACCAAAACCAAAACTGTTAGACATTACAGCATTTAAATTAACATCTTTTTCAACTTTAGTTACTATTGGGTAATTTTTTGCTTCATCATCCATATCCTGAATATTTGCAGATGCAGCAATAAACTTATTTTTCATCATTATTAAACTATAAACTGCTTCATGAACTGAGGTTGCACCTAACGAGTGACCAGCTAATGATTTTGTTGAACTTATTTTTGGTTTGTAATCTTTAAAGGCCTCTCCAACTGCTTTTAATTCTGTTATGTCTCCAACTGGAGTAGACGTTCCGTGAGTATTTATATAATCGATTTTATTTTTTGTTGTACCTAAAGCCATCTGCATACATCTTACTGCCCCTTCTCCTGATGGAGCAACCATATCGTAACCATCAGATGTTGCACCATAACCAGTTAATTCTGCGTAAATTTTTGCACCTCTTGCTTTTGCATGTTCGTATTCTTCTAGTACTAAAACTCCACCTCCACCAGATATAACAAAACCATCTCTAGTTTTGTCATAAGGTCTTGATGCTTTTTCAGGAGTATCGTTGTATTTAGAAGAAAGAGCAGTCATTGCATCAAACATAGCTGTCATTGCAAAATGCACTTCATCACTTCCACCAGCAAAAATTATTTTTTGTTTTCCTAATTGAATTATTTCCATTGCATTTCCAATACAATGGCCACTTGTTGCACATGCTGAACTGATTGTGTAATTAATTCCTTTAATCTTAAATGGTACGGCTAAGGTTGCCGATGCTGTACTAGACATTGTTCTTGGAACAATAAATGGACCCATACGTTTAGGGCTCTTCGCTCTAGTTTTGTCTGCTGCTAAAATAACATTTTCAATAGAAGGGCCACCAGATCCCATAATCATACCAGTTGAAGTATTACTTACATCTTTTTCTTCTAGACCAGAGTCTTTTACCGCTTCTGCCATAGAGATATAATTATAAGCTGATCCTGGTCCCATAAATCTTATAAATTTTCGATCTACATGATTTTCAAGATTAATATTTGGCTTACCATGCACGTGGCTCTTTAAATTGTATTCTTTGTATTCTTCTGAAAAAGAAATTCCTGATTTTGAATTTAATAGTGATTGATAAACTTCCTCTTGATTGTTTCCTAAACAAGAAACAACCCCTATCCCTGTTACAACAACTCTTTTCATTATTTAAATAAACCTACTTTTAAATTTTCTGTTGAGTAAATTTTTTTGCCATCTGCCAGCAAAATTCCATTTGCTAAGCCAACTGTAGTGCCTTCTTTTATAAGAACTCTTTTCATATTAATCTCATAAACTGCTTTTTTGACATTTTTAAGAACTTCGCCAGTAAACTTTACCGTGTTAACTCCTAGAGCTCTCCCTCTTCCAGGATTTCCTAGCCATCCCAAATAAAATCCTACTAGCTGCCACATAGCATCTAATCCAAGGCATCCTGGCATTACAGGATCTTTTTTGAAATGACAGTCAAAAAACCATAGACTATCTTTTATATCCAATTCAGCAACAATAAATCCTTTGCCAAATTCACCTTTGTTTTCACTTATTTCTGTAATTCTATCAAACATTAACATTGGAGGTGCAGGCAGTTTTGCGTTTCCTGGACCGAAAAGATCACCATTTGCACAACTGATTAGATCGTCGTAAGTGTATGAGCTTTTTTTCATTTTTCGATATCCTTAATACTTGATTTAACAAAAATATAATATAGATTTAGTTTAGAATAGTTATAAATTACTATGTTAAATAATAGCCAATATATTGAAAAATTAAGAAGTTCTGGCTTAAGACCAACAAAACAAAGAATAAAAATTTGCGAAGTTCTGTTCAATACACAAAAGACTTTTCATTTTACAATTAACGAACTTGTTAAAAGAATAAGTAAGTCAACAAACGACAAAATTTCACTTGCAACTGTTTATAACACAGTTCATGCATTCAAAAACAAAGGTTACTTAAAAGAGATACCAATTAATTCTGATCAAAGTTATTTTGATACCAATACGTCGCATCACCACCATTTCTATGATGAGACCCAAAAAGATTTAATCGATATAGATGATGCAGATGTTGAACCAGTTAAAATTAATACAAGAATTCCTGGAAAAAAAATCAAGTCAGTAGAAGTACTTGTTAAAGTCGAAGACGACAAATCTTAATTCAATTTCTACATTATAATAGTTCTAAACTGTTGACAAATTTATTTAGAATTATTATAAAATATAAAAAAAGAGATACATGAGCACAGAGTTCAGAAATAAAGATTTCAAAAATAAAGAATTAAGCAAATGCCCGGTAACAGGAGCAGGAACAACTGCTAAGTTTTCTGCAGGTAGAGGACAATCAAACAGAGACTTTTGGCCAAATAGTTTGAATTTAAAGATATTAAGTCAGCATTCTAACCTGACTAATCCAATGGATAAAAAATTTAATTATGCCAAAGAATTTAAAAAATTAAATTACAAAGCATTAAAAAGAGATTTAACAAAATTAATGACAGACTCACAAGAATGGTGGCCAGCAGACTATGGTCATTACGGACCTTTTTTTATCAGACTAGCTTGGCATGCAGCTGGTACTTATAGAACTGGTGATGGTAGAGGTGGAGCTGGAACAGGTAATCAAAGGTTTGCACCATTGAATGCTTGGCCAGACAATGTCAATTTAGACAAAGCAAGATTATTACTTTGGCCAATTAAGCAAAAGTACGGAAAACAAATTTCATGGGCTGATTTATTCATTTTAGTTGGAAACGTCGCCTTAGAGTCAATGGGTTTTAAAACTTTTGGTTTTGGAGCAGGAAGAGTTGATATTTGGGAACCAGAGGATGATATTTACTGGGGATCTGAAAAGGAAATGCTAGGAGTTGAAAGGTACAGTGGGAAAAGAGATCTAGAGCAACCACTTGGAGCTTCACACATGGGATTAATTTATGTAAATCCTCAAGGTCCTGATGCAAATCCTGATCCACTTTTAGCTGCTCATGACATTAGAGAAACGTTTGGAAGAATGGCAATGAATGATTATGAGACTGTTGCTTTAGTTGCTGGAGGTCATACATTTGGAAAATCACACGGAGCGGCATCTGAGTCTCATAAAGGTCCAGATCCAGAAGCATCAAGAATTCAAGATCAATCGACTGGATGGAATAGTGATTATAAATCAGGAAAAGGTGTTGATACTATAAGCAGTGGTATTGAGGGTGCATGGACACAGTCACCTATAAAATGGGATATGGGTTACTTTGATTGCCTATTCAATCATGAATGGGAATTAACGAAAAGCCCAGCAGGAGCCCATCAGTGGACACCAAAACAAAATGGCCAAAAAATTAAGATGGTTCCTGATGCTCACGATAAAAATAAGATGCATCCACCAATGATGCAAACAACAGATCTTTCTCTAAGGATGGATCCTTCTTATGGACCAATATCTAAACATTTTTATAACAACCCTATTGAATTTGCAGATGCTTTTGCAAGAGCATGGTTTAAATTAACTCATAGAGATATGGGTCCAAGAGCATGTTATTTAGGTAACGAAGTACCAAAAGAAGAGTTAATATGGCAAGATCCAGTAAAGAAACCAAAATATAAATTAAAGAAAAGTGATATTAAAACTCTTAAATCTAAAATATCTAAATCTAAATTGTCTGTATCAGAGTTAGTAAGTACAGCTTGGGCATCAGCTTCAACTTACAGAGGATCAGATAAAAGAGGCGGAGCTAATGGAGCTAGAGTTGCTTTAGAACCACAAATTAGTTGGGATGTTAATGATCCAAAACAGATTAATAAAGTTATCAAAACTTTAGAAAAAATTAAAAATAAATTCGATAATAAGAAAAAATCTGTTTCTTTAGCTGATTTAATAGTGCTTGGCGGAAACGTAGGTATCGAAATTGCAGCTAAAAAAGCAGGCATAAATGTTGATGTGCCTTTCACCCCAGGAAGAGGAGATGCTACACAAGAACAAACCGATGTCCATTCATTTGGTCTTCTAGAGCCACAAGCTGATGGATTTAGAAATTACAACAAAGACGAGACATCTACAGTTTCAGCTGAGGAAAAGTTAATAGATAAAGCGCAATTGATGGGTTTAACAGCTCCAGAAATGACGGTTCTTGTTGGTGGTATGAGAGTGTTAGATACTAATTTTGATCATTCAAAGAATGGAGTTTTTACTAAAAAGCCAGGAACTTTAACAAACGATTATTTTGTCAATCTTCTAGATATGAATACTACTTGGAAAGAAACTGATAAATCTGAGCAATTATTTGTGGGCAAAGATAGAAAAACAGACAAAGTTAAGTGGCATGGTACTAGAGTGGACTTAATATTTGGTTCAAACTCACAATTGAGAGCATTAGCCGAGGTTTATGCATGCAACGATTCATCTAAAAAATTCGTTAATGACTTTGTTTCAGCATGGACAAAAGTCATGAATTCTGACAGGTTTGATCTGAAATTAAATTAATAAAATGGAAAACGTACTTAATACACCTAAAGTAAGCTTTGAAGATTTCTACGAAGTACCTAACTTAAAATTTGATATTGAAAAACTAAGAGCTGATTTAGACAAAATTCTTGAAGAAAAAAAGTTTAATTCCCCAGGAGTCACGCACTTTGGTGCGATCCCGCTTAACCAGATACCTAATGATGAAAATTCTATTAAAGGTAATAATATTAGAGGTAAATATTGGACTATAGCAGACGAGACAGGAAAAGAAGTTTCAAGAGATGTAGAAATTGAAGAGTCTAAATATACTAAACTTTTACCAGAATTTGAAAAAACATATTTTAAAGAAGTTTATGAAACTTTAAGTAAAAAATTTAAATTAGGAAGAGTAAGATTATTGTTAAAAGAACCAAGATCTACTTTAAGTTGGCATAAAGATCCAGAGTGCAGATTGCATGTTCCAATAATTACAAACCCAGGTTGTTCGATGGTAATCGAAAACGTTGCAAAACATTTGCCAGCCGATGGCAGGGTTTGGATAACAAATAACACTAAATACCATAACTTTTTCAACGGGGGGGAGCAAGCGAGAATACACTTAGTAGCGTGTGTATTAGACAGTCCATTTGTGTAATGACTGAATTAACAAAAGGTATATTTGAAGTAAGTAAAAACGTTTATAAAAATAACAAAGGCTCCATATTAAGGACTATAGTTTATACAATTGGTCACTTTGCGATTGCTATTACAGTTTTGATGCTTGTGGCAGATGTATCTTTTATGATTGCTCTAACAGATGCAATTGTTGAGCCAATAGCAAATTCAGTTTGGTATTTTGTTTTAGATAAGTGGTGGGCTAGTAAAAGCAAATAATATTAAAATTTTTTCAATCCCCATAAATCTTTTTTAGTGACCCAACCAGAATATTTAAGAGTAGATATTTTACACCACTTCCCATCACATTTTTTTATTTCAATAAGCCTTCCAGGAGCAAGCAAAGCTAGGGCCTCAGAAAATTTGGTTGGTTTTTTAAAGAGAACTTTTTCACTAAGAACTATAGAATTTTGATTTTTTTTAAGTTGAGAAATATGTATCCAACCACTATTTTTTTTGTAATCTTCAATCTTTCTAAAGTTCTCTTTTTTGTCGACTATTTCAACAGGAAAATTCTTTTTTTTATAAATAAATTTAATTGGGTAATCGATGCCAGGTCCGTATCTAACGTTCACTTTGTTATATTTTAAGGATAAATAATAATTTTCATTTGATATTGCATTATTAAAAAAAAATAAAAAAGGAATAATGAATAATAATCTTACTATTGTCATTTAATTAAATCACAAATTCTAAAATCTAGAGTTAATAAATTAATAATTAAGACCTTACCGTTTAGGCATTTTCCAACACCTAGTATATATTTTATTGCTTCATTTGCTTGAATGTTACCTACTACACCTGCAACTGTACCTATCACACCATCTGTTTCACATGTGGATATGTTATCACTGGGCATAGTTTGATAAAAAGATTTTAAGCAGGGTTTTGATTTTTTAAAGAAATCAAAAGCAAAAATATGACCATCAAATTTTCCAATTGATCCAGAAATAAATATTTTTTTTAAACTTTTTGAAAATTTGTTTAATAAAAACTTACTGGTAAAATTGTCTGTTCCATCTATTACTATATCAAAAAATTTAATTATTTTTTTGACATTAGAACTATCAATTTTTTTTTTATAAGCTTTTATTTTAATGTGTGAATTAATTTTTTTTAGTCTTTGTTTTACAACATCGACTTTATATTTTTTTATATCACAAGTGGCAAACATAGATTGCCTGTGAATATTTGATAAATTGATTTTATCGTGATCAATTAATCCTATTGTTCCAACACCAGCTCTGCACAAGTATTCTACCGCAGGACATCCTAGCCCTCCAAGACCTACGATCAAAACTTTTGAACTTTTAAGCTTTTTTTGACCTATTATTCCGATATTCTTTAAAATAATTTGTCTTGAGTACCTTTCAATTTCCTTATTTTTAAAATTCATTTTTTCCTGTAGACCCAAAGCCACCCTCTCCTCTTAAAGTATCAGGCAAATTATCAACTTCTTCCAATTCCATTTTAAGAATTGGAACCAAAACCATTTGAGCAACTCTGTCCCCATTATTGATTATAAAATCTTTACTACCATGATTAAATAAAATGATCTTTAATTCACCTCTATAGTCACTGTCTATAGTGCCAGGAGAGTTTAATACGCCAATACTTTCTTTTGCAGCTAATCCTGACCTTGGTCTTATTTGAATTTCTAAATCCACTGGTATTGCAACTTTAATTCCAGTTGGAATTAACTTAGAGCTTTTGGGTTTAATTATAACTGTTTTATTTAAAAACGCACACAAGTCTAATCCAGAAGAACCTTCAGTTTTGTATTTTGGTGTGATTACTTTCTCGCTTAATTTTTTAATTAATATTTTAACCATTAAATCAAATTTAGCTGATTGATAACCCTTTTAACAATCTCATCAGCTATTACTGATTTATAAGTTTTAGAAATAATTTCATTATCTACTTTTTCGTCTTTATAGAATATTGAAACCTCATTAAAATCAGAGTCAAAACCAATATCACTTTTACTAACATCATTAGCTATTATCCAATCACAACCTTTATTTTGAAGTTTTTGTTTACTATTAAAATGCAAATTACTTGTCTCAGCTGAGAAACCAATAACTAATTTTGGTTTATTATTATTTGTAGATATTAACTTTAAAATATCTATATTTTTTTCAAAATCTAATTTTAATTCATCATTTTTTTTAATTTTATCTCCACTTAGTTGTTTTATTTTAAAATCACCAACAGCTGCACAAAAAATAGCAACATCACATGGTAAATTTTCTATTGTCTTCTGATACATTTCCTCAGCAGTATTTACTTTTAAGAAATTAATGTTTGGATCAGGAATAAGCTTTGATGGACCAGAAATCAAAGTTGTATTAAAACCATTATTAAATAATGATTTTGCTATCTCATATCCTTGTTTGCCACTTGATCTATTTGAAATATATCTAACTGGATCAATAAATTCTTGTGTTGGACCTGCTGTTACAATTGCTTTAAATTTTTTGTTATTACTTTTAAATTTAAAAAAATTATCAAGTTCTTTAAGTATGTAATCAACATCAGCCATTCGTCCTTCACCATATTCTCCACATGCCATTTCACCATTAAATGGTCCTATAATCCTGTAATTATAACTTTTAATTTTTTCTATATTTTGTTTATTTGAAGCGTGTTCCCACATTCTTACATTCATAGCGGGGCATACAAATATGTTTTTGTTAGATGCTTGAACAACAGTTGTTGCTAAATCACTACTTATACCCTGACTCATTTTTGCAATGATATTTGATGTGGCTGGAGCTATTAGGATTAAATCTGCCCATCTTGAAAGAGAGATATGATCCATTTCGGACTCATTCTCAACCGAATATATATCTGAATAAACTTTATTTCTTGAAAGAGATGCTATAGATAAAGGGGTAACAAATTCAGCACCACCTTTAGTAAGTATAGTTTTAATTTCACATTGAAGTTTTGCGAAAGATCTAATTAATTCTAATGATTTATAAGCAGCTATGCCACCAGAAATTATAAGCAATATTTTTTTTTTTTTCAAAAAATTCATAACAAATTAAAATACTATGACACCTAAAAAAACAAGTATTAATACACCAATAATACTTTGGTTTCTTAGAGATTTCATCTCGTTTTTCTTCTGAGTTAGGGATGAATAAGAGTTGGTATTTTGTGGAATTTGACCACTAGCTAAAAATGCTAAAGCTTGATTTGCGTTTTCCATAACTTTTGGAAATTCTGGAATCTTTTTTAAAATCTCTGCAGAATCTTTTAGAGAATCCATAACATTTTTAATTGGATCTTTGGTTTCTTTCAACCAGTTTTCTAACACAGGTCTTGAAGTTTCCCAAATATTAGTATTTGGATCTAGTTTCCTTGAAACTCCCTCTACAACTACCATTGTTTTTTGAAGCAATAAAAGCTGTGGCTGTGTTTGCATATTAAATTTTTCAGTTATATCAAATAGCTGTTTTAGCAATTTTCCACCAGATATATCTTTAATACTTTGACCAAATATTGGTTCTCCAATTGATCTCAATGCTTGAGCAAGCTCATCAACTGAAACATTTTTAGGTACTAATCCTGCAATTAAATGAACTTCTGCTACTTTCTTATAATCTCGACTCACAAAACCAAATAATATCTCAGCTAAGTATCTTCTATTTAACTTATCAATTCTTCCCATAATTCCAAAATCTATAGGTACAATTTGTCCAGCGGAATTGATAAAAATATTTCCTTGGTGCATGTCGGCATGAAAAAAACCATCCCTCACAGCTTGTCTCAAAAAATGTTGTATTAAATCGGAGGCAATTTTTGAAGTACTTTTTCCATTCTCAATTAATTTGTCTTTTTCTCTTATAGATATTCCATCAACCCAATCTAAAGTCAGCACACTCTCACTAGTAAAGTTCCAATATATTTTAGGCACATTAAAACCCAAATCATTTTTTGTATTTTCTAAGTATTCATTAGCAGCTGCTGCTTCAAATCTTAAGTCCATTTCATGATTTGTTATCTCTTTAAATAAAAAAACTACTTCAATTAATTTTAATCTCTTTGTTTTTGGAATAAATGTCTCGATCAAATAAGCCAGCATCATTATTGCATCTATTTCAGAATTAAATATTTCTTTAATATTAGGTCTTAAAACTTTTACAGCTACATCTTTAATGGTACTTGCCTCATTTATTTTAGCTTTGTGAACTTGAGCAATGGATGCTGCTGCAACAGGTTCGGAAAATTCAATTATATTTTTTTCTGTTAACTCCCCAAGTTCTTTTCTTATAATATCTTCAGCCAATGACTTTGAAAATGGAGGCAATTTATCCTGCAATTTTTCTAAATTCTTTGTGAGCTCCTCTCCGATTATATCTGGCCTTGTTGCTAAAAATTGCCCAAGTTTTATAAAAGTAGTTCCAAGGTCTTGAATTGTTGAACTCAAATCATTTGTATTATTTGTTTTCTGGTTTTTACCAAAAGACAAAGAGACTAAGTTAAAGAAAAATTTGATTAAAAAAGGGACCTTGTGAGTTCTATCAATAATTTTTATAATATCAGAGGAGCCTATTTTTCTTGCAATCTTGAACAATATAACAATCTTATTAATCATATTTTCCACCCTGAGTGAATTGAAACTATACCTCCTGAAAGATTCTTATAATTTGGTTTATAAAATTTGTTACTCTTTAAAATTTCTGTCAATTCCTCTTGATTTACAAAATTTTCAATGCTTTTTACTAAGTATTCATATGGCTTGCTCTCACCAACTACAATTCTACCGATTGTTGGAATTAATTTTGAATAATTTTTATATAAAATTTCTAAATTTTGATTTTGAATTTTTGAGAATTCCAAACAAAAAAATCTACCTCCCTTTTTTAAGACTCTGTAAGCTTCCTTTATAGATTTATTGATATTTTTTGTGTTTCTCAGACCAAAACTGATCGTATAAAAATCAAAACTATTACTTGGTACATTTAAATTTTCAGCATTTGAAAGTTTCCATTTAATATTTTTATAATTTTTTAACCTTTTTTTTCCTTCATTTAACATTTTAAGGTTAAAGTCTACACACAATATCTTTGATTTATTTTGATTAATATCTGAAAATAGTTTTGCTACATCACCGGTACCACAAGCTACATCAACAAGAGAATTATTTGATGATGGATTAATTTGTCTTATTAATTCTCTTTTCCAATATCTGTGTATGCCAAATGACATAAAGTCGTTCATTAAATCATATTTATTGTAAACTGTGTCAAAAACACTTTTAACTAAACCTTTTTTTTGCTGAAGATTTTGCTGCATAGTAATAATATTATTTTTTATTAATATAATATTAAATGCCAGAATTACCAGAAGTAGAAGTAGTCACACGTTCACTGAAAAAGACGATTAAAAACCGTAAAATTATTAAGATTACTGTTAACAATCGAAATTTAAGGTTTAAACTTTCAAAAAACTTTGAACACATTTTAAAAAATAAAGTAATTAAAAATATTGAAAGAAAGTCTAAATATATAGTATTTTATTTTGGTAATCATCTTTACGCTATTTTACACTTGGGCATGTCAGGTACTTTGCATATTCCATCTAAAAAGAATATTACAAATTTGAGTTTTTATAGTAATCCAACATTACCAAAAAAACATAATCATATAATTATTGATTTTGAAAAAATTAAATTAATTTACAATGACCCTAGAAGATTTGGGTACTTCAAAATATTAAAAAACAAAAATGACTTTGATAATTATTTTACAAGGATTGGACCAGAAGCATTAGATAAAAAGTTTAATTTAATATACCTAAAAAAAAAAATTAAAAATAGAAAAAAAAATATAAAAAATTTATTGTTGGATCAAAAAATTGTTTCAGGCATAGGCAATATTTATGCAAATGAAATATTGTATAAATCAAAAATTTCACCTATGAAAAGTGTAAGAAAATTAAGTTCTACTGACTTAATTAAAATAATTAAATTTTCAAGAATAACATTAAAAAATGCAATAAAATTTGGAGGTTCATCAATCAAAGATTTCAAAGATATTTCTGGTGAAGGAGGTAGTTTTCAAACAAAATTTACTGTGTATAATAGAGAAAATCAGAAATGTGCCGAAAGTAAATGTAAAGGTATAATCCAAAAGAGGTATATATCAAATAGGTCAACTTTTATTTGTAATTTTTGTCAAAAATAAAAAAAATATTGACCATGTCTTGTTCAAAGGTTATACCATCGCGTTTAATGGCAAATACAAAATCAGCAATCAAAAGAATTAGAAGAATTAAAAAACAAACCTCTGTGAATAAAGCAAGGAAGAGCAGATATAAAATAGCTTTAAAAAAAATGAACGGCCTAATTGAAAATAAAGATAAAAAAAAAGCTCTAGCGTACTTGCCTAAGTTGAATTCAGAACTAATGAAGATAGCTAAAACTGGTGTGATAAAAAAAGGTAATGCCTCGAGAAATATTTCAAGGATAACTAGAAAGATTGGTACACTTTAATCAACCTAGGGTTACGAAAAAAAACAACTTTAAATTTACTCCCACTATATATAAACACTTCGATACTCCCCTAACTACATATTGAGTCAAATAAAATATCAAAATTGATCAAAACTTTTAGTAATTATTTTTTTACTATCTAAAAAATTAAAAATTCAATTCATAATTTATTCAATTGAGGATTTAATTTTTTTTTTTCTAATTCAAAAATTTTATTGAATATTTTTCTTTAAGATTTTACATGGAGTTTCCCAATGAAAAATAATTTAAATGTAAATCTTGAAAAAAATTTTAACTGGGAAATCATACAAAAAGAATTACGACACCAGTTTGGTAATGAAATTTATGAAAGCTGGTTAAAAAAAATTGTTTTTGAAGAGAGTCATCCTAACTATATTTTAGTTTCAGTATCTACAAGATTTATAAGGGATTGGATTGTTTCTAGATATTTAGATCAAATATTAAAAGTAATAAGAAAATCTAATAAAGAAATTATAAGAATTGAATTTAAAATAGCGGATAAGGCAATTGAAAATATTCAAAAAGAAAAAAAAGAATTTAATACAAATGTCTCTTTTATTAAAGATTCTTTTATTCAATTTAGTCGAATAGACCAAAATAAATCTTTTGATAATTTTGTAATTGGCGCAAGTAACAAGCTTGCTTATGAAGCTTCAAAAAAAGTTTCAGAGAATATATCTCATTATAATCCTTTATACCTCTATGCCGGAGTAGGTATGGGTAAAAGCCATCTACTAAATGCGATAGGTTTAAAATTAAAAGAAAAATACAAAGTTACTTTTATTTCAGCTGAGAGATTTATGTATCATTTTGTAAAGTCAATTAAAATGAATGACATGGTCAAATTTAAAGATAACTTTAGAAATACAAATGTTTTAATTATTGATGATATTCAATTTATGAATGGCAAGGAGGCTATGCAAGAAGAGTTTTTTCACACTTTCAATTCTCTTATCGAAAAAGGCTCACAAATAATTATTTCTGCTGATAGAGCTCCAAATAAATTAATGAAAATTCAAGAAAGGATAAAATCGCGTTTTTCTGGAGGGCTTGTCGTAGATATTCAGAACCCTGAATATGACTTAAGACTAAAAATAGTTAAGAAAAAAATAGATGAGTTTAATCTTATTAATAAAGAAAAAGTAAATATATCCGAAGAGATTCAGGAATTTATAAGTAATGAAATAAGGACAAGTATTAGAGAGTTAGTAGGAGCTCTAAATAGGATTGCTTCATTTTCTAGGATATACAGCCGTACTCCTAATTTGAGTGAGATTAAAATAATTCTGAAAGATCTTTTAAACATAAATGATACAAAAATTAATATTGATAATATTCAAACGCTAGTCTGCAAATATTTTAAAATTAGTAAAAATGAGATGTTATCATCAAGAAGATCACGATATTTAGTAAGACCAAGACAAGTGGCAATTTATTTATCAAAAATATTGACTACAAAATCCTTACCTGAGATTGGTAGGGAATTCTCTAATAGAGATCACACAACTATAATTCACTCAGTAAAAACAATAGAAAAATTAAAAAATGAAAACGGAGAAATTTCTAGTGGGATAAATAATTTGAAAAATCAAATCCTCTATAAAAGAGAAAATGAAATTTAATATCAATCAAAAGGATCTTCAAGAATCCTTATCCTATTGTCAAAATGTTATTGAGAGAAGAAGTACTTTACCTATTCTTTCAAACGTATTGATCGAGGCAAAAAGTAAAAAACTGACAATAACAGCCACAGATCTTGACATGATATTTATACATGAAATATCTAATGTAGATATTATAGAAGATGGAAAAACAACTACTAATTCTTCAATAATGCATGATATAATTAGAAAATTCTCGACTGGAAAAAAAATAAATGTTCAACTTATTTCAGAAAATAAATTACAATTAGAGTCTGAAAAATCACTTTTTAAACTTAATTGTATTGATGCTCAGGAATTTCCTGTTACGGATGAAAATATAGATGGATCTGAAGTAACAATTAATTCAAATAGTTTTTTAAAACTGCTAAACAAATGTAAGTTTTCGATATCTAGTGACGAAACTAGACACTATTTAAGTGGTATCTATTTTCATGTGACTCAAAACGATGATAAGAAGTTTCTTACAGCAGTTTCAACCGATTCACATAGAATGTCCATCTCAAAAATGAAATTAAATGAGACAATAGAATTTGAACCAATAATTTTACCAAGGAAAACAATTTATCAATTGTGTGCGCTTTTAGAAAATTTCAGTGAGGACATTAAAATAATTAGTAAAAAAAATAAAATTAAATTTATTTTAAAAAATAGTATTTTAACCTCAAAAGTTATTGATGGCAAATTTCCAAATTACGTACAAGTAATTCCAAAAAATAACAAAAAAAGATTACAAGCAGATCTAAATTTATTTCAAAATAGTGTAGATAGGGTTGCTTCAGTATCTACCGATAAAAAAGATGGGGTAAGGTTTAATATTTCAAAAGATAAGTTAGATTTGTCAGTAAACAACGCAAATAGCGGTGATGGAAAAGAAAGTTTGTCCGTAAAATTTGAACACGATTTAGATATAAGCTTTAATTCTAAATATCTAATTGATGTTGCCAGTCAGTTAGAAGGTGAAAATATCGAGATTTATTTTAATGATACTGCTTCCCCAGCGTTAATAAAGGATCCGAGTGATTTTGATAGTATTTTTGTAATAATGCCAATGAAAGGCTAATTTCAATAAATTTTATTCAGTTCTTCATATATTGATCGCTCAATTTCATTTGCAAATTTATTTTGTTCAATACCTGGAGGAAAAATTTTTAATATTGAAATAGTAATTTTTTGATTTGGTATTAATCCCCCCTTTTTTGGCCACACCTTCCCCGAATTTATTGCAACAGGCAAACAAGCAATATTTAAATCATTATAGATTCTTGAAAAACCTTTTTTAAACTTTGATCTATCATCAGGATTTTTTCTTGTACCTTGAGGAAATATTATTAAAATTTTGTTTGTATTTTTTATTATTTTACCAACATCCTCAGAAAAATTTAGATTTTCTTTAGATATTTTATTTCTATCAATCGAAATGCATCCTAATTTTTTTAGATACCACCCAAATAATGGTATTTTTGTAAGTTCTTTTTTTAATATAAAAACAGAATTATTAAACAAAGTTTGTAAAAACAAAGTTTCAAAAATTGATTGGTGAGAACACACAACAAAATATTTTTGATGATTTAGAATATTTTCAGACCCTTTTACTATTATTCTAGTTGCCATTATATATTTAAGACAAAACGCAGCCCAATGACCCAATAATTTACCTCCTTGGACGACTATATATTTAGGGAGTATAAGGCTTGGTATGAATAAAATTAAAAAGAATATTAGACCAAAATAGAAAACTATTAAAAAAACTAAATTTCTAATCATTGATTTAGATTATGTCATTCAAACTTTGTTTCGCGCTAATCTTTTTTACTTTTAAATTATCAATAATTAACTCTATTGGCCGCGGCCTTAAATTATAGTTTGAGCTTAAAACTATACCATAAGCGCCAACATCTTTAATTGCTAAATTATCACCTTCGTTTATTTTTTGATATTTTTTTGTTTTAAGAAACCGATCTGAGGTCTCACATATTGGTCCTACAAAATCATGAGAAATGGAATTTTTAGATAAATTTTTCTTTAATGGTATAATATCATGTTTAGCATTGTAAAGGGCTGGTCTTATTAAATCATTCATTCCAGCATCAATAATAATAAATTTTTTATTTTGGTTATTCTTCACATATATGACCTTAGTAAGTAAAACTGCAGTATCACCAACAATTGAACGTCCTGGTTCGAAGATTATTTTACAGTTATTTTTTTTTGAAAAATCATAGATACTTTTCGAAAGTTTTAAATAATTTAACTTTTTATTATCTTTATTATAATTAATACCCATACCTCCACCCAAATCTATATAATCAAATTGGTATTTTGATTTTGATAAAATTTTGTTTATTGCAGTAAGAACTTTTTCGTATGGTTTATTTTGTGTTATTTGACTTCCGATATGTACACTTAAACATTTGATATGAATATATCTTGAATGTAAAAATTTTTTTAAAATTTTTAATATGTCACTATCATTTAACCCAAATTTATCTTGTGTTCTACCTGTTGAAATTTTAGAGTTAGTTTTTGCATCAATATTTGGATTTAATCTAAGACCAATATCTATTTTTTTTTTTAGATTTTTAGCTATTTTTTCAATGTTATTTAGCTCGCTTTCTGACTCAACATTTATAAGAAAAATATTTTTTTTAATTGCAAATTTTAATTCATGGAACTTTTTCCCAACTCCAGAATATACAATTTTGCTTGGTTTAAATCCTATAGATAGTGCCTTTTTTAATTCACCGTCAGAAACCACATCTGCTCCAAGACCATTATTTTTGATAATTTTTAGTATGGATGAATTGTAGTTTGATTTAACAGAGAAACAAACCAAAGGATCAAAAGATTTAAAATAGTTTGTAAAATTTTTTATATTTTCAACCAATCTTCTATTCGAGTAACAATAAATTGGAGACCCATATTTTTTAATTAAATTCTCTGCTTTTACTTTTTCTATATAAAAGTTATTATTTTTATAATTCATTAAATAATTAATTTTTGATTTTGGATTTCATTTGAGGCTTTATACTCTGGATCACCTTTTTTTCCACATGAGATTAATAATAGAAATATTATTATTAAAAAAATATTTTTCATTAAATTTCCTTTTTAAGTTTGTTTATCATTTTCTTTACATTTTCAAAAGATGTTCCTCCATATGATTTCTTTGAGTTAACGGAATTATGCAACTTAGCGAGTTCTAGGATTTCTTTATTTAATCGTTTATCAATATTTTTAATCTGTTCTAAATTAAGCTCCTCAAATGACAAATTTGTTCTTTCAGCAAAATTCACAATTTTTGAAGTGATTTTATAAGCCTCCCTAAAAGTAATATTTAAATTTTTTACTATGTTGTCAGCTAAGTCTGTTGCTGTTGTGTAGCCGACGTTTGCAGCACTAAGCATTTCTGATTTATTGATAATTAAACCTTTTAAAACTTCATCAAATATTAACAAACTATTTTTTAGTATATCAAATGAATTAAACACTAATTCTTTATCATCTTGCAGATCTTTAAAATAGGATAAAGGCAATCCCTTCAAAATAGTTAACATAGAAAGTAAAGAACCATAGCTCATCCCTGTTTTTCCTCTTAAATATTCTAAAGTATCAGGATTTTTTTTTTGAGGCATAATAGATGAACCTGTTACTAAGTTGTCTTTTAACTTTATAAAATTAAATTGATCAGAATTCCAAATAATTAGCTCCTCTGAAATCCTAGAAATATGCATGGAACACAAAGATACGTTATATAAAAAGTCTAAAACAAAATCTCTATCAGATACTGTATCTACCGAATTGTTTGTAGGCTTTTTGAATTTTAGTTTTTTTGTTGTATACCATCTGTCAATATTAAATGAAGTTCCAGAAATAGCACAAACTCCTAATGGATTTTCATTTAAATTTTCTAAACTATTCTTAAATCTCTTTCTATCCCTTATAAACATTTCGACACATGACATAAAGTAATGTGCTAATGAAATAGGTTGAGCATTTTTGAGGTGTGTGAAACCTGGCAAAACGGTTTTTATATTCTTCTCTGCATTATGTGTTAGGCTTTTAATTATTTTAATTAAGAGTTTATCGATTTCATTTACAGAATTTTTCATCCAAATTTTTAGATCTGTTAAAACCTGATCATTTCTAGATCTTGCGGTATGTAAAAATCCAGCATCATCTCCAATTAATTCAAATAACCTACTCTCAATATTCATATGAATATCCTCTTTGGAAATATCAAATTTGAATTTTTTCTTCTCCATTTCATTTTTAATTCTATTCAAACCCCACAAAATTTTAGCTTTTACTTTGAGTGAAATAATTTTTTGCTTGTAAAGCATTTCCGTATGCGCAATTGAACCTTGAATATCTTCTTTGTACAATCGTTTATCTATATTTATAGAGGAACCTATTTTCTTAAAATTATTTGATGTTTGTTTCTTAATGCGCGAACTCCAAACTGCATAGTTGTTTTTATTTTTTCTCATGATAATTACTAATAATATTTAGTATGCGTAATTTAATTAAATTTTTTATAGCAGTTATAATTATTTTTTCTACATTTAGTAGCTATTCACAAGATTTAAATTTACCAAAAAATTTGGTTATTTACGATAAACCAAAAGAATACAAGGATGTATTTTTTAAAAATAGATTAAATGAGGAGACTAATTTAATCAAATACGAGGGAAAGCTATTATTAATGAACTTTTGGGCTACATGGTGTGAACCTTGCAAGGAAGAAATGCCATCACTTGATAAACTAGCTGTTGATCAAAATTTTCAAAACTTAAAAATTTTACCAGTAAATATAGGCCAAGAAAAAACAAATAAGATTCAGGAGTTTTATGATAAAACTAAAATCAAAAATTTGGAAATTTTTTATGATACGGACGTTAGACTAGCAAAAAAGTTTTTACTTAGAGGTGTACCAACAACACTCATAGTTGGCAAAGATGGAAAAGAATTTGCAAGAGTTGTTGGATCTATAGATTTCCAGGATGAAAGTTTTAAAACATGGCTTCAAGCCTTTGATTAATCCTTAAAGAAATATGCAAGACAAACTAAAACTATTATGGCAATAAATTGTAGAAGAACTCTAAGTTGCATAAGTTTATTTGAGTATTTTTTGCTTGTCGAACCACCTTTAAAAAGAGTACCAATACCTAAAACTAAAACAATAGCTACAGCTAATATTAAAACAATTGCTATTACTTTTATAAATATTTCAGAAACCATTAAAACTATTTATTACATATATATAAAAAAAAAAATAAAATAATTTGTTTATGACATTTTGCCTTGATACAAAAATTATAAAACCAGACACTAATAATGATATAAAAAATATTGTAGTTTTGCTCCATGGTTATGGAGGGGATGCAAATGATATTGCACAAGTAACATTAAATTGGAAAAGATTTTTACCCAATACACTTTTTATATGTCCAAATGCTCCAGAAACATGTTCAATAAATCCATCTGGATTTCAGTGGTTTGACCTTAGTCAAGATGATGAAGAATTTGTTCTAAATGAAAGTAAAAAAAACGAGTTAATCCTAAAAAAATTTTTGAAAGAAATTAACGAAAAATTTTCATTACCTAACTCAAAAATTTGTATATCTGGATTTAGTCAAGGTTGCATGATGTCGATCAATGTAGGACTTTCATCAGATGATAAATATTCTGGAGTCCTAGGTTTCTCTGGAAAAATTATTAACAAAAAAGATTTATCTAAAAGAATAAATTTTAAGCCAGAAATTATGCTGATACATGGTGAAAATGATGAAATTGTTTCATGTGTAAATTCTTTAGAAGCTAAAGATTTTCTAGAAAGAAACAAAGTTCCAGTTAAACTCGAGATAATCAAAAATTGCGGTCATCATATACCTATTGAAGCATCAAGTATAGGATTAAAATTTATTAAAAAAATATTAAATATAAATTAATTTAAAATTAACAATTTGAAGCATTGAATTAATATTTCTTTTAGGTTAATTTAAATTATGAATTTTCAAGATCATAACGTTTCATTGGAAAAATGTCCTGCGTTAGTATTGAATGCAGACTATAGACCACTAAGTTATTATCCATTGTCTTTATGGAGTTGGCAAGATTCAATTAAATCAGTTTTTTTAGATAGAGTTTCAATAGTTTCTTATTATGATAGAGTAATTAGAAGCCCCTCTTTCAGCATGAAGCTACCAAGTGTAATTGCTCTTAAGAGTTATATAAAGCCACTTTCAAATCCAAATTTCACAAGATTTAATGTTTTTTTAAGAGATAAATTTTCTTGTCAATATTGTGGAAGCAAACATGAGTTAACTTTTGATCATTTATTGCCAAGATCAAAAGGAGGAAAAACTGATTGGGATAATGTAGTTACGGCTTGTTCAGCCTGTAATGTAAAAAAAGGTGGTCGATTATTAGAAAAATCTGGAATGAAATTGAACCAAAGACCCTTTCAACCCACTACTGAAGATCTTCATAAAAATGGTAGAAATTTTCCACCAAACTTTTTACACAAAAGTTGGATGGACTATTTATATTGGGATGTTGAACTTGAACCTTAATTAAATTTTTTCTGATATATTTATTGCAATTTTAGAGCCAGTTTTAATCACTTTATCAAAAATAGAATAAATTCCATCTTTAGTTGCTCCTTCATCATATGCAATATCTTTATGATCTATCTCATCTTGTCTAAACTTTTCTATTTTTTTTCTTAAAACTTTTTCATCGTTCCTGATTTCTTTTATCTGATTTAAATAATGTTCATCAATTACTTCTTCTACAGAAGCTGTGCAAAGCATCGCTGCTTTTTTCCCTAGTAAAGTACTCCCAAAACCTAAACCTAATCCCAAAAGATCCCATAAAGGTAAAAATTTAGTTGGTTCAATACCTCTTTTTTTAATTTCTTTTTCAAAAAATTCACAGTGTTCTACCTCGTGTTCTTTCATGTGTTCAATAGTTTTCTTTAATTCTTCATTTTTCACTATCGTATTTAATGCTAATAATTGGCCTTCATAAATTTTGATGGCTCCTCTCTCACCTGCGTGATCTACTCTAATAAATTCTTCAATTTTTTTTTTATTACTTTTTTGCATATTTAAATATATAAACAATGGCCATAGTTAAAACAAACGAATTTATGAAATTTAAAGTCGCAAGCGATACACCAAATAATGAAAAATCAACATTTTTGCAATCAGGCTGAATCTCTTTAAGAGATCTTAGAATTTCTTCTTTATTAACAATTCCAGTGTTTATATTAGTACATGAAAAAAGTGGTTCTATAATACCTTTTTCGATACCAACATGATATCCGGATATTAAAAAACTTGATATGAAAGTTAATGCTAAAAGCACTAATAATAAATTTTTATTATTATAAAAAAAATAGGTTAAAGCAATTATCAAAGCTATCAGGTATGGTAATCTTTGATAGAGACAAAGTATACAAGGTTTAAAACCAAGAATATATTCAATATATAAAGCCGCTATTAAAGAGAATAAACTTAAAGTGAAAATGAATAAAAAAAAAATTTTAATTTTTTGTTCTGACATATATTTAAAAATTTATAAGAAATTTATACACAAAAAATGCAAAAACTATAATAATTATTGATACCAATATTGAGACTGGCAATAGTTTCTTTTCAATAATTTTTTTCATTGTGGCACCAAAATTTCCAAGTAGAAATGCAATTATAAAAAATCTTGATCCTCTAGTCAGTAGCGAAACTATAACGAAATAAAAAAAATTAAAGTGGACAAAGCCGCTAGTAATTGTAAGTAATTTAAAAGGAACTGGTGTAAAACCCGCAATTGCTAACAATGTAATCCAGGCGATTGCGCCCCCATCGGAGGAAACCTTATCTTTCAAAAAATTTGTATTATCAACTCCATATAATTCAAAAATTTTTATTCCAATCTCGTTGAAGAAAATAAATCCTATTAAATATCCTAAACACGCACCTAAAACTGACCCTGTTGTTGCTATTATTGCTATTTTCTTCCACTCACTTTTTTTTGCAAGAGTCATTGGAATTATAAATACATCTGGAGGTATAGGAAAAATAAAGCTTTCAATAAAGGATATAAATCCTAAAAATTTTTTTGAGTTTTTATGGCCAGCTATTCTAATTGAATTATTGTAAATATTTTTAATAATCATTTAACTATTCTAAAAACTCTATTTATACTATAAATTTTAAATTATATTAAATAAAAAGGGCGAATGGCGGAACTGGTAGACGCGTTGGACTCAAAATCCAATAGCAGCAATGTTGTGAGAGTTCGATTCTCTCTTCGCCCACCAATTAAAGTATGAAATTGAAAAATTTTAATAATTTGTTAGATCTTTTTTTTGATCAATATAACAAACAAGATAAAAATAAGATTTTTTTAACTAACTTAGGTAATCCTAAACATAAATTAAGTTGGGAAAAAACCTATTTAATTGTTAATCACTTATCAAATAATATATCAAAAGATATTAAGTTAGGTGATAGATGTATCTTAATATCCGAGAATAGACCAGAATGGTTTATATCTGATTTAGCAATTATGTTAGCAGGCGGAATTAGTGTGCCATCATATACTACCTATACCACTAAAGATTATGAATATATTATAAATGATTGTGAGCCTTCAATTGTAATAGTCTCAAATGATGATCAATTTAAAAAAATTAAAGATATATTAGATTATAAAAAAATAAAAAAAATTATTTCTTTTGACAGATTAAAAAATCTACAATTTGAAAATTATCTATGTATAGAAGATATTATTAATAAAAAAGATAATTTTGAAAACTTCGATAACGAAATAAGTTTAAAGCGTTCAGATCCAGCCTGTATTATATATACATCTGGTACACAAGGAAATCCTAAAGGGGTAATTTTAAGTCATGGAGGAATTCTAAGTAATTGTGAGGGTGGCTACGAATTACTCAAATCAATTATATCAAAAGATATGAAATTTTTGACTTGGCTTCCACTATCACATTCCTATGAACACACTGTACAATTTATACAAATTGCAGTAGGTGCAAAAGTTTTTTACGCAGAAAGTATAGATAAACTTCTCAAAAATATTAGCGATTGTTCACCTGATATTATGACCGCTGTTCCAAGATTTTACCAAAACCTATACCAAAAAATAAATTCTACTTTTAGTAAAGCCAAAGGTATTAAAAAATTCCTAGTTGAAAATACTGTAAAACTTGGCACAAAAAAATTTAAAAAAGAAAAAATGACTATTAAAGAAAAAATGATAAATAAAATATGTGAAATCACAGTTCGATCTAAGATAAAAAAACAATTCGGTGGTAGTTTAAAAACATTTGTATCTGGCGGTGGTGCACTCGACCCAAAAATTGGTACTTTTTTAAATTCAATAGGATTACCAACTTTACAAGGATATGGCTTAACAGAAAGTTCTCCTGTTGTAAGTTGCAACCCAATTGAGGATATAAGAATTGAAACAGTAGGAATTCCTTTTAGATGCAATAATGTAAAAATAGCTGAGGACGGTGAGATATTAGTTAAAGGAGAAAATGTAATGTTGGGTTATTGGAACAAAAAAGCTGAAACAAATAAAATTTTAGTGGATGGATGGCTTCATACAGGAGACATTGGAAATTTTGTAAATGGTTACTTAAAAATTACAGATAGAAAAAAAGACATATTAATTACCCCGGGTGGTGACAATATCTCGCCAGTTAAAGTAGAAACTGCACTAACTAATTCAAATTTTATAGAGCAAAGTTTAGTATACGGTGATAACAAACCTTATCTTGTAGCTTTAATAGTTTTAAATTCTGAAATTAATATAAAAGATAAAGAATTAAATGATGAGATAGAAAAAATAAATAAAAATCTAACCAAAATAGAAAAAATAAAAAAATATTTTGTAATAAAAAAAAAATTTTCAATTGAAAATGGAATGATGACACCAACATTAAAGCTTAAAAGATATAAAATAATAAATATTTATAAAAAAGATTTTGAAAAACTTTATAATTAATAATTATTTAAAACAGTTGATTAGTCGCATAAACATTAATGTTTTTACTTTTAAATTAATAATAAATTAAAAAAAATTTTTTTTACTTTCACAACTAATTTAATCAATAATTATATGTTTGACATAACATAAGAAAAAATTTAAAAATTATACTAATAACGAATCAAAAAGATTCGTAACAAACAGGGAGCTAAAGATGGCTAAAAGAAGAAAAAAAGCTAAAAAAAAAGCTAAAAAGAAAGCTAAAAAAAGAAGAAGAAGAAGATAATATTCTTTTCTTTAAAAACGCTTCTCATAACGATTGTGTGGGAAGCGTTTTTTTTTATTCCGGTTCTTCATTTTCATTATTATCACCTAGACCAGTATCTTCGTTTTCTCCCAGGTTTTGAGGATTTTCTTTATTTATCTCAACTTCGCTTTTAGGATCTTTTTGCAACGCTACATTTTTATCTAAGTTTCTTTTTAATGCTTTATCAAGTTTTTTTTGTGTATTTTCAAATGACAAATTTAAAACTATTTGAAATTCTGATAGAATTCTTTCGTAAGCCTTTTCAAACAATTGTCTTTCGCTATATGATTGGTCAATCATAATATCATCCCCTTTATTCAAATCCCTCACTACTTCTGCTAAATCATATACTTTACCAGATGTAATTTTCTGTTCGTACTCCTGAGCTCTTCTGCTCCACATGGATCTTTTAATCTTAGGCTTGCCTTTAAGGATTGATATAGATTTATTTACCTGGTTTATAGTAGAAAGAGGTCGAAGATGTGTTTGTTTATTAATTGGAAGAAGACCTATAGCTTTGTCTTTTTCAAATTTTATGTCATAGCATTGCACCTCAATACCTCCTATTTTTTTTTGACTAATTGATAGTATTTGTCCAACACCATGTTTTGGATAAACTACATAATCTTTAACTTTAAAATCTCTTTTTTCGGTCGCTTGTTTTTTAATTTTTACTATTTCTGGTTTCTGGTCTGGACTTTTATTGAATTTAGTATTTTCATTTTGTTTAATAATTTTTTTTGTTTCTTTATTTTTTTCTTTTGTATTTGCTTTAATTTCTTTTTTTATTAATTTAGGTCTACCTTTTTTTTTTAATATTTTTAATTTAACTTTTTTATTAAACTTTTTTACAGTTTTCTTTTTTTCAGTCTTTTGTTTTTTTTTTTTAAAGGTTTTCTTTAAAATACTTTTCAAATTTATTTTCTTCATTTTTATATTTTTCGTGATCGGATGGTGGAGTTTTTTTCTCTGAGATATTTGGCCATAATTCTGAATACTTTTTATTGACTTCTACCCATTTTTCTGAACCAGGTTCGGTATCTGCTTTTATAGCATCAACCGGACATTCAGGTTCACAAACGCCACAATCTATACACTCATCTGGTTTAATTACAAGCATATTTTTTCCCTCATAAAAACAGTCCACAGGACAAACCTCTACACAGTCCATTAGCTTACATTTTATACATTTATCATTTACTATGTATGTCATTGTTTTAATTTAGTTTTAATATTTAATTTTATTTCACCCATAGTCTTAGAATCTATATAGAGCAATCCTGCCAAACGTCTCATTAAATTTTCCTCATATACGTCTGATGTACCATCAGATAAAATAATACTCCAAATATTTTTTATAACTTCTATTTTATTTTTCTTATCCATGGCTTTTATATTTTTAGTAAAATCTTGTATATGGTTAGAGTCAGCCTCTTTCTTCTCAGCTTCTAACATTAATTTGTCCATATCTTCGTTATCATCAAGTTTTGTAAGAGTTTTTTTTATAATTTCCCTCTCTTTTTCTGTATAGTTTTCATCTATTCTAGCCGCATGTATCATTAAACAAGCTACATTTAGCAGATCACTATCTTTACTTAACGGTTTTTGTTTATCAAAAAATTTAAATATCATTCAATGTTCAATTGTTTTAAAGCAGCAAATGGATTGTCGTTTTGTAATTTGCTTTTAGTTTTTTTATTAATTTTTTTTGTAGGATTATATTTAAAATAATATTTGTCATTTTCAAGTGACACATTGTAATCCATTTTCTTAATTAATTTGAGGAAATTTTCTTTACTGCAGCCTAAAAGATTTAACATTTTAGGCACTAGTTCAATTTTACTGCTTTTGATCGTATCCGAGCTTATTATTTCTAAAAATAACCTCTCTAAAATATCTATTCGAACAAAAAATTCATCAAATTTTTCAAAGCCACAAAGTAACATAAAGTTCTTATCAGCAAATTTTTTATCATTTATAAAATTTAATCCAAAAGTTGGGGGTTCCAAATTATAATTTTTTTCGTTATAATTTTTCCATAATATCAATCTTAGTGAAACAATATTCGGTTTAAATAGTTTATATAAAAATATATGATATCTACCAAACTTAACGCCTTGATCTCTTAGTATTTTTCTCTCTTTTTGATCAATACTTTTTAATAATTTCTCTAGGAACTCTCTTTTTAAAACACCATTATTTTCATAAAGCATATAAGATAAAGCTCTAGTAGAAGAATTGGATGATTCTATATCTTTTAATTTTAATAGACTTCCAAGCTCGTTATTAATCTTTTCATTTAACCATTCTTTTAAAAAACTTTGTAACTTATTTTTATCGTCTGTTTCTACAACGTCATCAACTATTGGTATTATTTCTGGTTTTAAATAGTCATTACCTTTTGTTAAATATGCTATCGGAAAGTTATTCCAGTAAATTTTTAGGTCATTTTTTAACTCAATATTTTTTGTTTTAATTATTTGATTAATCCTATCTAATATTTCAGGACCTACATTCTGTCTTGATGCCTTTTTTAAAGATTTTATATCTGAGTCTAGATCTCCTATCTTAAAGTCTAGTTCAAGTTTAAGACCTTTCAAATTTCCTATAAATTGATTATTAATCATTACCTTCTCATTATTAACTATTTTAGTCTCAAAAATAATATCTTGTTTTAAACCTTTAGCTAAAACACTCGCGCGTTTATCTATAAAACTTTTTGTTAGCTCATCATGCAGTCGGTCTGACAATCTATCCTCTAAAAATTTGGTTCTTTCAATCCAATAATCCTGATTTTCTACCCAGCCATTTTTATTGGCTACATATGACCAAGTCCTAACATTTGCTATCCTATTTGATATTGAGTCAACGTTTCCGTCTAATTTGTCTAATATAGACAATTGTTGTTTCATGTATTTATTGGTTATTTTTCCTGGTGTCTCTCTTAAAAAATTAAATACCTTACCAACAACTTCTAAATGATTACCGTAGGTTTTTTTTACAAAATCTGGTATTTGGCAGCATTCCCACAATAATTTAAGCTCATTTTCATTATTAAAGATTTGAAGTTTTTCTGTATCCTTAAGTATATATTTTAATACCTTCTCATCTTCACATTCTGAGATTTTTCTTAACCAACTTTTGCTCGGTTTTTCCTCTAAAGATTTAACTAATGTATTTCCATTTTTAAAATTTAATTTTGGATTTCTCCAAAAAATTGTGTGAATCTCATCTATTTTATGATTCTCTAATAGATCTATTTCTTCAGCACTTATTTCACCACAATCTCCAGTTATTCCAAATGAACCATCATTTAAGTATCTACCTGCTCTACCGGCGATTTGTGATATTTCTGAAAGTTTTAACCTCCGTAATTTTTTTCCGTCAAATTTTTTTAAGTTTGAGAAATAAACATTATTTAAGTCCATATTTATTCCCATTCCAATTGCATCTGTTGCCACTAAAAAATCAACATCCCCTGATTGATATAAACTCACTTGAGAATTACGTGTTTTTGGACTTAGCGAACCCATTACAATTGCAGCACCTCCCTTTTGTCGTCTTATTAATTCTGCAATTGCGTATACTTCTTCCGCAGAAAAGGCGATTATTGCGCTTTTTCTCTCAATTCTAGATATTTTTTTATGCCCTGAGTACGTTAATTTAGAAAGTCGTTTTCTATCAATATATTCAATGTCCTCATCTAATTTTTCGATAATATTTCTCATGGAGTTTGAACCCATAAACATTGTCAGTTTCTCGCCTCTCAAATTTAATAGTCTATCGGTAAATATATGACCTCTTTCGTGGTCGCTGCACATTTGTATTTCATCTATACCTACGAAATCTAAAAATTTATCTACTGGCATAGATTCTACTGTGCAAAAATAATACTTTGCATTAGCAGGTATAATTTTTTCTTCACCAGTTATTAAAGCTACTTTATTTGGATCTACTTTTTTTACTACTTTATCGTAAACCTCTCTTGCAAGAAGTCGTAATGGAAAACCCATCATACCACTGTCAAAAGAGAGCATAGTTTCAATAGCTAGAAAAGTTTTTCCGGTATTTGTTGGGCCTAGAACTGCTGTAATTTTATTTTTTTTCATTTCTATTATTTGTGTGTCAAAATTTTTACCTACTATATGTTGTTACCCGGTAAGAACAAAAATGGTCTAAAACATGACCGAATCGAAGAAAAAAAAGTTCTCATTTTCATATATTGTATATTCAATCTAAATTTTAATACCTTTATATTTTTTCATACATACATTTGCTAATAATAAATTAGGATCTATAAATATTTTCGATTTCTTAGCTTTTTTAAAAGATTTAAAAGCAAAAATCGCAATTGGTATTTCTGTACACCCGAGAATAATTTTTTTACACCTTATTTTAATTAAATATCTTACAGCAGGACCAATGATTTTTTCAGCTTCTTTAACCTTACCAGATTTAACTAACTGTATAGCTTTATTAACACATTTTTTTTGTAGATTTTTAGTTGGTGTAACTAACTCAAAGTTTCTGGATAAATAATTATGATAAATCTTTGTATTTATAGTAGCTTCAGTTGCCAATAATCCAATTTTACAATTTTTTTTACACGTTTTTTTAGTGTGAAGAAAAACTTCTTTAGGCATACTAATAATTGGAATTTTAATTTTTCTTTGCAAATCATTATACCAGTAATGCGCTGTATTACATGGCATTACAATAAACTTACACTTATTTTTTTGAAGTAATCGACAACCTTTAACTAGCTCGCCAAGAACATTAAAATATCTTTTCAAATTCTCAGGTCTTTTTGGAGTATCAGATTTATTATATAATATAAATTTAGGATATTGTTGGTCTTTCTTACCTCTATTTAAAACTGCAATTTTATTACAAAAATCTAATCCTGCTTGGGTTCCCATACCGCCTAAAATACCAATCATATTTTCCTAATCACCTTCCAAATCCCTGTTGCAGATGCAATTAATTGATCTTTTTTTTTTAAGGTGCAATTAACAAATACCATACTTTTTGTTTTTTTAAGTATTTGCACATTTCCTATCAACTCATCCTTTTTTCTTGATGGTGCTATAAATTTAATATCAAGCGATACGGTAACACAAGATTTTTGATTAGTCGTTCTATGCACAGCAGTTCCTGCTCCAGCATCTATCAATGAGCAAATAAAACCACCGTGAGTAATATCTCTTTTATTTAAATGAAACTCCCTAATTGTAGCTTTAAACTCATATTCATTTTCAGAAATTTCTCTAAAATAAAGACCACCATTGTGGTGCATAAATCCAGATACTCTACTAATTTGTTGAAAATCTTGTTTCATATATAATTAAAGAATTACAGTTAGTAACAATAAAAATAAAAATACAATCGCAAAAAAAACTATTACACTTTTCTGTAAGGAAATTTTCATATAATTGGTGCGCCTGCTAGGAGTCGAACCCAGAACCTCCTGGTCCGTAGCCAAGCGCTCTATCCAATTGAGCTACAGGCGCAAATAAATTAACATAAATCATCTATATTTTAATGTAATTTTTAAATTTAAGTTTATTCTATCGTAATGTCAAAAAATTCTAAAGATATAGTTTTAACATCTGCCTTGAGAACATCAGTGGGCAAATTTGGAGGCATTCATAAGAAACTTCAAGCCCATGAATTAGGCTCAATAGTTATAAAAGGTATTTTAAAAAAAACCAACGTAGATCCCTTAGAGATAGATGAAGTCATTCTTGGCCAAGTTTTACCAAGTTTAGGAGGACAAAATCCTGCAAGACAAGCCTTAATAAAATCTGGGATCCCTAAAGAGAAAACTGCTTTTAATATTAATCAAGTTTGTGGATCAGGACTAAGAGCTATTGTTTTAGGATACCAGTCAATTTCTATGGGCTCATCAAAATTTGTTATCGCTGGTGGGCAAGAAAGTATGTCAAATTCAGATGAGAAAGAAATGTTAACAAATGGTTTAATAGATGCTTTTAACAATTACCATATGGGTGTAACTGCAGAAAATGTTGCAGAGAAATTTAATATTTCAAGAGATGAACAAGATTATTTTGCACTAGACTCACAATCTAAAACAGAAAGTTCAATTAAAAGCAAAAAATTTTTAAATGAAATAATTGATAATAATCAAGACGAACACCCAAGGTTTAATTTAAATATTGAAAATCTTAAAAAGTTAAAACCTGCTTTTAAAAAAGAAGGTACTGTTACTGCTGGTAACTCATCTGGTATAAACGATGGTGCAGCCGGTGTATTACTTACCACAAGAGATTTAGCAGAGAAAAAAAATTTAGATATCCAAGCAAAAATTGTTTCTTGGGCCACTTCTGGAGTTGATCCAACTTTAATGGGTTTGGGACCTATTCCGTCCTCTACAAAAGCTCTTGAAATTGCTGGTTGGAGTATAAATGATTTAGATTTAATAGAGTGTAATGAAGCTTTTGCTGCACAAACAATTGCAGTTGTTAAAGAGCTTAAAGTCCCTAAAGAAAAGTTAAATGTAAATGGAGGAGCAATTGCTATTGGTCATCCAATTGGAGCATCAGGTGCAAGATTGATAGTCACATTAATTCATGAAATGATTAAAAGAGATAATAAAAAAGGTTTAGTTACTCTTTGTATAGGTGGTGGTATGGGTATTTCTATGTGTATTGCTCGGGATTAATATTTTAAAGATTTTAAGTTTTTATTTAATAGTGCCAATTGTATCCATACTCTTGCATCAAATTTTTTGCTATTATCTCTGTTTAATAATAATTTTTTAAATAAATTAATCATATTAGTATTTTCATATTTAAGGATGTCAAAAAAAAGATATAAATATGTTATAAATATAGCTTCAAATAATGAAAAAAGATCTTTTAGTACCCGATATTGGTGATTTTGAAAATGTTGAAATTATAGAGCTGTTAGTAAAACAAGGCCAAAAAATCTCTATTAACGATCCAATTGTAACATTAGAAAGTGATAAATCTAGTGTTGAAGTGCCATCAACAGAGGAAGGCATTGTAGAAAGTATATCAATTAAGATAGGAGATAAAGTTTCAAAAGGTGACAAATTAATTTCAATTTCTGTAGAAGGTGGAAGTGAAAAAATCGAGGAAGTTAAGGAAGTTAAAAAAGAGACAGAAATACCAAAAGATACAGAAAAAATTATAAGTGATGCAGAAAAAGTACAAAAAATTGAGGAACCAAAAATTATCAGACAAGAAGTTTCGGAGACAAAAAAAATCTCCAAATTAGAAAATTCAAAAATTGAGATTGTCTCAGATACAAATGATGTAGATCCTAGTGAGACCAAAGAGTGGCTTGAGTCATTATCTGCAGTACTTAACAGCGATGGTAAAGAACGAGCACAATATATAATCAGACAATTAATAGAGCATTCATACAGAGAGGGTTCTGGATTAGTAATGTCTAGAAATACTCCGTACATTAATACAATACCTCCCGAGGAAGAAAAAAAACTACCTGGCGATCAAAATATAGAGCGAAAAATTAGATCTCTAATTAGATGGAACGCAGCTGCCATGGTTGTAAGAGCTAATAAAAAAAACCCAGAATTAGGTGGACACATAGGAACTTTCGCTTCAGCCGCAACTCTATACGATGTTGGAATGAACCATTTTTGGAGAGCAAAAAATAATAAATTTGGTGGAGATTTGATATATTTTCAAGGTCATAGTGCTCCAGGAATTTATGCAAGGTCTTATCTTGAAGGAAGATTAAACGAAAAACAATTAGATAATTTCAGACAAGAAGTTAAACCGGGTGGACTGTCATCTTATCCACATCCATGGTTGATGCCAGAGTATTGGCAGTTTCCAACCGTATCAATGGGGTTAGGTCCTATGCTTGCAATTTATCAAGCAAGATTTATGAAATACTTAATTAATCGAGGCCTCATTAAAGATGAAGGTAGAAAGGTTTGGGCTTTCTTAGGTGATGGAGAAATGGATGAACCAGAATCTTTAGGAGCTATAGGCTTAGCTGCTAGAGAAAAATTAGATAATTTAATTTTTGTAGTAAACTGTAACCTTCAAAGACTGGATGGACCAGTAAGAGGTAATGGTAAAATTATTCAAGAGCTTGAGGGTATTTTTAGAGGAGCTGGCTGGAATGTGCTTAAGGTAATTTGGGGGTCATACTGGGATCAGCTATTAGCAAATGACAAAAAAGGTCTGTTAGTAAAAAGGATGAATGAAGCTGTTGATGGTGAATACCAAGCATTTAAAGCTAAGGGTGGATCATATGTGAGAGAGAAGTTCTTCGGAAAATATAAAGAATTAAAAGATATGGTGTCTTCTATGACAGACCAAGATATTTGGAAACTTAACAGAGGTGGACATGACCCACATAAAGTTTATGCAGCTTATCATCAAGCAGTTAACAATGTTGGAAAACCCACTGTTATTATAGCTAAAACGATAAAAGGTTACGGAATGGGTAAATCAGGAGAAAGTATAAATACCACTCACCAACAAAAAAAATTAGATGTAAAAGATCTTATGTATTATAGGGACAGGTTTGATGTTCCATTAACAGATGAGCAAGTAAAAAATATTCAATATTATAAACCAGACGAAAATTCAGAAGAAATAAAGTATTTAAAAGATAGAAGAATAAAACTTGGTGGAAATATACCTGAAAGATCCACTTTTGCAAAATCAATTAAGGCTCCACCAAAAGATATTTTTGATGCTCTTAAAAAGTCGACTGGTTCAAAAGAAATGTCTACTACTATGGCACTTGTAAGAATGCTCACCAATCTTTTAAGAGATAAAAATGTTTCGCCAAGATTAGTTCCTATTATTCCAGATGAAGCCAGAACTTTTGGAATGGAAGGTTTTTTTCAAAAAATCGGTATATATGCTCACGAAGGGCAAAAGTATGAGCCAGTAGACTCAGAACAATTATTTTCTTATAGGGAGGATAAAAAAGGTCAAGTTTTAGAGGAAGGTATAACCGAAGCTGGATCAATGTCATCTTGGATAGCAGCTGGTACAGCATATTCAAACCATGATATTGAAATGATCCCTATTTATCTATTTTACTCAATGTTCGGATTTCAAAGAGTAGGAGATTTTGCATGGGCTGCTGGAGATAGTCAAGCAAGAGGATTTCTAATTGGAGCAACATCAGGAAGGACTACGCTCGCAGGTGAAGGTTTACAACACCAAGACGGACATAGTCATTTACTAGCCTCAACTATACCAAATTGTGTTTCCTATGACCCTACTTTTGCATATGAGTTAGCTGTAATTTTTAGAGATGGTTTAAAGAGAATGCATGAAAACAAAGAAAATATTTTTTACTATATAACAACATTAAATGAAAATTACCCACATCCAGAAATACCTAATGAGAAAGGTATTGAAGACTCAATTTTAAAAGGAATGTATAAATTAAAATCTATAAACATGAATAAAAAAACAAAAATCACACTTTTAGGATCAGGTTCAATATTAAGAGAAATGTTAGAGGCATCAGAAATCTTAAATAAAGATTATAAAATTGACTCTGATGTGTGGAGCGTGACAAGTTACAACGAATTACGAAAAGATGGTTTAGAGATAGAGAGATATAATTTACTTAATCCAGATGAGAAACCTAAAGAAACGTATGTAGAAAAATGTTTAAAAGATTCTGAAGGACCTATATTAGCTGCATCAGACTATATGAGAATTTCATCTGATCAAATAAGACCATATACAAGCAAGAGCTTTTATTCCCTTGGTACAGACGGGTATGGAAGAAGTGATACAAGAAAAAATCTTAGAAACTTTTTCGAAGTAGATAAAAAATATATTGTTACTTATGCTTTGAGCGTTCTTTCAAAAGAACAACTAATTGCATCAAAATACGCTGAGGATGCAATTAAAAAATATAATATTGATAAAAATAAACCGATGCCAACCAAGTTATAAAAATGAGCCAAATTATACATGCGAGCCCAAAGGTAAGAAAGTTTGCAAGGCAACTTGGTGCAGACATTTCTCAATTAAAAGGTTCAGAAAGAAATGGCAGGATTACAGAGAATGATGTCCGAAATTTTATAAAAAATCAAATTAAGAAACAAGAAAACACTCCGAAGAAATCAATAAAAGACGAAAAAAAGAAACTAGAGTTTGATCATAGTGAGTTTGGTGAAATAGAAATAACACAAATGCCACGAATAAAAAGGTTGGCAGCACCAAATTTATCTGAATCTTGGCGAACGATTCCACATGTAACTCACCATGACGAGGCTGATGTTACTGAACTTGAAAGTTTTAGAAAAAATTTGAAGGATAATTTTACCGGTGAAAAGAAAAAAATAACCCCTTTAGCTTTTATTATTAAAGCTCTAGTGAATAGTTTAAAAAAATTTCCTCATTTTAATTGCTCTATTAAGGATGAAGAAAACTACGAACTTATATTAAAAAAATATTTTCATATAGGAATAGCAGTTGATACAGAGCATGGCCTAATGGTACCAAAAATAAGAAATGCAGATAGCAAAAAGATAGAAGACTTATCAATTGAACTTAAAGATATAAGTGAAAAATGTAGAAATTTAAAAATTGATAAAAAAGAATTTTTTGGAGGCTCCATGACAATTACAAGTTTAGGAGGTATTGGTGGGACTTTTTTTACACCGATTATCAACCCTCCTGAAGTTGCAATATTAGGTATTGGTAAAATAGTAGAACGAAATAAAAATTTAATGCTTCCATTATCTTTGTCTTATGATCACAGAGTAGTTAATGGTGCAGATGCGGCAAGGTTTTGTAACGAATTAAAAGACAACCTTGGGCAAAATTTTGCTTATAAATTATCACTTTAATTAAATGACAAAAAAGGCTTCTTTAGCAAGTGCACTACTTTGTTGTTTTATTTGGGGAACAACTTTTATTGCACAAGACACAGGTATGGACAACATAGGGCCTTACACTTTTAATGGTGTAAGATTTATGGTTGGCTTCTTTGCTTTATTACCTATTTTTTTACTGATAGAAAAAAAAAATTTTGCATATGAGTTTAATAAAGACAAAAAAAAATTTGTATATTTATCTTTTTCAATCGGTATTTTTCTCTTTTTAGGAACTGCTTTGCAACAAGTCGCTCTATTATACACTGATATTGCTAATGCAGCATTTTTTACAATTTTTTATGTTCCAATGGTTCCTTTTATAGTTCTTTTTTTATTTAAAAAAAAAGTTCATTGGAGTGTTTATCCCTCTGTAGTTTTATGTGTAATCGGTGGGTATTTATTGACTAATTTTTATGATGCTACTGTTAGAAAAGGAGACATGTTAGTTATTTTTTGTGCATTTTTTTGGGCTCTACATATTATTTTTATAGGCGAACTCGTAAAAAGTTTTGAGCTTCCAATTACCGTTGGTTTAGTACAAACTTTTATTGTATCTGTACTTTCGTTGTTAATTAGTCTCTATGTTGAGGAAATAAACCTTCAAAAAATATTATCTGAAAAATACGAAATCCTTTATGCAGGAGTTTTATCAGGTGGGTTTGCGTTTGTTTTGCAAATATATGCTCAAAAGAATATTAATCCAGCTCCTGCTGCTATAATATATTCTTTAGAGGGTGTTTTCGCTGCTATTGCTGCTTGGCTTATTTTAAGTCAAGTTTTAAATATAAATAACATTCTTGGATGTGTATTTATTCTAATTGGAGTTTTATTATCGCAGTTACTTCCTGAACTTAAAAAAGTTAGCTATAAATAATATAAAAAATGAATAAAGATAAAATAATTCTATAAATTATAAATATATTAAAGTTAAAATTTTTTATGAAGATCAAAAAATATTTAATTGTGATATAAGAAAAAATAAAAGATAAGATTACAGATAATATTATTAATGAATTAAAAGTTGCATCGTTTATAAATACATCCTTCAAACTTAAAAAACTCGCACCAGCTATTGCTGGTACAGATAAGTAAAAAGATATTTTAGTAGCATCATATCTATCAAAATTTAAAAATCTTCCTGCTGTTATCACTATTCCAGATCTACTTACTCCAGGGAAAAGAGAGGCAATTTGGAACAGTCCAATAATTAATATTGTTTTTAAATTCAAATCAGTATCTATTTTTTTTGTTACTTTAATTTTATCTGCAAAATAAAGCACTATTGCAAAAATTAACGATAACCAAGCAAGCAGTTTTAGGTCTCTTACAAAATCTATTAAACCTGTCGTATAAATTATAAAGCCAGCTATAATTAGAGGAATAGATCCAATGACCATTAAATTTAAAATTTGTTTGTTTTTAAGAATATTTAAGAAGTCTTGTCTGAAATAGAATAGAACTGCTAAAAGAGACCCTAAATGCATCCCCACATCAACCATTAGTGATTGATTTTTAAAATCAAATAATTCTGAAATTATATAAAGATGTGCAGAGGAACTTACTGGTATAAATTCTGAAATTCCTTGAATTAATGAAAGAATTAATATTTCGTAGTAATCAAACAACATCTTATTTTCTTAAGATATTTCAAAATTATAGCAATAAGATGTATGCATACTTGCTATGCAAAATATGAATTAATGCCTAATTTTCTTACTTTTTTTAAATTTTAGGTCAATTATTATGTCCCAATTTTGATTTATATACTCGATCGCTTATTGTATAAGAGCGATCGATTATGTCAGAAAAAATGCTCAAATTCGTAAATATAGGTCAGCAAAATCCACCTAAAAGAGATACCGATAATAGAAAGGAGGATTTTAATGAGATCTATAAGGAGTTTATTCATGGAAAAGCTCAAGAACAGTCTAGCCGATGTTCTCAATGCGGAGTTCCATTTTGCCAAGTACATTGTCCTCTAAGTAATAACATACCCGATTGGCTTAAGTTAACAGCTGAGGGTAGACTTGAAGAGGCTTATAATTTAGCTCAAAGCACAAATAACATGCCCGAGGTCTGTGGTAGAATTTGTCCTCAAGACAGATTATGTGAAGGAAATTGCGTAATAGAACAATCTGGTCACGGCACAGTTACAATAGGATCTGTAGAAAAATTTATCACTGATAATGCTTGGGCAAATGGTTGGGTAAAACCAATCAAAATAGAAAAAGAATTAAATCAAAGTATTGGAATAATAGGATCAGGACCAGCGGGCTTAGCTTGCGCCGAACAACTAAGAAAGAAGGGTTACAAAATAACTGTTTACGATCGTTATGACCGTGCAGGAGGTTTGTTAATTTATGGAATACCAAATTTTAAACTTGAGAAAGAAGTTGTTGAAAGAAGAATTAAACTTTTAAAAGATGGTGGAATAAATTTTAAATTAAATTTTGAAGTTGGAAAAGATGCAACTTTAGATGAATTAAAAAAAGAGCACGATGCAATACTTATTGCTACAGGTGTTTATAAACCTAGAGAAATAGATATTAAAGGTAGTGATCTTGGAAATATATTTCCAGCAATGGAATTTTTAACAACTTCAAATAAAAAAGGTTTAGGTGATAAAGTTGAGAACTTTGAGAACGGAACTTTAAATGCAAAAGATAAGAATGTAGTAGTCATTGGCGGTGGTGATACAGCAATGGATTGTGTCAGAACTGCTGTTAGACAAAAAGCTAAATCTGTAAAATGCCTTTATAGAAGAGACAAAGAAAATATGCCTGGGTCTGCAAGAGAGGTTGCTAATGCAGAAGAAGAGGGTGTTGAATTTGTTTGGTTAAGTGGTCCAAAAGAATTTATTGGAAAAAATAAAGTTCAAAAAGTTTTAGTAAATAAGATGAAACTAGGTGATCCAGACGATGGCGGAAGGAGAAAGCCAATTGTGGATGAAGGATCTGAATATGAAATTGAGACTGATATTGTTATAAAATCATTAGGATTTGATCCTGAAGATCTACCTAAATTATTTGATGAAAAAGATCTTCAAGTTTCCAAGTGGGGAACAATTAAAATTGATTTTGATACTATGGAAACAAATTTAAAGGGAGTTTTTGCTGCTGGTGATATTGTAAGAGGTGCCTCACTTGTAGTTTGGGCCATTAAAGATGGTAGAGATGTAGCGGAGAGTATCGATAAATTACTAAAGTCAAAAAGAAAACAGGATTTAAAAGTAGCATGAACAAGTTAAGAAAAAAAAATTTAGATTTATTAAAAAAATCAGGTGTTTACCATGAATCTATGGAACATGACGCTTGTGGTGTTGGTTTAGTTGCATCAACTGATGGAAAAAAATCTAGAAAAGTAGTTGAGTATGGTATTCAAGCTTTAAAAGCTGTTTGGCATAGAGGAGCAATTGATGCAGATGGAAAAACAGGTGATGGAGCTGGTATTCATATAGAAATTCCCTCTGATTTCTTTATTGAAAAAATAGAGGCTACTGGACATAAGCACGATGACTCCGAAGTTTGCGTCGGAATGCTTTTTTTACCAAGAAATAATTATTCAGCGCAGGAGGAATGTAGATCAATTGTGGAGAGTGAATTAACAAAAAGTAACTTTAATATTTATGGATGGAGACAAGTTCCAGTCGATCCATCAGTATTGGGTGAAACAGCAGAGTCAAATAGACCTGAAATTACGCAAGTGCTTTTTAAACATAATACCAAAGAAGAGAAAGGCAAAAAATTAGAAATAAAGCTTTATGAAGCTAGAAGAAAAATTGAAAAGAAAATTTTAGAGGCGAATTTAAATGACTTTTATATTTGTTCATTTAGTTCCAAATCAATCATCTACAAAGGCATGTTTCTCGCCGAAGCTTTATCAGACTTTTATTTGGATTTAAAAGATGAGAGATTTACATCGAGATATGCAATTTTTCACCAACGTTTTTCTACAAACACAGCACCTAGTTGGGACCTAGCTCAACCGTTTAGAGCTTTAGCTCATAATGGAGAGATAAATACATTAAAAGGTAATATTAATTGGATGAAAGTCCATGAGGAAGAAATGTTTAGCCCCATATTTGAAGATATGGAAAATTTAAAACCGGTTATACCAAGTGGTAATTCAGACTCTGCTTCATTAGACAATGTTTTCGAAATACTCAATATCTCTGGACAACCAGCACCGTTAGCGAAATTAATGCTGATACCAGATGCCTGGTCAAAAAAGAGTAAAATACTACCTGCTGATCACCAAAAATTATTTAATTTTTTAAATAGTACAATGGAACCTTGGGATGGCCCTGCAGCTATTGCAGCTACAGACAATGAATGGGTTATTGTAGCAACTGACCGAAACGGTTTAAGACCTATGAGATACACATTGACAAAAGATAATCTTCTTTTTGCTGGATCTGAAACTGGAATGATTGAGCTTAATGAAAAGAAAATTATTTCTAAAGGTAGATTAGGACCAGGAGAAATTTTGGGAGTTAGAATAGAGAAAGGAAAAGTTTTTAATAATAAAGATATTAAAAATTATCTTGCTAAAGAATATAAACATTTCAATAACCAAATTATAGATTTAGACAAAAAACTACCTATCAAAAATGAAAAAAATATATTTTCAGGAGATAGTTTAAGAAAACTACAACATTGTTTTGGATATAGCTTAGAGGATTTAGAATTAATACTTCACCCAATGGCAGAAGATGCCAAAGAGGCTACAGGTTCAATGGGAGATGACACCCCACTTGCAGTCTTGTCAAATAAATATAGACCACTTTACCATTTTTTTAGACAAAATTTTAGTCAAGTAACCAATCCTCCAATTGACTCATTAAGAGAAAATAAAGTTATGAGTTTAAAAACTAGATTTGGAAATTTAGGTAATATTTTAGATTTTAATAATTTAACAGAGGAAAATATTTACGTTTTAAATAGTCCTATACTTACAAATAATCAATTTGAAAAATTTGTAAGTTTTTTTGATAAGAACAATAAAACCATAGACTGTACTTTTAAAACTGATGAAAACATTGAGTCAAAACTGAACTCTATTAAGCAAGAAGCTGAAATTTATGTAAGACAAGGTGTAACTCAGATAATATTAAGCGATAAAAATGTTTCCAAAGAAAACTATCCTATTCCAATGCTTTTATGTATCGGTGCTGTTCATACTCATTTAACAAAAATGAGATTAAGAGGCTATGTTTCAATAAACGTACAGACCGGAGAAGCGCTTGATACACATTCATTTGCTACTTTAATAGGAGTGGGCGCAACTACAGTAAACCCTTATTTAGCCCTTGATAGTTTGTATCAAAGATTTGAAAAAAAATTATTTGGTAAGTACCTGTATGAAGAGTGCGTTGAAAGATATGTAAAATCAGTAAATTTAGGTCTTTTAAAAATCATGTCGAAGATGGGTATTTCGGTAATAAGCTCATATAGAGGTGGATGTAATTTTGAAACAGTTGGTCTAAGTAGAACAATTGTAAGAGACTTTTTCCCTGGTGTTTTGTCTAAAATTTCAGGTATTGGATTAACAGGTATTGAAAAAAAAGTTAGAAAAATACACGAAGAGGCGTTTAACAATGAAAATAATGTATTACCTATTGGAGGAATTTATAGATACAGAAAAAATGGAGAAACGCATCAGTATCAAGGAAAATTAATACATTTACTCCAATCAGCTGTGACTGCAGGCTCTTACGATTTATATAAAAAATATTCAAAGGGCATACAAGATTTACCACCTATAAATTTAAGAGACTTAATCGATTTTAAAAAAAGAAGCCCGATATCTATAGACTTAGTAGAGTCAGTTGAAGACATACAAAAAAGATTTGGCAGTGGAAGTATGTCTCATGGTGCCCTATCAAAAGAAGCACACGAAACTCTTGCTATTGGCATGAATAGAATTAAAGGAGCATCATGCAGTGGTGAAGGTGGAGAAGACGCTTCCCGATTTAAAAAAATGGAAAATGGAGACAGTGCTAATTCACGTGTAAAACAAGTTGCTTCAGCTAGATTTGGGGTAACCATTGATTACTTAAATAATTGTAACGAAATTGAGATAAAAATTGCTCAAGGCGCAAAACCTGGTGAAGGAGGACAACTACCTGGATTTAAAGTCACAAAAGAAATTGCAAGACTTAGACACTCAACCCCAGGAGTTACTTTAATTTCTCCACCTCCACACCACGATATTTACTCGATAGAGGATTTAGCTCAGCTTATTTATGATTTAAAGCAAATTAATCCAAAGGCTAGAGTCGGCGTAAAACTTGTTGCATCCTCAGGAATTGGTACGATTGCAGCAGGCGTAGCTAAAGCAAAAGCTGATATTATACTCATATCTGGTCATAACGGAGGTACAGGAGCAACACCGCAAACAAGCGTAAAATACGTTGGTATACCATGGGAGATGGGATTAACAGAAGCGAACCAAGTTTTAACGTTAAATAATTTAAGACATCAGGTGACTTTAAGAACAGATGGAGGAATAAAAACTGGTAGAGATGTAGTCATTGCAGCAATGATGGGAGCAGAGGAATTTGGAGTAGCCACAACTGCATTAGTTGCAATGGGTTGTATAATGGTAAGACAATGTCATTCAAACACATGTCCGGTTGGAGTTTGTACACAAGACGATGAGTTAAGAAAGAAATTTACAGGCACACCAGATAAAGTTGTAAATTTATTCAAATTTATCTCTGAAGAGGTTAGAGAAATACTTGCAGAATTAGGATTTAAAACACTTAATGAAATAATTGGAAGAACTGATTTACTAAGGCAGGTAAGCAAAGGCTCACCTAATCTAGATGACCTAGATCTTAACCCTTTGTTTGTTAAAGCTGACCCGGGTAAAAACAAAAGGTATTGTGAAGATCCTAAAATTAACTATGTTCCTGATACAGTTGATCAAAAAATCTGGCCAGAGATATTAAATAACTTAGATAACAAAACACCTTTAAAAGATGAGTATTTAATTGAAAATACTGACAGAGCAGTTGGTACAAGAATATCTTACGAATTATATAAAAAATTCCAAAATAAAACTCTGGATGATAGTTTTTTAAAAATTAATTTTAAAGGTTCTGCAGGTCAATCATTTGGTGCATTTGGAATTAAAGGTTTAAAACTAATATTAAATGGTGATGCAAATGATTATGTTGGAAAAGGTCTTTCAGGCGCGACTCTTGTAGTGAAACTTCAAAAAGAAAGTAATCTAATTTCTTTTGAAAATACAATTATTGGTAATACAGTTTTATATGGAGCAACTTCAGGTAAATTATTTGCGGCAGGACAAGCTGGAGAGAGATTTGCTGTTAGAAATTCAGGTGCAACAGCAGTAGTTGAGGGCTGTGACTCAAATGGTTGCGAGTACATGACAGGAGGTAATATAGTAATTCTAGGTGAAACAGGTGATAATTTTGGAGCTGGTATGACAGGTGGAATGGCCTTTATTTACGATACAAAAAAAGAATTTGATAAAAGAGTTAACCCAGAGTCAGTAATTTGGCAAAAGATTGAGACAGATTATTGGAAATCTTTTTTAAAAAATCTGATTACAGAACATCAGCATGAAACAGAATCTTTACTATCAAAAAAGATAATTGATAATTTTGATCAAGAAATAGAAAATTTTATTCAAGTTTGTCCAAAAGAAATGATTGATAAATTAGAAAATCCAATTTCAAATAAAGTTGTTAGTTTCGCAAGTTAGGATATAAATGAATCTTTTATGTTTTGGTTATGGTCAAGTTGCCAAAAACTTAGTATCAAATCTTTTAAAAAAAAAAGTAAACTTAAATTTGACAATTTCAACTAGAGAAAACTCATCAATTAAAAAATTGGGTGACTTTGAATTTGAAAACTTAGAATTTAAAGAAAACACCTACGACAAGAAAATTTTGGATAAATTAAATGGCTATGATTATATTTTAATTTCTGTTCCACCAATTAATTCAAACGATTTATTTTTAAAAAATCTTGCTAATCATTTAAGCGAAAGTAGTAAAATTAAATCTATTTTGTACTTGTCATCAACTAGCGTATACGGAGATCATAACGGCGCATGGGTAAATGAAGAAAGTGAAACTAAACCAAAAACTAAAATGGGGATTGACAGACTACATATAGAAAATAAGTGGATAGAATTTTCAAAAAAAAAAAAATTACCAATTCAGATATTTAGATTAGCTGGTATTTATTCGGAAAAAAATAATGCAGTCACAAGGCTTAAAAATAAACAAAGTTTTTTGGTGATTAAAGAAAATCATTTTTTCTCAAGAATACATGTTAAGGATATATCTGAAATATTATATCTGTCTTTAGTAGACATAAAAAAAAATCAAATATTCAACCTTGCAGACAATAAGCCTGCATCAAGCTTTGAGGTTACAAGTTATGCATCTAAATTATTAGGATGTGAGTTACCTACTAAAATTAATTTCGAAGACTTAGAGGATGGTGTTTTGAAAGATTTTTATAGAGATTCGAAAAAGGTTTCTAATGAAAAAGTAAAAAAAGAATTAAATTACGAGTTTATTTACCCATCATATAAAGAGGGTTTAGCACTGTAATCAATTATTTTGTTTATATAATTACTCAAAATTTTTAGGTCTCTAACTCTTGAAAGACTATGATCTCCATTTTTAATTTTTATAAATTTCTTTTTTGAATTTGGGAATACTTTTAATATTTTTCTTGATAAACTTTGAGGAACCACTTTATCTTTTTCACCGTGAAGAAGATAAATTGGAAATTTAGATTTGTTTTTTTTATTAAGAACCTTATTTTTTCGACCGTCTTTAATTATTTTTAAAGTAATTTTATATGAATAATCATCATTCTCTAAATTATAATATTTGTTTCTAAGGACTAAATTTTTATTTTTTTTGTTTAATTTTTTCCATATTAATCTGTCAAGAAATTCAGGTGCTGCCCCAATTCCTATAAAACCTATTATGTTTTCAAAATATTTAAGTTGGATTAATCCTAACCAAGCTCCCAGGCTAGATCCCACAATGATTATTTTTTTTTTTTTTAATTTTTTCTCAATAATAAATTTTACGTCGTTCGACCAACTAGTAATAGTACCTTTTTCAAACTTACCATAAGATTTACCATGACCAGAGTACTCAAGAGCCATGAAACCAATTTTTATTTTTTTGCAATATCTCAAAAGATATTCTGGTTTTTTTCCGTTTAAATCTGATTTCAAACCATGTAAAAAAACTAAAAAAATATTTGATTGGGAATTCTTAAATAGAACCCTTATTTTCTTGTTTGTTTTAAATTTTATAAATTTAAATTTAGTCATAAAGAATTATAAAATATGATAATATATGAATATTAAATGTCATCTAAATTAAAAGTTTTACAGGTAATACCAAGATTGGACTATGGGGGAGCTGAGATAGGATGTTATGATCTAGCACATTATCTTAGTGAACAAAAAAGCAAGTCTTATATTGCTACAAGTGGCGGTAAATTAATCAAATATATCAACAAAAAAAAAGTTAAATTATTTAAAACCCCTGTTCATAGCAAAAATCCAATATTAATTTTTTTAAACATTTTTATTTTAACTTTAATAGTACTTTTCTATAGAATTAATATTATTCATGTTAGAAGTAGAGCACCTGCATGGTCATGCTATTTTGTTGCTAAAATTACTGGGTGTAAATTGGTTACAACATTTCATGGTACTTATAATTTTAACTCATCGTTGAAAAAATATTATAACTCAATTATGCTTAAATCAGATTGTGTAATTGCTGGATCAAATTTTATCTTCAAACATATTACAGAAAATTATTCCGAACATGTATCTAAAATAAAAAAATTTTTGGTAATATTTAGAGGAATCAATACAGAATATTATGATCCAAATAATATTAATAAAAAAGAGAGAGCTAAATTTTACTCTAAATTAAATATTGAATTTGGAAAAAAAATTATATTAATGCCTGGGCGTCTTACTGAGTGGAAAGGTCAAGAGTTGTTAATAGAATCTTTAAATATTCTTAAAACTAACTTTGGATACAAAAATTTTGTGGCTATTATACTTGGGTCGGACCAAGGGAGGGATACATATAAAAAAAAATTATTAAGATTGGTTGAACAATATAGACTCAATAAAGATGTAATTTTTTTGGAACATGCAAACTCAATGCCAATAGCTTATAGCATAGCAAATGTAGTTGTATCAGCTTCAGTTGAGCCTGAGGCTTTCGGTAGAGTTTCAGTAGAGGCACAGTCAATGAAAAAACCAATAATAGCAAGTGATATTGGTGGCTCTAAGGAGACTATTATTGATAACAGAACAGGCTTACTATTTAAGTCTGAAGATCCAAAATCTTTGTGTGAAAAAATTGATAATATATTTAGATCTGATGATACAACACTAAATGCGATGGGAAATAGTGGAAGAAAAAATGTTGAACAAAAATTTAATGTTGAAAAAATGTGTTTTTCAACTTATTCAGAATATAAAAAATTAATAAATGCCTAATATAACGTTACCAGATGGAAAAAAGTTATCTTTCAGTGAAAAAGTAACTGGAACTATGATTGTAGAAAAAATTAGTAAGTCACTTGCTAAAGAGGCACTAATAATGAGTGTAAATGGTGATTTAAAAGATTTAAGTTTTGAAATAGAGAACGATTCTGAAGTAAAAATTTTAACATCCAAAGATAACGACGGTTTGGATACCATAAGACATGACACTGCACATATTTTAGCAATGGCTGTGCAGGAATTATTTCCAGGGACACAAGTTACGATCGGCCCAACAATTGAAAATGGGTTCTATTACGATTTTTCTAGAAAGGAGCCTTTTACTGAGTCAGATCTAAAAAAAATAGAGGTTAAGATGTCAGAAATAGTTGATAGGAACGAAACTACTCATAGAGAGGTTTGGGAAAGAGATAAAGCAATTTCTCATTTTAAAAAAATGGGTGAAAACTACAAAGCAGAAATTATTCAAGATATTCCGAAAAATGAGGAGATATCGATTTATTTTCACGGAAAATGGCATGATCTTTGTAGAGGCCCACATCTTCCCTCAACAGGCAAGATAGGTAAAAATTTTAAATTAACGAAAGTTGCCGGAGCTTATTGGAGAGGAGACTCAAAAAATGAAATGTTGCAAAGAATTTACGGAACATCTTGGGCATCAAAAAAAGACTTAGAAGATTATTTAAAAAGACTTGAGGAAGCAGAAAAAAGAGATCACAGAAAATTAGGAAAAGAAATGGATTTATTTCATTTTAGAGAAGAAAGTCCGGGTGCAGTATTTTGGCATGAAAAAGGATGGAACTTATTTCAAAAACTAGTCAATTACATGAGAAAAAAGCAACAAGATGCAGGTTACAAAGAAATAAATACTCCTGAGATATTAGATAGGTCATTATGGGAAAAATCTGGACATTGGGAAAAATTCGGCGCTCACATGTACACTTCACAAACTCCAGATGAAAAGATTTTTGCAGTGAAACCAATGAATTGTCCTGGCTGTGTTCAAGTATTTAATCAAGGGTTAAAAAGCTATAGAGATCTTCCACTTAAAATGTCAGAGTTTGGAAAAGTTCATAGATATGAACCATCTGGAGCGTTGCACGGTTTATTAAGAGTAAGAGCTTTCACACAAGATGATGCACATATTTTTTGTACCGAGGATCAAATAACAGAGCAATCTCTTTCTATAACAAACCTGATTTTAGAAATATACAAGGATTTAGGTTTCGAAAATGTTATTTTGAAGTACTCTGATAGACCTGATCTTAGAGTGGGTAGCGATGAGGTTTGGGATAAATCTGAAAAGGCTTTACTCAAAGCTGTAAAAGAAACTAAATTAGATTATAGCATTAATAAAGGTGAAGGTGCTTTTTATGGACCAAAAATAGAATTTGTATTAAGAGATGCAATTGGTAGAGATTGGCAATGTGGTACCTTACAAGTAGATCTTAATTTGCCAGAGAGATTGGGTGCATCATATGTTGAAAAAGATGGCTCCAAAAAAGTCCCTGTTATGTTACATCGTGCATTATTTGGATCACTAGAGAGATTCATTGGAATATTAATTGAAAATTATTCAGGAAAACTTCCATTTTGGATTAGCCCTTTACAAACTGTTGTAATACCAGTTTCAGACGAATTCGATGATTATTCTAAGAAAGTTAATAAGCAGTTAATCGATGCCGGTTTTTCGTCAGAGGTAGATCTTAAAAACCATAATTTGAATTATAAAATTAGAGATCATTCTTTATCAAAAGTCCCAATTTTACTTATTTGTGGAAAAAAAGAAGTTGACTCCAATAGTGTAACTATTAGAAGATTGGATTCTAAAAAACAGGAAAATATAGAATTGAAAAAGTTTATAACTACCCACCAAGCTTTAAATAAAGCTCCATCTTTATAAGTGCCGGATTTTAAACAAAATTACTTTCAAAGAAGGACCAAACATAAAGGGCCAAGATCCAACAATAGAATTGTCTCTAATGAAGTACAAGTTATTTCAAGTGATGGGAAAAATTTAGGAATATTAAATACTCAAGAAGCAATAACAATTGCTAAAAATGAGGGCTTAGATTTGATCGAAATAGCTCAGAACGCTAAGCCGCCAGTATGTAAAATAATGGACATGGGAAAATATAAATATGATGCTCAAAAGAAAGCAAACAAGGCAAAAAAAAAACAAAAGAAAATTGAAATTAAAGAAATTAAACTTAGGCCTGTAACAGAAATTCATGATTATACTTTTAAAATTAAAAATGCACAAAAGTTTCTTTCTAAAGGTGACAAAGTAAAATTTACTATAAAATTTAAGGGTAGAGAATTACAACATTCAAATTTAGGTGATGAATTAATGCAAAAGATAAAAACAGATATGGAAAAACTTGGAAAAGTCGAACTCCAACCAAAATTTGATGGCAAACAGATGATCATGATAATACAGCCTATTTAATAAATATCTTGTAAATTTATTATTATCTTTGTATAACCCTCGCACTTATGCCAAAATTAAAAACAAAAAGTTCAGCAAAAAAAAGATTTAAAATTTCTGCAAGAGGAAAAGTGATAATGCCTCAAGCTGGTAAAAGGCATGGAATGATTAAAAGAACAAATTCACAAATAAGGAAACAAAGAGGCACAACTGTAATGTCAAAACAGGATGGAAAAATTGTTAAATCATATATGCCTTATAATTTGAGAGGGTAAAAAATGGCGAGAGTTAAAAGAGGAGTTACCAGTAGAGCTAAACATAAAAAAGTTTTAAAAGCTGTCAAGGGTCAATGGGGCAGAAGAAAAAATACTATCAGAGTAGCTAGACAGGCTATGGAAAAATCTATGCAGTATGCATATAGAGATAGGAGAAATAAGAAAAGAGAGTTCAAATCATTATGGATACAAAGAATTAATGCTGGAGTTAGATTAGAGGGTTTAACTTATTCCAGATTTATTTATGCCCTGAATAAGTCAGGTATAAAAATTGACAGAAAGATACTTGCAGAAATAGCTTATGATAATCCAGAAGCTTTCAAATCTATTGTTAAAAAAGCACAAGCTGCACTTAAATAATCTTTGGTATTGTTTTTATTTGTTTAAGAAATAATCTGTGAATATGTCAGATTTTGAAAAAAAAATATCAGAGTTCAAAAATATACTTGGCCAAACACAAGATGCTAAATTAATAGAGACACTTAAAACAGAAATTTTTGGCAAGAATGGATTAATCAATCATGAGTTTAAAAAAATTGGATCTTTATCACCAGAGGAAAAGAAAATCTTTGCCTCTACTATAAATAAATCTAAACAAGAACTCCAAGACATAATTAGACATAAAGAAAATGAGGTATTAAACAAAAACTTAAACGAAAAACTGGAAAAAGAAAAAGTAGATGTCACTTTACCCGAGAAAGAATTTAAAATAGGAAAAATTCATCCAGTTTCGCAAGTGATAGATGAAATTTCATGTATATTTTCAGAAATTGGCTTTTCAGTAGAAGAAGGACCGGATGTAGAGAATGACTATAATAATTTTACAGCCCTAAATACACCTGAAAATCATCCAGCTAAAGATATGCACGATACTTTTTATTTAGATAAAGATATGAAAACATTATTAAGGACACATACATCTCCAGTTCAGGTACGAACTATGTTAAAAGGAAAACCTCCATTCAAAATTATTGCCCCCGGAAGAACATATAGAAGTGATAGCGACCAAACACACACACCAATGTTTCATCAATTAGAGGGACTACATATTGATAGGAATATAAATATGGGGCATTTAAAAGGATGTCTAAATTATTTTATAAAAGAGTTTTTTGAGATCAAAAAAATTAAAATGAGATTTAGACCAAGTCATTTTCCATTTACAGAACCATCCGCAGAAGTTGACATAGGTTATAAAATCGAAAATAACAAAATAATTATAGGCGAAGGTGACAGATGGCTTGAAATACTAGGGTGTGGCATGGTCCATCCAAATGTTTTAAAAAATTGTAAAGTCGACACTAAAATATACCAAGGTTTTGCTTTTGGAATAGGCATAGATAGACTAGCAATGTTAAAATATGGAATTAATGATCTTAGATCTTTTTTTGAGTGTGATTATAGATGGTTAAATTATTACGGCTTTGATCCACTAGATGTACCTACGAACTATAGAGGTTTAAGTAGATGAAGTTTACTAAGGACTGGCTAGATATTCATTTGAAAACTAAAAAAAAAGAATCTCAAATTATAAATAAATTAAATAGTATTGGTTTAGAGGTTGAAAAAGTAGAACCTATAAAAAATGAATTAAGTAATTTCATAATTGCAAAAATTATTAAAGCTAACAAGCACCCTAATGCAGACAGACTAAAACTTTGTGAGGTTGAAATTGATGGCAATAAATCAGTTAATGTTGTATGTGGAGCAGCTAATGCTAAAGAAGGTCTTTTAACAATTTATGCTCCTCCAGGATCAGTAATTCCAAAAAGTGGAATGAAATTAGAAGTTTCAAAAATAAGGGGTGAAACATCTTATGGGATGCTTTGCTCAGAGGCAGAACTAAAGTTATCAGATGAAAGCGAAGGGATTATTGAATTAAATAGTAAATTTAATTCCAGAATTGGAAAACCTTATTTTAATAATTCAGACAAGAATAATGTAATCGAATTATCTGTAACACCAAACAGACCTGATTGTCTAGGGGTACGTGGTATAGCAAGGGACTTAGCTGCTTGTGATTATGGAGATTTGAAAGATTATAAAAAAATTAAATTTGATAAAAAAATCAAACATAATCTTAAAGTAAAAATTGAAAAGGATAAAAATCAAGCATGTTATATATTTGGAAGTTGCATAATAAGAAATATAAAAAATATAGAAAGTCCTGGTTGGCTAAAAAATAGAATTTTAGCTTTAGGTTTAAGACCAATTTCTGCAGTCGTAGACATTACAAATTATGTTATGTTTGATTTAAATAGACCCCTCCATGCATATGATTTAAATAAAATAAAAAATAAAATTATTGTAAGAAACTCTAAGAAAGGTGAGAGTTTTAAGGCACTAGACAATAATAGCTATAGATTAGATGAAAATATGTGCGTCATAGCTGACGATGAGGGACCCTTAGGATTGGGTGGTATAATCGGTGGTACTAGATCTGGAACAGAAATAAATAGTGAAAATATTTTACTAGAATCAGCTTATTTTGATCCTGAGTTAACAAGAAAAACTGCAAAAAAATTAGACATCCATAGCGATGCAAAGTTTCGTTTTGAAAGAGGTATAGATCCAAATTCTGTCCAATTAGGACTTGAAGCAGCGGCTGAATTGATAACCAGCATATGTGGTGGGGAGGCTTCAAAATTAGACATACAACAAAATAGAAAGTTTAAATCTTTAGAATTTAATTTTGATCCAAATTTAGTAAGTAAAATTGTTGGAATAAAAGTCAAATCAAATCAAATATATAAGATTTTAACTAAATTAGGTTTCACACTAAAAAAGAAGGGAAAGAACTTTATCGTTAAAGTCCCAACATGGAGACCAGATATATTTGCAGAAATTGATTTAGTAGAGGAAGTGATAAGAATTATGGGATTAGAAAACATTAAATCAATTGAGCCTGAAAAGAAAAGAATTAAACCAACACTTAATTTTTATCAAAAACATTTCCACTTAGCACAAAGATCTGTAGCTTCTAAAGGTTATTTTGAAACTGTGACATGGTCTTTTACAGATGAAAATTTGAACAATAGTTTTAAAGAAGAAATAGATACTATAAAAATAGTTAACCCGATTAGTTCTGATTTAAATGTTCTAAGAAATTCTTTATTTCCAAATTTAATATTTTATATGAAAAAAAATTCTAAAAGAGGTTTCGACAACCAGTCTCTTTTTGAGATTGGGCCTGTATTTATAGGAAAAAAACCTGGTGAGCAAATTACATTAGTTTGTGGTCTAAAAACACAAATTAATAGTGAGGGAAAATTAGAACAACTAGACGTTTTTGAAATAAAAAAGGATTTAATTCAAACACTAACTGAATTAGGAATCGATAAAAATGAATATAAAATTCAGGACAAAACCCCTAGTTATTATCACCCAGGTATATCTGGGTCTGTATTTTCAAAAAAATACAATTTGTTATTAGGTTATTTTGGTGAGCTACATCCTAAAATTGTTAAAAAGTCTTTTGGTTTTGAGATATTTTTAGAAAATATTGTTGAGTATAAAAGTAGAACTAAAAAAGTAAAAGAGAGCTTAAATTTTTCAGATTATCAAAAATCAGATAGAGACTTTGCATTTATAGTTGATAAAAATTTAAGAGCTCAGAATTTATTAGAGGTTATCTCAAGTGTTGATAAATCATTGATAAAAGATGTGAATATTTTTGATGTTTATGAAGGTGAAAATATCCCCTCTGGGAAAAAATCAATTGCTTTGAAGGTAACAATTCAATCTGACCATAAAACTTTAAATGAAAATGATTTAACAGATATTTCAAAAAAAATAATAAATTCTGTTGAAGACAAAATCGATGCTAAATTAAGGTCTTAAATGTCCAACCTAGATAATATAAGAAATTTTGCAATTATTGCCCATATAGATCATGGTAAGTCCACAATTGCTGACAGAATAATACAATTATGCGGCGGATTAACAGAACGAGAAATGAAAGAGCAAGTATTAGACTCAATGGATATAGAAAGAGAAAGAGGAATAACAATCAAAGCACAAACTGTGAAACTTAAATATAAATCTAAAGATGGCAAAGATTATATTTTAAACATAATTGATACTCCTGGGCATGTCGATTTTAGTTATGAAGTAAGTAGGTCCTTATATGCTTGTGAGGGATCTATATTAATTGTAGATAGTACTCAAGGAGTAGAAGCTCAAACATTGGCAAATGTATATCAAGCATTAGATACTAACCATGAAATTATTCCAATTTTAAATAAAATCGATTTGCCTGCATCAGATCTTGACAGAACAAAAAAACAAATTGAGGACGTTATTGGTATCGAAACTTCAAATTCAATTTCGTGTTCAGGTAAAACTGGTGAGGGTATAGGAGAGATACTAGAGCAAATAATTTCCGTTTTACCATCTCCAAAGGGAAATAAAAATGAGAATTTAAAATGCTTACTAGTTGATAGTTGGTATGATTCTTATTTAGGAGTAATTATTCTAGTTAGAGTAATTGATGGTAAAATAAAAAAAAATATGAAAATTCGAATGATGTCGTCTAACAGAGAATACGATGTAGAAAAAGTTGGAGTGTTTACTCCCAAGCCAACTGACATTGAAGAGCTAAATTCTGGGGAAATTGGATTTATAATAACTGGAATAAAAAATTTATCTGAGACAAAAGTTGGAGACACAATTTGCGACTCATTAAATCCAATTAAAGAGGCTTTGCCAGGGTTTAAACCTAGTAAACCAGTTGTATTTTGTGGTTTATTTCCTGTAGACAGTTCTGAATACCAAAAGTTAAAAGACGGTCTTGCAAAACTAAAATTGAATGATGCAAGTTTTTCATACGATCCTGAGGCATCTTCAGCTTTAGGGCTTGGTTTTAGATGTGGTTTTTTAGGTTTGTTACATTTAGAAATTATAATAGAGAGACTTGAAAGAGAATTTGATATCAATTTATTAACAACCACACCAGGTGTTGTTTACAAAGTTCACCTTAATGATGGTAAAATTTTGAATTTACAGAATCCTTCAAATTTACCGGATCCAACATTAATTAAAATGATTGAAGAACCCTGGATAAAGGCAACAATAATTACACCAGATCAATATTTAGGCGCGATTATGAAATTGTGCCAAGGTAAAAGAGGTATTCAAAAAAATTTAAATTATTCAGGAAATAGAGCTGTAATTAATTACGAAATTCCACTAAACGAAGTAGTCTTTGATTTTAATGACAGATTAAAATCTATGACCAGTGGTTATGCTAGTTTTGATTATGAAATTATTGGTCATAGAGAGGGAGATTTAGTCAAGTTAGGAATATTGGTAAATTCTGAACCTGTAGATGCTCTAGCAATGATGGTTCATAAGGATTTTGCTCAACCAATTGGTAGAGAGGTATGCGAAAAATTGAAAGACTTAATACCTAGACATAATTTTATGATACCAATACAGGCAGCAATTGGAGGCAAAATAATAGCAAGGGAAACAATTAAAGGTTTCAAAAAAGATGTATTAACCAAAATTCATGGTGGAGGAGCACTTGATAGAAAAAGAAAGTTATTAGAGAAACAAAAAAAAGGTAAAGCTAGAGCAAAACAATTTGGTCGTGTTGAAATTCCGCAGGAGGCTTTTATAGGTGTTTTGAAAATAAATAAGGAGAGATAGATGATTTATGATTGCTTTTCATATTGGGATGAAGACTTATTATTAGAACTAAGACTAAATATACTAAATAAAATTGTTGATTATTTTGTGATTGTAGAAGGTAATAAGACTTGGCAAAACAATCAAAAAAAATTGCGTTTTAAGATTGAAGATTTTCAAAAATTTGAAGATAAAATTATTTATGTTCCTGTTGAGGATTTACCTGATGGTGATGATCCATATTTAAGAGAAAACCATCAAAGAAATTGTATATCCAGAGGATTAAAAAATGCTAAAGACGATGATTTGATAATAATATCTGATTTAGATGAAATACCGAATCCTGAAAAAGTTCTAAGTTTTAAAGTCTCAGATAGACTCTCGGCTTTTAAACAAAAACATTTTTATTATAAATTTAATTTACAAAGCCAAAACCATCCATTCTGGTTGGGTAGTAGAATATGTGTAAAAAAATTTCTTAAATCACCTCAATGGCTTAGAGACTTGAAATTTAAAAAAAGACCTTTTTGGAGAATTGATAAATTTAGATTAAACAATATCATAGATAATGGAGGGTGGCATTTTTGCAATCTAAAAAGACCAGAGGATTTACTTAACAAATATAAAAACTTATGTGAGACTAATGATCCGTATCACTTTAATGAAAAGATTGACGATAAATATTTAAATTTAGAGGAAATTAAAAAAAAAATAGATCTTAAAACAGATATTATAGGGCGAGATGATAATTTTAAAAAAATAGAAATTGATGAAAGCTTCCCTAAATATATTATAGATAATATATCTAGGTATAAAGAATGGATTAGTGATTAATATTTATTTAAATTTTATTTTTTTAAATAAAAAATTATAAATAAATTTTAAAGTGCCAGCTATATTTGAATAATTATTTATCAATCCACTTTTATTAAAAAGAAAAATATTAAATATTAAAAAAATACTATTTTTGAAAAAATTTCTTATTATTTTCAGCAGACGTAATCTTTTATATTTTAAGTCAAAAACGAACTCACCGTATTTAAAATTAATTTTTCTAACTAATTTAGTGTTAGTGTCTTTCTGAGTTGATTTTCCTCCTAAATGTACCGCATTTGAATGAAGTACCTTCACCATTTTAAAGCGAGATTTTTTTGCTCTTTGCATTAAATCTTTATCTTCCCAATATAAAAAAAAATTTTCATCAAAGAATCCTAATTTTTTTACTTTTTTTGTATCGCACATCATTACAGATGCATCTAAGTCATTTTGGTATTGTAATTTTGCTTTTATTCCTTTAGTAAATGATTTTTTTAAAACAGGTGCTGCAAAAATAATATTCTTATCTTGCCTAAATGCAGATAACAAAGCAGAAATAGATTTTTTGCTTATTTTAATGTCAGCCTGCGTAAATAAAAAGTATTTGGTTTTGACTTTAGAAATTAGAAAGTTTGTAGCCTTTGAAAGGCCCACATTATATTTAGAAAAATTATAGTAGAATTTTTTTTTTAGTATAGAAGAAATTTTACTTTTATTGTTTTGTATATCATGATCAAAAATGAATAACTTAAAATCTTTATACTGCACCAAATTATTAAACATTTTGCTTGGTGTTTTATATAAAGTTATAATTATACTTAAATTTTGTTTCATTAACCTAGGATTTTATAAAGATAGCTTGACCGGTAGGAAAAGAAATAAAATTACCCTGTTTTTTTAAAAAAAATTCATCAATAACTTGTTTTTCTAAGGCCATCCTTCCGTAGTCATCAAAAATTATTATCCCTTTTGAATTAATTTTGTCATAAAAAAACATAAGTGCATCTCTTGTTGCATCACCAGAATTTAAATCTAGATGTAACAAATCGATATTTTTTGGATTTTCTGAATTATCAAAAACTTCAGGAATATTTCCCTCATTAAAAATAACATTTCTCTCAAACTGTTTCAAATTTTTTTTTGTAATTTCTAAATTCAAATAAGAATAATCAAAAAGATCTTTTTTATTATCAAAATTAAATTTAGACCAAGAGTCGTATAAGTAGCCTTGAAACTCAATTTTGTTAATATTAAAACACTGAGCCATAATGTAAAAAGTCAAACCATCACAGACACCACACTCTACTAAATTCTTTTTTTTATTATTAGAATTTTTAATAATATCATTACAAGCATTATAGAGTAAATAATGTCTCCATTTTAGTTCTTCCAAAATTTTTGAGTAATTAGTGTTATGGAAGTCAAACTGAGTCAAACAAAATTCTCTATTTGAGATTCGTTCCAATAAAAGATTATTAATTTCTTCAAAAATTTTATCCTTTGCGGTAGGTAAAGTTTCCCATGGCGGGTCAGAATGATTAATATCCATACCCCAACCTGAAAATTTATACAACTTTTTATTTGATCTTTTAAATAAACTTCCTTTTATCAATCTCCAAATTAAACTTAAAATTTTTTTTTTACTCTTTTTTGATTTTGCAATTAATACTCTATCAATTTCATACATTAAGAAAGATACCTCTTAGGACTAATGTAGTATATATTTTTGATTATAGCTATATAAAAAAAGAAATTGAAGATATATAAAAAAATTAGTTATAAAATTAAATGCTAAAAAAATTTTTAGATCTTGGACAACAACCTTTGGCTAATTCTTATTTAAGAAAATCGCAATTAAAAAAAAAAGAAAAAAAACTTAAGTTAGAATTACTCTTTGACGATAAAAGTTATCTTGTATCTATAAAAAATAAAATCCCTAAACATCAGATGTTTAATTCAAGTTATCCATATAGATCCTCTCAATCAAAAACTATGCAAATATCATTTAGAAAAATTGCGAACGAAATTAAAAGAAGATTTAATCCAAAACTTATTGTGGAGATAGGAAGCAATGACGGTACATTTTTAAAAAATTTTAGTAAAAATAAAATAATCGGTATTGAACCTTGTAAAAATGTTGCAAAGGTTACAAAAAAAAAAGGTTTTGTAACTATCGACAAATATTGGACAAAAAGCCTTGCAAGATCTCTCTTTAAAAAAAAAAAAGTTGATTTAATTTATTCAGCTAACACTTTAAGTCACATAGAAAATCTCAATGAAACCTTTACTGCAATTAATATTGCGTTAAATAAAGATGGAATTTTAATTTTAGAAGGCCCAGCGCTTTTACCTTGCTTAAAATTTAATATTTATGATCAATTTTATTGTGAACATATATATGTATTTTCGACATTATCATTAAGCAATATTTTAAAAAAATATAAATTAGAAATATTCGATTTACAAAATTTAGATACACATGGTGGATCTACAAGATACTTTATTAAAAAAAAAAATAACAATAAAATTAAAATTTTAAAAGCTGTGAGAAGAGAAATTAATAAAGAAGTGAGATTTGGATTGAAAAAATTCTCTACATACAAAAAATTTTCCAAAAATATTAAAAAGTCAAAATTTAAACTAAAGAAATTACTTAAAGATTTACAATTAAAAAACAAAAAAGTAATTGGATACGGTGCAACTGCAAAATCTTGTACTGTTCTAAATTATTGTAAAATAGGCCCAACTTTAATTAATTATTTTTTAGATACTACCCCAGATAAAATTAACAAATTTTTACCAGGATCTAAAATCTTTATAAAAAAATATAAAAAATTGAATAAAAAAGATGTGGATTTTGTTTTTCTTGGAGCATGGAACTTTAAAAAGGAAATTTTTAAAAAAGAGAGTTTATTTATAAAGCAGGGTGGAAAATTCATAACACACATTCCAAATGTTAAAATTATTTCAGATAAAGATATGAGAGGTAGAATTTGAAAAAAAATATTATGATAACTGGTGGAGCTGGATACATAGGAAGCCATATAGCTGAAAGAATTAATACTAATAAATATAACGTAATTATTTACGATAATTTAGTTACTGGGAGAAAAAAATTAATAAACAAAAAAGCAAAGTTTGTTAAAGGTGATATTAAGAATTTAAAACAATTATCTAACACTATTAAAAAAAATGATATCTCTTTAATTATACATTTAGCTGCATATCTAAATATTGCTGAGGCAGAACAAAAAAAAGGAAAATACTTTAAAAATAATGTTGGCGGAACGCTTAACTTAGTAAAGGCATGTGAGAACTCAGGTGTAAAAAGTATAATTTTTTCTTCCTCTTGCTCTGTTTATGGAAATATAAATGGAGCTGTAAAAGAAAAGCATAAGCTAAAACCAAAAAGTTATTACGCATTTACTAAATTCAAAAGCGAAAAAATAATTGAGAAATATTCAAGTAAATATAATTATAATTACGCAATATTAAGGTATTTCAATGTTGCTGGTGCAAGCCCATCTGGAAAAATAGGAGAGATAGAAAGTTCTCATGGCCACTTAATTAAAAATTTAGCAATTCAATATTACAAAAAAAATCCAAGGGTAAATATTTATGGAAATGACTATAATACTAAAGATGGAACTTGTATAAGAGATTATATACATGTCACGGATTTAGCTAATATACATATAAAAGCACTCAAAAAAATTTCTTCAAATAAAAAATCTTTAATTTTAAACTGTGGTTACGGGAAAGGATACTCTGTAAAAGAAATTGTTAATATTTTTAAAAAAATAAAAAAAAATGTAAAAGTTTATAAACAAAATAGGAGGAAAGGAGATGTTGCGCAAATTTATTCAGATATAACAAGATTAAAAAAAGTTTTAAAATGGAGGCCAAAATTTAATAATATAAAATTTATTCTAAAAAGCTCTATAAATTGGGAAAAAAATGAAAATTAAAACCTTTTACGCAATATTTTACAGGCATAGATTTATTAAAGCCTCAATTTTATTAAAATTATATTTATTAATTACAATAGTATTTAAATATGCTTTCAATTTATTGTTTTTGCCCAAAACTACAAATTTAGACATAATTCCCTCTAAAGATAAACTGTTTAATTCAAACTTAAATTATTTGTTTGAGTATTTTAATTCTGATAAAGGGGATTTTTGTTACAATCAATATGCCCAACCATCAAAACAAAAAAAAGATAAGATTATAGGACACGGGTACGCTAAAATTTATGAGAATTTTTTCAATAAGCTAAGAGAAAGTAAACTCAATATTTTAGAAATTGGATCTTTTTATGGAAATGCTTCAGCAGCCTTAAACTTCTATTTTAAGAATGCAAATATTTTTAGTGCTGATATTAATCCAGATATGTATAGTTATAAAGGTGTAAGACTAAAAAACTTTTACGTAGATTCTTCATCACGAGAGTCAATTCAAAAAAATATAATTGATAAAAAAATTAAGTTTGATGTAATTATTGAGGACGCTAGTCATATGTTAAAAGATCAGGTTATTTCTTTTTTTATGCTATTTCCGCTTGTTGAGAAAGATGGTTTTTTCATTACTGAAGAGATTGATTTTCCTGAGAAAAGAGATGACATGAGAATTGGTCAAAAAAGGCCTGATTTAAAAACAATTTTAATGGAAATTTTAAATAAAAATGATTTTAACTCAGAGTATATTACAAAGGTTGAAAAAGATTATGTATTATCAAACATTGGTAAAATCTCTTTTTTTAAGGGAAATACAAACGAAGTAGTCATTATAAAAAAAAAATGAATATCTTTGGGAGAGATGGCCGAGTGGTTTAAGGCGCACGCTTGGAAAGCGTGTTAAGGGGCAACTCTTTCGTGGGTTCGAATCCCACTCTCTCCGCCATTTTTTTACTTTTTTTAATATTTTTCTAATATTAGTTTAAAGAATAAGAATATATGAAATAAAGCCCGGATTTATTGAGTTATTTGAGCTAATTTATAGAGGCAGTTTTATTTAATTATAGAAAAATGATATGATTATTTTTTCTCAAAAAAATTTTTTATGGCAAAAATAGAAATAAACCAAAGTTACAAAGCAGATTCCATTAAAGTTTTAAAGGGTCTAGAAGCAGTACGAAAAAGGCCAGGCATGTATATCGGTGATACCGATGACGGTACAGGTTTGCATCACATGGTTTACGAGGTTGTTGATAATTCTATTGATGAAGCACTTGCGGGACATTGTACAAATATAATAGTTGAAATAAATAAAGATGGTTCAATAACAGTATCAGATGATGGAAGAGGAATCCCTGTAGATTTTCACAAAGGAGAAAAAAAATCAGCGGCGGAAGTTATAATGACACAGTTGCATGCAGGGGGTAAATTTGATCATGATTCATATAAGGTATCAGGTGGTTTACATGGTGTTGGTGTATCTGTAGTTAACGCACTTTCTAAAACTCTAAAGTTAGAAATAAACAGGGATAGTAAAAAATATTTTGTTGAGTTTTTTAATGGGAATGCAAAAAATCCATTAAAGCAAATCGGTAAATCTAAAGAAACAGGAACCAAAATAACTTTTACGCCCTCAAGCGAAATATTTTCATCAACAAAGTTTAGCAGTGCTATAATTCAAAAAAGAATGAGAGAACTGGCTTTTTTGAATAAAGGTATTAGGCTAGTTGTAGTAGATAAAACTATAAAAAAAGAAAAAAGCTATGAGTTCAAATATGATGGTGGTTTAATTGAATTTGTTGAATTCTTAAACCAAAAAAAAGAAAAACTCAAAAATAAAAATGGCAATAATTTATTTAAAAAACCAATTTATATAGAAGGCATTAAAAATAATATAGAAATACAATGTTCTTTAGAATGGAATTCAAATTATTCAGAGGATGTTTACGCATATACTAATAATATTTACCAAAAAGATGGTGGAACACATTTGTTAGGATTTAGAAGCGCACTAACTAGAGTAGTAAACAAGTATGTTAGCGACAATAATATTTTAAAAAAAAATAAATTATCAATATCCGGTGAGGATATAAAAGAGGGTTTAATTGCAATTTTATCTATCAAAATGCCAGATCCTAAATTCTCATCTCAAACTAAAGATAAGCTAGTTTCATCCGAGATAAGAAATATCGTAGAAACCTTTATTAACGAGAAGGTTTCTATTTGGTTTGATCAAAATCCTGCAATAATTAAAACAGTATTATTAAAAATTATACAAGCTGCACAAGCTAGAGATGTTGCAAGAAAAGCTAGAGAGAGTGTTAGAAGAAAAGGTGCTCTTGAATTAACAGGTTTGCCAGGAAAATTGGCTGATTGTCAAAATAATAAAAGGGAGGGAACAGAATTATTTATAGTTGAGGGAGACTCAGCAGGTGGTTCAGCTAAACAGGGAAGAAATCGTGAATATCAAGCTGTACTTCCATTAAGGGGTAAAATATTAAATACTTATGTTGAGGTTAATGGATCAAAAAAAAATGGGAATATTTCAGATTTAAAAACCAAAGCTTTATCTAAAATGATATCCTCCAATGAAATAGTTACACTTATAAACGCACTTGGACTAGATCCTAAGTCTGACGAAATAGATTTAGATGATCTTAGATATGGAAAAATCATAATAATGACAGATGCTGATGTCGATGGATCGCATATTAGAGCATTATTGTTAACTTTTTTCAACAATCATCCTTTTAAAAAACTTATTGAACAAGGTCATATTTATTTAGCCCAGCCACCATTGTTTAAAGTCAATAAATTAGGAAAAATCATATATTTAAAAGATGAGAAAGAACTTGAAATTTTTATTTTAAAAAACTCTCCAAACTTAAAAAAACTAAAAAAAAATACAAAAATTTATGAAGACACACTAAATAACGAGAAATCTAAATTAAAAATTCAAAGATTTAAAGGCTTAGGAGAAATGAATCCAGAAGAGTTGTGGAAGACAACTTTGAACCCTGAAAATAGAAACCTACTTCAAGTAAAATATTCTAAAGACGAAAAAAAAGATCAAGATATTATCCATACACTTATGGGAAATGATGTGAGTATAAGGAAAGAGTTCATTATCGCAAATGCAATTGATATTAAAAATTTAGACATATAATATGGAAACAAAATATGTTTCTAATATTTATACACTGAATAAATCTACATATATTGTTTTAAGATGGATCGCGATAATTGGTCAGTTTCTAACAGTAAATATAGTGTATTTTTTCTTTGATTTTAATTTTCAAATAATTCTTACAAATATAATTATATTTATTGGAGTGATAACAAATATTTTTTTAATTAATTTTTATAATAAAAATTTATTAACAAATAGGGCATCATTCCTTTTTTTACTTATAGATATTATACAATTAAGCGCTATAATTTATCTAACAGGTGGAATTTTAAATCCATTTTCAATTTTTTTAATTATTCCAAGTGTATTCTCTTCCTCAAACCTACAATTTAAAACTAGTCTAAGTTTAATAATTTTAACAATATTTTTAATAATTTTTTTAACCTTTTTTCATAAAGAATTAGTTTATCCAGGCCAAAATATAATTTTAGTAAATAATTTTTATTACTACGCAATACCTACATCATTGATTATAGCATTAATATTTTTGAATTATTTTGCAATTATATTTGGTCAAGAGTCTAGACTTAGAAAGGAAGCCTTAGATAAGTTAGAGGAAGTTATCGCTAAAGAACAACAATTAGTATCCTTAGGCGGTCAGGCAGCAGCAGCTGCGCATTCCTTAAATACTCCTTTATCAACGATTAAAATAATATCTCAAGATTTATCATCTCAATTTAAAGACAAAAAAGACATTAAAAAAGATATTGAACTGTTGGTAAGCCAAGTTGAGAGATGTGGTCAGATTTTAAAAAAATTATCATTAAATCCAGTAATTGAAGATGATTTTATAAACAAAGAGTGCTCTTTGGCAGAATATATTAGAGATATAATTAAATCATTTCAAGAGATTTCTAATAAGGATTTTATTTTAAATCTAAATCAAGATGATAACCCTTTTAAGATTTCAAAACTTATAGATATTAATTATGGAATAAGAAATTTTATTGGTAATGCTAATAAATTTGCAAAAAATAAAATATATATATCAATAAAAAGTGATAATGAAAATTCAGAGATATCAATCGAGGATGATGGACCAGGCTATCCAAAAGATATTTTAAACAAAATAGGCCAACCATATATAAAGTCATCAACCAAATTCTCATCTAAAATAGGACTTGGATTAGGTATCTTTATTGGAAAAACTCTTTTAGAAAGAAAAAATGCAAAAATAATTTGCAGAAATTCAAAAACAAGATCAGGCGCAGAGGTATTAATAAGATGGAAAAATTCTTATTTAAAAAATCTTTAGTGATATCTTTTCTTAGAGGTATTTTTCTCAAACAAATTACTTAATTGCTTAATCATTACATCCCCTAACTCTTGAACATCAGTAATTTTAATTGCTTTTTTATAATATCTGGAAACATCATGACCTATTCCTATTGCTAAAATTTCAGTATCTTTTTTATCCTCAATATTTTTAACAACTTTTTTAAGATTTTTCTCTAAAAAATCCCCTGAATTAACCGATAGAGTAGAGTCATCTACAGGGGCACCATCAGATATGACCATTAGAATTTTTCTTTCTTCTTTCCTTTTTCTTAGTCTGTTGAAAGCCCACAAAATCGCCTCACCGTCGATATTTTCTTTAAGGAGGCCCTCCTTTAACATTAAACCTATGTTATTTTTAGATTGTCTCCAATGTACATCTGCACTTTTATAAATAATATGTCTTAAATCATTTAATCTTCCAGGATTCTTTGGTTTGCCAATAGTGTTCCATCTCTCTCTTGACTCGCCTCCTTTCCAATTTTTTGTTGTAAATCCAAGTATCTCTACTTTGACATTACATCTCTCCAGGGTCCTAGATAAAATATCAGCACAAAGTGCAGCGATCGTAATTGGCCTACCTCTCATTGACCCAGAATTATCAATTAGGAGTGTTACAACTGTATCTTTAAATTCGAATTCTTTCTCTCTTTTGAACGATAGTGAATTTTGTGGGTCTATTATAATTCTTGTTAGTTTGGAACTATCTAACAATCCTTCTTCTAAGTCATATTCCCACGAACGATTTTGTATCGCTAATAACTGTCTTTGCAATTTGTTTGCAAGTTTTGTTATTAAATCTTGAAAGTTTATTAATTGTTGATCTAGGTTTTTTCTTAATCTTATTATTTCCTCTTCTTTTTCTAAATCTTCAGCTTTTGAAACTTCATCAAACTTTGTTGTAAAAATTTTATATTCGAGATTTGATTTATTAACATTTAATTTCTGCGAAATAATCTGAGTATCATTTTCATTCGCATCAGAATCTAGGAAAGAGTCATCCATTCTAAATTCGGTCAGGTCACTTTCTGCAGTTATATCTGTATTTATGTCGTCCATACTACTATCATCTACTTTTTTTTGATCTTCTGCCTCATTATCTGCGCCATTACTTTGAGTATTTCTCTCGTCTTCCTCTTTATGCTCTGTTTGTCCATCCTCATTTTCAAAAATATCTAAATTTTGAAGAATTTTAGAAAACTTAAAATTGTATGCTTCTTGGTTTTCCAAATTTTCCATTAAAAAATTTATCTCACCATCAATATTCTCTTTGAATTTTTTTTCATAAAGATGAAATTTTTTGTTAGAGCTCATGTTATGTTTAATATTAAAAAACTTATTTAACATATAAATTTCAAAAGCTTCTGATATGTTTATTTCATCCTTGGCTCCCAAATTATTTTGATTAACCCTATTCAAATAACTATTTTCCAGGTTTTTTTTTATCCCCATTAGCATTTTAGATCCTAATAATTCGTATCTTATTTTCTCACTAATTTCATATAATTTTCCAGATGAATTGTTTTTAGGGTAATTTTTATTATATATATTTTTATTAGAAAACCGAATCTTCAAAGCTTTAGAGTCCAAATCAGACCTTAACTTTATATATTCCTCTTTTACTTTTAAACTATCAAAAAAAAATCGATCATTTTGTATATCCAAACTTTTTTTGTTGTTTGAGTTATCAACCAGACTTTCAGATATTACCTTAAAAGTAGAATTTAGTGCTTGTTTAATTTTTTCTTTATAAATCTCTTCTTTTTTACTCATTTACTCTGTTTATTTATCAAAGATTCTGGTAAATCATCACCAAAACATCTTTGATAATATTCAGCTATAATGTTTTTTTCACTTTCATCACATTTATTTAAAAATGTTACTCTAAATGAATAACTGATATCATTAAATATTTTTGCATTTTCTGCCCAATGTAAAACAGTTCTAGGACTCATCACAGTGGATATATCACCAGACATAAAACCTTTTCTTGTTAAAGAAGCGACTTTTATCATGTTAGAAATTTTTTCTTTTCCCTCTGAAGTGTTATAAGATTTATTTTTTGCTAGTATTATGTCCATTTCTTTTTCTAAACTTAAATAGTTTAATGTTGTTACGATATTCCATCTATCCATTTGACCTTGATTTATTTGCTGTGTTCCGTGATAGAGACCTGTTGTATCGCCTAAACCTATTGTATTTGATGTAGCAAATAGTCTAAAATATTTATTCTGTTTTATTACTTTATTCTTATCTAATAATGTGAAATTTCCTTCAGACTCCAGAATTCTTTGAATAACAAACATTACATCAGGTCTACCAGCATCATATTCATCAAAAACTAAAGCAATTGGATTTTGAATCGACCATGGTAAAATTCCCTCCTGGAATTCAGTAACTTGTTTACCGTCTTTTAATCTTATTGCATCCTTTCCAATCAAGTCTATTCTGCTTATATGACTGTCTAAGTTAACTCTTATACAAGGCCAATTAAGTCTCGCAGCAATCTGTTCTATGTGAGTAGATTTTCCTGTACCATGATATCCTTGAACAAGAACTCGTTTATTAAATGAGAAGCCAGATAAAATTGCAATAGTGGTGTCTTTATCAAATTTATAATTTTTATCTATGTCAGGTACAAAATCATTTTTTTTTGAGAAGGCATCCACTTCTAAATCTGTATCTATACCAAAAGTTTGTTTTACAGAAACCTTAATATCTGGAATTGAATTTATATTTTCATTCATTTTTTTAAAGTTCTTTTTAATTGTGTGTACGCTAAAGTAATTACTTTTAGTTTCTCTTCAAAATTTTTATTACCTGAATTCATATCAGGATGAAACTTTTTGACAAGTTTTTTAAATTTTTCACGGATTTTATGCCAACTGTTACTTGCTGGAATACCTAGTATTTCAAAGGCTTTTAAATCTTTTTCGGAATATGTAAAATGTCTCATTTTATAATAACCATTTGATTTATCATTTTTTGCAAATTCATCATTAAGCGTGTTATTCCATAAAATTTTAAAAAAATTGTCTTGAGCACTAAAATTTTGAGTAGGTTTATGCCAAGTCATATCTGCTTTGATAAATTCATTTATTTCCTCATCATTCATATTGGCAAAATAATTCCAGTTTTTATTAAATTCTTTGATATGTTTAAAACATAATAAACGATATTTTTTGCTATTATCTTTCTCAACCGGCGCCTTATATTCACCAACCTCAGTACAATTATTCCAATCGCAAATATTTTTCATTTATGTATTATTATACTTTATTAAGATGAAAATAAATAATTTAATAAATATTATCAAAAAAAAAATTTCTGATAAAATAATTTGTGAAGAACTCAACGTTGAAGATAAAACTTTTCTTCATGTAAAACATAAAAATTTTGATAAAAAAAGGTTTCATATAAAAATTGAAATTAAATCTAAACAATTAAAAATTAAAAATAAAATTGCTGCAAATAAAATAATATTTTCAATAATAGAATATGAATTAAAAAAATATATTCACAGCGTGCAAATTTTAATTAATTAGGTTTTTCAAAAAATTACTAATTGTTTTTTTGCTATACTCCTTATGGAGAATTACTTTTGAAATCCTTTTAAGCAAAACTAAATTTATGGATGAACCTTTATTTTTTTTGTCTGTGCTCATAAACTTAATAATTTTACTGATCTTATTTTTGTTAAAAAATTTTTTAAAATTATAGTAATTTAATTGAGATAAGTGATCTTCAATTAAGTTAAAATCTTGAGAATTTAATAAGTTTTCTTTATAACTAAACTTAGACGCAGCCAATATTCCTAACAAGACTGCTTCCCCATGATTTAATTTTTTTGAATAACCCATTGTTGCTTCAAAAGCATGAGCAAAAGTGTGCCCAAAATTTAATGACTTGCGGAGATTTTTCTCTGTTTCATCTTTTTCAACTATTTTCTTTTTTATTTTACAACTTACAAAAATAGCTTTATCTAAAAATTTCTGCTTTAGATTTATAATGTTAATATAATTTTTTTTTAAATAATAAAAAAAACTTTTATTATCTATTAGTGAATGCTTAAGTATTTCTGAGTAGCCACAAATTATTTCTCTCTTAGGTAAAGATTTTAAAAATATGGAGTCTGATATTACTAAATCTGGTTGACAAAATGTACCTACCATATTTTTTCCTATAAATGTGTTTACCCCAGTTTTACCTCCAATAGATGAGTCTACTTGACTTAGTAAGGTAGAAGGTATGTTAATAAATTTTAGACCTCTTTTGTATATACTCGAGGCAAATCCGCATACATCTCCTGCTATACCTCCACCAATAGAAATTAAGCAATCGTTTCTGCTAAAATTATTCCTTTGAAGTAAATTTATTATTTTCTCGATAGTTTTCATATTTTTATTCTTTTCGTTAAAAACCATCTTATAAAATACTACTTTTTTACTTTTTAAATTATTTTTTATTTTTAAGACAATTTTAGAAGGAACGTTCTTGTCACAGATTATTATTATATTTTTAGATCGTATATTGTTATTTTTTAAAATTTTACTGATGCGGTAACTATTATTTTTTCCAATATAAATAGGATAATTTTTTTGCTTGGTTTTAATTACTAATCTCATATTTTTTATAAACGTTTATTATTTTATCTATAATTTCGTTTTTTTTATGATTATCACATGTAATTTTAAAATCTGATTTTGCATATACTTTGTTTCTTTCATTAATCATTTTTTTTATTTGAAATTCATTCATTCCTTTAATTACAGGGCGTTTAGGATTATTTCTAATCCTTTCTATCAGAGTTTTTGATTTCCAATGTAACCATATAGAACAAGAAAATTTTTTAATTATTAGCCTTAATTTATCGTTAAGGTAAGCCCCTCCACCCAAAGATACTATATTATTATTTTTTTTTATTTCTTTAAAAGACTCTTTAAATTCTAAATTTCTAAAAAAAATTTCACCTTTCTTCTCAAATATGTCTTTAATTTTTAAATTCTCTAATTTTTCTATTTTACTATCTATATCTATAAAATTTAAATTCAATTTTCTGGCCAACATCCTTCCAATAGTTGATTTTCCAGAGCCCATCATACCGATCAAGACTATATTCTTTTTATATTCCATAATTTTCTTAGTTGAAAAAACACAAATTTGTCTTAATTTGAAATTATTAAAATTACATGCAATTTTATAAAAAAACAAGTATAGGAAAGTCTTTTAATCCTTTAAAAATAATAATTAAGTTACTTTTAGGAGTATTTGTTTTTTTTATTATAGTTATTTTAATAAGCAAAATAAATTTTCCTTCTCCAAATAAACTAATTGAAAAAAAAATTCCACAAGAAAATTTAAAAATTGTCAAATAAAACTTTTATAATCTTTATTATGCTTATGAGTTTAACATTAAGTGTTAAATCTAATGAGCCAGTTGATATATGGAGCATAGAAAACAAAGAAGAAAAAAAAACTATCGAGGATACTTTAGATAATGATGTGCAGCAAAGTATTAACAATTTAACAAATTCTAAAGAAGACGAAATAGCAATAGAACAAGATACAATAGAAATTAATAAGAAAATAGTTGGATTATACGATCCAAGCGATAACGGCTTTATGATGAATATGTGGAAAAATTCTGATCCTAAAAAAGTTTTCAATTTATCTAACAAAATAAATAAAATGAAACTATCAGATGACGCTAAAAGTATTTACACTAAATTGTTGTTAACAAATACATACTCGCCAGTAATTCCTGAAGATGAAAAAATTTTTTTTGATATCAAATCTGAATGGTTGATGAAATATAAAGATGTAGAACTGATTGAAGACTATGTATTTAAAAATATAGATATAATTCCTAATGAAAAATTAATCAAATTTATCGTAGATGAATTATTAGCAGAAAATAAAAATAAACAAGCTTGTGAAATATTAGACAAAATAAAAATTAATTTTAATAATAATTATTTAAAAAATTTTAATATTTATTGTCTTACATTTCTAAAGAAAAAAGAGGAAGCAATTTTAAGTTATGATCTTGAAAAAGAATCAGGATATAAAGATCCATTTTTTGAAAAAAAATTATCATATTTATTTGAATATACAGATGAGGAACTAAGCACATCTGACAAAGATTTGTTAAGTTTACATTTATCTTATTTAACTAATAAAAAATTTGTTTATGTGCCCTCTGAAAAAACAACAAAACTTTACTGGAGATATCTATCTTCAAATAACTTGCTTGGCAGTATAAATGACGTAAATCTTGAAGATGATGAAGAAGTTTTCCTTCTAGAAAAAGCAACTCATGACCAAAATTATGACGAAAACGAATTGTTTAACTTATATAAAAGATTTCAATTTAGTATTGACCAACTTTTAAATGTTGAATCAGAGCATCAAAAATTATCTAAGATTAAATCTAGAGCTTTACTATATCAAGGAATACTTTTAACCAACAATGCCAATGACAAAATTAAACTTTGCGAGACACTAAAAAATAGTTTTATACAAGATAATATTTCGTTGGCTTTTAATAAAGAGCTTAAAACAATCCTTAAACAGTACGAATTAGAAGATTTATCATCAGAATTGACAAATTTTTATGAAGTATATACAGATGCAAACAAAAAAAATAATAAGATAAAGTATAACAATAAAATACTACATCAATCAAAATTAGTTAAATATTTTAGTGACGAAACAATTTCCAAAAAAAAAATTGAAAAGGACTTAAATAATTTTTTAAAAAAAGTAAAAAAAAGTAAAAAAAACTTTTTAGTAACAAAAGATATCATATTAATAGAGGCAATGGTGTCTGATGGTATTAATGTTAGTGAGGAATTTAAATACTTATATACTTTAGACGATAATTCTATGCCTACTGATATTCAAATTTTAATAAATGATGATGAAACTGGTATGGCGATATTAAGATTGATAGAGATTATTGGTGAAGATAATATAAAAGATTTAGGATCCGAGACACTATATTTTGTTATAAACGCTTTAAACCAAATGGACATAGACCCAATAAGAAATGAAATTTTATATAACATTTTACCTTTAAGGGCTTAAATTATTCTATAAATTGTACTAAAATTAAAAAATGGCTATTAAAAAAATTATAACCGAGCCGAATAAATTATTAAGGAAGATTTCCCTTCCTGTTGAGAATGTTGGTAAAAAAGAACAGCAATTAATGGATGATATGTTGGATACCATGTATGCAGCAAATGGAATTGGTCTAGCTGCAATACAAATAGGTGTTCCAAAGAATGTAGTAGTCATTGATTTAAATAAAGATAATAAGAAACTTCCAATGTTTTTTGTGAACCCTAAAATTACGAGCAAAAGTAAGTCACTGAAAAAATACGAAGAAGGCTGCTTATCTATACCAAATTTGTTTGCCGAAATAGAAAGACCAAGTGAATGTGAAATTCAATATTTAGACTATTTTGGTAAAGAAAAAACTTTAACAGCAAACGGTTTATTAGCTACGTGTATACAGCACGAAGTAGATCATCTTAAAGGTATTTTATTTATTGACTATTTATCTAAACTAAAAAAAGATATTATATTAAAAAAACTCTCAAAACAAAAAATAGACCAGAAAAGATTGGTTATTTAATTTAAAATGAAAAGAATTGTTTTTATGGGAACATCTTCTTTTGCTGTACCTATATTAAAATCAATATCTGAAAATGCATATGAAGTTTCTATGGTATATACACAACCTCCAAAAAAAAGTGACAGAGGCCAAAAAATAAAAAAATCACCTATCCAAACAATTTGTGAGGAATTATCTTTAAAAGTTAGAACTCCTAATAATTTTGATAATATCGAAGAGGAAAAATCTATTTTGAAAAATCTTAAACCAGATTTAGTGTTAGTCGTAGCTTACGGTCAAATAATACCAAGAGAAATGCTTGGTTTATACTCGGATAGATTTATAAATATTCACGCATCATTGCTGCCTAAATGGAGAGGTGCAGCACCAATTCAGAGATCAATAATGAATTTAGATAAAGAAACAGGCATAACAATTATGAAAATTAATGAAAAATTAGATCAAGGAGATTTTTGTAGTCAGTATAAATTAAAAATTGAAAATAATGAAAATGCTGAAAATTTAGCCCAAAGGTTATCAAACCTTGCAGCAAATAAAATTATAGGGGACTTAGACGATATACTTGAAAACAAAAAATTATTTATTAAACAAAATAACAATGAAGCATCGTATGCAAAAAAAATTAGTAAGACTGAAGGTAAAATTAATTGGGATAAAAGTGCAGAGCAAATAATAGCAAATATTAATGGATTATATCCAAACCCTGGCGCCTGGTTTTATTTTAAAAAAAATAGATATAAAATATTAAAAGCAGAAGTTTCAAATAATAATTCAGTACCAGGTTTAGTAGTTAATGAAAATCTTGAGATATCATGTGGTTCTAATTCAATAAAAATAATTAAGATTCAGAGAGAAGGGAAAAAAGAGCAGAATATTGAAGACTTTATTTTAGGTACAAAGATAAAAAAGGGAGTGAATTTGAAAGATGTATAGGTATCAAATAGTGCTGGAATATGTAGGCACGAACTTTAAAGGATGGCAGATTCAAAAAAAAGGTAAAACGGTTCAAGGTACTACCCAAAACATAATTTCTAAACTTCTAACTCAAAAAATAAAATTACACGGATCTGGAAGGACTGATGCTCAGGTTCATGCTTTAGCTCAGTCCGCTCATTTTGATACACCTAATAAAATTAAAAATATAAAAAAATTTCAAAGTAGCCTAAATTATTTTTTAAATAAAAAATATATATCAGTTATATCCTTAAAAAAAAAAAATTTAAATTTTCATGCTAGATATTCAGCAAAAAAAAGAATTTATAGATATTTAATATTCAATCGTGAAAGTTTACCTTCAATTAACAGAGAAAGAGGTTGGCATGTTAAAAAAAAACTAGATTTAAAATTAATAAAGAAAGCTTCTATTTTTTTAAAAGGTACCCATGATTTTTCATCATTTAGAGCATCTAATTGTACTGCACCAAGCGCAATCAAAACTATAGACTTTATAAAAATTAGTAAAAAAATCGATGAAATACAAATTCAAATTCAATCAAAGTCTTTCTTAAAAAATCAAGTACGTTCTATAGTTGGATCTTTAAAATATGTTGGTGAGAAAAAATGGTCATTAAAGAAATTTGAAAAGGTTTTTAAATCAAAAAAAAGGGTATTATGCGCTCCCCCAGCACCAGGGAATGGTCTATATTTAGAAAAAGTTATTTATTAGTTCTTTTTTTTATTTTAAATTTTTTGTTAATTCTCCATCTAGAGCCTTCTCTTACAATATATCCGCAACACTTTTTTGATTTACATTTGCATGGAAATTGTTTGTAATCTTTATCATAACTAAAACCATAATCGTAACTCAACTCCTCTCCTGCTTTAATATTTCTTATAGACGTAACCCAGATTTCTAAACCTTTACCTTCTACTTCACAGTTTGGGTCACATGAATGATTAATTAATCGAGCAGTATTCCATTTAAAATCACCGTCTAAATCGTATCTTTTATTTAAATTAAATAAATATATATCTTTATCATTATCAAATTTATCATTGTTCTCTGTTTGCTTTTTAGTGATTAATTTTCCAATATATTGAATTATTCTAGTTCCTGGAGCTATATCTTTTTTTGCATACAAACCTATTTTGTCTATTTTTGAGTCTTTAATTCTGTAAAGTTTACTCATTAATTTTATTAGCAATTTTTAAAATAAAAGCGTAATCAAATGCGATATCTTCAATTGCCCCATCTCTTCCAGACTTACCACCGTGGCCAGCTTCCATTTCAGTTTTAAGTAATAGTAAATTATTATCAGTTTTATACTCTCTGAGTTTAGCTGTAAACTTTAAGGGTTCATCAAACAATACTCTATTATCACTTAAACTTGTTGTTATTAAAATATTAGGGTAATCAGTTTTTTTAATATTATTATATGGCGCGTAAGAATATATATAGTCAAAATGTTTTTTATTATCTTTTGCATTGCCAAATTCATCAAATTCTCCAATTGTTAAAGGTAGTGAATGATCCAGATTAGTTGTAAGACTGTCTACAAAAGGCACAGCCATGATTACACCTAAAAATAAATCCGGTTCTTCATTTACAACAACACCCATTAACAATCCACCTGCTGACCCACCCATTCCAATAATTTTTTTTTTACTTGTATATTTTTTTTCAATCAAGAATTTTGCGCAAGCAATATAATCTTTAAAAGTGTTTTTTTTATTTAATAGTTTACCCTCTTTCCACCATTTCATTCCTCTCTCCATACCTCCTCGAATATGAGCGGTAGCCCAGATAATATTCCTTTTTATTAAACTGAGTCTTGTTGAAGAAAAAGTTGGTGACATAGAGTGACCATATGATCCATATCCATAAAGCAACAACTCGGCAGAACCATCAATAGGAGTATTTTTGTGCCTAGTTATTGTAATTGGCACAACTCTACCATCATGTGAAGGGCATTCCAATCTCTCAACTATATAATCATTCGGTTCATGACCAGATGGTATTATCTGTTCTTTGACTAATTTTTTTTCCTTTGTTTTTATATTGTAAAGATAAGTTCTATTCTGAGTTTTAGGGGTAGAGTAGGAAATATATATTTCGTCTGTATCTCGATCTTTTTGTCTTAAAGAAACACTTGGATCATAAACTTTTTCATCAGTAAATATTAGCTCCTCTTCTTCATTTGTTATTATATTTCTTATGAAAACTTTATCCAAAGCATTTGTCAATTCTGTTCTTATAATCCAATTATTTAAAAATACTAAACTTCCTATCAAAGTCTCGTTTTTAGCACTTATAAAATCTTCCCAATCATTTGAATCAATATTTTTTGACACTAAAATCTTAAAGTCTTCTGCATCTTTGTTAGTATGCATGTAAAAATTATTATTCCACGAATTTATAGAATAAATTATACCTTTCTCACGTTCCTTAATCAGTTTAGGCTTAGGTATTTTCTCATCAACATTAAAATAATATTTTTCAGTTGTATTATGATCTGAACTGGTAATTAAATAATATTTTTCATCTGATGTAAGACCAATACCAACAGTAAAAGCTTTAGTTTTTTCTTCAAAAATTAAAATATCATCTTTGACAGGTTTTCCAATTTCATGTCTAAATATTTTTCTAGGCCTGTGATTTTCATCTAATTTTGAGTAAAAAATAAATTTGTCATCAAGACTAAACATTATTGACCCTGAGGTATCTTTAATTTCTTCTGTAACAAAAGTATTAGTTTTGATATCTCTTACATAAATTGTAAAGTATTCAGACCCTTTAACGTCCAATGAGTATGCTAAATATTCGTCGTTATAACTAACTTCTAAATCACCTACTCCAAAGTAATTTGTATTTAGTTTTTTTTTTTCTAAATCACCATTCCAAATTTCTTCAATATTTGCAGTACCAATTTTTTTCCTAAGTTTTATAGAATAGTTTCCTTTTTCAGTAGTTTTAGTCCAATATTCATATGCTTTATCTTTATATTTTAAAGATTCATCATCTAATTTTATTCTACCTTTTATTTCTTTAAATAATGTTTTCTGGATTTCAGAGGTGTCTTTCAATTGAAAGTCAGTATATTTATTTTCGTCATTTAAATATTCTCTGACTTCAGGGAGAAGTTTGCTTCCATCTTTAAGGACCTCAAGGATATTTTCTTGGTGAACCCAGCTGTAATTATCTTCCCAACTGATATTGTGGCAAGATTTAACCTCCAGTTTTTTTCTTAATTGTGGTATTTTCATTTGGATCTAATACATGAATTTTTTTTTAATATCAGTAGTTATTTTTGTCATCCTGTATTTGTTATTAAATTGGTTTACCAAAACCTCGAGTAAAAAAATATCTAATTTAATTAGAAAGCTTATTATTTTTGGCTCTATAGGACTTGCTTTATTGATGATCTTTGCCGGAAGATTTATTTTTTCTTTACCTTTTTTGTTAATGATTTTACCTATTATAAAAACAAAAGCAGGACTTTCATTAATACAACTCTTTAGAATTTGGGGATTATTAAGAGTTCTAAAAAATTCAGGTCGATTTAATTTTAATACATTTCAAAAATCTGGTACAAAAAGTATTCCATTAGATGAAGCATATAGAATTTTAAATTTAGACCCTAAAAAAAAATATACAAAGGATGATGTACAAAAATCATACAAAAAAATAATGAAAAAAATACATCCAGATATAAGTCCAGAATTAAATAGGCTTGCGTCCATAGTAAATGAAGCAAAAGATACCGTTTTAAAAAATTTATCCTAATAATTTTTGAAATTTACTAAAAATTTCTTCAGGATTAATTTTATCTTTCCCCAGTGTATCATGGGTTACGTTTGTTTCTCCTTCTGGAAGAATTGGATACATATTTTTATTATAGCTTCCATATATTAAAGGCGTGTCTACCATTAACACAATTGTCTTTATACCTAGTCCAGCAGATAAATGACTAAAACTTGTGTCATTACAAATTGCTATTTGACAATTAGGAATAATAGGCAAAATTTCTTTAATGGTAAAATTATTTAGTGGGGTACAATATTCTCTGTACTCACTTTCTATGATTTCATCCATAATTTTTAACTCGTCATTGTTATTACCTGTCATTAAAAAAAATCTACAATTAGATCTTTTTAGTACCTTGTTCATAAAACTTTTAAATATTGAAGCTGGCACCCTCTTAGTTTTTCCTGAACCACCTATACCAAGTATTACATTAGTAATACTTTGATCGATAGAATGATCCTTTTTGGCTTTTAGAATATCTTGTTCATTTATAAATAACCTTGGTGTACTTTCAATATCCTCTCCAATTGATTTGAGAGTAAATTCTTTTGCTGCTTCTATAATTTGTTGATTTTTTTTTTTAAATAAAGGGTAGTGAAAGACTTCTTTTATACCTGAAAATTTAGAAATTAGGAAATATCTTAAGGATGAATTAAATATAAAAACTTTATCAAATTTTTTTAATTTTAATTCATTTACTAATTTAAAAAATCCCTTCACGCCTGAGTGTTTTTTATTATTTTCTCTTTCTAGATACATAATTTCTTCAACAATTTCTTTATTATTAAAATACATTTCCACTTTAGTATTTTTTTTTGCTAAAATAGTTACAGGCGTTTTAAATTTTTTGGAAATAGCCTCAATAAATGGAAGAAACATTATCATGTCTCCTATTCCCATTCTGTTTTGTAAAATTAATATTTTCATTAATTAACTAATATCTTTACTAAATTTTTCTTTAGAGATAAGCTTATTTTATGGTTGAAATTAAAGGCATTTATGCGGCATCAGTTTCAGTACTTAATGATGATATGTCATTAAATATTAAAAAAACTGTAAATCATTGTGAAAAAATTATTAAAGATGGTTGTCATGGTGTAGTCATTTTTGGAAGCACAGGCCAAGCTCAACTAATATCTCTAGCTGAAAAAATTCAAATGGTTACATATTTGAGCAAAAACAGAAATGAAGATAACTTTATCATAGGTTGTGGATTAAATTCCTTGTTGGACACAATAAACCTCATGAAGGTTTCAGTTAACCTAGGTTTCAAAAAATTTTTAGTAATGCCTCCTGCATATTACAATTATGGAGATAAAGAAGTCGTTAATTACTACACGAAGTTAGTTAATTCAGTGCCTGAGTCGAAAATAATACTATATAATTTTGAAAAACTATGTGGATACAAATTTTCTATAAAATGTGTCGAAGAATTAGCTAAAATTTTTCCAAAAAATATTATTGGGGTCAAAGATAGTTCATATAACTTATATAAAAATCTTAAAATTAAAGATTTTTCAATTCTCCCAGGATCAGAACTAAAATTATTACCTGGTTTAGAAATTGGATGTTCTGGAATTATAACGGCAACTTGTAATGTGACTGCAGAATTATCTAGAAAAGTTTATGACGATTTTTTTAGTAATGTTACACAGACTGCAAACGATAAATTATGTGAGGTTAGAAAAGCGTTTGATCAATTTAATTTAATTTCTGGTTTACATTCTTTTTTAAAGGAAAAAGATAGCGATTACACTAATATTTTACCCACTCTATCATTGCTAGATCCGAAGGACGAAAAGATACTGTTTAATAAACTGAGAGAATTGGATTTTCCAGCAAAAAAAAATGTTGCGGCTTAAGTATCTTTCAGGTTGTGAAAGTAAATAATCGATTAATTATAAGCTGTTATTTTAAATATAATTAACTGAATAAAAAAATTTTCAATTACAAGTTACTATATTTATTAGTTATTTGCTGATAAATCAACATATCTAACCAATGAAAAAAAAAAAGAAAAAAAGAGTTAAAAAAATAAAAAAGAAAAAATTAAAAAAGAGAACCGTCAAAAGAAAAGTATTAAAGAAAAAAAGAAAAAGAAAAGCCTCAATTAGAAAAAAAAATGTAAGTAAAAAAATTACAAAAAAAAACCACTTTCTTGTAAATTTATTGAGGCTTCAAGAAAATATAAAAATAAATATAAAAAATAAATTCAAGATTAATCTAGAAGAAAAAATAAAAAGTTTCTTTGATTTTATTGATAATAAAATCGATCAATATAAGTCATTGATTAAAGAAGAAAAGCAGAGATTAAAAATAGAGTCGTATGAGAAGGAGCAAAAAATTAAAGAACAAGAAAAACAAAAGGAACTAGAAACTGTAGATTTACAATTAAAGCTTAAACAAAAGCAATTAAAAGATGAAATTTTGCTTGAAAAGCAAAGATCTAAAGATTTAAAAAATTTCCTTAGAAAAGAACAAGCAATTCTTAGACAAGAACAAACAGAAAGACAAAGAAAATTTTTAGAGGAAATAAAGTTACAAAAACAGATTGAGAAATTTAGAGTTAGAGAAATAAAAGAATTAGAGAAACTAGAAAAAATTTCACTTAGAGAGAAAAGAGAAGATTATGCTGGTTTGCAAGAAAGGATAGATAAACTTAAGGAAAAATATAGATTAATTAGAGACCAGAAAATTAGAGAGAGAGTAGAAGCGTTAGGTATAACAATTTCTGATAAAGATGATAGAGATACACTTTTAAAGAAAGAGCATGATTACATAGTCTCCAGACAAAAAATTGAAAATTCTTTAGAAAGTTTTTACAGGAGCGCTAACAGTTTAGTTTTTCAATTAAATAAAAGACATCTAACAAGAGAAATGTCAATTTTTAGATGCATAGATAGAAGATTTGAAACAGGTGAAATTTTTATCAAAAAAGATGACTCGAAAGATGAGGAATGGTTAATCTTAATATACATTAAAGATAATTCCTTAAGTGGTGATATAGTTATAGAGGATAAAAGTAATCCAGAGAAAAATCACTCCCACGAATTTAAGTCCACAGATATATTTACTGCATCAGACTTAATGGTAGACTCATTAACCCAGTTGATTTCTAGAGAGAGAAGCAAGACAAACTAAATAATTATTTTGAATAAATAACTTGTTTTAATTTATATTCCCATAAACCATACTTTGAGTATGTCATTTTTAAAATATGATTAGTATTTGTATCTAACCACACATCATATCTGCGTTCTTCACTATTTTCTTTATTGAGTCTTTTTGATAAAATAACAAAATGTCTGGCGTCGTAAACTTTACCATACAATTTTATTTTTTCCTTTTTTATAAAATTTATAGTTTGTTTGTTTATACTTCCTGAAATTGGACTTATGTTTTTTTCAGTTAGGATTATTTTATGATTCCACCAGCTACCAATTACTATATCTAAATCTATCTTGCCAGTGTAAGAGGATCCCTTGATAAAATAATTCTCTTTGCTCTCATCTAAATATAAATCAACAAATTTCTTTTTTTTATTTTGAATAGTATCTGATTTAAAACTAACAAGTTTGTTGTTTTTATAAACTTCTTTACTAATCCCTTTAATTGAAAAAGCCTTCAATCCTAATATAGAAACATTAAATTCTGTTTTATTATCTATTTCTAAATTTTTTTTATTCCTACTAAAAGTATAATTGTTAAAACCAATTTTTTTTCCATCTTTAAAAATTTCCATCAGAAATTTCTCAACTTTTTTATAGTGTTCTACATGCGCAAATGATTTGAGAGGGCAAAATATTATTATTGTGGTAAGAAGTAATGTTTTGATAATTATTTTCATTTTAAGATTAAAATTGTATTCTAATAATTAATTATGTTTTTAACTATAAAAAAAATTCCCAAAAAAACATGGAGTTCTAAAAATCCATTTAACTTAAGACCAAAATTAATAACTATTTTTTTCTTAGTTTTTGGTTTAATGTTATTTGGTGCAGGCGAGGGTTTGCTTATAGTTTCATTTACAGGTGCATCCCCCTGGAGTGTTTTAGCTCAAGGAATATCTCTTAACACAGATATATCTGTAGGCTTAGTAACTTTCATGGTGAGTGTTTCTGTTTTGTTTTTATGGATTTTTCTTAAACAAAAACCAGGTCTTGGAACATTATTTAATATTTTAATAATAGCTATCATGATTGATGTTTGTATAATTTTTGTTCCTACTCCAGAAATATATTTTAATAAACTTTTATTAGCAATAACATCGGTTTTATTAGTAGGATTAGGCACTGGTTTTTATTTAATTGCTAACTTAGGACCTGGACCAAGAGATGGTCTCATGACTGGCTTACAAAGAAAAACAAATTTTCCAATAGCATCTGTAAGAGCGTTTTTAGAAATTTCGGTTGTATCAATAGGGTGGTATTTAGGAGGTACTGTAGGAATCGGTACATTATTTTTTGCTTTTGGTATAGGTCCCGCTGTAGCTTTAGGATTATATTTAGTAGGAAAATTCTTTAATTGATTTTTTCGTTTAAAATATTTAAATAGTAGTATGTCCCTTAAGAGATTCATGATTGACTCTGCAAATATACTATTTGATGATAGTAAAAATGATTTAAGAGCACTACCAAAAACAGTTAGATTACAAATTTTGTTAGTTTTAAGTTTTATTTGGTCGGTAGTATTTAGCTTATATATATTTTCATATACAACTTTTATATTTGGGTGGGCTGGAGTTTTTTTAGCTCATGCAGGTATAATTTTCGCTGTTTATTATACTTTTAAACAATTTCATAACGCTGAAGCACAATCGGTTAGTGTTTTTAAGACTAAAAATTTTAATCCTTTTAAAATTATGTCGTTAATATTTATTTTAATGTTCATATTTGTATTTTCTAAAGGTATTGAAGTTCTAACTAGAACAAATTCATACGAAATTAAGTATGATGGACCTGAAAAATCAGCTTTTGAAAAGTGGTTACCTTTTACACAAAAAGATAAAAATAAATAGCTTCTTATTTTTTAGAGAATCAATTAAATTAATTCTGTGAAAGATTTAGTAAAAAATATTCAACTAATTTTACTTGCAGTTATACTTATATGCACAGTTCTTGCGGTCTTGTTGGAAATAAGAAACATGTTTATGAATCAAACTGTTACATTAGCAGACTTACTACTTATGTTTTTATATCTAGAGGTTTTAGCAATGGTGCGTGTTTTTTGGGATGAGCAATCAATTAGTATTACTTTACCCCTATTAATTGCAATAACAGCTTTATCAAGATTTATTATTCTACAGGGAAAAGAGATGGACGCTTCACAACTATTGTACGAGTCTTTAGCAATTGTATTCATAGCTATTGCAATAGTTGTATTAAGACTAAGACACAGCGATAAACTTGGATTATCAAAAAAAAGAAAATAATTGAATACAACCTAGCTATTTAATAAAGTTATAGCATGTGGTTAATCAGAAAAAGACTACATAAATTTGTAAGAACAACTTTTAGACCCCCATGACAGGAAAAATTTAATAAAAAAAAAGGGCAGAAAAATCTGCCCTTTAAATTTTTTTAAAATGAAATTTCGGAAATTACATTCCCATTCCACCCATTCCACCCATTCCACCCATGCCGCCCATTCCACCAGCTGGCATTCCACCTGCTGAGTCTTTTTCTTCTGGTTTGTCCGCGATCATGGCTTCAGTTGTTACTAATAGACCAGAAATAGAAGCAGCATCTTGCAAAGCTGTTCTAACAACTTTTACTGGGTCAATGATACCTTCTTTGAACATATCAACATATTGTTCTGACTGAGCATCGTAACCAGTGGAAGGTTTATTTGACTCTAATAATTTTCCAACTACGACAGATCCATCGACACCTGCGTTTTTTGTTATTTGTCTTATTGGTGCTTGAAGAGCACTTTTTACAATTTCAACTCCGGCTTTTTGATCATCACCTTTAACTTTAACTTTATCAAGGTCTTGTGAAGCGTATAATAAAGCACAACCACCACCAACAACAATTCCCTCTTCAACAGCTGCTCTCGTAGCGTTTAATGCGTCCTCAACTCTGTCTTTTCTTTCTTTAACTTCAACTTCTGTTGCACCACCAACTTTTATTACAGCAACTCCACCAGCAAGTTTTGCTAGTCTCTCTTGAAGCTTTTCTCTATCGTAATCTGAAGTAGTCTCTTCAACTTGTTGTTTTATTTGATTACATCTTGCTTCAATGTCAGCTTTTTTTCCAGATCCACTAACAATCGTACTATTTTCTTTATCAACTTTTACTCTTTTAGCAGATCCTAAGTCAGTAAGTTTTACATTTTCAAGCTTAATTCCTAGGTCCTCAGAAATAACTTGTCCACCAGTTAATATAGCTATGTCATCTAACATTGCTTTTCTTCTATCACCAAAACCCGGGGCTTTAACAGCAACTACTTTCAAACCACCTCTTAATTTGTTAACTACTAAAGTGGCAAGTGCCTCACCTTCAACATCTTCTGATATAATCATTAATGGCCTTCCAGCTTGAACAACTGCTTCTAAAAGTGGAACCATAGGTTGCAAGTTAGTTAGCTTTTTTTCATGTAATAAAATTAAAGGGTTCTCTAGCTCAGTAGTCATTTTATCACCATTAGTGATAAAATATGGAGATAAGTATCCTCTATCAAACTGCATACCCTCAACCACATCAAGCTCTGTTTCAATTCCTTTAGCTTCTTCGACTGTAATCACACCCTCATTACCAACTTTTTGCATAGCTTTAGAAATCATATTTCCAATCTCTTTATCACCGTTCGCTGAAATTGTACCAACTTGTGCAATCTCATCACTATCTTTAACTTTTTTTGCTGACGATATTAATTTTTCTCTTACATGATCAACTGCTGCATCAATACCTCTTTTAACATCCATTGGGTTCATACCAGCAGTCACATACTTACAGCCTTCTTTTACAATCGCTTGCGCGAGAATTGTTGCAGTAGTTGTGCCGTCTCCAGCTTCATCGTTTGTTTTGCTTGCAACTTCTTTAACCATTTGCGCACCCATGTTCTCGAATTTATCTTGTAATTCTATTTCTTTAGCAACAGAAACACCGTCCTTTGTAGTTCTTGGCGCTCCGTATGATTTATCAATTACTACATTTCTTCCTTTAGGACCTAAAGTTACCTTCACTGTATTTGCAAGGATATCAACACCTTTAAGCATTGCCGTTCTAGCTTCAGAATTAAATTTTACTATTTTAGACATTATATTTTACTCCTTAATAAATATTATTTTGATGTTGAGATACCCATAATGTCCGATTCTTTCATTATGCTGTATTCTTTTCCATCTATTTTCACTTCAGTTCCAGACCACTTACCAAATAAAACTTTATCCCCGACTTTTACATCCATTGGTATAATTTTGCCATCTTCAGTTTTAGAACCACCACCAACAGCAACTACTTTTCCTTCTTGAGGTTTTTCTTGGGCAGAGTCAGGTATAATTATTCCACCAGCAGTTTTTTCACTGCTATCAAGCACTTCGATAAGAACTCTATCATGCAAAGGTTTAAATTTCATAAATTACTCCTTTAAATATTGAGGTCATATAGTCTTAAAGCTGTAATTTTTCAAGATGCTGAAAAAAAATATATGTTAAAAAAAACCAAAGAAATTCATAGATTTTTAAGCTATATCTCATTCATGACCATAAATTTAGACAAAACAGGTCTTAAATCAATAATAAGTGATATAGACTTGTTGTTTATTGATATTTGGGGTGTCCTACATAATGGAATTAAGTTATACGATGAGTCTCTCAATGTGCTTGATAAACTTGAGCAGTCCAAAAAAGAATATATTTTGCTAACAAATGCACCAAGACCAAATAATACTGTAATAAACTTTCTGAGGAATATGGGATTAGATCAAAGTAAATGTAAAAAAGTATCTACATCTGGTGAAGTAGCTTTGAAATATTTGAAGTCTAAATATAAAGGTTTAAAGTTCTTTCATGTTGGACCTCCACGTGACTTTGATTTATTTAAGTCTTTTGAAGAATTTAAAGTAAATAGCTTAGATGAGTCTGATTTTATTATTTGTACAGGATTATATGAAAATTTTTCGAAAAATTTAGACTATTATAAAGATTTACTTAAAAATAAAGTAGATAAAAAAATGGTTTGCACTAATCCAGATCTAATTGTTGACAGAGGAAGTAATAGAGAATTTTGTGCTGGATCTGTAGCTAAAATTTTTGAGGATCTTGGAGGTGAAGTAGAATATTTTGGTAAACCTTATCCACTAATTTACACTCAATCAGCAGACATTAAAAATAAAAAAATTCTTTGCATCGGGGATAATTTGAACACAGATATTAAGGGAGCTAATGTCCAAAATTTTAAATCACTATTTATAATAAGTGGTATTCATAACAATGAAAATAATATTAATGAATTAAAAATAAAATATGATGTAGAAATAGATTACACACAAAAAAATTTGGTATGGTAAAAAAAATAAATTTATACAAAAATTTTAATATCAAAGATAACGACAAAGGCTCAATTATCTTAATTGGAAGTTTCGATGGATTACATTTAGGACATAGAAAACTTTTTGAAAGAGCAAAAAAATTAAAATCGAAAAAAAAACTAAAAATTGGTGTTTTTACTTTTGACCCAATTCCAAAAATGTTTTTTTCTAAAGGTTTAATAAATTATAGAATTTCTAATCTTAATGAAAAAATAAGGATATTTAAGAAATTTAATGTGGACTTTGTTATTAACCAAAATTTTAATAAAAAATTTTCGAGAATAAGGTGTAATGATTTTATTAAAAAAATCTTAATTAAAAAAATTGGAATGAGATATATATACGTGAGCAATAACTTCAAATTTGGCAATAAAAGGGAAGGAGATGTAAAATTATTACAAAGGTATCAAAAAATATACAATTATAAAGTTATAAAACCTTCACCACTCAAAATTAAAAATAAAGTGATTTCATCGTCATTAATAAGAAAGTTATTACAAGATGGAAATTTAAATACTGCTAATAAATATCTAAACAGATCATGGACTGTTGAGGGGATAGTTAAAAAAGGAAGACAAATAGGAAAAACAATTGGATTTCCTACATGTAATATCGAAATGCAAAATTATGTTATATCAAAACTAGGCGTCTACGCTGTTAAAGTTAATTTATTGCCAGACCAGAAGATTTACAAGGGAATTGCTAACTTGGGTATTAGACCAACCTTTAATCAAAAAAAAATACTTTTAGAGGTAAATATATTCAACTTTAATAAAAAAATTTATGGTAAAAGAATTAGAGTTGAGTTTGTAAAATTTATTAGAGGTGAAAAAAAATTTAAAAATATAAACAATTTAAAAAAACAAATAAAACTTGATATAAAAAAAGCAAAAAAAATCAATTAATGAGCAAAGAACAAATAAATTTACCTAAAACAGCTTTCTCGATGAAGGCAAATCTTCCAGTTAAAGAACCGGATTTAATTAAGTATTGGACCAATATTAATCTTTACAAACAATTAAGAGTTAAAAGCAAAGGTCAAAAAAAATTTGTTTTACATGATGGCCCTCCTTACGCTAATGGAAATATTCATATGGGGACAGCTCTTAATAAGATTTTAAAAGATATTGTAACCAAATTTCATCAAATGAGTGGTCAAGACTCAGTTTATGTGCCAGGATGGGATTGTCATGGTTTGCCGATAGAATGGAAAATTGAGGAACAATACAAAAAAAATAAAAAAAATAAAAACGATGTTCCGATAGTCGAATTTAGAAGAGAGTGTCGAGAGTTTGCAGAAAAATGGATTGAAATACATAAAGATCAATTTCAAAGGTTAGGGGTAATTGGTGACTGGAATAATTATTACTCGACAATGAGTTTCGATGCTGAAGCCCAAATAGTCAGAGAATTAGGCAAATTCTTAAAAGAGGGAAGTTTATACAGAGGCTATAAACCAGTTCTTTGGTCTACGGTAGAAAAAACAGCATTAGCAGATGCGGAAGTTGAATATCTAGATCATACATCGGATACCATATATGCTTCTTTCCCAGTTAAAAATGCAAAAAATAAACATCTATTAGATTGTGAAGTAATTATTTGGACTACCACACCTTGGACAATTCCTGCAAATAAAGCTTTGGCATATAATAAAAGTCTTAAATATTTAATTATCGAAGTAACTAGTGACTCTGATTTTAAAAATAAAAAATTAATAGTTGCGAAAGATTTATTAAACACATTTGTAGATGAGTGTAAAATAGAAAAATTTCAAAAAATTTCTGAATTTTTGGGAAATGATTTTGAAGGAACAATTTGTTCACATCCATTTTATAATCTTGGTTATGACTATAATGTTCCAATGTTAGAGGCAAGATTTGTTACAACCGAGCAAGGTACAGGTATTGTCCACTGTGCACCAAGTCACGGCCCTGATGATTTTAATTTATGCTTAAATAACGGTATTAAAGCTTTAGAGACAGTTGATGATGATGGTAAGTATACCAACAATATTCCATTATTTGAGGGAACACACATTTTTAAAGCAAATACAATCGTTATAGAAAAACTCAAAAAAGAAAAAAAATTGGTTTTCAATGGTAAATTAAATCATTCATACCCTCACTCTTGGAGATCAAAAGCTCCTTTAGTTCATAGAGCAACGCCACAGTGGTTTATCTCAATGGAGAGCCATGGCTTAAGAGATAAAGCGCTCAAAGCAATAGACAAAACGGTTTTTTATCCTGAGAAAGGAAAAGAGAGATTAAAGTCTATGATCGAAACTAGACCAGATTGGTGTGTTTCAAGACAAAGAGTTTGGGGTGTTCCTCTACCAATATTTATAAATAAAAAAGATGGAAAGGTTTTAGTTGATGATGAAGTTTTCGAAAATATAGCAAATATTTATGAGAAAGAAGGTTCAGACTGTTGGTTTAAGGACAATGCTCAAAAATTTTTAGGAAAAAAATATAAAGCAGAAAATTTTACAAAACTCTCAGACATTGTAGAGGTGTGGTTTGATAGTGGTTCCACACACTCTTTTGTTTTAGAAACTAGAAAAGATTTAAAATGGCCTGCTTCTATGTACTTAGAAGGCTCAGATCAACATCGAGGCTGGTTTCATTCTTCACTATTACAATCTTGTGGAACTAGAGGAGAGGCACCATTCGAAACAATTTTATCACATGGATTTGTTGTAGATGGAAAAGGACTTAAAATGTCCAAGTCATTGGGTAATGTTATTTCACCTGATGATATCCTAAAAAAGTACGGTGCTGATATTTTAAGAATTTGGGTTGCAGCTTCTAATTATTCAGAGGATCTAAGAATAGACTACACAATTTTGGAACAGCATGCAGACGCATACAGAAAGATAAGAAATACTTTTAGATATATTCTTGGAAATTTAAGAGATGAATTTTCAGAAAATGATTTCAATAAGATAAATTATGATGAACTGTGCGAACTTGACAAGCTGATGTTGCATAAAATTTATTTATTAAATGATAATTATCAAAAAAATTTTAAATCTTATAATTTTCATTTGCTTTATAAAGATTTATTAAATTTTTGTACAGTCGACTTATCATCCTTTTATTTTGATATAAGGAAAGACTCTTTGTATTGCGATAATTTTAATTCGAAGAGAAGAAAAGATTGTTTACAAATATTAAATGTGCTTCTCGATTGCCTTCTCAAATGGTTTGCTCCCATTCTATCTTTCACTACTGAAGAAATCTTCAAATTGATAAATAAAAAATCAATTGAAAGCATTCATTTAGAAAAGTTTGTAACAATCCCAGAGAATTGGAAAAATGAAAAGCTTGCAAAAAAATGGAAGGAAATATTAACTGTAAGAGAAATTGTTAATTCAAGTATAGAATTAAAAAGAGCTGATAAACTAATTGGTTCTAGTTTAGAAGCTCAAATAATAGTTGAACTTAATAAAGAAAAATATGATCTTTTAAAAGACTATGACTTTGCTGAAATTTGTATTACTTCAAAAGCCAAACTAAAATTAAATCCAGATATTAAAGCAAGCACAAACGTAATAACAAAAAAAGCTATTGGTGAAAAATGTCCTATGTGTTGGAAAATTTTTGAAAAAAAATGTGAGAGACATAATTGTGGTTTTGATGGAAAAAAAAAATAAAATATTTTTCTTAAATTTGTTTATTGTAACTATTATTTTTTTAATAGATAGAGTATGCAAAATATATGTAATAAATCTTTACGAAGATATTAGTAATCAACAAATTTTTTTAACATCTTTTTTAAATGTATATTTAATATGGAATGAAGGAATTGCGTTTGGTTTACTTTCATTCGAAAGTCTTACGATTTATAATATTATAACTTTTTTAATTGTATTAATTAATATTTTAATAATCTATATATTATTTAAATTAAATGATGTTAGAAAATATTTTTTTTTGATTATACTAGGGGGTTCATTAGGAAATTTATTTGATAGATTTGTATACAATGCAGTACCAGACTTTATTGATTTCCATATAGGTGATTTTCATTGGTTTATCTTTAATCCCGCTGATATTTTTATTACAATAGGAGTTTTTTGCCTTATTTTAGTTGAATTTACCTCTAAAGATAAAAAAAAATAATGAAGAAAATAATTTTAATAATTTTAATAGTTTCATTGAATTCATGCGAGTCTGTTAAAAATGCTTTAACTGGAAAAAAATATGAGTCTAGTGATGAATTTTTAATTATAAAAAAAAATCCATTAGTTCTTCCTCCAGAATTCAACAAATTACCTACTCCAGATGATCCTGAAATTAAAGATCGTCAGGAACAGGTTGAAGCAGAGATAGATAATATTCTCTCAAAAATAAAAACTGAAGAAATGTCAAGTGAAAAAGAAAAAATATCAGAAAGTAAATCAACTGAAGATTTTGTGTTAGATCAAATTAAAAATTGAATTGATGTTTTCGAAAAATTTTAGAGTAAGAGATTTTAAAAAAATAAAAATTAATGGAAAATTAAAAAAATATTATAAATCTTTTTTAGCTGATAGCCTTAATAAAAAAAATCTACTAAATAGTTTTACAAATAAATATTCTTATTCGTTTAGTAATTCACAAATTAAAAAACTTAAAAAATTTAAGATTATCAAAATTTTTGGTATGGGTGGTTCGTCATTAGGGGCAGAAGCAATATATAAATTTATGAAAAAAAAAATTAAAAAAGAATTTCAATTTTTTAGCAATCTAGATAATGAAAATATTTACAAAAAATCTGACAAAAAGGAATTAAACATAATTATTTCTAAATCTGGAAATACACTTGAAACTTTAGTTAATGAAAATTTATTCTCAGGTAAATCTAAATTTTACATTGTTGAGAACAAAACAAATTATCTAAGGAAAATATCAGCTAAATTTAAGTCAGATATTATTGAACACAGAGATTTTGTTGGTGGTAGATACTCCGTGTTATCCGAGGTTGGAATGTTGCCTGCGGAGTTAATGGGTTTAAATATCTCAAAATTTAAAAGTTTCAATAGGTTAATTTTGAATAAAAAATTTGAAAATAATTTACTTAGAAATGTTAGTAACATTTACAACTTTATCCTTAAAGGAAAGACGAACTCAATAATCTTAAATTACGATGAATGTTCTTATAATCTTTTCAAATGGTACCAACAACTGGTTGCAGAAAGTTTAGGAAAAAATTCTAAAGGTGTATTACCAATAATATCAGAAATGCCACGCGATAATCATAGTTTAATGCAACTATATTTAGATGGTACAAAAAATTGCTTTTACACATTTTTTGATGTTAATGAAAAAAACTCGCCTAAAATTAAAAAAAATTTAATCATAGATGAATTTAAGTTTTTAAAAAATCATAATCTCCAATCTATAAAAAGTGCACAAAAAAATGCTACAAAAAGAGTTTTCACATCAAATAAAATTCCATTTAGAAGTTTTGAGATAACAAATAGAAATGAAGAATGTCTTGGTGAATTATTTACATATTTTATGCTAGAAACAATTCTTCTAGGAAAACTTATGAAAATCAATCCTTTCAACCAGCCGTCTGTTGAATTAATTAAAAAAGAAACTAAAAAAATATTAGTTTAATCTACCAAAAATAATTTTTGATATACCGTATTTTTTTTCAATTAAAATTTTAAACTTTTCAGGAAATTTGTCTTTTGAAATTTTATTTCTATGAATTAATATTACCCCGTTTTTTTTTAAAATTTCAAACTTATAAATATTCTTAATAATATAATCTATATTTGTTTCTTTAAACGGTGGATCAAGAAAAATAAGATCAAATTCCTTTACTTTAAATTTGTTAAATCCATTAGGTTGTAAAATATCAGTTTCAAATATGCTGATTTTGTTAGAACAATTTAATGAATTTATATTTTTTTTTAATATTGTCATAGCCTCACTATATTTTTCCACAAACGTCACATGCTCAGTTCCTCTTGATATACATTCCAGCCCGAAGGAACCCACTCCTGAAAAAAGATCAAGCACCTTTGAATTTTCAAATTTAAAATTAACTAGCGGAGAATGTTCAATTATATTAAATATAGATTCTTTTAATGAGTCCCTTAATGGTCTGGTTTTTTTATCTTTAGGTAATAAAATTTTTTTTCCTCTAAAATTTCCAGAAATTATTCTCATCAATCTATCACCTTATATCCGATATCTTTTCTGTAAAAACCATTTTTCCAATTTAATTTCTTTATCAAATTGAAAATATTATTTCTGGTCTCTTTTAAATTATTGGATGTGGAAACAAAATTTAAGACTCTTCCACCTATGGCGTATATATCTCCGTTTTCTTTTTTTGTACCAGCATGAAAAATATTTTCATTTTTTTTTGTTACAATATGTCTTAAATTATCAATTTTAATATTTTTAACATATTTATCTGGATAACCATTTGAGCACAAAACCACACAAATACTTTTTTTTTTAATAAATTCAATTTTTTGGTTCTTTAACTTTTTTAAACAACAACTCATTATAATTTCTAACAAATCGGTATTTAATAATGGAAGAAGTGTCTGACATTCTGGATCACCCATTCTAACATTAAATTCTACTAAATAAGGTTCGTTATTTTTAATCATTAAACCAACATAAAGGAAACCCAAATAATTTGACCCAATTTTATTTATTGCATTTAAAGTAGGCTTGATAATTTTCGATATAATTTTTTTATCAAGCTCTTTATTAAATAATCTTGAGGGAGAATAACATCCCATTCCGCCGGTATTTTTACCACTATCGCCTTCACCTACTCTCTTGTGATCTTGAGCCGTACCAAAAAATTTAAACTCATTTCCATCAGACACTATAAAATAACTCATTTCTTCACCCTCTAAAAATTCCTCGATCAGAATACTATCAGCTGTTCCGAATTTGCCCCCAAATATTTCTTCTGATGCTTTTATGGCCTCTGAAAATTTCTTACAAATATAAACACCCTTGCCAGACGCTAAACCATCAGCTTTGATTACTAAAGGAAATTTGCTATTCTCAAGGAAAATCTTTGTTTCCTCCAGTTTTGTTAAAATTTTAAATTTTGCAGTAGGAATATCATTTTCTTCACACAATTTTTTTGTAAAAATTTTAGAACCTTCTAACTGTGAAGCTACTTTATTTGGTCCAAATACGTTAATATTTGTATCACTAAAATAATCCACAATACCTTTTACAAGAGGTTTTTCTGGACCTATTATTAATAAATCAATTTTCTTTTTTAAACAGAAATCCTTAATTTTTTTAAAATCCTCATCACCAATATCAATATTTTCAGCTATCTCAGAGGTTCCTGCATTACCAGGAAAACAGTAAATTTTATTGACTTTTTTGGAAGATTTTATTTTGTAGCATATTGAATGCTCTCTACCTCCACTTCCAATAATTCCAACTATCATTTATATTAACTTATAACTTAAAAATGAAAAATAAATTAGCAAAAATAAAATATCTGCCAAATAATTATGAAATTATAGAACCTGGTGATCATGTTATTTGTGCAATATCTAATAAAAAAATAATGTTAGAAAACCTGAATTATTGGAATGTTGATTTACAAGAGGCGTACTTTTCATTTAAAGAGGCACAATTAAAAAGAGAAAAATTAAAAGACAAATAATTAATGTTTCCACCTATTATGTGTCCAAATCCATTGATCTGGGTTTAAAGATATTTTATTTTCCAACCATAAATTTAATTTATTTGTAATATTCTCTGTAGTTTCATTCTTTTCAAAAGAAATAGGTTCATCAAAAACTATATTAAAATAATGATTTTTTGATCTTTGAATATACACAGGTTGAACTTTACAATTAAATTTTTTAACAAATTGTGCGGGTATAGTAGTGGTAAATGCTTTTTTGCCAAAGAATTTGACATCCAATCCCTCCGATACTCTTTGGTCAATCATTATTGCAAGACTTGATCCATTTTTAAAATTAGCAAGGCTAAATTTTACACCTTGCAAGCCCTTTGGAATTTGTTTTTTACATATAAATTTTTTTCTTAGATACTCCATCACTACATTTAGAAATTTATTGTTTAGTGGTCTATAAATTGCAGTTAAGTCTATTCCCTCTCTTTCAATGATCATAGCCATTAATTCAAAATTACTGAAATGAGCAGATATGAAGACCACAGGTTTTTTTTCTAATTTTATTTGATTAAGATTATTTAAACCTTCTACTTTCAAAAATTTTTCATACTTATTTTTTCTAAATGATGGAATAAATACGTATTCTGCAAAAATTCTTCCATAATTACCCCACATTTCATTTATTAGCACTCTTAACTTGTTATCGTCTATACTTGGATTAAACTTTCTAAAGTTTTCTTCAACAATTTTTTTGGATCTAAATTTCGGACCAAGTTTTTTTCCTAAAAAACAACCCAGGTTTGAAGCATTTTTATATCCAATTAATTTAAAAATCGCAAAAAAAATTGTAATAAAAATAAATTGAAAAAAATAAATTATGTTTTTCATATGAAACTTTTGATAAATTTTCTAAATTTTGATATTTCCAATATTTCTAAATTAATTTTCAAAAATTGTATATCTTTTCTATATTCTTTTTTAATTCTACAAAAGTCCTTTTCTGTTGTTAAGATTTTCAAATTATTCATTTTTGCTTTTCTTTTTATTTTTTGAATATCTGATAAACTATAAATATAATGATCAGGGAAAATAATATTCATTTCAAAGTTTATACCATATTTTTTTAATGTGTTTTTAAAGCTATCAGGATTTCCTATTCCACTAAAAATTAGAAAGTTTTGTTTTTTTAAGTGCTTAGCATTTTTTGCTGCATAAATACCTCTAAAAATTTTAATATTTGATTTTATTGTTTTTAAATAGTTTGAAAACTTTTTAATCTTATTATTTTTTTCTCCATTAATAAATACAGCATCATAATTTTTAATATTATTAATTCTTTCTCTTAATGGTCCCGATGGAATTCTTAATTGATTACCAGCTAGATTATTTGAATTAAAACAAGCAATTTTTAAATCATAATCTATACTATAATCTTGAAGCCCATCGTCAAATACAGCAATTTTAAATTTTTTTTTTAAGGCTATATCTAATGAGTTCAATCTATTTTTTTCAAAAATAACTTCATTATTTTTTTCCAATAAAATTTTTTCGTCAAAATGACTTAGATATTTTTTTTTTATTATTACTGTGTTTTTTTTCTTTTTTAATTCATTAGCTAAAAATTCGGTCAAGGGTGTTTTACCAGTTCCACCTATATAGATATTTCCAACGCAGATTGTCTTAATCTTTTTGAAACTGACTTTCTTTTTAAAACATCCTAGAAAAAATGTTCTTAAATCTATAATAAAGGTGAGAGGATATAAAAGTATTGAAAATAAAGATAATTTTCTGTTATCCCAAAATTTAGGCTTCATTAGTATCATTTATATAAAATTACGGATCTCGTTGAAGTAGTTTGCTAAAATTAAGTTTCCAATTTTTTTAAATTTTTTTATTTGTTTTTTATTATTATTTTTCCCCTTAAGTAATTTAATAATTCTTTTATATAAATGTTTTTCGTTATTTACTTTAAATGACATTTTTTTTGCTGATAACATTGTGAATATTTCTTTAAAATTTTCTATATGCTTTCCATGAACTACCTGACAACCTAGCCTAATTGCCTCTAAAGGATTTTGACCACCTTTTGGTACCATAGACCCCCCTATAAAAACTAATTTGCTTACATTGTAAAATGATTTACTTTCACCATATACATCAACAAGAAATATATCAGTATTTTTTTTTACAGTTTGATTTGAGGTAAATGAAATAGTATTTAATTTTTTATCTTTTAATAATTGTAGTATTTTTTCTGATCTTTCAATATGTCTAGGTATTATTATAGTTATTATATTTTTTATTTTATTTTTAATTTTCAAATGTAAATTTGCAATAATTTCCTCTTCATTATGATGGGTACTTGCAGCACAGAATACAATTCTTTTTTTAAAAATCTTTGAATAAATATTCAATTTATTAAATTTTTCTGTTTCAGAATATTTAAGATTTCCGATATATTTAATTTTTTTTACATTCAGTTTTTTTAAATAATAAATTGTTTCTTTGTTTTGGGGAAAAACGTAGTCAAATTTGTTAAAAATCTTTGTGGCAGTATCTTTATATTTGTACCATTGTCTAAAGGATTTTTTACTTACTCTTGCATTTAAAAGAACAATTTTAATGTTTTTTTTGTTAATGCTATTGATCATTTCTGGCCATATTTCTGATTCAATAAAAAAAGCGGCGGAAGGTTTCCAGTAATTTAAAAATCTGTTTACTATAATTGGATTATCTATTGGATAAAATTGATGAAAAGTTTTCTTAAATTTAAATTTATCAAATAATTTAGAAGAACTTAAGGTGCTTGTAGTTACTAAAATATTATCAATTTTTTTTAAATTTTCTAATTTTTCAATTATAGGTATAATACTTAAAAATTCTCCTACACTTGAACAATGGAACCATATCAAATTACCTGGTAATCTTTTTCTTGCAAGAAGGGAGAATTTTTCAAGAAACCTACGTGGATTTTCTTTTTTTTTAATTATTCTTGTTATTATTATGATTGGTGAAAGTATAATAACAACTAAAACAAAAAAATTGTAAATAAGTCTCATCAGTTTTTTTGAACTTGTTTTTCATAAAAATTTTTATAAATCACAGAACTTTTAATTAGTTCATCATGTGTTCCATGGCCTGCAATCTCTCCTTGATTGACTACATAAATTTTGTGAGAATTAAGGATAGTAGAAAGTCTGTGAGCTATAACCAAGGTAGTTTTTCCTTGTATCAAATAATTTAATGCCTCCTGTATTTTTTTTTCAGTTTCTGCATCTAATGCTGAGGTTGCTTCGTCTAGTAAAATAATTTTACTTCTTTTTAAGAGAGCTCGAGCAATTGACAATCTTTGTTTTTCTCCACCAGATAGTCTAATTCCATTTTCTCCAATCAATGTGTCATATTTTTTTGGGAGTAAATCTATAAATTCATCAGAAAATGATAGTTTTGTTGCCTCTTTAATTTCTTCCTCAGAAGCATTTAAATTAGCATATTTAATATTATTGAAAACAGTATCATCAAATAATGTAGTCTCCTGACTTACTAGAGATATGTTCTTTCGAAGTGAAGATAAATTTTTTTCCTTGATTGATTGATCGTCAATTTTTATACATCCATCTACGCAATCATAAAATCGAGGTATTAAGTTCAAAATTGTTGATTTACCCGCACCGCTATGACCTACTAAAGAGGTCATTTTTCCACCTTGTATATTAAGATTTATGCTTTTTAAAATCTTTCTTTCAGCATGGTCATAGTTAAAACTAACATTTTCAAATTTTATTGTACCATCTATAATTTTCATATCATCTAGCTTGAGGTTATTGAAAATTTTTGGTTTTTCGTCAATTATCGGAAGAATACGCCTTGCACCAGCAAGTCCTTGATTAATTATAAGATTTAAAGTCGCAAGTGATCTTACTGGTTGGTAAGCCAACATCATCGCTGCTAAAAAAGAAAAAAAGTTGTTCACAGCAAGCTCTTCCTTAATTATTAAATTTCCAGAGTAATAAATTAGTATAGCAATCATAATGCCGGTTAGTGCTTCCATTATAGGAGAAGATCTTGAGAAAATAAGTTGCTGTTTTTTTTGTTTTTCTTTTACATCATCCAATGCTTTATCTGCTCTAGAGGTTTCGTAAACTTCTTTCTGGAAAATCTGAATTAATTTATGATTTTTGAAAATCTCCATTAAATAAGTATTTAAGACTCCCACTTTTTCCATTGACTGTGTTGTGATTTTACTTATTCTTTTACCAAGTAACCTTGCAAAAAAACTTGCCAGCGGAATCATTATAATTGCAATTATTGATAGCTTCCAATTTTGATAAAGCATAACTCCCATTAAACCTGTCAAAGTTAAAGAATCTTTAAAAAGATTTAATAAAGCAACACTAACAAGTCCAGTCATATTATTTACATCATTAATTATATTAGTAATTATTCTACCAGAGTGTTTTTTTTGAATAAAATCAGTATCTGCCTTTATTAAATTCTCCATCATATCCATTTGAATTTTTTTTCTAACCTCTTCAGAAACATCAATCATTATTGCTTTAGCCCAATATAGAGATAATCCTTTAGATGCAAATGCCACCACTATTAATGCAGGTATTATGATTATTAAACTTTGATCTTTTTCAATAAAAAGTTTCTCTATAGCTGGATCAAGCAAATATGCAATTGAGGATGTACTGCCAGCCAATATTAGAGTAAAGAAAAGTGCAATAAAAATCTTAGGAATATATTTTTTGGTATAAACATTGAACAGCCTTTTTAGTATATCAGTGTTAGACATATTAGAAGCCTTTACCAACTAAGATATTTAAAAAGATTAAAAAACCTAAAAAATTGTTACTCCTGAATTTTTTAAGACAAATTTTAGGTAAAGAAATATCAAGACTAATGCTTTGAAAATATATTAAATGAAAAGATATAAATAATAATCCTATGAAATATAACAATTTAAAATCCATAACAATTCCTGTAACAACTTGCATGAATATAAAAATCAAATAACATATCGTAATAAATATTTTAGGATTCTTTTTAAATTTTATTGAGGTTGATTTTACTCCTATAATTTCATCATCTTTAATATCTTGGTAGCCATAAATAGTGTCGTATCCTAATGTCCAAAATATGGCTCCTATATAGAAAATTATAGGAATGTAACTAAACTCATTATTTATTGAAAACCAAGCCATTATTAACCCGTAATTAAAAGTTAAACCTAGAAATAATTGTGGCCAATATGTAAATCTTTTCATTAATGGATAGGTAAATGCAAATGGCATTGAAATTAATCCTAAAATTATCGTCACAAAATTGAATTGAACTAATATCAAGAATGCAATTAAACAAAGTATCGAGCTATAAAACAATGCTAAGAATACAGAAACTTTTCCTGATGCTATTGGTCTTGATTTCGTTCTTTCAACTAATATATCGTATTTTCTATCTAAAATATCATTAACAATACATCCAGCAGATCTCATTAGTATGGACCCAAAAAAAAATAAAACAATATGTTTAAAATATAAATAATTTGTACCGCTAAAATTATTTGATAATGTTAATCCCCACAAGCAAGGCCAAAATAAAAGCATAAAACCTATTGGCTGTTTAAACCTAATTAAATCTAAAAAAAGTTTTAAATTTCTCATTATAATTTACTTGTAAATAACAAAGCATCGATTCATAATCAAACTGATTCGTATGGATATTGATTATACAGTCACTGCTTTGATGTTTCCTGCAATACCACTTATAATGGGAGTATACAGTAATAGGTTTCACACACTAAGCAATCTTATTAGAAAAATTCATGATGAACACGTTTTTGAAAAACATACTCCGCCTGAATGGAAAGATCAGCTTAAAAATTTAAACAACAGAATTAATGTATTAAAATATACCATTATGTTTTCTGCATTTGGTTTTTTATTCAATATGTTGACTGTATTTGCTTTGTACTTAGAAAAAATATTTGTAGCTAGAATAATTTTTGGCTCATGCTGTTTATCAATGATGATATCTATTGTTTTTTTTATAAGAGAAATTCAAATTTCTACTAAAGCTCTAAAACTTCATATGTCAGATATGGATGTTCAGTTTAAGGAATGATAATTGCTGGACCTAAAATTTTACGTCCTTCAAGATCTTTATGGGCTTCTATTGCATCCTTGAGATTATATTTTTTAAAAATTTTAACCTTAACTTTCCCTGATTTTACTTTTTCAAATAACGTTGCAGATGCTTCATCTAACTCTTCTCTGGTAGCTGTATAATGGGCTATACTTGGTCTAGTTAAATATAAACCTTTGGGAGCTATTAATTTTCCTACATCAACTGGATCAAGTTTGCCAGATGCATTACCAAAAGAAACCATCATTCCCCGCATTTTTAAACATCCTAAAGAATTTTCTAAAGTTACTTTCCCCACCCCGTCATATACTACTGGCAGCCCTTCATTGTTAGTAATTTCCATAACTCTATCTTTAAAATTTTCTTTTGAGTAATTTATCACTTCATCACAGCCATATTTTTTAGCTAATTCTATTTTTTCATCAGACCCAACGGTCCCAATAATTTTACATCCTAAACTTTTTGCCCATTGACAAAATATTTGGCCAACTCCTCCTGCCGCAGCATGAAATAATATTGTTTGACCTTTTTTAACCTCATAAGTTTTGTGTAACAAATAAAAGGTTGTTAAGCCTTTTGTCATTAAACATGCAACTATTTCAAGATCAATTCCTTCTGGAACTTTGACTAAATTTTTTGTTGGATAAACTCTGTGAGAAGAGTAAGAGCCTAATGGCGCAGCAGCATAAGCAACTTTATCACCCTCTTTAAAATTTGAAACATCTGGTCCAACTTTTTCAATAACTCCTGCACCTTCTAAACCAATTCCTGAAGGTAGCGGTACAGGGTATAAACCTGATCTATGGTAAGTATCTATAAAATTTAATCCTATTGCAGAGTGTTTAATTAGCACTTCACCACTCTTTGGATCTTCAAGTTTTAACTCTTTATATTCAAGAACTTCAGGGCCACCAGTTTTTGAAAAAGATACACTATGCATTATTTAACAAATGTTCCATTATGGTAATCATTTACAGCATCTAATATTTCTTTTTTAGTGTTCATAACAAATGGACCACCTCTTGCTATTTTTTCATTTAAAGGTTTTCCGGATATGAGTAGAAATTTAGAGTCTGATGATGCTTTAACTTTTAAGTCTTTTCCATTATCAAGTAGTATCAATGTACTATCTTTAATTTTATCGTGCACTTTGCTCCCAATTTTTATTTCTCCATTAATTAAATATATAAAGGAATTGTGTGTCTCAGGAATATCAAATTTAAACTCTTTATCTTTTTTAAGATCAACATCAAAGTAAATAGGTTCAATGTTATGACCCTTTACCGGACCTTCTGCTTTTTCAAATTTTCCAGCTATAGTTTTTACTTCCTTGTCTTGATCTTTATGGATGCTCATTTTATCTGCCTTAATATAAATATATTCAGGCTTACTCATTTTTAGTTTGGCGGGCATATTTATCCATAACTGAAATCCATGAAGTTTTCCCTCTTTCATTGCTGGCATTTCAGAATGAATAATACCACTTCCGGTTTTCATCCACTGGACATCACCAGCAGTCATTTTCCCTTTGCCACCAGTACTGTCCTCATGCTCAAAATCCCCATTTAACATATATGTAACAGTTTCAATTCCTCTGTGTGGATGTGGAGGAAATCCTGCAACATAATCTTCACTATTTTCAGAACCAAATTCATCTAACATTAAGAATGGATCATAATAATTTGGCTCTACACCAATACTTCTTTTTAGCTTCACACCAGCACCATCTGATGCATTAGATGGATTTATAATTTTGTTTACTTCAATCATAAGATTAATTGTTTCCCTTAATAACAAAATATAAACTTATCAGAAAGAGAAATATTTGCTCACTAGTAAAAAGTTTTGTTGTAAAAAACCAATCTGGATGACCAATAGCAAACACATTGATCATTATAATTGTGATAGTAAAAGCACTTAATCTTGTAAGAAAATTTCCAATAGGTCCCTTTATAAATCCACTTACAATTAATAATATTCCAGATCCAACTTCTGATATAGCAACAACAGACGATAAAAGTGGCGATAAACCGAAATATTCTATTAATCCAGCTGGTGGTAAAGGGAATTTAAAATATCCATGTATAATAAATGCTACACCTAGACCCAATCTTAAAAACCAAGGTGCAATAAAATTTAATTTACTAAATAAGTTTTCCATCATTTATTTGTTATGAGAACCATCACAAAATGGCTGATTTTTAGTTTGTTTACAAGCACAAAAAAATAATTTTTTTGTTACATCTGCTTTAAAAGTTATTGGTTTAAATTCGGTTCCTTTGTGTGAGCCATCACACAATGGTTGTTTTGAACTTTTTCCACAGCTACACCAAAAATAAGATTTTCCTTCTTCAACTTGTAAAGCGATGGCACTATCTCCTGCTCTAATAGGTCTGTTCATTTTTTAAATTAGTTTCAATAATCCATTAAGATTATTTATTTCATTATGAGGAATATAATCCAGTTTGTCAAAAATATTTTTGTTTCTGTTTACCCAAATAGCATTGAGACCAAAATTTCCTGCACCGGAAACATCCCAAGTATTTGCACTTAAAAATGCAACTTCATTTTTTTCAACTTTATACTTTTTTATGGGAATATCATACACTTTTTCGTCTGGCTTATAAATTCCAACTTCTTCAATTGAAAATATATCATCAAACATTCTTTCAAGATTGTTACTTTTAATTAATTCATCTAAGAGATCGGGAGTGCCATTAGAAAGTATAGAAAGTTTATATTTTTTTTGTTTAAGATTTTTTAATACTTCTTTTACCTCTGGAAAAGTATTTAAAATTTTATAAAGATTTAATAACTCTGATCTCATATTAGGATCAATTTTAAATGCCAGCAAAGATTTATCTAAACTATCTTCTGTAACTTGCCAAAAGTCTTTATGTCTTTTCATCAAACTTCTTAACCAAGTATACTCTAACTGAGTGGTTCTCCAATAATTAGCAAAGCTTTCCCATTTATCTCCAATTTTTTCTTTACATTTTTCTGCTGCAGAATTTACATCAAAAAGAGTGCCATAAGCATCAAAAATTATTACCTTAATTTTTTTCATAAAAAGTTTAATATCTCACTATGAACAATATTAGATTATTTTTCAAAGAAAGTTTATCTAATAATTTAACTGGTAAATTAAATAAAGATCAATCTCATTATTTGTTAAAAGTCATGAGAATAAAAAAAGGTGATAACTTTAATTTATTCAATGAAAATGGAGAATGGATTGCTCAATTTGAAAGTATTAAATCTGGATTGATAAATTTTAAACTTGGAAAACAAATAAGATCAAAAGAACATAAAAATGAATTATGGCTCGCATTTTCACCAATTAAATCAAACTTTTTTAATTTCATGATACAAAAATCCACAGAATTAGGTGTAACAAATTTTATACCAATCATTTTTGATAGAACAATTGTTCGAAAAATAAATTTAGATAGGTTAAGAAAAATAGTTGTGGAAGCAAGCGAACAGTCCAATCGGATTAATATTCCTAGTATCGAAGAACCAACAACATTAAAAAAATTTCTTAATAAAAATCAAGAAAACATAAATTTAATTTTAACAGATTTAAATTCAAAAACTAAAAAACTAGATAAGAATAAATTATTATCAAAATCTAATTGTGTAATTATTGGCCCAGAGGGAGATTTCTCAGAATCCGAAAGAGTTGAAATAGGAAAATTTAAGGGTATTTATAAGTTGAGTTTAGGTGAGAATATATTGAGGGCTGAAACAGCAGCAATATCAGCATTATCTATAGTAGGATATGAGTTAAATTGATAAATTGTCGCGAAATCTTAAGTGTAATTTCTATAAAATCACTTTATATAGTTTTAAAGATGCAAAAAACTTTATTTATATTATCAACTTTAATTTTGTTACCTTCAAAGGTGTTTGCTGATCAACCTAGAGATTGGCAGCTTGGATTTCAAGACGCTGCCTCACAATCAATGTACGAAATAGTTAGTTTTCATAATTCGATTTTACTTCCAATTATTATAGCAATAAGTGTTTTTGTTTTATTTTTGATGGCTTATGCTTGTTTTAGATTTAGAGAGTCAAGAAATCCTAATCCTTCTAAGACAACCCATAATGTTGCTATTGAAGTTCTTTGGACTTTAATACCTTGCTTAATTTTAATTGTAATGGCGGTCCCATCTTTTAAAATTTTATATTCACAAGATACAATACCTAAAGCTGATGTAACTATTAAAGCAATCGGCTATCAATGGTACTGGGGTTATGAATATCCCGATGAGAATATAATTTTTGACTCATATATGATTGAAGACAAAGATTTATTACCAGGCCAACCAAGATTATTAGCAGTCGATAATGAGGTAATTGTCCCCGTTAATAAAGTAGTAAAAGTTTTAATCACTGCTAATGATGTATTACATGCTTGGGCACTACCCGCTTTTGGAGTTAAAAGAGACGCTATGCCTGGTCGAGTGAACGAAACTTGGTTCAAAGCAGATAGAGTAGGAACTTTTTATGGTCAGTGTTCAGAACTTTGTGGAATTAAGCATGCTTTTATGCCAATCACCGTAAAAGTTGTAACAGATGAGGAATATCAAGAATGGCTTGAAGAGGCTAAAATAAAATTTGCAAAAGAAGAAATAACAAATCAAAATAATAATTTAATAGCGGGTAAATAAAACAATGAGCACTGCAGCTACACATCACGATCATCACACACCAACTGGATGGAAAAGATGGGCGTATTCAACAAACCATAAAGACATTGGAACTATGTATTTAATCTTTGCAATTATTGCAGGATTAATTGGGACTGCATTTTCAGTTTTAATGAGAATGGAACTTATGCATCCAGGAGATGGCATTCTAGGTGGAGACTATCATTTATATAATGTCTTAGTAACTGGACATGGATTAATAATGATTTTCTTTATGGTAATGCCAGCAATGATAGGTGGATTTGGAAATTGGTTTGTTCCAATAATGATCGGAGCACCTGATATGGCATTTCCTAGAATGAATAATATTTCATTTTGGCTATTACCTGTTGCATTTATTTTGTTATTATCATCAATTTTTGTAGATGGACCTCCTGGGGCTCAAGGTGTTGGAGGAGGTTGGACAATTTATCCGCCATTATCATCCAAAACAGGTCAGCCAGGCCCTGCGATGGACTTAGCAATTTTAAGTCTGCACGTTGCAGGAGCATCTTCAATACTTGGAGCCGTAAACTTTATAACTACCATTTTAAATATGAGAACTCCAGGAATGACACTTCATAAGATGCCTTTGTTTGCATGGTCTATTTTAGTAACTGCATTTTTATTACTATTGTCATTGCCAGTTTTAGCTGGAGCAATAACAATGCTCTTAACAGATAGAAATTTTGGAACCGCGTTTTTTGACGCTCAAACAGGTGGAGACCCTACACTGTTTCAACATTTATTTTGGTTTTTTGGTCATCCAGAAGTTTACATATTAATATTACCAGGATTTGGAATGATAAGTCATATAGTTTCAACATTTTCAAAAAAACCAGTTTTTGGATATCTAGGAATGGCTTATGCAATGGTTGCAATTGGTTTTGTAGGATTTGTGGTTTGGGCCCATCATATGTACACGGTTGGCTTAGATACAGATACTAAAGCTTATTTTCTTGCAGCGACAATGATTATCGCAGTTCCAACAGGAATTAAAATTTTTTCATGGATTGCAACAATGTGGGGAGGATCAATTTCTTTTAAAACGCCAATGCTTTGGGCACTTGGATTTATATTTTTATTTACTGTAGGAGGTGTAACTGGGGTAGTGCTTGCTAATGCGGGTGTTGATACAGCTTTACATGATACGTATTACGTTGTTGCACACTTTCATTACGTTCTATCTTTAGGTGCAGTTTTTGCAATATTTGCTGGATGGTATTATTGGTTTGGAAAAATGTCAGGATATCAATATTCAGAATGGATGGGTAAACTCCACTTCTGGTTAACCTTTATAGGTGTGAACTTAATATTCTTTCCTCAACACTTTTTAGGTTTAGCAGGAATGCCAAGAAGGTATGCAGATTATCCAGATGCATTTGCTGATTGGAACTACATTTCTTCAGTCGGCTCATATATATCAGTAGCAGGTGTAGTAGTATTTCTAATAAATTTATTATACTCATTTATTACCAAGAAAGCCTCATCATCTAATCCATGGGGAGAAGGGGCAACAACTCTTGAGTGGACAGTGCCATCACCGCCAAATTTTCACACTTTTGATGAACTACCCAAAGTGGACGTTTACGAAGGAGCAGAGAAATCTAAATCTTAATTTAAAAGTAATTAAATGAACGCTCTAAACTCATTATTAAAAAGAAATCTACTTAGTGAGACCAAACTATTTAATGGTTTAATTGATCTTATGAAACCTAGGGTGATGTCCTTAGTAATTTTCACCTGTGCGGTAGGATTACTTACAGCACCAAATCAAATACCAATCTTTGATGCAATTATAAGCATAGGTTTTGTTACATTGGGTGCTGGAGCAGCTGGTGCTTTGAATATGTGGTATGAGGCGGATCTTGATAAATTAATGTCAAGAACTTGTTTAAGACCAATACCCACTGGAAAAGTAAACAAGTCACAAGCTTTAATTTTTGGATTAGCATTATCTTTAATTTCAATTTATGGATTGTATTATTTTTCAAATCTTTTATCGGCATTTATACTTTTTTTTACCATTTTCTTTTATGTTGTTGTTTATACAGTTTGGTTAAAAAGAAGAACGCCTCAAAATATAGTAATAGGTGGAGCTGCAGGCGCATTACCTCCAGTTATAGGCTGGACAATCGTAACGGGCAATTTATCATTAGAAGCAATTTCATTTTTCCTAATTATATTTTTCTGGACACCCTCACATTTTTGGGCCCTTAGTCTCTACAAAGCAGAGGATTATAGATTAGCAAATATACCAATGTTACCTGTTATAAGTGGAGTACAAAATACTAAAATAAATATACTTTTTTATTCGCTAATTATGTTACCAGTATTGTATTTGCCATACCATATTGGTTTTGTGGGAAACTTTTTTGCAATATTTTGTTTACCTTTAACAATATATTATAATTATATTTGTTTTGATCTATACAAAGACGAAAAGCACAAATTTAATATTTTAAAAGCCAAAAAGGTTTTTAGTTATTCGATAATCTATTTATTTGCAATTTTTGTATTATTTTTAGTTGATAATTTCGTATGATGGAAATTGATAAAAAAGTAAAAAAGAAAAATCTTCTAACAGGAATTGGACTTGTTGTTTTTATAATCTTATTGTTTATTTTCACTTTATATAATGTTGGTGTATTTGAGAGAGTAATATGATATCAAAAAAAAAATTAACCCCTCTATTACTATCTTTCATATTTTTGCTAATGCTAGGTTTGTCATTTGCTGCTGTTCCTTTATATGACCTTTTTTGTCGTGTAACAGGTTTTGGAGGTACAACGCAAATTTCAAAGGATATACCAAAAATCGTAATAGATAAGCCCGTATCTGTACGATTGGATACCAATGTTCAAACTGATTTATCTTGGAACTTTAAAACTGAAAAAAATTTAGTTGATGTCAAACCAGGCAAAGTTTACAGAGTAAACTTCTTAGTTGAGAACTTCAGTAAAGATCCTACTAGCGGTGTTGCAAGTTATAACGTTTCTCCATCCTCATTTGGTCCTTACTTTAATAAATTAGGATGCTTTTGTTTTGAAAAACAAACTTTAAATCCCGGAGAAAAAAAAAGTTATTTCATGACTTTTTATCTTGATCCAGAAGTAGTAAATGATCCAAAAACAAAGAATGTAAGTGATGTTACTTTGTCATATACTTTCTTCTCATCAGATTATTATAAACAAACTAAGGTAATAAAATAAATGTCTGCAAAAGATCAAAAACACGATTATCATTTAGTAGACCCAAGTCCTTGGCCAATTTATACTTCATTTGCCACATTAATAACTGCCATTGGTACCGTCTATTATTTTCACTCAAAAGTAATGTGGGCTATGCTTTTTGGTTTTGCTCTTTTAATTTATGGTGCTTTTATGTGGTTCAGAGATGTTGTTAACGAAGCAGAACATCAAGGGCATCATACTCCAGTGGTTCAAATTCATCATAGGTATGGAATGACATTATTCATTGCGTCTGAAGTGATGTTTTTTGTTGCATGGTTTTGGGCTTATTTCGATGCAAGTCTTTTTCCAGGAGAATTTGTAGGCAATGTTTGGCCTCCAAAAGATATTGAAACTTTTGATCCTTGGGACATTCCCTTAATTAACACTTTAGTTTTATTGTTGTCAGGCACAACAGTAACATGGTCCCACCATGCCTTACTTGAGGATGATAGAAAAAGTTTTATTCAAGGTTTATGGCTCACAGTTATATTAGGCGCCTGTTTCACCGCATTGCAAATTTATGAGTATCAGCATGCAAGCTTCAATTTCTCTGGTCATATATATGGTGCAACATTTTATATGGCAACCGGATTTCATGGTTTCCACGTTTTAGTTGGAACTATATTTTTAGCAGTATGTTTATGGAGAGGTAAACTTGGTCATTTTAACAAAGATCATCATTTCGGTTTTGAAGCAGCGGCGTGGTATTGGCATTTTGTTGATGTAGTTTGGCTATTTTTATTTGCAGCAATATATATTTGGGGCAGTTAATTAATATTGAAAAATAAATTAGCATTTTCATTATTTGTATATTTTTTTATATTAGTATTTTTATCATTGGGCGTTTGGCAAATGATAAGACTTGATTGGAAGTTAACATTAATTAAACAAATTAATCAGTCATTAGATAGTGAACCATCTGAATTTAAGGGCACAAATTTAACAAATTTTAGAAGTATAAAGTTTGTGGGTAAAATTGATTATAATAATCAGATTTATCTTTACAGTTTGAATGAAAAAGGAGCCCCAGGTTTTGATTTAATTAATCCGATTGTAATAAACAATAAGTTATTTTTAGTTAATCGTGGATGGATACCTAGAAATCAAAAAGGTAAAAAATTTCAATTGGATGATAATAATTTTACAGCAATATTAAAAGAAAAATCTAAATTCAATTATTTTAAGCCTGAAAACGATTTAGAGAATAATTATTGGTTCACACTAAATGATGAAGATTTAAATAAATTTACGGGAAAAATATTTCCTAATTATATAATTTATTTGAACAACAGAGTTAACGATAAAAATTACCCTCTACAAAAAAATATAACAGCAAATATTTCTAATAATCACCTAAAATATGCATTAACATGGTTTTCATTAGCGATTTCAATTTTTTTAATATATTTGTATTTTAGGAAAAAAAATTATTGATGAAATATATAAGCACAAGAAGTAGTTCAGAAAGTTTACCTTTTGAAAGCGTCTTTATTAAAGGCCTTGCTGATGATGGTGGACTTTTTTTACCAGAGAAAGATTATAAATTTGACGAAAAAGATTTGTCAAAATTACAAAGCATGAGTTATTATGAGCTTGCTACTGAAATCGTTCACAAATTTACTGGAGATTTCATTGAAAAAGATAATTTATACGAATTGGTTAAAAAATCTTACTCATCTTTTAGATCAGAAGAAGTTGTTAAATTAAGAAAAGTTGGAAATTTCAACATATTAGAATTATTTCATGGCCCAACATTGGCTTTTAAAGATATCGCTATGCAATTAATTGGTAATTTTTATGAATATTATCTGTCAAAAAATGAAAACTTTATAAATATAATAGTTGCAACATCTGGCGATACTGGAGCAGCTGCAATAGATGCAATAAAAAGAAAAAAAAATCTTAATATTTTTGTTCTTCATCCACATAATAGAATTTCTTCAGTTCAAAGAAGAATAATGTGCACTGTTAAAGAAAAAAATGTTTTTAATATAGCCATACAAGGTAATTTTGATGATTGTCAAAACCTTGTTAAAGCAATGTTTGTTGACCAAAATTTTTCAAAAAAGATTAATATGTCTGGTGTTAATTCAATAAATTGGGCTAGGATAGTAGCACAGACAGTATATTATTTTTTTTGTTTCTTTTCATTAAAATCTAAAAAGTTAAATTTTTCTGTTCCCACAGGAAATTTTGGAGACATTTATGCAGGATATCTTGCAAAAAAAATGGGTCTACCGATAGATAAATTAATTGTTGCAACTAATCAGAACGATATATTGCATAGAGCTATCTCTAAAGGTGATTACACGTCAAAAAAAGTCTCTGAAACTTTTTCACCTAGCATGGATATACAACTTGCTAGTAATTTTGAGAGACTTATATTTGAGATACAAGAATGCGACTCAGACAAAACAAAAAATATAATGACTAAAGTAAAAGAGAATAATTACAAATTAGACGAAATTTCCCTAAATAAAATTAATAAAGATTTTTTATCCGAAAAACTCAGCGAGGATGAAACTATAAATCAAATAAAGGAAGTATTTAAAAATTATAATATAGTTTTGGATCCACATACAGCTATAGGTTATGGAGTTGCAAAAAAACTTAAACAAGATAATAGCTGTGTAATCTTATCGACAGCACATCCTAGTAAATTTCCAGAAGCTATTGAAAATGCACTAGGAAAAAAAGAAGAACTTCCTCCAGAATTAAAAAATGTATTAAAAGAGAAAGAAAAATTTGAGATTCTAGAAAATAGCTTAGATCAAGTAAAAAATTATATTTTAAAAAAGATAGATGAAAATAAAAATTAACGAAAAACTTCCAGATAGTGAAGTTTTTCAGCTCATAAATCAAGAACCAGTAAAGATTAAAATTTACAGTTTATTTTCAAAAAAAAAAGATTATTTTATTAGGAATGCCAGGAGCGTTTACGTCAGTTTGTTCTGCAAAACATTTACCAAGTTTTATTAACTTTTCAAAAAAATTTTATGAGAAAGGAGTTGACCAAATCTTTTGTATTGCAGTAAATGATCCATTTGTAATGAATGCATGGGGCAAAACAAATAAAGTTGAAAACAATATTATGATGTTAGCTGATCCTTTTCTAAATTTTACAAAGTCAATAGGTGCAGAAGTTGATAAGTCGGGGAGGGGACTTGGCTTAAGGTCAAATAGATATACCATGCTAATTGACAATTTAAATGTTTTAACAATTCAAGAAGAAAAAGAGACTGGAGTTTGTGATATCTCAAGTGCTGAGAATTTTTTAAAATTATTATAGGCCTGCTTCTTTTCTAGCTAATAAATCAACTTCGTTATTAAAATCATTATATGAGTGGGCTTTAACCCATACCCATTCTATAGAATTCTTAGAAGTCAATTTATCTAATTCAAGCCACAAATCTTTATTTTTAACCTCTCCTTTTTTTGAAGTTTTCCATCCATTAATCTTCCATTTTGTTATCCATTCAGTTATTCCCTGCTTTACATATTTAGAGTCTGTGTAAATTTGAATCTTATCTTTCGTACTAATATATTCTAATGCTTTTATAGTAGCTGTGAGTTCCATTTGATTGTTTGTTGTTACCTCTTTTGAACCTTTTAAAATTTTTTTTTCATTATTCTTAAAAATTATTGCAGCCCAGCCACCCTTCCCAGGATTTCCAATACATGAACCGTCTGTATAAATTTTAATCATTATTTAATATAAGATCTAAAAGATTTCATTTTTTTATGAAAAGCTAATTTTTGAATATACTCTCTTGGATCCTTTTTTTTTATAATTGCTGATTTTGGAGTATTTATATAGTCATACGATCTAGTAGCAAGATATCTGAGCGCAGATCCTTTACAAAGTATATTTAGACAATCCTTCTCTTTTTTTTGTAATTTTCTTATCGTTTCGTAACCCTTAATCAATTGTAAAGTTTTATCTTTGTCATAGAAAAAAGTTTTTTTTCTTTTATTGAAACATAAGGCATTTATACATGTAGCTAATTCGTATGCTTCAAAATCATTTGACGAAAAATAAAAATCAATAAATCCTAAAAATTTTCCTTTATGAAAAAATATATTATCTATAAATAGATCACCATGTATTATGTTTTTGGGCAATGTTTTTGGCCACCCTTGCTTAATTTCCATAAATGTATTTTGCATTTCCGAAACTAAATTTTTTGAAAGTTTATTAATTTTATTTTTATTTATACTGTTTAATAAATTTTTTATTTTAAGGGGGGAAAAAGAATTTTTCCTATATAATCTAATTTTTCTTGAGGCTTTGTGCATTTTACCTATATTTTTACCTATAATGAATAAATCCTTTTTTTTTAATTTTTTCTTATCTTTACCTTTTAAAAAACTGACTAGGCAGGCTTTTTTAGACTTTAAGTTAAATAAATATTTTCCTTCTTTACTTTTAAGTGGACTAGGACATTTAATTTTTAAATTTGATAATTTATCCATTAGTTTCATAAAAAATGGAAGATCTTTTTTTTTAACTCTTTTTTCAAATATCGTTAAAATATACTTTTGACTTTTAGTGGAAATAAGATAATTTGTATTTTCTATTCCTTCTTTTATTCCATGGTAACTAATAATTTTTCCGATGTTAAAAAAATTTTGAATGTTAAATATATCTCTTTTGTTTATTTTGGTAAAAACAGCCATTAATTTAGCATACCGGGGATCTTAAAAAATACATTTTCCTTTACAATCTCAACCTCTTCGATCTGAACCTCGTATTTTTCCTTTATTTTACTTATAAAATCTCGCACAATTATTTCAGGTGCCGATGCTCCTGAGGAAATACCGATAGTTTTACATTTACCGATTTTATCTAATGGTATTTCACTTTCTGAATGAATTAATTCAGACTCATTGCATCCCGCTTTACTAGCAACCTCAACTAACCTTTTTGAGTTAGATGAATTTCTACTGCCAATTACAAAAAACATGTCACAAAGTTTGGCAATTTTTTTTACTGCAGCCTGTCTGTTTGTGGTAGCATAACAAATATCTTCTTTTTTTGGTTCACTAATTTTTGGGAACCTTTTCTTTAAACATTCTATTATTTCTTTTGTGTCATCCACAGACAAGGTAGTTTGTGTTATAAATGCTAACTTTTCATCTTTTTTAAAAAACATTTTTTTTACGTCTTCTATTGTTTCAACAAGCGTAATACCGTTTTCTGGAATTTGACCCATCGTTCCAATTACCTCTGGGTGTCCCTTGTGGCCAATTAATATTATATGATATCCACTTTTATACATATTTTCTGCTTCTCTATGAACCTTTGACACCAATGGACAAGTTGCATCAACATATCTCATGTTTAATTCCTCTGCTTCTTTTGGAACTTTCTTAGGGACGCCGTGTGCAGAAAATATCACAGGTCTTGATTTATCTTTAATTTCACTAATTTCTTCAACAAAAATTGCACCGATTTTCTTTAAACTCTCAACAACATGTTTATTATGAACAATTTCGTGCCTTACGTACACAGGAGAACCAAATTTATCAATACTTTTTTTTACTATTTCAATTGCTCTATCTACTCCTGCACAGAAGCCCCTTGGAGATGCTAAATATATTTTTAATTCATTTTTTCTCATTTTTTTCTAAAAGATACTCAAGTAATATATGCGGAAAGGTTAAAGACGCCAAACCAATAAATATAATTTTCGATATAGCATTATCCAGTGCATAATAATTTTTTATAATAATTAAAGATATTATAAATAAAAAAGCAGTTAAAATTGTTAAAGGTATTGCTTTTAAAGCGAATTTCTTTAAACCCTCTATTAGTGATATTTTATTAAGTTCGTTGGACAGTTTAAATGAATGTCTAGCTGAATGCAAAAAGCAAAAATAAATTGTAAAAGCTAACAAAGGATTTAAAAAGTAATTTAAAACTAAAATCGAGATATAGTCCATAAGTAATAGAGACTTTATTTCAAAGTTTTTATTCAATGAGATTAAAATATTTGCCACAAAGCTTAATATTAAAATTGACCAAAGAAAGGCATTATTTATCAAAAAGCTGTCAAAAATTTCAAAATTTAAATATTCAAAAATAGCTAGTGTCTCGGATTTATGGAAAATTAATGGAGCTACAATAATCACACACCCCTTTAAGAAATATATCGATTCAAAATTAGACGAACTGTTAATGAATTCTGAATCCTCTTTACCAAAATGATAGCTTGCAACTATCAAAAATATCATCAATATTAATTTTGGGAATATAAGCCAAAATATAACTACAGATAATCCTACAAAAATATATGAAACGTAAAATAATGAGATGGACCTATATTTATAAATTTTTAAAAGTTTTGCACCTTTAAGATGATCAAGCGCACCATGTGATATACCCAAACTTAATATTAAAAATAAGCAAAAAATTAAAGGGTCATTATTTCTCAAGAATTCAAATGCCGACAAAAAAATACATAAATTGAAGAAAATTAAAGAATGATAATAATTAATCTTGTTCATTATATTAAAAAATATTTTTTATAAATAGCCACTTTGGCATTTTAAGAATTACCGTTAAGTCATCTAAAATATTACTTTTATTCGACAAAAATTTAATTACTGATTTTGAAGGCGCTTGAAACATATTAAAGAATATATTTGGCATTTTTTCTGGGTATCTATTTAAAACTTTTAAAAAAATATTATCTAAAAATTGGTATTTCTTCCCTATATCATAAATTTTTGCATTTTTAATATTTTCTATCTTATTAACAATATATCTAGAATGATCTTGAATATTTAAAAAGGTATATCCTGTACTTAACCTTGTCATACCACCAGCAGATCCTATATTAATTGTATTATTTTTTTTTTCGAATTTTGGAAAAAACAAAGGTATTGCTCCTTGCTCTTTGTATCTAATTTCATAATTTTTAATCTTTAAAATATTTTTAATATAATCTTTAAGCTGAGTATCGTAATCATTTAATGTATTATTGTTCAGTCTAGACAACCAAGTTGTTTCAATTAATGCCTTATTTTTTGCAAAAGGAAGAGTGTAAAAAAAATGAACATTTTTTCTTTGATCACAATTAAAATCCATTAAATTAAAAATTTTATCATCAAAAATTTTTTTTTCGGTTTTTATTTCCACACCTTTAAAATGTTGCCATAGGCTCAATTCACTATTACTTTTAGGTGGGATGCTGTTGAATATTATAGAGTTTTGAAGATTAAGATTCTCAGTATTTTTGTAAAATTTAATATTTTTATTTAAACTTATTCGCTTAAGAATTTTTTCATAAAAAAGGCCGCTATCAATAGTTTGATAAGGGTAGTCTTTATTTTTAATTTCGTGATGGCCTGTTTCTGTATTTACTGAAAAATTATCCCAACTTTTGATAACACAATCCTCAAAATTGTGATCTATAACCTTCCAAAATGACCAAGTCTTATCTCTTTTATAGTCACTCCTTGTTTCTATTATTGCAAGAGTTTTATTTTTCAACTTGTTTTTAGCATCTAATTCATACGCCAGAGACAAGCCAGCGCATCCGCCTCCAATAATAATGTAATTAAAATCTTTCATTCAAATTAATTTCCTTACTAATTTCCATATGTTCTTCATTAGTTAAATGAATATCTGATTTAGAGAATATTAATAAAAATAGATCAAATATACTAAATATTGTCTGTTTTATTTTGCCAATTTTATTAACAAAAATTTTTCCAGATTTATTATAATTTTCTAAATTTTTTTTTCTTAATATATTGTTTCCAATTTCTCTATAAACTCTACGTGCTACCAAAATTGCAAATCTATTTACTAGTGGAATTTCTTTTATCGATTTAAAAGAGCTTTTATAGAATAGTTCAGCAACACCCAATGTCTCTTTAATTTTTATAAAATCATGATCTATATATTTTCTATTTCTACTACTATCCTCTACAACATCTCTTGCTATATTGGTTAACTGCATTGCTATACCAAGATCTACCGCTGATCTAAGAGCAATTTTTGAGTTTACTTTTAATATTTTTGCCATCATTAGTCCTACTGTGCCAGCAACTCTGTAAGAATACACAAGTAACTCCCTCTTTGTTTTAAATTCAATACTTTCTCTAATATCAGACTCAATACCATCAAAAAGATCCAGAACTATTTGTTCTGAAATATTGAATTTATTAATAATATTATCAATGTTTTTAATCAAAATATTTTCAAAGTTTCTTTCAATGAAATCTTTTTTTATTTTATTAAATTTTTTTTTTTTTGAATCCAAAGAGGTGTTTTCATCTGCTATGTCATCTAAGGTTCTACAAAAATCATAAAGACTCGACCCGTTTTCGAACGTCTGCCTAGCTAAAAAAAAACCTGCCCAACTAAATGATTTCGCGTGAGTTGAGATTAGGTTGTTTGACATTACAATATTTTATCTAATACTTTGGCAGAAGATAGCACACCAGGCACTCCCGCACCAGGATGAGTACCTGCACCAACGAAATATAATCCTTTGTAAATTTCTGACTTGTTGTGAAAACGAAAGTATGCAGATTGAGTAAATTTTGGCTGGATTGAAAAACCTGATCCAAACTTTGTATTTAAATCATTTTCAAAATAATCAGGAGATAAATAAAAATCCTCAACTATATTTCTTTCAAGATCTGGCAATAAATCATTCTGCATTTTTCTTATTACAAGTTTTTTAATTTTTTCTCCTTCTATAGACCAATCAATATTTGATTGATTATTTGGAACAGGCACTAAAACATAAAAACAATCATTTCCCTCAGGAGCCATTGATTTATCCGTGGCAGTTGGTCTATGTAAATAATAACTTATATCATCGTTTAGTTTTTTCTTATTAAATATATCATCAAGATGTTCTTTGTACTTATTTCCAAATTTAATAGTATGATGCTCTACATCTTTATAAACTTTTTTTGTTCCAAAATAATAAACAAACAAACCCATTGAATAATCCATTCTATTTCTTTTCCAATTGAAAAATAAATTTCCTTTTTTTTTATTTAATAATTTTTCATACACTCCTGGTGGATCAGCGTTACAAATAACATTATCTGCTAATAATTTTTCACCGTTATTTAATTCAACACCCTTTATATTTTTGTTCTCCTCAATAATTTTTTTGACCTCCACTCCTTTAATCACTTTTATATTCTCTTCTATCATTAAAGTTTCTAACCCTTTAACAATATTACCTGTGCCACCCATGGAATAGTGTATCCCCCATTTTTTTTCCAAATATAATATTAACCCATATATTGACGTAGTTGTAAAAGGGTTTCCTCCCACTAAAAGTGGATGCATGCTAAATATTCTTCTCAGCTTTTCATTTTTGACGTATGAAGAGACAAGTGAGTAAACAGATTTATAACTTTTAAGTTTTAGCAAAGACGGAATCTGCTTAAGCATAAAAAAAGGTTTATTGAAAGGGACGTCAGAAAGTTCCATATAACCCTTATCGAAAATTTTTTTCGTAAAGTATACTAAATTGAAATAACCTTTTACATCTTCTTTAGAAACTTCGGAAATTTGCTTCTTCATATCTTCATCATTTCCAGAGTAATTAAATTTATAACCATCCTCGAAAACAAATTGATACCAAGTTTGTAATGGTTTTATATTTAAGTAATCTTCAGCTTTTTTTCCAAATAGTTGAAATAATTCATCAATCAAATAAGGTGCTGTAATTACAGTGGGTCCAGCATCAAATTTAAAACCATTTTTTTCAAAAACTCTTGCTCTACCACCTAAATCTTTGTGTTTTTCAACTAAAGTAACATCATGCCCTTTAGCTCTAAGTCTTAAAGCGGCCGATAGCCCACCAAATCCTGATCCAACAATTACAGATTTCATATTTACAATTTATATTTTTTTAAATTCGAAAGTAAGAAAATATTTAGTTTGACTTTAATTTTTTTAAAGCTTCTTTACTTTCTTCAATATTTTTCTGGAAAATGTTGTCTAATTTTGACTTATCTATTGTATTTTTTATAATTTTTTCAACGGAGGTGACCGCAATATCTATAGAAGTTATTTTTATATGTTTTAATGCCTGTTCTTTCATTTGAGTAATTTTTTCCTCGGTCAACCTTTTTTTAATTTCAGCAGATTTATTAAATTTATCTTTAAATTGTTGAACCATAATATCTGCATCCTTCTTTGCGTTTTCCATAATAACATTAGTTTCATCTGAGGCAGTGTTAAGTTTTGCTTGAGATTGATCCAAAAATGATTTTGTCTCTTTTCTTAATTTCTCACTTTCTTGCAGCTCATTTTTTATATCAACTATTAATTTATTTAGACTATCATTAATTTTTATTGGAACTTTTAAATAAATTAAAACCGCAAAAAAAATTATAAAAGATATAGCTACCCAAAAAGTTGCATCAAAAACCATTATTTATCTCTTGTAGTTTTAATTTGATCATTAACAATTGCTGAGACATTACTTTTATTTACCTCTACTCCAATCAGTTTTTGGATAATTTCACCAGCTGTATCAACCGCGATTAAATTTATCTTTTCTGGAGCCGATTTTATTAAATCATTTATCTCATTTTCAGCATCTTTAATTTTAGAATTAAGTTCGTTTTCTATTTTTTCTCTTTCCTTACTCAACTCTAATTGAATTTTCTCTTTTGCTAAATTAAAAGTTTTTTTGGCACTATCTTTAGCATCAAATATTATTTTATCATATTCTTTGAGATTTTTTTCACCTTTTATTTTTTGATCATCTGCAATTTCAATATTATCCATTATTTGTGATTTTCTTGACTCTAAATTATTTCTTATCTTTGGTAATATAAATTTTGATAAAACAATAAATAAAATTCCAAAGCTAATGGTTAACCAGAATATTTGAGAAAACCAAAACTCCGGATTTAATTGGGGCATACCCTCAGTTTCTGCACTTATAGCGATTTGATTAAAGCTAAAAAGTGCATACAAGTGAATTATTATTTTTTTCACAAATTTTTTAAAATGCGAATAAAATAATTAATGCAACAACAAGTCCAAAAAGTCCTGTAGCTTCAGCTAAAGCAAAGCCTAATAATAAATTAGGAAACTGCTTTTGTGCTGCAGACGGATTTCTCATTGCACCAGATAAATAGTTACCAAAAATAATTCCGATACCTACTCCTGCACCAGCCAATGCAATTGCTGCTAGACCTGCTCCTATCATTTTTGCTGCTTCTAGTTCCATACTATCCTCCTTTTTAATGGTGTAAATTTAATGCATCATTTAAATAAATGCATGTTAATATCGCAAAAACATAAGCTTGAAGAAAAGCAACTAATATTTCCAAACCTGTTAATGCAACTGAAAAGCCTAATGGGAGCCAACCTCCCACTAAACCAAGACTTACTACGAAACCTCCAAATACCTTCATCATTGTGTGACCAGCCATCATGTTAGCAAATAATCTTACTGATAAACTGATTGGTCTGCTTAAATAAGATATTATTTCTATAATAACTATTAATGGCAATAGTATTATTGGAACACCACTGGGTACAAAAAGTTTTAAATATCCTAATCCATGTTTTATAAAACCAATAATAGTTACGCCTATAAAAATAAATGCTGCTAAAACAAAAGTAACTATAATATGGCTGGTTACTGTAAATGAATAAGGTATCATTCCGAACATATTGCAAAACAATACAAACATAAATAAAGAAAATATAAATGAAAAATAAGGTTTTGCTTTAGCCCCAGCTGTATCATTTATCATTTTTGAAACAAAAGAATAACTAAGTTCAGACAGTAATTGAATTTTGTCAGGGATAAGAGATTTTTTTTTTGATCCAAAATTGAAAATTATAAGAATTGCTAATGTGCTGATTACCATAAATAAACTTGCATTGGTAAATGATATATCAATTTCACCTATTTTAATTTCTGGTCCAATTCTATAGACATTGAATTGGTACATCGGATTTGCGGCCATAAAATCTACTTCTGTATTTTTTTTGCAGATCTAAAAACATTTGTGATACCTGCTACAACACCTACAAAAAAAAATATTATAATTAACCAGGGTTTAGTATCAAACCAGGTGTCTAAAATAAACCCAATAATTGTCCCAACTAAGACTGCAGAAACCAGCTCAGTGCTCATTTTAAAAGCTTGGCCTAGATTTGACCGTGATGTTGGGTCCTTTTCAGGATTAATTTTCTTTTTTGCAATTTTTAGGCGAACTTTAAGGTCTTCATCTTTACCCATTTATGCAACCATGCTCTCTGCTTTCTCTAGGTCAACAGCAACAAGTTGGCTTATACCTTTCTCTGGCATTGTAACCCCATAAAGTCTGTTCATTTTTGACATAGTAAGAGCGTGATGAGTTACAATAATAAATTTTGTCTTTGTTATTCTTACAAGTTCATCTAATAAACTACAAAATCTTGTTACATTTGCGTCATCTAATGGCGCGTCTACTTCATCTAAAACACAAATAGGTGCTGGATTTGTTAAAAAAACTGCAAAGATTAAGGACAAGGCAGTTAGTGCCTGTTCACCTCCAGATAACAAAGTAATTGATTGCAATCTTTTTCCTGGTGGGCTTACTAGCATTTCTAAACCAGCGTTTAAAGGATCATCAGAGTCCAACAATTCTAACTTTGCACTTCCACCGTTAAAGAGTTTAGTGTAAACCTCATTAAATTTTCTATTTACTTTCTCAAAAGCATCTAAAAGCCTTTCCCTACCTTTCTGATTAAGTTCATTAATACTTTCTTTAAGTTTTGAAATCGCAGAAACTAAATCAGATCTATCCTTTTCCATTTTTTTTATTTCAATCTCATATTTACTTGTCTCTTCATCAGCTTTTAAATTAACAGAACCTAACTTTTCTCTTTCCCTTTTCTTTTTATCAAGTAACTCCTCCTGTTCTAAAGAATCTGGCAATTCTTGATCTAACTGTAGATTAGAAAATTCAAACAGATTATTTTCATTTAAGTTAAGCTCATCATCAATTCTTTCAAGTAAATCTGATTTTCTCTTGTTTAAACCCTCAATTGTAGCTGCAGAGCTTGCCTTCCTTTCTCTTATACCAATCGAATTTTCTTTTATATCATTTAGTTTATTTCTTTTAACTGAAATATTATGTTCACCTTCCTCGATAATTTTATAGTATTTATCTCTATCTAATTCAGAAATTCTTAAACTTTCCGTTAGCTGTCCCTTTTTTTCGGCTTGGCTTTTAGGCTTGCTTTCTAAAATTTCAAGCTGCTTTAAATTTTTATTTTTTCTTGTCAGTAACTGTTTAATCGTATCTTGTGATTTGAATAACAATTTTTTCCAGCTGTCAATCTCTTTATCAATATTTTCAATTCTTTCAGATCTTTTAATTGACTCATTTTTTATATTTTGATTTTTGCTGTAGTCCTCGGCATATGATTGAACAACGACCTCTAATTTTTCTATCTCTTTTAATGCATCTTGTCTTTTGTCTAAATTAATTAACTCTTTAATTTTATTAATGCAAAACTTTAGTTTTTTATCTGTATCTTTTAAATCATGATTAGATTGTTTTTCAGTTTCATAATATTTAGAATCAATTTCTACTAATTCTCTTTTTTCCTCTCGAAGTCTTTTTTCATTTGAGTTTGCATCTATTACTATGCTTTTTTCTCTATCCTCATCCTCATCTATAATCTTTAAATTATCTTTTAAACTTTCAATTTCATTTTGAATTCTATTATTTTCTTCGTCCAAATTTTGTATTTCTATATTTAGTCTCTGAATTTTTGATAAGTTTTCAAAATTCATTTCTTTAATTGGATTAATTTTCTTTGACTCTATATCTATTTCCGATTCTAATAAGGACATCTGGTTATTAATTTTTTCGAACTCATCATCAGAGTCTGTATTTATTTCCTCTTCTAATTTGATTTCTTTTTCTAATTCTTGTAATTTTAGATAATATAATCCAGCTTCAATCTTTTTAATTTCATTGGATATTAATTTGTATTTATTTGCTTCTTCAGCCTGTTTTTTTAAATTTGCGAGCTGTTTTTCTTGTTGTCTTCTTAATTCATCTGCTCTTTTTAAATTATTTTCTGCTGCGTTTAATCTTATTTCAGCTTCATGTCTTCTAGCATGTAGTCCTGATATACCAGCTGCTTCTTCTAATATGGCTCTCCTATCATTTGGTTTTGCTGTTACAAGAGAACCAATTCTACCTTGGCTTATTAAAGAGGGAGAGTGAGCTCCTGTAGACAAATCAGCAAAAAACATTTGTGCATCTTTAGCTCTCACTTCTTTTCCATTAATTGAAAATTTAGAACCTTTATCTTTTTCAATTTTTCTTTTTATCTCAATGTTTTTTATGCCGCTATACTTACCAACATTCTCTAAACTATCATTGATTAGGTTTAGTGTAACTTCAGCAATATTTTTTGATGGTTTATTCGAAGTTCCAGAAAAAATTACATCTTCCATGCCAGATCCCCTCATACTCTTTGCTGATGTCTCTCCCATACACCATCTTAAAGACTCAACTATATTTGATTTTCCACAGCCATTTGGACCAACTATACCTGTTAGTCCATTTTCTATTGATAGATCTGTTTTTTCAGCAAATGATTTAAAACCATTTAACTGGATTTTTTTAAATTCCATTTTTACTATTATAACAGTTTTTCAATAGCTTTTTGTAAATTTTTGAAAGTTAAAGGTTTTTCAAACTTTTTCTCATTTATAATTATAGTTGGAGTTGAGTTCACATCATATTTTTTAACTGCTTCGACTCGATCATTTAATATATGATCTTCCAAAACTTCATTTGCAAAACATTTTTTTGTATCAATTTTATAATTGCCCTCTTTAATAGTTGTATTTAAGTTTGAATTTATCTCATTGATCGTTGAGCCTTTCGCCCATTTTTTTTGGTTCAAATAAAGGTGATGTAGTAATTCAGAATTTCCATCATTTTTACAATGCGAAAGCTTAGAAGCATTCAAAGCAGCCATATCTAAAGGGAAATTTTTGTATTCTATAGAAATTAATCCAGTGTCTATAAATTCTTTTTTTAACTCAGGAAAAATATCATTATGAAAATCTGCGCAATACGAACAAGTTAGAGATTCATACACCAAAATTTTTATTTTTGAGTTTGAATTCCCGTCTATTATTGGCTTTATATTTTCAGCTCTAAGCTCACCAATGTTGAGAGCAATAAGAATTAAAAAGATATATCTTAGTTTTTTCATCTTGATTTAAATACTTTAATTAGATTTGATAAGGATCTCTTTAGACTTTCATCTTTAACATTTTTAATGTTTGAATGAAACTTTTTTTTTGACTCATAAGATATTTCTTCTTCATAGTACGTTTCATCTCTATCGAAAGTAACAATTTTAATTTTTTCTAATACTTTATAACCAAAGTATGCGTTAATTTTATCTATTATTTTATTTTTTGAATATTCTATATCGATTTCTTTACCTCTTTTTATCATTATTTCGAGCGTTGAATTATTAATTTTATTTGAATTTTTATATTTGATTGGAAAACTAAATTTAAATAAATCATTACCAACAAAATGTTTCCAATTATCCAAAATATCAGGATATATAGTTCCTTTTTTATTAATAATTTTTTTTATTTTTGTGGGTAAAGTGTCTTTAAAAGATCTTAATCCTTGAATGACTTTAGATCTCTGATTAGAATTAAAATTCATGAGTAAATCAACTATATCAAAAAAAATTTTATTTTGGTACGATAATAATAAGAGAATTCTTCCATGGAGAAAAAATACTTCTAAGGAACAAAAACTTTATTTCACGTTGGTTAGTGAGTTTATGTTGCAACAAACTCAAGTTTCTACTGTAATTCCTTACTTTAAAAGATTTGTACAAAGAATTCCAAATTTTAAAAAGTTGTCCAAAACAAATGACCAAACACTAATGAAGTTGTGGGAAGGATTGGGTTACTATTCTAGAGCTAGAAATTTAAAAAAATCTGCAATCATGATTATAAATAAATTTGGTGGAATTTTACCATCTAATTTTGAGGATTTAAAATCTTTGCCTGGAGTCGGTGACTATACGTCTACTGCAGTAATGGCTATTGCTTTCAATGAAAAATTTATTCCTTTAGATGGAAATATTGAAAGAATTCTTAAAAGAGTTTTATTTCTAAGAAGCGATAAAGATATATCAAAAAAAAATATGAAAATTTCAAAAAATTTTTTTGGCTCATCAGAAAGAGCAAGTGATTACGCTCAAGCTATTATGGAATTAGGTGCTTTAGTATGTAGGCCTGTTTCTCCATTATGTGGTAAGTGTCCTATAAGTACAAATTGTATTTCATATAATCGAAAAGATTTTTCTTTAATAAAAAAAACAAAAAAAAACAAGATAAAATATTTTGAGGTAAATATTTATATGAATGAAAATAAAATGTTATTAGTTAGAAATAATAAATTTAACTTTCTTAAAAATTTATTAATTTTTCCGATGAACGAAATAGATAAGTCAAAATTTAACTCTTCGCTAAAAGTAAAAACAAAAATTAAGATATCTAATATAGATATGAATATTATAATTAATAAAAATAAAATTAAATCAACAAATAAAGGTGTAATTTTGAATCGAAAGAATATAGCTAGTGAAGTAATACCATCTTTTACAAAAAAATTACTTAGAGTAGCTTCAAGCAATGTATGAAAAAAATTGGAATTATCGGAGCAGGAATTTCAGGATTATTCATCGCCAATCTTTTTAAAAAAAATCCGAAATATCAAGTATCGATTTTTGATAAAAAAAACTCTCTCGATCTAAATAGAGGGTATGGTGTACAATTATCTGTAAATAGTGTTAAACTTCTAAATAAAATTGGATTTAACAAATTAAAAAAAGATGAAAAATTTTATCCAGAAAAAATAAATTTTTACTCAAAAAAAGTTCAAGATAAAATATGCGAATTAGATATAACTGAATTTAATTCAAATGATTGTAAGTATACTACTTTGAAAAGATCTACCTTGATCAATTTTCTAAAAAAAGATTTAGAGGATTTGATCAAAACAAATTACAGTATTTCGAAAATTGATCAAGAGCAAGAAAAAATAAAACTTACCTTTGAAAATGAAGAAACTCACGAATGTGATTTTTTAATTATTTCAGACGGGGTCTTTTCAAAAAGTAGAAATCTTGTTTCAAATAACCAAATTCAACCAAAGTACAACGATACTTTGGCTATAAGGGGAATGATACCTGCAAAAAACATAATTGATAAAAAGAATATTTTATTATTTTTGGGCTCTAATTTTCATCATGTAATTTATCCTGTTTCTTCGAGTGAAGATTTGAATTTAATAGCTATAATGAAGTATAAACTTTCAGCAGATGAACAGAAAAATTACTCATTGTTTGACAATAAATCATTTATACAAAAAATCTTGAATAATATTCCAATGGAAAACAAAGAATTTTTTAGTAATATTAAAGAATTAAAAATATACCCTGTCTTTGTGAGTGATAATTTTTTTGAAGTAAAAAATAAGAACATTTATTTTATAGGAGATGCTTTTTTTGCTTTTCCACCATCATTTGCCCAAGGTGCATCTCAGTCTATAGAAGGTGCATATGAATTATTTGTTTGTATAGAAAATAATTCCAATACTAACTTTTTTAAAAATAGAGTTAATAAAACAAAAATGGTCAACAATAGATCAAAATTAAATCAGTTAACCTTTCATTTATCAAATCCTTTAACCGTTTATCTTAGAAATATTTTTTTAAAAAAATTAGTAAAAAATAAAAGTTTTTTAGAAAGTTATTTAGGAAAAATTTATAGATAATTTTTTGATAAGAATTTTTGTCTTAAATTATCTATTGGCACGAAAGTGTTTCCTAATTCACAATGCCAATAAGTCCATCCATTACAGCTTTCAGCTCCTAAAATTGTAGCTGCAACCTTATGTATCGAACCTTCAGTTTGAGCATGTTTGATACTCCCATCAACCATAATTTTCGCACTATTTTTCTTTTTATTATCGAAAATAATGGTGCCAGGCTTTATTATTCCCAATTCAACCAATGAACCAAAAGGTATTCTTGGTTTGGATTTATTATTTTTGAGCGTATCTAAATAATGATCCTCTATTGGTTTTGTATTCTTCAATCTTTGTTCGGCAGCTTTGAAATAGGATTTTTCTTTTTCTATACCATAATAATTTCTACTCAATTTTTTTGCAACTGTTGCAGTTGTGCCTGATCCCAAAAATGGATCAAGAATTAAATCATTTTTATTTGAAGTTGCTAATAAAATCCTGTGAAGTAAAGCTTCTGGTTTTTGTGTAGAATGCACTTTCTTTCCATTTTTTTTTAAACGCTCTGTTCCGTTACAAATAGGCAAATCCCAATTAGATCTCATTTGCAAATCATCATTTAAACATTTTAATGATTGGTAATTAAAAGTATATTTTGAATTTTCTGATTTTGAGGCCCAGATTAATGTTTCGTGAGCATTAGTAAATCTTGTTCCTCTAAAATTAGGCATTGGATTTTTTTTGTTCCAAATTACATCGTTTAAAATCCAAAAACCTAAATTTTGAATAGCTGTACCAACTCTAAATATATTATGATAACTTCCTATAACCCATATGGCTCCATTCTTTTTTAAAATTCTCTTGCACTCACTTAACCACTTATATGTGAAATCATCGTATTTCTTAAAGCTTCCAAATTGATCCCATTTATCATTTACTGCATTAACTTCTGATCTATCTGGTCTAGTTAGCTTATTTTTTAGTTGAAGGTTATAAGGTGGGTCTGCAAAAACTAAATCGAAAGTCTCATCTGGAATTTTTTTTAATTCTTTAAGACTATCTCCGTTAATAATTTTGTTTTTTAAGTCTAACTCTATCATTTTTAAAGAAACAATTAGACTCCAGGTCGGAGTCCAGGTCAACTTATGATTGAATTATTTTTGATTAATTGTGCCTAAAATTATTTAGGACTCAATATATTGTGTATAGGCTTGAAAGTTTTTCTATGATGTTTTGTAATTCCAAATTTTTTAATTGCTGAAAGATGATCTCTGGTTCCATAGCCACAATTTCTAATCCAATGATATTTCATAAAGTTCTTTGAAATTTTTTTCATCAGATTGTCCCTAGATACTTTTGCAATTATTGAAGCAGCAGAAATTTGAGGTATTTTTTGATCACCTTTGATGACATATTTTAAATTATAATTTTTCATTTTTGGAATTCTATTCCCGTCAATTAAAACTATTTTAGGTTTTTTCTTTAATTTTTTAATAGCTCTTTGCATTGCCAGCAATGTAGCATTAAGAATATTTAGTTTTTCAATCTCTTTTTTTGATGCAGACGCTATAGACCAATAAGAGTTTTTTTTTATATACTTATTTAAAATTTCACGCTTTTTTTTGGTTAATTGTTTTGAATCCTTTAATTTTTTTATATCACATTCTTTTTTCAAAATTACTGCAGATGCATAAACAGGTCCAATTAGGCTCCCTCTACCAACCTCATCAACCCCCGCGACATTTAAGTTAATTTTAAATATCGATTTTAAGTTCATCTATTTTATTTCTTATATTCTTTAAATCTATCCAGGAATATTTTTTTTGATCATTTTGTCTTAATAAATATGCAGGATGAAAGGTTACCATGGTTAAAAAAGTTTTATCTTTAATCAACATTTCTTTCCATATTCCTCGCTCTTTTGATATTTTTAAATTTGATCCAAAAAATGCCTCCATTGCTGTGCTACCTAGTAAAATAATTATTTTTGGCTTAATAATATCAACATGTTCCAATAAAAATTCAGAATATCTTCTAATCTCATTTGAATCTGGTTTTCTGTTTAAAGGAGGTCTATAATTTACAACGTTAGTAATGTATAAATCTTTTCTATTTAAATTTATAGCTGACAACATTTTGTTCAATAAAGAACCTGCCTCACCTACAAAGGGTTTACTTAATTCATCTTCTTTCTGCCCAGGCGCTTCTCCTATTAACATAATTGGACTATTAATATTACCGTCATTAAAAACTATATTATTTGAATTATTTTTTAGTTTACACTCACTAATTGATGAGATTTTATCTTTTAATTTTTTTAATAAAATTTTCTTATCATTTTCAGGTTGTACCCCAATTAATCTATTAATAGGATTATTAGAGAAAGTAATATTAGATTTTAAGAAAAGTTTTCTGAAACTTTTATTTCTTTGACTGAAATTTTGATTCGTCATATTATTATAGCTCAATGATAAAATTTTTTACATTTTTGTTATTCTTTTTATTATACCAAAGTGTTTCAATTTCAAAAATAAATGAAATAGAAAATTTCAACCAGAAGTATCTATCTAATTATTTTTCTGGAATAGTATCTCTTAAAAATGAGGAGACAGAGGCATCTTTTAAATTTTTGGAAAACTCTTATCCAATAAGTGAAACTCATAAAAACTATCTAAAGAATTACTTAGTTTCTCTAGTTATGAATAGACAGGTTGATAAGGCTATTAAAAAAATTAAGGATAATGAGGTAAACACTGAAATTTTTTTAGAAAAAGAAGTACTCTTATTTGTTGATAGCATAAAAAAAAAAAATTTTATTAAAAGTCAATCCCATATGACTAATCTAGAAAACTCTCCAGAAATTAATGACACAATAAGTTTAATTTTGTATGAAACACTAAAAAATTATATTAGGGTTTTTAAAACTAGAGATAGCTCCTCTTATCTGCAAAAAAATTTTGGAGAACTTGATGAAATAAATCTTATTTTTCTGAATTGTTATTTAAATAAAAATCTAACTATTCAATTGTTTGATAAATTTATTGCTTCAGATGGCACAAACTCAAGATATATTTATTTTTATATAGATCATCTTTTAGAAAAAAAAAAACTAAAAGAGGCGTCAATTATTGCAAACAAAATAAACGATTTAGATAGTTCCTTATTATTATCCCAGATTAAGTATTGGTCAAAAAATTCAGAATATGATGAAATTAATAATTTATTTTCTTGTAATAGCGAAAAAGATTTAATTGCCGAATTTTTTTACTTAATTGCAAGTTTGTATTCATCTCAAGGACAATATTTCGAATCCAATTTTTACTTAATTTTATCTGACTACTTGAACCCTAAATTTTATCCAAATTCAGCGCTTTTAATTGAAAATTACGTAGATAATAAAAGATATAAGTTAGCAAAAAAGGAGTTAGGTAAAATAAAAAAAAAAAATTTGTTATTTGATTGGTTCAAAATTAAAAAAAAAGCATCAATAATTGAAGCAGAAGAAGAAGAGCAAAATGCTTTAAGATTTGTTAAAAAAAATTATGAACTTTTAAATAGTGCAAATGCTAAAATAAAATTTGATATGGCAAACATTTTAAGAAATTTTAAAGATTATAAATACTCTATAAAAATTTACTCAGATTTAATAGAAAAAAATAATTTCAACAATGAGGAATTTGCAGATCTATATTACAAAAGAGGAACATGTTTTGAGAGAATGAAAAATTACATGAAAGCAGATGAGGATTTTTTAAATTCTTTAAAATTAGATCCTAATGATGCTTATGTTTTGAATTATCTTGGATACAGTTGGCTAGAAAGATCTTATAAAATCAATGAAGCAATGAAAATGTTGCAGAAGGCTTATGATTTAATGTCTAATGATCCCTACATTACAGACTCAATTGGATGGGCATATTTTCTATTGAAAGATTTTAAAAATGCAAAAAAATATCTTCAACAAGCTGTAAAATTAATGCCATATGATCCTATAGTTAATGACCATTATGGAGATGTCTTATGGAGGTTAGAAAAAAAAATACAAGCAAGATATTTTTGGAATGGAGCTTTAAAACTCGATGGTGTAGATGAGGAAATGAGAAAAAAAATAAAAAATAAATTAGTTTATGGATTATAAATATTTTGAATAAGATACAATTTATAAAATCTTATGCTAAAATTAATTTATGCCTAAATATTATTAATAAAAAACAAAAATTACATAAAATACAAAGCCTTTTTTCACTTGTCTCGTTGCACGATAAAATATGTGCGTTTCCTATAAAAAAAAAAAATCATAAGATATTTTTTAAAGGTAAATTTTCAAAGAATATACCTAGAATAAATACAATACAAAAAACACTTAAACTGTTAGAAAAAGAGGGCTTACTTAAAAAAAAAATTTACGTAATAGTTTACAAAAATATTCCTCAAAAATCAGGACTTGGAGGAGGGTCAATGAATTCAGCATCTTTAATCAAATTATTAATCAAAAAAAAAATTGTTAAAATTAATAATGATAAATTAACAAATATATCAGATAAAATTGGAGATGATGTAAAAAATAGGTTTTAAAAGAAATCTGATATATTTGGACAATAACAAAATTTTTACAAATTTCAAAAAAAGACTTAAATATTATCTATTGTTATTCATGCCAAAAAAAGGTTGCTCGACACGTCACGTTTATTCTAAAGTTCGTAGCTTTTCTAGACCGTATGAGAATAAAAAATTTATCATAAAAAATTTAAGTAAATTAAAAAATGACCTTGAAAAGATTGTGATCAATAAATACCCTGAGTTAAAAAGTCCTATAAATTTTATTAAAAAAGCTCATGGTTTAGAATTTTTAAGAATGACAGGCTCAGGTTCATGTTTTGTAGCATATTTTAAATATAATAAAGATAGTATATCTACGTTGAAAAAATTTAAAAAAAAATACCCAAATTATTGGTCTGTTTTATCTAAAACTATATAATTTATTGGAGTTTGTGTTATAAGAATTTTAAATTTTGGGGCGTAGCCAAGTGGTAAGGCAGCGGTTTTTGGTACCGCCATTCCTAGGTTCGAATCCTAGCGCCCCAGCCAAATATGTTAAATAATTTGTTAAACATTTTTTCAAGGAATAAGAAAAACACTAGCAATCAAATTTTGAATATACAAAACACTTATCCTTCTGAGCAATTATTTTTGGCAGTTAATGATTATTCAAAGAATAGTGAAATTAGATATGTTGGAGGATGCGTTAGAAAATCAATATTAAATGAAAAAATTGATGATGTAGATTTATCAACAAATCTTGATCCAATTCAACTAGAGGACTGTTTAAAAAAAAACAATATAAAATATTTAACCACTGGTAAAAAATTTGGCACCTTAACTGCCTTAGTTAATGATTTTAAATTCGAAATTACTTCGCTTAGGAAAGATATCATAACTGATGGAAGACATGCCAAAGTGGAATATACAAACAATTGGAAAGAAGATGCAGAACGTAGAGATTTCACATTCAATTCGATTTACGCAAATATAAATGGAGAAATATTTGATCCTTTTAATGGAAAAAACCATCTAAAGAGTGGTAAAATATTTTTTATAGGTGATCCAGATAAAAGAATTAAAGAGGATTATCTAAGAATACTCAGATATATAAGATTTTTTTTGAATTACTCCAATCACCCACATGATAAAAATGTCACAAAAGCAATTAAACAAAATATTGAGGGAATAAAAAAGATCTCAAAAGAACGTTTGTTAGATGAATTAAGGAAAATTGTACTTTCCAGCGGTTTCCTTAAAATAAAGAGCGACAAATTTTGTCTAGAAATAATTCAACTAATTTTTCCACAAATTTCGAATTTAGAATTTATAAAAAAAAACTCGAATGAAGATTTTGTTAAATTACAAAAAAGTAAAGATTTTATATTAATTTTGAGTCTCTTAATAATTGATTTGACAGATAATACAGAATATTTCTTACATAAATTTAATTTATCTAATGAGGATAAAAATAGAATAATTTTTTTGAATAATGTTTTTAAAAATAAGTTGAAAAGCAAATATTTCAGTACACAGAATTTAATGAAAATTCTCTATACTTACGGAAGAGAAAGATTGTTAGATATAATTAGATATCAATCAATAAAGTACGGAAAAAAAGAGAATTTTAAACAAAAAATTGATTTTTTTGAAAAGGTAGAAATTCCAAAATTTCCACTAAATGCAAATCTCTTGATAGATAATTATAATTTTAAAAAAGATAAGATTTTAGGAAACAAAATTAAAGAATTAGAAAATTTTTGGTTAAATAATAATTTTAAAATTTCAAAAGAAGAAGTTTTAAAAATTGTTAAAAATTAAATATACTTTACATCAACAATTTCAAAGTTTTTAATCCCACTTGGAGTTTTGATTTCTACTAAGTCACCTTTAATTTTTCCTATCAAACCCTTTCCAATTGGAGATTGAAAATAAATAAGTTTTTCTTTTATATTTGCCTCATCTTTTCCTACAATTTTATAAATTAATTTTTCATCACTGTCTAAGTCATTTAAATGTACTGTAGATCCAAAGATTACTTTTCCCAAGTTTTCAATTTTTGTGACATCTATTACATTTGCTCTTGCTATAACATCTTCAATCTCTTGAATCCTTCCCTCGTTTAAAGATTGTTGTTCTTTAGCGGCGTGATACTCTGCATTCTCTTTTAAATCTCCATGAGATCTAGCCTCAGATATTGAATTAACTATTTCTGGTCTTTTTTTTTCTTTTAAGAAGATTAGCTCTTCACTTAATTTTTTTAGACCATTAACTGTAACTGGTTCTTTGCTCATTATTTACTTCCATTTTGCTGTTGGCGGTAATGACATTAAAATTGCTTCTACATTTCCACCAGTTTGTAAACCAAATTTTGTACCTCGATCATATAAAAGGTTAAACTCAACATATCTACCCCTTTTTAAAAATTGTATATTTTTTTGAGATTTATTCCATTTTTTATTTTTTCTGGCAGATATTATTTTGTTAAAAATTTTAATAAAACTAACACCTAATTCTCTCACAAAAGAAAAATCTTTTTTCCAATTATCTTTTTTATAATCAAAAAATATTCCTCCTATACCTCTAGCTTCTTTTCTATGAGGTAAATAAAAGTACTCATCACACCACTTTTTATACTTTTTAAAAGTATTTTTATTTTGTCTATCACATACTTTTTTTAGTTCTTTAAATAAAATTTTTTTAACATTCTTATCATTAAAACATGGTGTTACATCAATTCCACCACCAAACCATCCATGATCAGTATAAATATACCTTGTATTAAAATGTATAGCAGGCACATGTGGATTTTTCATGTGCATCACAATTGAAATACCAGATGCCCAAAATTTATTTACTTTTTCAGTACCTGGTATTTTATTTTTAAATTCTTTGGAGAATTTCCCGTATACTTCTGAAAAATTTACACCTACTTTATCAAAAATATCTCCATTTTCTAAGACTCTGGATTTTCCTCCACCTTCATCCTTTGAATCATTTCTTTTCCATTCTTTAGTTTTGAATTTTGCATTTTTTTTTTCAATTTTAATTATTTCACTACAGATTATTTCTTGAAGAGAAATAAACCAATTTTTTACTAATTTTTTCTTTATTTTAATATTCATTTAGATATTTTTGATTTATTGCCTTAGATAATACTATTGCAACCGATGAAGACAAATTTAGAGACCTTTTTTTTTCAATCATTGGAATTATAAGTCTTTCTGTGACTCTATCATGTACATCATTTGGAACACCAGAACTTTCATTACCAAATAAAATTGTATCATTTTCATTAAACATGAATTCACTATAAGAATTTTTGGCTTTAGTTGTCATTAAAATAATTCTTGAACCCTTTTTTTTGTTAAAAAATTCATTCTCACTTTTATAAAAAATAATATTTTTTTTATCATAATAATCCATCACTACTCTTTTAAATCTTTTGTCACTAAATATAAATCCACATGGTTCAATAATTTCTAAAATAGTCCCCAAACATGAGCATGTTCTTATTATTGCGGCCGTATTTTGTGGAATGTCAGGTTGATAAAGAGCAATTTTAGGTGCTAATTTGAGTTCTTTATGTGTCATTCTTTCTCTAGAAATATTTAGCTTTTATATTATATGAATTCATATATTAGATATATTTAGCAATTTTAAAATGTCAGATCAAAAAAAATTAAAACGTAGAGACTTTATTTTCACTGCAACAACAGCCGTAGGTGTAGTTGGTGCAGGGGCTGTAGCATGGCCACTGATAGACCAGATGAATCCAGATGCTTCAGTCAAGGCTTTAGCTACCACAGAAGTTGATATAAGCTCTGTTCAACCTGGACAAACAATTACTGTATTGTGGAGAGGAAAACCTGTTTTTATTAAAAGAAGAACTCAAAATGAAATTTCAGAGGCAAAATCTGTAAGACTTGAAGAACTAAAAGACCCACAAAAAGATGAAGAGAGGGCTTTAAATCCCGAGTGGCTCGTGATGCTAGGAGTATGCACTCATCTTGGCTGCGTTCCTCTTTCAGATAAGGGTGATTATAATGGATGGTTTTGTCCATGTCATGGATCACATTACGATACTTCAGGTAGAATTAGAAAAGGACCAGCTCCAACTAATTTAGAAATACCTAAATATGAATTTGTAAATAGTAACACTATAAGAATCGGATAAAAAAATGAGTGAACACAATTATCAACCTAAGTCTAAATTTGGAAAGTGGTTTAATGATAGATTGCCTTTGTTAACTTTGGCTAATCATTTAACTGACTATCCTACTCCAAAAAATTTAAATTATTGGTGGACCTTTGGAGGTATTTTAACATTTTGTTTAATAACTCAAATTATAACCGGTTTAGTTTTAGCTATGCACTACATTGCTCACGCTGATCTGGCTTTTAGTAGCGTTGAACATATTATGCGAGATGTTAATTACGGTTGGCTTATAAGATACATTCATGCAAATGGAGCATCTATGTTTTTTCTAGCAGTTTATATTCATATATTTAGATCTTTATTTTATGGATCGTACAAGTCTCCTAGAGAGATTATATGGATTTTAGGAATAATGATTTATTTACTAATGATGGCAGCAGCATTTATGGGATACGTTTTGCCTTGGGGTCAAATGAGTTTTTGGGGTGCAACAGTTATTACAAATTTATTTAGTGCAATTCCGTTAATTGGCGATAGCATCACTACCTGGTTATGGGGAGGTTACTCAGTTGATAATCCAACTTTAACAAGATTTTTTACATTACATTACCTAATACCTTTTTTAATCTTAGGTCTTGTTGTGCTGCATATTTGGGCGTTGCATGTTCCTGGAAACAACAATCCAGTTGGTATTGATATAAAAAAACCATCAAAAGACACGGTTTCGTTTCATCCTTATATAGTAATTAAGGATTTGTTCGCACTTTTGTTATTTATGATTTTGTTTGCTTTTTTTGTTTTTTATTCACCAAATGTTTTAGGTCACGCTGATAATTATATTGAAGCTAATCCTTTAGTTACACCAGCACACATAGTTCCAGAATGGTATCTTTTACCTTTTTACGCAATTTTAAGGTCTATACCTGACAAACTTATGGGTGTGATAGCAATGTTATCCGCGATATTGATATTAGCTGCACTACCATGGCTTGATACTTCAAAAGTTAGATCAGCAGTATTCAGACCTTTATACAAACAATTTTATTGGATACTAGTAGCTGACGTATTAATTCTTGGCTATGTTGGGGCAATGCCTGCTGAGGGACTTTATTTACTTCTTGCAAGAATAGGCACAGCTTACTATTTTCTGCATTTTTTAGTAATTCTTCCTGTGTTAGGTAAAATTGAAAAAACTTCACCAATTCCATTAAGTATTTCAGAGCCAATTTTAGGTGGATCATTAAATGTAGAGCCAGTAAAGAAATTAGATAAAAATTTTGAAAAATTGTAATGTTAAAAAAATATAAATTTCTTATTATATTACTATTTTTTATTAATCCAATTTACTTAAATTCTGCTGAGAAATCGGAAAAACTATTGAGTACTAATTGGTCATTTAAAGGACCATTTGGAAAATTTGATCGATCTTCTTTGCAGAGAGGTTATCAGGTTTATCAAGAGGTTTGCGCATCTTGTCATTCTTTAAAATATGTATCTTATAGAAATTTGTCAGAGCCTGGCGGACCAGAGTTCACAAATGATGAGGCTAAAGCGATTGCAGCGAGTTTTGAGATAACCGATGGTCCTAATTCAGATGGAGAAATGTTTACTAGACCTGGCAGACTATCAGATAAACTCATTATGCCATACAAAAATGAGGAAGAGGCCAAGGCAGCAAATGGTGGAGCATACCCGCCAGATATGTCAGTTTTAGTTAAAGCAAGAAAAGGGGGTGCAGATTATGTTTATTCCGTTTTACTTGGTTACGATCAACCACCAAGCAATATACAACTAGACGACGGAGTATATTATAATAAATATATGTATGGAAATAAAATTAAAATGCCAGCGCCATTATCAGATGACTTGATTGAATACTCTGATGGTACTAAAGCTACCGAGGAACAAATGGCAAAAGATGTTGTAAGCTTTTTGATGTGGACTGCAGAGCCTCACTTAGAGCAAAGGCATAAAATTGGATTTAGAGCTATTGTATATCTAATTATTCTATCGGTATTAGTTTATTTTAGTATGAAAAAAATATGGTCACGTATTGAAACGGAAGTTTAATATATCTCCGTCTCTAACTAAATAATCCTTACCTTCTAATCTCATTTTTCCCTTATTCTTACAATTTAACCAACCTTCATTTTCAACAAAATCATTATAAGAAATTGTTTCAGCTCTAATAAAACCCTTTTCGAAATCAGAATGAATTTTACCAGCCGCAATTGGTGCCAGACTATTTTGTTTAATTGTCCATGCTCTTGACTCCTCAGGTCCAGATGTAAAAAAGGTCTCTAATTTTAAAAGTTTATACCCTTTTGTTATTAAACTATTTAAACCTGTTTCTTTTATCCCAATAAGTTTCATAAAATTTCTTTTATCATCTTCCTCTAGTAGGTTGATTTGATTTTCTATTTCTACTGATATTATTATAGTATTCTCACTGTGATCCATTTCTAAAATTTTGTCAGAATATTTATTCCCTTTTACAATACTTTTCTCATCAACATTACAAACATACATTTTCGGCTTAAGTGTTAATAATCCAGATTTTTCAATTGTTTTTTGGTCAAATAGTTTTCTAATTTCATTCAAATTTTTATCATTATTTATTAGATCTTGAGCTGTTTTCAAAATCTCTATCTCTTTTAGATTTAAATTTTTATTATTTTTTTTATCCAATCTTTTTTGTATAGAGTCTAAATCTGCAAGTTTTAGTTCTGTCTCTACAATCTCTAAATCTCTAATAGGATCAACATTTGGATTTACATTTTGTATGTCAGAAGAATCAAAACATCTTACAAGATGAATAATTGCATCAACCTCTCTTATGTGAGAAAGAAATTTGTTACCTAAACCTTCACCATTTGAAGCACCTTTTACCAAACCTGCAATATCTACAAATGTTATTGATGCATATATTTTTTTTTTGGAGTTAGATATTTTAAACAATTTATCTAATCTTGCATCAATCACAGGGACCACTCCGACATTAGGCTCTATCGTGCAAAATGGAAAATTACCTGATTGCGCTTTTGAAGAATTCGTTAATGCATTGAATAAAGTCGATTTACCCACGTTAGGCAAACCAACAATCCCGCATTTAAAACCCATTACTTATTGTTAATTGTGCTAGAAAATAAATCTAGTTTTTTATCTATTAGGATTGCAAGATTATCTGTTATATTATTTAAAATTATTTCTAATTGCTCTTTTTCTTCATCGTCAAAATCTTTAAGCACAAAATCTGAAACAGAAATCTTACTTTTAGGTTTACCAATACCTACTCTTACTCTAGAGTAATCTTTTCCAATAAACTTATCAATCGATTCTATACCATTATGTCCAGCACTTGACCCGCCAAATTTAGCTTTAATTTTTCCAAAATCGATATCCAGGTCATCATGAAATACTATTATGTCCTCAGCCCCTATTTTAAAGTACTCAATTAACTCTCTAATACAAATTCCAGAGTTGTTCATGAATGTTAAAGGTTTTATAGCATAAACTTTTTTGTTATTAATACTTCCAGTTGTCAATAATCCTTTAAATTTTGGTTTTTGTTTTGAAAGTTTAAATTTAATATTTATCGCATCAATAATTTTAAATCCCACGTTATGTCTATTATTTTCTGAATTCGGTGTAGGGTTTCCCAAGCCAACAAATAACATCATATTAATTCAATCTTCCTTAATTATTTTTTTTTAGGCTAGGTTTTTTTTGGTTCATCTTTTTTATCAGAATCTTTCTTATCACCTTCTTTTTTCTCACCGTCATTTGCTCCACTCTTAGCGTCTGTTTTAGCTGCCTCATCTATTGTATCACTTCCAGATGCAGTTTCCGCACCTTCTTCTCCTTCGGTAGTTTCAGCTGGTTTTTCAGGTTCCTTTATTACTGTTGGAGCAGCTACTGTAGCTATAACAAAGTCTCTTCCTTGTATTGTAGGAACAACGTTTTGGGGTAGTTCTATAGAAGAAATTTTGAAAGAGTGACCTATATCAACACCATCTAAATCAACTATTAACTCACTAGGTATATTTTCTGATGGGCATTTTAACTCAACTTTTCTTCTTACAATATTTAATACTCCACCTCTTTTTAGACCGGGTGATTTTTCATTATTTATAAATTTTACTGGCACTTCAATAACTACGCTTGATCCTTTAATGACTCTTAAAAAATCAATGTGTATTGGTTCATCAGTCAGTACATCAAAAGATATATCTTTAGGCAAAACATTTTCGTCTTTACCATTAATCTTTAAGTTTATTATTCTCGACAAAAAGTTTTCTTTTTCCATCAAATTTTTCAAATTTTTTTTTGATACACTTATTTTTTGATTTTCTGATTTACCCCCATATAATATACCTGGAACAAATCCTGAATTCCGTATTTTTTTTATATCCCCGACGCTTTGAGAACTTCTAATGTTTGCTTCTAAACTATTCATAAAAAAAAGCGTTTTAACTCATGTTTGTTAATAAAACAAGTAAATTATTTAAAAAGATATGAAACTGATGTTGAATTTGAAATACGTCTGATCGCTTCTCCCATAAGATTAGATACTGACAAAATCTCTATATTTTTTGCAGATTTAATTTTATTAAAATTATCTATTGTATCAGTTATGACTAATTTTTTGATTGCTGATTTTTTTATTTTCTGAACAGCATCTCCACTTAAAACACCATGTGTAATATAAACATGAATTTCTTTTGCACCTTTTTGTTTTAAAACTTTTGCGGCGTTAACAATTGTTCCACCTGAATCAATAATATCATCGACCATTATACAACATTTATCTTTTACATTTCCTATAACATTCATAACTTCAGATTTACCTGGCGCTGGTCTTCTCTTATCAATAATCGCAAGGCCAGAGTTTAAAAATTTACTAAGGCCCCTTGTTCTTGCAACTCCTCCAACATCTGGTGAAACACAAATTAAATTTTTTGATTTAATATTTTTTTTTATATGCCTTGAAAAAATTGGTGTTGCAAATAAGTTATCAACGGGTATATCAAAAAAACCTTGAATTTGTCCCGCGTGCAGATCAACCGTGACTACTCTATCTGCTCCTGCTTTTGTAATTAAGTTAGATACTAATTTAGCGGATATAGAGGTTCTTGGAACAACTTTTCTATCTTGTCTAGCGTAGCCGAAATAAGGTATTACTGCAGTTATATTTTTCGCAGAGGATCTTTTTAACGCATCAATACATAAAAGCATTTCCATGAGGTTGTCATTAGCTGGAGAAGAAATTGATTGAATTATAAAAATATTATTACCCCTAATATTTTCATTAATCTCAATATAAATTTCACCATCTTTGAATTTCCTAATACTTGAGTTAACTAATTTCTCCTTAAGGTATTTAGAGATTTTTTCACTTAATTTTTTGTTACTATTTCCAGTGAGAAGCTTCATTTTTAGAAAGAATCTATTTAATCATAATTAATGAAATATTTCTACCATAATCATTTTCCCCATTAAATTTAGATCTACGTGCACTAAAAAACTGGTTTCTAGGATTATAAGTATCTTTATCGATTATATCGATTTTTTTTATGCCCAATTGTTTCAATTGAAAATAAATATATTTATTAAGGCTAAAATATGTTTTATTTTTTTTTCTTTCAAAAAATATTCTATTTTTGTTGGTTTGTTTTAAAAATTTTTTTTTGAAATCATTTCCAACTTCATAATTTTTTTGAGAAATGCATGGCCCTATTGCTGCAATTAAATTTTCTAATTTTGATCCTTTTTTTACAAAAAATTTTACTACTCGTTTTACTATACCTTTATACGCACCTTTCCAACCAGCATGAATTGCAGAAATTAATTTCAACTCTTTATCATAAATAAATATAGGCGCACAGTCAGCAGTTAATATACCTAAAATTAATTTTTTTTTTTTTGTAATTAAAGCATCACCTTTATAGTTTTTTTTTAAATTATAATTATCAATAAAATGGTATTTGTTACTATGAATCTGGTTCAATAAAACTAACTTAATATAAGATGAACTTATTTTTTTACATGCAGTTATTAAATTTTTTTTGACATTTTTTTTATGATCTAATGACCCTTTTCCACAATTCATGCCTTTGTAAATTCCTGTTGAAACTCCACCGGATCTATTTAAAAACGAGTGTTTAATACTTTTATGTTTTAATAATTTTTTGGAAAGTATCATTAATTAAATCCTAGAAAATTATTTTGTTTGCTTTTGTATGCAAATATAACTTTGAATAATTCACCCATAATTTTTTTATGAAGAAGTCTAACCAAGGTATTTGACATATCCATTTTTTCTTTTGTTGTCATTTTTTTTTCAAGTATTTTAGCTCTTTCAATTATACCCATTCTTTCTAAAAAAAACTTTTGTGATACTATGTTCTTTACCTTTAGTTTGTTTTTTTCAAAGTATTCTTTCATCAACTTAAAATTTACTAAACTCGTAATGTCTGCTTTACCAAAATTCTTATCAATTGTTTTAATGTTAATTTTTTTATTATTTTTAACCATTTGAAGAGTACTTTTATTTATAGCATTTAAGTAACCATAATCGATTAACAAAATTCCCCCTGTTAAAGAGGAAATTTTTTTTGTTATCTTATTTAATTCTTTAAAACCCAATTTTGGATATTCAATAAAATTTAAATTTTTAAGAATTTTAAAAGATTTAATTTTAGAAATATCCTTTGCAGAGGCTTTTTTGAAAGTTTCGTGTAGTCCATTTCCGTTAATAAGATAACATTTTTCTTTAAACTGATTTTTATTTCTTAAAATTTGTTTTACAGGTATTGCATCAAAAAATTCATTCCCAAAAAAAATAATAGGACCGCTTTGAATTTTGTTAAAACTCGATATCCATTTAATGTTTTCATTTTTTAATTTAACTTTTTGTTTCTTTTTGAGTAGTTTGCTTTTTTCATATAAATAAATTTTGCTCGAATTATAAAATTTAGGAAATTTTTTAAAAACTTTTATTAAAATACTTACTAAACTTCCATCACCTGGCCCAAGTTCTACAATATTAAATTTTTTAGGCTCACCTATATTTTCCCAAGCTGAAATAATCCATATACCTATAATCTCTGAAAATAAGTTTGAAATTGTTGGGGATGTTATAAAATCACCTTTTTTGCCAAATTCTATTTGATTTGTATAATAACCTGATGCTTCATTATATAAAAAATTTTCACAAAATTCATCAACTGGAACTTTTGTATTTAATTTAAATTTAGAATTTTTTAAATTTATTTTCTTTTTCATTATAATAAATAAAAATTCCTATTAAAATTAGCATCAAACTTAAAATCATTCCCATCGACAATGGTCCGATAATTCTTCCAATATGCATATCAGGTTCTCTAAAAAACTCAGATATAATTCTAAAAATTCCATAAAAAATGCAAAAAGCACTTGAACATATTCCAGCTTTATATTTTTTTTTAATAAAAATATAATTCAATATTATAAATAGAATTACACCTTCAAGAAATGCTTCATATAATTGAGAAGGGTGTCTGGAGAAATTGTCAACTTTGGTAAAAATTACAGCCCATGGAACGTTAGTAATTTTACCCACAAGCTCAGAATTAATAAAATTTGCTATTCTTCCAAGAAAAATACCTATTGGAGCTGCTACAGCTATTAAATCTAGAAATAAGTATTTATTAATATTATATTTATTACTAAATACTAGCGTCGATATAAATATCCCAATTAATCCTCCGTGAAAAGACATTCCACCATTCCATATCATAAATATTTCCAAAAAATTTTCATAATAGTATCCAGGATTATAAATTAGAACATATCCCAACCTACCTCCTATTATTATTCCAATTATTAGGTAAGTTATTAAATCATCAAATAAAGCGCCTAAGGATGAATCATTTTTTAATAAAATTTTTTTTACATATATCCATCCAAAAATTATTCCAAAAATATAGGCTAAAGAGTACCAGCGTATTTCAAAGAAAAATATTTTAAAGGCTATTGGGTCAAAATTATTAATAAACATTTTATTTTATATAGAGTATAATATTTTTATTTATAAAAAAATGTCAAAATCCAAGATTATTTTAGAAAAATTATCGAAACTTTTTGAGCAGGGAATTATATCTTATAAGGATTTAAGTAACGAAATACTCAATATAATAAAGTCACAAAGAGATGAGATTGTTTTAAGGATGAAAATCACTACAAAAGAGGAAACAGAAATTTTGAAAAAAAGGATTGAAAAATTAGAGAATGATATGAATAAAATTAAAAAATCTAAAAAGGTAAAGAGATCTTAACTTTTAGTCCACCTAAATTTGATCTATCTAAACTTATTTTGCCACCATGCGATCTTACAACATCAGATGCAATTGATAACCCAAGCCCAACGCTAGACTTCGAATCTCCTCTTCCTTTATTAATTTTATAGAAAGGTTTAAACACGTTATCGTACTCTTTTTTTAAAATACCAGGTCCGTCATCCTCAATTGTCAAAATCAAATTTTTATTTATTTTTTTTGCAATTATTTGAATTTTGTCACCATATTTTAATGCATTATCAATAATATTACTTAAGCATCTTATTAATAAATTTTTTCTACCATTAAACTCTTTTATATTTTCTAATTCAACATTTATTGAGTTATTATTATATTTTTTAATAAGCTTGTTGACCATATCTGTAAAGTTAAATTTTTCACTTACTTCTGAAGAGGTTGAACGCGCAAACTGTAAATATTCATTTAACATTTTCTCCATTTCTTGAACATCCTCAGATAGTTTTTTTGCTATCTCTTTATCTTTTATAAATGCAAGTTGTAGCTTTATTCTTGTTAAAGGAGTTCGAAGATCGTGACTAATACCAGATAACATTTCTGATCTTTGATTTAAATGTCTAATAATCCTTTTTCTCATTCTATCAAATTCATAACCAGCTTGTCTTATTTCTAAAGCGCCGGATGGTCTAAATTCTCCAACATCATCTCCTCTACCAAATCTTTCAGATGCTTTAGCTAAATTCACTATCGGTCTTGTTTGATTTTTTAAAAAAATTAAAGCTATTGTAATTAATAATATTGCTGGCAAAGTAATCCACAAGGCAAATAATCTTGCAGAAGAACTTGTAACTCTATCCTTTGGAATATAAAATTCAAAATACCCATTTATGTATTTTATTTTTAAATCAATTAAATCTTGAAATTTAGTAGTATCAAACCAGTAATTTAAAGATCTAGATTTAAGCTCCCTTCTAAGAGTTCGATCCATCGGGCTAAACCATCTTTCCATTTCTTGTTTTGGTAAATTACCAAATGTTTGAAACTTCACAGTAAAATTGTGATGTTCTTCAAATAACTTTATTAGATTATCTTTATTATATTCCTCATTCTCATAAGCCTCCATAAAAAAATTAATTTCACCAATAAGTGCTCTAGTCATTCCTTTATTAGTTTTTATCCATAAGCTATCAAAAAAAACTATTGATATAGTAACTTGTAAAACAATTATTGGTACTGCTACTATTAATAGAGCTCTATAGAAAAGTCTTTTAGGTAACAATTCTTTAATTAATTTACTCAATCCAAAGAACATATCCTGATCCTCTTATAGTTTGTAAATACTTTGGACTTTTGGGGCTTAATTCTATTTTTTTTCTCAATCTTGTTATAATCACATCAATAGATCTCTCTTTATTTAAATTAATAATGTTACCTATCTCAGTTCTTGAAAATACCTTTCCTGGATTATTAATCATTTTTTCTAATAGTCTTTTTTCAGTTTGATTAATTTTAAATTCTTTATCTTTATTAAAAATTAAAAGTTTATTTAAATCAATTTTGATATTTCCAAAATTTATTGTTCTTATAATATTTTTTTTCTGAGTTTTAACTAAAATATTTTTAATTCTTAATAATAATTCTTGTGGTTCAAATGGTTTGGAAAGATAATCATCTGCACCTATTTCTAGTCCTGTCACTCTTTCTTTCGCCTCTCCTTTTGCAGTTAAAAGAATTATAGGTGTGTCAAATTTTTTTTTATTTTCAGATAAAAATTCTAATCCGCTTTTACCAGGCATCATTATGTCAAGTACTATTAGGTCAAATTTTAAAAGTTCAATTTTTTTTTGTGCCTCCTCAGCACAATCAGCTGTATTAATTAAGAAATTTTTTTCATTCAAATATTTTTTTACAAGATTTCTTATGCCATCATCATCATCAACTACTAAAATATGACCTTCAAAATTTTTCATCTAAAATCCTTTTTAGAACAAGATCAAAATTTAATACCTCTTTAGCTGATGAATTTAAAAAGGCTTTATATATTCTTTTTTTTTGATTAACAAAAATTTCACCATATATTTTGTTTCCTTTATCACTTAAATAAATGTGTCTTACTCGGCTATCTTTTGCATCTTTTTTAAATTCTAGTAAATTTAATTTCTTCAAATCGTTCAGAACTCTATTCAAGCTTTGTTTTGTTACATTTAATTTGTTAAGCAATTGTGAAATTGTTATTCCTTTGTAAAAAGATATTAAATGCAGCGACTTATGATGAGCAGTTCCTAATTCATACTTTTTAAGTATTTTTTTGGGGTCATTAAAAGACTCTCTGTAAGTAACAAAAATTTTTTCAATAAACCCTTTTAATTGTTCATCTTTTAGATAAAGAAGTTCTTTCATAATTAGTAAGTTATATTGACATATTAAATTTAGGAAGTTATTTTTTCATAAATTTTCTTTTTATGATGATTCCTTACGATAAAAGAGATGGTAAGATATGGTATAACGCCAGCCTCGTGGACTGGTCAGATGTTAAAGTTCATGTACTAAGTCACGGCTTACACTATGCAAGTTGCGTTTTTGAAGGTGAGAGAGTTTATGATGGTGAAATTTTTAAACTTGAGGAGCATACTTCAAGATTTTTTCACTCAGCAAGAAGAATGGGTTTTGAAATACCTTATACTGAAGAACAAATTAACAAAGCGTGCAAACAAATTATTTCCGTACAAAATGTGGAAAATGGTTACGTGAGACCGGTCGCTTGGCGTGGAAGTGAAATGATGGCTATTTCAGCTCAACAAACAAAAATTCATGTTGCTGTTGCAACTTGGGAGTGGGGATCTTATTTTGATCCCAAACTTAAACTTGAGGGAATTAAATTAAACATATCCAAATGGAAAAGACCTGCTCCAGATACTATTCCTTGGGATACTAAAGCATCTGGATTATATATGATATGCACATTATCAAAACATGAAGCTGAAAGAGATGGATACACCGACTCTCTTATGCTAGACCATGAGGGTAATGTTGCAGAGGCAACTGGAGCGAACGTTTTTTTTAAAGATAAAGATGGTATTTTACATACACCAATACCTGACTCATTTCTAGACGGCATAACTAGACGAACAGTAATTGAAATAGCTAAATCAAAAAATATTAAAGTGTTAGAGAGAAAAATTAATCCTGAAGAATTAAAAAACTTTTCAGGTTGTTTTTTAACAGGAACAGCGGCAGAGGTTACTCCTGTTTCTAAAATTGCAAATTACGATTTTAAAGTTTGTAATACAATTATTGAACTATCAGATTCCTACCAGTTAGTAGTAAGAAAAAAGAAAGCAGCTTAATTATTTATTATCTTCTGAAATTGCGTGATCAATACCTTTTCTCAAATAATCGTATGCGGTAAATAATGTTAAGAAAGCCGATAACCACAAAATTATAATTCCGATTGTTTGAGCATTGTAATCTTGAAAATTAAGAATTTTGTTACCTGTTTCACCTGTTAAAAGAATAGAAATAGAAAACATTTGTAAAAAAGTTTTTAATTTTGCAAGATTTGATACTGGCAAGTTAACTTGCCCTTTAGCTAAAAATTCTCTTAAACCAGAAATCAAAATCTCCCTTATTAAAATAATAATCGCAGCAATAACCTCAAAATTTTTTATTGTCCCGTCCATTACTAAAAGTATAAGTGCAGTAGCGACAATAATTTTATCAGCAATCGGATCTAATAATTCACCAAGTTTAGATTCTTCTTTATATAACCTAGCTAATAATCCATCCAAAAAGTCAGTGAAAGAAGCAACTACGAATAAAAAAAAAGGTATAACATCACCATAAAAACCTGGTAAATAAAAAGTTAGAACAAATATTGGAACTATTATTATCCTGCCAATTGTTAAATAATTTGGAAATTTAAATCTCATTCGTGGAAAAAGTTATATATTTTTTTTGCTACCTTATCTTCGACCCCGTCTACAGATTTAATTTCATCTAAGCTAGCTGACTCAACAGCTCTTGCTGATCCAAAATGATTTAATAGAGCCCTCTTTCTAATAGATCCGATCCCATCTATTTGATCAAGAAGTGATTTCTTTAAACCCTTCTTTCTTTTAGCTCTATGAGCACTAATTGCAAACCTGTGGGCTTCATCCCTCATTCTTTGTAAAAAGAAAAGTGTAGGGTCATTTTTTTCAAATTTGAAACTTTTACCGTTGTGAAAGAAGGTTTCATCACCACTATTTCTAAATTTACCCTTTGCTATCGCTATCACTGGAATTTCATGTAGACCTAGTTCATTCATCGTTTCTCTTACTACGGAGTATTGACCCTTACCACCATCAATTAAAATTAAGTCAGGTAAAGTCAAATAATGTTCTTTTTCTTGTAAGGCTCTTTTAAACCTTCGATTTATAACCTCTCTCATCATACCATAATCATCCTGTAAATTATTTTTAATTTTTATATTAAATTTTCTGTAACGTTTTTTTGCGAAACCTTCCTCTCCAAATGCAATCAGCGCCCCAATGCTATCTGTACCTTGAATATGACTGTTGTCGTAAACCTCTACTAAATTGATATTGCTATTAAGACTAAATTTTTGTGAAATGTTTTCAAAAAGCTCTTTATTATTTTGACTCTCATAAAGCTTCCTATTTAAACTATCTTTTGCATTTTTAATTGCTTGATTAATAACTTTTAGTTTTGAACCTTTCTTCGCAACCGTGATGTTGACTTGTTTATTTTCTTTTTTACTTAAGGTTTTCTCTATTAATAATTTTTCTTTTATTTCTTCACTTAATATAATATTTCCAGGGACGCTTTTATTTTCATAAAATTGAGAGATAAATGAATTAATTATATTACTTAAATTTTCATCAGGATCATGTTTTGGAAAAAAAGCCTGATTACCCCAATTTTGCTTTGACCTATAAAAAAAAACTTGGATACAAGTTTTACCAGACTCTTTATAACCCGCAATTACATCAGCCTCTACTAGGTTTGCTTCATTAACTCTTTGAGATGACTGAATTATGTTTAGTGATTTAATTCTATCTCTAAGTAACGCAGCTTTTTCAAAATCAAGTTCGTCACTGGCTATTTCCATTTGTTGAGATAAGCTTTTTTGTATCTTTCTTGATTTTCCAGAAACAAAGTCAATTGCATCATCAACTGATTTTTTGTAATCCTCTTTATCAATAAAATTTACACATGGACCAGAGCACCTTTTAATTTGGTATAATATGCACGGCCTTTCCCTATTTTTAAATACTGTATCGTCACAAATTCTTAACTGAAATATTTTCTGTATCATTTTTATAGTCCAGTTTGCAGAGCCTGCAGATGCAAAAGGTCCAAAGAAAAAACCTTCTTTATTTTTTTTTCCTCTATGTTTTTTAATTTGTGGCCAATTATCTTTGTTACTAATGAAAATGAAGGGAAAAGATTTATCATCTCTTAATAATATGTTGAACCTGGGTTTATGTTTTTTAATTAAATTAGCCTCTAAAAGTAAAGCTTCACTCTCATTTGAAGTTGTTGTTATTTCCAGTTTTTTTGTCTTAGCCAACATTCTCTCGGTTCTGATTATATGATTTTTTTCAGATACATAACTTTTCAATCTATTAGGTAAATTTTTTGCTTTTCCGACATACAAAACCTCGTTCTTTTCACCTAACATTTTGTAAACACCTGGCAATTTAGCGATTAACGGTATTTCTTTTTTTATGATGTTTTTTCCTGTTTCAGAACTTGTCATAGCTTCTTTTTTTTGAAATCTGTATTCCTACAGACGAGCAATCCTTCATTATCTCAAGTTTTTCAATTTTAAGATTAATTTTCTCAATTCTTTTATCTTTAAAAAGCTCGTCAAACACATCTTCAGCTAGAGTTTCTAAGAAATTATAATGTTTGTTATTGACTAATTTTTTTATCACTTTTACGACTTTTGAATAGTTTACGATAGATTTTAGATCTTTATCATTTGAAGGTTTTTTGTCTCTATAATCGATTTCTAGAGAAAATTTAACTCGCTGAGGTTTTTCTTTTTCAAATTCATAATATCCAAGTTTTAGGTTTAAAATAAGTTCTTTGATTAAAACTTTTTTTTCGTAATTAAATAAGTTTCTTGATTTATCTATTCTAAAAATTTTAATATTGTTTTTTTTCATTCTTTAATTCCTAATATATCCGGTGTTTGCCAATTTAAACTTTGTCCACTATCTAGTGCTAAAACTTGGCCTGTAATAGACCTATTTTTAATAAAAAAGTCAACCGCATTACAAATATCATTAATATTTACTTGTCTTCTTAATGGTGTAGCAAGATACTGTTTTTTAAAATGAGAGTTTGATTGCCTTTTATTTTTAATAGTAGGTCCTGGTGCAATTCCATTAACTCTTATATTTGGCGCAAAACTCATCGCGCTTGTTTTAGTCATAGTGTACAGACCGGCTTTGCTTAAAGTATATGAAAAAAAATGTGGAGTAAGTTTAAAAACTCTTTGGTCAATAATATTGATGATATTATTATTACCTTTCATAACATGCTTAGAGAATTCTTTAGATAAAATAGCAGGCGCTTTTAAGTTTGCATCTAAATGATTATTCCAACTTTTAGAATTAAAATTTTCAATTTTGTCATTATCAAATACTGAGGCATTATTAATTAGACAATCAAGATAACCCATTTTTGTTTTTGCAAACTTTACAATTTTTTTAACATCTTTTTCTTTTCTCAAGTCTGCTTTAATTAAGTAAATTTTTGATCCCTTTTTTTCTAGTTTTTTTTTTAAAAGTTCACCCTTAGCTCTAGACATATTGTACTGGATTACGATTTGAATTTTAAATCCAGATAATTGTTCTGCAATTGCTGCTCCAATTCTGGTAGCACCACCTGTGATAATTATTTTCTGTGCTTCCATTTTTTCTCTCTTTTTTTTGTTACCTTTGTACCTGGCATTCCCATTGTTGATCGACCTTTAGGATATAGTTTATTTTTCACATCATATTGTCTAATTTTAGGATTTAAAGTTATTTCAAGCTCCGTACTTTCTAACTTTCTAATTTCATCTCTAATTTTTGCGGCTTCTTCAAACTCAAGATTAGAAGCTGCTTCCTTCATTTTTCTATCAAGAGCCTTAAGGTGTTTTTTAAGATTTCCACCTATGTTTGAACCTTCGCTAATTTTTACGTAATCTTTTTCATAAACACTTTCTAAAATATCACTAATTTCTTTTTTAACCGACTTTGCATCGATTTTATTTTTTTTATTATATTCTATTTGAATTGATCTTCTTCTATCTGTTTCTTTTATTGCCTTCTTAATACTTTTCGTTTCCTTATCTGCGTAAAGAATTACTTTCCCATCAACGTTTCTAGCTGCCCTACCAATAGTTTGAATTAAAGATGTTTCTGACCTTAAGAACCCTTCTTTATCTGCATCTAAAATTCCGACTAGGGCACACTCTGGTATATCAAGACCTTCTCTTAATAAATTTATTCCTACAAGAACATCAAATACACCCATCCTTAAATCACGCATAATTTCTATTCTTTCAAGCGTATCAATATCAGAATGAAGGTATCTTACTTTTATTCCATTTTCATGAAGATACTCAGTTAAATCCTCTGCCATTTTTTTTGTTAGAGTGGTGACTAAAACCCTGTAATTTTTATCAATAACTTTTTTACATTCATGCATTAAATCGTCTACTTGATTTTTAGCAGGTTTAATCTCTACTGCTGGATCAATTAAACCCGTAGGTCTAATTACTTGATCTATAAATTTACCTTTAGTCTGTTCTAATTCCCAAGGACCAGGGGTTGCCGAAACAAATATAGTTTGTGTTCTCATTAAATCCCATTCCTCAAATTTTAATGGTCTATTATCCATACAAGAAGGAAGACGGAAACCATACTCTGCAAGAGTACTTTTTCTTGATCTGTCTCCCTTAAACATTCCGTTGAGCTGAGGAACTGTTACATGAGACTCATCTACAAAAACTAAAGTGTTATCTGGAAAGTATTCAAATAAAGTTGGTGGTGGCTCTCCTGGCTTTCTACCTGACAAAAATCTAGAGTAATTTTCTATACCTGCACAAGATCCTGTAGCCTCTATCATTTCTAAGTCGAACTTAGTTCTTTCTTCTAATCTTTGAGCTTCAAGTAATTTATTTTCAGATTTATGTTTTTTTAATGTTATTTCTAATTCTTTTCTAATATTTATAATTGCTTGCTCCACGGTTGGTTTAGGAGTTATGTAATGGCTATTAGCGTAAACTTTTATTAAATTTAATTCTCTTACTTGATCTCCTGTCAATGGATCAAATTCCTCAATTTTTTCTAATTTGTCACCAAATAAATTCAATCTCCAAGCTCTATCTTCAAGATGTGAAGGAAATATTTCAAGATACTCACCTCGCGCTCTAAATGTTCCTCTGTAAAAATTTTGATCATTTCTTTTATACTGAAGAGCGACCAATGATTTAATTATTTGATTTCTATTATAGTCATAATTTCTTTGAAGCGTCAAAGTCATTTTGCTGTATGCCTCAACTGATCCCAAACCATAAATGCATGATACACTTGCTACAATTAGTACATCATCCCTTTCCAATAAAGACCTTGTTGCTGAGTGTCTCATTCTGTCTATTTGTTCATTTATTGACGCTTCTTTTTCTATATATGTATCTGATCTTGGCACATAAGCTTCAGGGGTGTAGTAATCATAATAAGAAACAAAATACTCAACGGCATTTTCAGGAAAAAAAGTTTTCATTTCACCGTAAAGCTGTGCCGCTAAAGTTTTATTTGGTGCTAAAATTAATGCAGGTCTATTTGTTTCTTCAATAACTTTAGCCATCGTAAAAGTTTTACCGGATCCGGTTACTCCTAATAATACTTGATTAAACTCTCCCTTTTTCGCGCTCTTAACTAATTTTTTAATAGCCTCAGGTTGATCTCCGGCAGGTTTAAAATCAGACTTTATTTTAAATTTTTTGCCACCTTCTAATTTTCCAGCAAACTTTGGATTTTTGCTCTGTATATCCGAAATTAAATCTTGATAAGTATTTTGCATATATTAAACAAAGTAATAAAATAAAAAAATATTTCAATGAGCATAATATCAGATAGTTTAAAAAGAATTAAACCTTCCCCGACAATTGCAGTCACCCAAAAAGCTAGGGAATTAAAAGCTGCAGGCAAAGATGTTATAGGTTTAGGTGCAGGTGAGCCTGATTTTGATACGCCCGATAATATTAAAGCAGCAGCTATAAAAGCTATAAATAACGGAGATACCAAATACACTGCCGTAGATGGAACGGTAGAATTGAAAAAAGCAATTGTAGAGAAATTTAAGAGAGAAAACAATCTAAGCTATAAAACTGACGAGATAACAGTAGGCGCAGGTGGAAAACACGTAATTTATAACCTAATGATGGCAACTTTGAATAAAGGAGACGAAGTTTTAATACCCGCTCCTTATTGGGTTTCCTATCCAGATATAGTTTTATTAGCAGGAGCCTACCCTATAGTAATAGAATGTTCAGAGGAGCAAAATTTTAAATTAACTGCAAAAGATTTAGAGAGTAAAATTACAAATAATACTAAATGGTTGATATTAAATTCACCATCAAATCCCACAGGGGCTTGTTATTCAGAGCAAGAAATTAAAAATTTATCTCAAGTTTTAAAAAGAAATCCTCATGTAAATATTTTAAGCGATGATATTTATGAACATGTTACTTATAATAATTTTAAGTTTTTCACGATCGCCCAAGTTCCTGAATTAAAGAGTAGAGTGGTAACTATGAATGGTGTAAGTAAATCTTATGCAATGACAGGTTGGCGAATTGGTTATGCGGCTGGGCCCAAAGAGATAATCAAGGCGATTGCAAAAATTCAATCACAATCAACAACGAACCCGTCTTCTATAAGTCAAGCAGCTGCAGTGGAGGCACTTAATGGAGTTCAAGATTTTATATCAATAAGATCTAAAGCATTTGAGGAGAGACGTGACTTTGTTGTTAATTCGTTAAACTCTATAGATGGAATAAATTGTTTAAAACCAGATGGCGCATTCTACGTCTTTCCAAATTGCAAAGGTTTAATTGGTAAAAAAGATAAAAATGGAAAAAAAATTGAAAATGATACTGATTTTGTTCAATCCCTTCTTGAAAACAACGGGATTGCAGTCGTTCAAGGATCTGCCTTTGGTTTAGAAGGTTTTTTTAGAATATCTTATGCAACGTCAATGGATAATCTTGAAAAAGCAATGAAGAGAATAAAAGATTTTTGCGAAAGTCTTTCTTAATGACCTGAAAGGTGCTTTTCAGCCTCAAGTGCAGCCATGCATCCCATGCCTGCAGCAGTAACAGCCTGTCTAAATATTTTATCCTTAACATCACCGGCAGCAAATACACCTGGAATGTTTGTTTCTGTTGAATCTGGTTTAGTTACTAAATATCCTTCTTGATCCATTTTTAATTGATCTTTAAATAATTGAGTTGCAGGATCGTGACCTATCGCTATAAACAAACCATCCAATCTTAAGTCACTAAATTTATTAGTTTTAACATTTTTAATTTTTAAGCCTTTAACGTTTTTAGGATTATCATCACCGATAACTTCTTCAACAACACTATCCCAAATAATCTCAATTTTTTTGTTTTCTATTAGTTTTTTTTGCAACATTTTTTCTGCTCTTAACTCATTTCTTCTATGAATGAGTTTAACTTTTGATGCAAATTTTGTTAAAAACATCGCCTCTTCTACAGCAGCATTACCTCCACCAACTACTGCAACAGTTTTATCTTTAAAAAAAAATCCATCGCATGTTGCACATGCTGATACACCAAATCCTCTAAATTTTTGCTCAGATTCTAAATTTAACCATCTTGCCTGAGCACCTGTTGAAATAATAATTGAGTCAGCAGTGTACTTTTGACCACCATCACCGATTGCCTCAAAAGGCTTCGACTTTAAGTTAACAGATGAAATATGATCTTCAATCATTTCTGTGCCTACTGCTTTTGCTTGATCTCTCATTTGTTCCATTAACCAGGGACCTTGGATAACTTCTGCAAAACCTGGATAATTTTCAACATCAGTGGTGGTCGTTAATTGACCTCCTGGCTCCATGCCCGTAACCATTATCGGTTTCAGAAGAGCTCTTGCTGCATAAACGGCAGCAGTGTATCCGGCTGGTCCTGATCCAATTATTAACACTTTTGTGTGTTTAGTTGGATTTTGAGTCATATGAAAGCTATATAGTAATTAATGGGTAAATTAAAAGGGTTATTATTGACAGAGGGATTACATGGTATGATTAGTCAGGTTGAGGGTTTAGCAAAAGCTCTTGATCTAGATTATTTTCACGAAAAAGTTGAATTAAATAGTTTTTGGAAATTAATCCCACCGAAATTGACGCCTGTTAAAAAGTTTGTCTTTAAAAATAATATTAAAAAAGACTTTGATTTAATTATTTCATGTGGGAGGAAAAGCGTTATACCATCAATATATCTAAAAAAAATCAATAGCAAAAAAATTAAAAATATTCATGTTCAAGATCCAAAAGTCAATTTTAAGAATTTCGATTATATTATTTCTCCTGAACACGATGACTTAAAAGCTGATAATGTTATAAGTTCAAAAGGAGCAATTCATTATTTAACCTCCAAAGAAATTGACGAGAAAAAAAATTATTTGCTAGAAAGAATTTCAAAAGAAAAAAAAATTATTACTTTTATTTTGGGCGGCCCAACTAAATATTATTCATACTCTAATCAAAACTTGCTGAATATTTTCTCAAAAATTAGCAAACAGGTTTTAAATAATAATTTTCAAGTAATAGTAATACCTTCAAACAGAACACCGTCTAGAACAATAGATCTTGCAAAAAAATTTTTTAGTAAAGAACATTTAATCATTGATAAAGTTGATAAAGACGCATATTTATCTTCTCTAGGAATTGCAGATTATATAATTGTCACATGTGATTCTAGCTCGATGATTTCAGAAGCAGCTTTAACAGGTAAGCCATTATATGTGGCTATGATACCACCAATAAAAAAAGATACTAGATTTCAAAAATTTAGGAAACTATTTGAAAGTATGAACATCTTAAGGGAATTTGATGATAAATTGGAAGTTTGGAATTACGAAAAACTTGATGAAACTAAAAGAATAGCATATGAACTAAAAAAAAATTTGTAAAATGTCATTTTTAAACTCTTTAAATAATAATTCCTCAAAATTCAGTGAACCCTTTGATCATTGGGAATTAAATAAACCTCTAACAGAAGGACAAATAAACGAAATTATAAAAGCAGAGATAGATAATCCAATAGAACATAATATTAATTATGATGGAACAAGAGCAATCGATGGTGGTCAAGGTGAATTTAGAGAAGGTATATCAGATGGGGGCAAAGCTTTGAAATTTAGATGTTTTATAACTAAAGAGAATGAACAAAATTTTCCAGCACTAAAAAGCCTGATTGAGGAACTTCAGAAGAAGGAAACACATAATAAGATATCAAAATTAATTAACAAGGATCTTTCCAATTCTTACGTAAGAGTTGAGGTGATATGCGACAGAAAAGGTTTCTGGTTGAAACCGCATTGTGATATTAAAGAAAAACTAATGTCTTGCTTATTGTTTGTTAACAAAGAAAATGAAAGTGAAGAACTTGGCACTGACTTTTATAATAGAGATCTTAAACTAACAAAAACTGTTCCATATAGAGATAATTATGGATATTTTTTTTCTAGTGGCCCAAATACATGGCATGGAATGGAAAAAAAAAATATCGTAAAAGAAAGAAGATGTCTTCAGGTTAATTACGTTACATTTAAGACAGATTGGAAAGTTAATTAAAGATCTAATTATCCTGTAAAGATTTAACCTTTAGCTTAGTTGTTTTCAAAGATTTTATCGCCTCAAGAAACGAATAAGCAGTAGACATATTTGTGCAATACGGAATTTTATTGGCTAGTGCACCTCTTCTTAGGGCTCTAGCATCATTAATTCTGTGTTCTGTGTTTCCACCTCCAGTATTTATTACAAGAGATATTTTTTTTGAATTTAAAACATCTACTATATGAGGTCTTCCACTGCTCACCTTATTGATTTTTTTACATCTCATTCCATTCTCTTTAAGTATTTCAGATGTTCCTTTTGTAGCTGAAAGTGTAAAACCAAGTCCAACCAACCTTTGAGCTATACCAACAATTTCTTGTTTATGAGAGTCTTTGACTGACAAAAAAGCCATTCCTTTTATTGGCAAAGAATTTGATGCAGCAATTTGACTTTTTGCTACTGCCATTCCAAAATCTTCATCAAAACCCATAACCTCTCCAGTTGATTTCATCTCTGGTCCCAATAATACATCGCTATCAGGGAATTTATTAAAAGGAAAAACTGCTTCTTTTACAGCAAATTTTTTATTAGTTTTATATTTTAATTTATATTTACTTAATTTTTCACCTGACATTATTCTCGATGCAATTTTTGCAAGTGGTATACCTTTAGCTTTAGAGACAAAAGGTACAGTTCTACTAGCTCTTGGATTAACTTCAATTACATAAATTTCATCTTTTTTTATTGCAAATTGTATGTTTAAAAATCCCTTAACATTTAATGCTAATGCAAGCTTTCTAGTTTGAACTTTTAATTCTTTTAAAAGATTTGCTTTTATAGATACGGGTGGCAGGCAACAAGCAGAGTCACCCGAGTGAATCCCCGCCTCTTCAATATGTTGCATTATCCCAGCAACATAAACATCTTTTCCATCAGAGATCGCATCAACGTCTACTTCCATTGCATTATCAATAAATTTATCAATTAAAATTGGATTTTTTTCTGATGCTTTAAAAGCTTCATTTATAAATTGTTTCAATTGGCTTTTATCATGAACTATCTCCATAGCTCTTCCTCCCAACACATAGGACGGTCTAACAACAACAGGTAAGCCAATTTTTTCAGAAATTTTAATCGCTTGTTCAAATTTATATGCAATTCCACTCTCTGCTTGTTTGAGTTTTAATTTAATAAGTAGTTCTCTGAATCTGTCTCTATCCTCTGCTAAATCAATTGAAGTATATTGAGTTCCTAGAATTGGCAACTTATTATCATGTAAAAATTTAGTTAGCTTGATAGGAGTTTGGCCACCAAATTGCGCAATTATACCCAAGAGATTACCTCTTGATTTTTCCTTTAATATTATATTTTCAACATATTCTTCGATCAAAGGTTCAAAATATAATCTATCACTTGTGTCGTAATCTGTAGAAACTGTTTCAGGATTACAATTAATCATAATTGTTTCATATCCAGCCTCTTTCAAAGAAAAGCTAGCTTGACAACAGCAATAATCAAATTCTATTCCTTGACCAATTCTATTAGGCCCCCCTCCAAGAATTATAATTTTCTTTTTATTTGTCGGTTCGGATTCGCACTCAATTTTAAAAGAAAAATTTCTTTGATAAGTCGAATACATATAAGGAGTAAAAGACTTAAATTCTGCTGCACAAGTATCAACTTTTTTAAACACTGGCAAAACTTTTAGAGCCTTTCTTTTTAATTTTACTATTTTTTCATTAATTCCAGTAATTTTGGAGATTTTTTTATCAGAAAATCCTATAGACTTTATTCTATTAAATTCCCCAAATTTCTTTGGTAAACCTTTTAAAGCTAATTTATTTTCTTCCTCAACTAATTCTTTAATTTGATTTAAAAACCATGGATCAACTTTAGATAACTTGTAAATTGTATTAGTTGAAATTTTTTTTCTAAAAGCTTCAGCAACAAGAAGTAGTTTGTTAGGAATATTAATTTTTAATTTTTTTAAAATTTCTTTTTTATTATAATTAAATATATTATCTAACCCAGTTAGTCCAATTTCAAGAGATACAAGAGCTTTTTGAAACGACTCTTTAAAATTTCTTCCAATTGCCATTGCTTCACCCACAGACCTCATAGATGTGCCTAAAATTGCGTCTGTATCTGAAAATTTTTCAAAGGTGAATCTAGGAATTTTTGTAACCACATAGTCTATAGTTGGCTCAAAAGAGGCGGGTGTTACTTTTGTAATTTCATTTTGAAGTTCATCTAATGTATAACCAATGGCTAATTTTGCAGCCACTTTAGCAATCGGAAAACCTGTAGCTTTAGATGCTAAAGCCGAGGATCTTGAAACTCTTGGATTCATCTCAATTATTACCATCCTTCCATTTTTAGGATTAATTGCAAATTGAACATTAGAACCACCAGTTTCAACACCGATTTTTCTTAAACATGCAATAGATGCATTTCTCATTACTTGATACTCTTTATCGGTTAGTGTTAAGGCTGGGGCTATTGTTACTGAGTCACCTGTGTGAGTCCCCATTGGATCTACATTTTCAATTGAACAAATTATTATACAATTATCATTTTTATCCCTAACCACCTCCATCTCAAACTCTTTCCACCCATCAAGACATTCCTCCACCAAAACTTGATTTTGTGGTGACTCTCTCATACCTTCTTTTACTATTTTAAAAAATTCTTTTCTTGTTCTTGCAATTCCACCACCTAAACCGCCCAAGGTAAATGAAGGTCTAATAATTGCTGGTAAACCAATTTTTTTTAGACATTTTTTTGAATTTGAGAAGATATTTAAAATTTCAGACTTAGGTAAATCTAAACCAATATCAGTCATATTTTTTCTAAATTTCTTTCTATCTTCTGCATTAGCGATTGCTTTTGAATTTGCACCTATAAGTTCAATTTTATATTTTTTTAACAAACCATTTTTTTCAGCACTTATTGCAAGATTTAATGCAGTCTGCCCACCCATTGTTGGCAAAATTGCATCAGGTTTTTCTTTTTTAATAACTTCCTCTAGTACTTCTAGCGATATAGGCTCAATATATGTTTTGTCTGCAACGCCAGGATCAGTCATTATTGTTGCAGGGTTAGAATTAATTAATATTACTTTATATCCTTCATCTTTGAGAGCTTTGCAAGCTTGTGTACCAGAATAATCAAACTCACAGGCTTGGCCAATAATTATTGGACCAGCTCCAATAACTAATATTTTTTTAATATCTTTTCTTTTTGGCATATTTTTTTACATTTTCCATGAAATGAGTAAATAAGTATTTGCTGTCTTGTGGGCCCGGGTTTGCCTCTGGATGATATTGAACAGAAAAAACTGGATTATTTTTTAATCTTATTCCCTCAATAGACTTATCAAATAATGATAAGTGAGTTATCTCAGTATCTTTCCTCAAACTTTCCTTAATTACCTCAAATCCGTGATTTTGACTCGTTATCTCAACTTTATTAGTTAATAAATTTTTTACAGGATGGTTAGCTCCTCTATGACCTAATTTCATTTTTCTTGTTTTTGCATTTAAAGCAAGAGCTAATATTTGATGCCCTAAACAAATACCGAATAAAGGAACTCCACTTTGGATCAATTTTTTTACAACATTTATTGCATACTTTCCTGTTGCAGCTGGGTCCCCTGGACCATTTGATAAAAAAACACCATGAGGTTTTAATTTTAAAATTTCATTTGATTTTGTTTTGCATGATACTACTTTGACCTCACAATCATAATTGGAAAAATATCTAAGTATGTTTTTCTTTATTCCAAAATCTATCGCAACAATTTTAAATTTTCTTTTCTTATTTTTTTCAAATCCTTTAATCCTTTCCCAAGTTTTTAATCCTTTCCAGGTATAAGTCTTTGGTGTTGTGACTTCTTTTGCAAGATCCATACCTTCTAACCCAGGCCAATTTATTGATTTTTTTATCAACTTACGTATATTAAATTTTCCATTTTTATTATTTGCTATCGTACCTTTAGGAGCTCCCTTATCTCTAATAAAATTTGTTAATCCTCTGGTATCTAGACCAGTTATTCCAATGATTTTATTTCTTTTCAACCAGTGATCTAAATTTTGAAGAGATCTATAATTTGAAGGATTTGTTATTTCAGAGTTGAATATTACTCCTCTAGTCCAAATTTTGTCACTCTCAATATCCTCGTTATTTGTTCCAACATTTCCTATATGAGGAAATGTAAAATTGATTATTTGCCCTGCATAAGATGGATCTGAAATAATTTCTTGATACCCAGTTAAAGAGGTATTAAAACATATCTCTCCTGTTGCTTCTCCTTGATAACCTAAACCTGTGCCTTTAAATATTGATTTGTTTTCAAGAACTAAAATAGCTGAGTTAAATTTAGAAAAATTTGAATTTTTGTTTCTCTGTTTTGAAGTCAATTACAACTCATGAGTTAAAGGTTAATACAATAAAAGCCTTTTTTACGCAACATATCTGATGGAAAATATCAAAAAAAATTTTTTTTTCTTTTGAAGAAATTTCTCTTTAAAAGTAAATTTGATTTATGACAATTAGATACAAAATTGATTTAGACTATAAAAACTCATTAAAATCTAAAGATAAAATTAAAATATCAACCTATAGGTTAATTTTGTCAGGTATCAAAGATCTAGATATTTCAAACAGATCAGGGCCAAAAAAAAAAGACACTGATGATGAAGATATCAAAAGGTTATTAAAAAAAATGATCAAGCAAAGAAGCGAATCAATTGAAATCTACAAAAAAAATAATAGAGACGATTTACTTCAAATTGAAACACAAGAGCAAAAAATTTTATCTACTTATTTACCAAAACAATTAAGCGAAGAAGAGACCAAAAAAATTTGTGCAGAAATAATAGCGGCCACTAAGGCATCATCTATAAAAGATATGGGAAGAGTAATGGGAGAATTAAAAAAAAAATATTCAGACACAGTAGATTTTTCTTTAGCTGGTAAAGTTTTGAAAGTTCTTTTAAATAAATGATGGCTATGTAATGAAATATCCAAAAGAATATTTAGATGAAATCAAATCAAGATTGAAAGTTTCATCTATAGTATCAAAATACATTACAATAAAAAAAAGGGGCAAAGAGTTTGTAGGATTATCTCCTTTTAAAAATGAAAAGACACCATCATTCACAGTTAATGACGAAAAGGGTTTTTATCATTGTTTTAGCACTGGAGAACATGGAAATATTTTTGATTTTTTGATGAAAACTCAAAATTTAAAATTTGGAGAAGCAGTTAGAAATTTAGCCAATCTAGCTGGATTGCAACCATATAGATTTTCTAAAGATGACGAAATAAGAGAGAGAGAAATGAATGAATATATTAGTGTTCATAAATTATATATAGAGAAAAAAAAATTAGATCTAACTAAATTAATTAATTCTCAAAATGAAATAAGTAATTACCTAAAAAAAAGGAAACTCAATATTGATATTATAAATGAATTTAACATAGGTTATTCCTCGTTAAATTCAAATGTATACGACGAATTTGCAAATAAATTTGACGAAAAAGTTTTACAAGAAACAGGATTATTTCTTTTCGATGAAAGAAAAAAAATATTTGTAGAGAGATTTAGAGGCAGATTATTATTCCCTATAAATTCTTTAACAGCAAAACCATTGGGGATTGGTGGAAGGAAAATAGATGATTATAATAATTTTGCAAAATACATTAATTCACCAGAGACAAAATTCTTTAAAAAAGGCAACAATTTATATAACCTTGACAAAGCAAGAAAAGAATCAAACAAAATAGATCAAGTATATTTAGTAGAGGGTTATATGGATGTAATAACACTTTTCAATCACGATGTAAAAAATTGTGTCGCAAATCTTGGAACAGCCTTAACTAGTAAACAAATTATGATATTGAGTCAATTTTTCAAAGAAACAATAATTTGTTTCGATAGTGATGATAGTGGTTTTAAAGCTGCTATCAGAGCTGCTGAAAATGCATTAAAATATCTTAAACCAGAGAGTCAAATATCTTTCTTATTTTTGCCAAAAGGAGAAGACCCAGACAGTTTTGTTAAAAAGAACAAAAAAAATATTTTTTTAGATTATTCAAAAAATAAAAAAATACAAATACATAAATTTATATTTGAGAATTATTTAAGCGAGAGCACAAAGTCTCCATCTTCACTTGCTATGGTTGAGAAAAAATTAAAGTCTATTTCAAACTCAATACAAGATGAAACAGTTAGAAAATATGTATTAGCTTTTTTTATGGAGGAAATGTCAAGATATTCGCACTATAATAACAAGTATAATTTCATTAACTACAAGTCTGATAAAATTAAATATAAGTCTCTTGAATCTACACAAAAAATTTTTGAGGAAACTAAACAATTTTCAGCTATAGATATTAAAGAGTTTTCAATTCTTTACATCGTACTTAATAACCTAAATTTTTTTTATAACAGAATTGATTTAATTGATGGAATAGAATTTGTATCCAAAGAAAATAAAATTATTTTTGAGTCGATTTATGTTTCTTTAAAAAATGGAAATTTTGATCAATTAAATTTAGATAATAAAATCTTAAGTGAGATAGAAAAGTATGCCACTATCAAACATATTATAAAAAAAAATGACAAAGATGAGTTTAAATTAGTTGAAATTTTTGACGACATAAAAAAAGATTTAAAAACTTATGGACTAGAACAAAGAATAAAAGAGTTAGAATCAAAATTTGCTAAAGATTTTAGCCAAAATACATTTGATGAAATTAAAAAGCTGAAAAAAGAGCAAAATATTAATTAAATTAATCAGAATTAGGTATAGATTTTCTCAGAATACTGATTATATATTTCATTCCAATTAAAATACTGTGGAAAGAATTATTACAAAATCGTTTGCTAGATTGATGGGTAGAGGAATTCATAGAGGATTCATAACCCATGAAGAATTAAATAAATCTTTGGGTAAAAGAAATCTTTCAAGCGAAAATTTATCTCAGGCTTTTTTGCATATTTTAGATGAAAAAATCTCACTGGTTGAAAAAAAATCAGATTTTAAATCATTAAAAAAAAGAGACTCTCAAAATAAAGATGAACCTAAATCACTAGAAAAAAGTGACGATCCAATCAGAATGTACCTCAGGGAAATGGGTGGAGTCGAACTTTTATCAAGAGAGGGAGAGATAGCAATAGCTAAAAGAATTGAGGCAGGCAAGGATGTTATGTTAAACGCATTATCTCAAAGCCCAATTACAGCGCAACAGTTTTATGAATGGAATGAAAAATTAATAAAAGATGAAATCATGGTAAGAGAAATTATTGATATAGATACAAATTATATGGAGGAAGATAATACTAGCCAAAAATTAAAAAATAATTCCAAAGATGAAAATAATGCTGGCAATAAAAACGATGAGCAAACAAAAGATCAAAATAATACAAATGATGATGAGGATGAATTTAATCCTACTCTAGCCGCAATGGAAAGTGAAATTAAACCTAAAGTATTAGAGACAATAAACAATCTGACTAAAGATTATTCAAAATTAATTAAATATCAAAAAGATAAATTAAATTGTGTATTAAATTCCTTAAGCTTTTCACCGTCTAAGGAAAAAGGCTACCAAAAAATAGTTCAAGAAATACTTGAAAAAATTAAAACTCTTCAACTTTCACCTTCAGTTTTAGAAAATTTAGTTCAAAAACATTACTCAGATAATAAGAAAATAGTTTCACTAGAGGGAAATTTACTACGTTTAGCAATGGACGAAAAGATTACAAGAGATGAATTTATTAAGTTTTATATTGGAAATGAAATTAATCCAAATTTAAAAAATTTCTTAAATACAAATGTAACATGGAAAAACTTTTTTCAGAAAAACAAAAACGAATTTAAAAATATTAGAGACAGACTGGTTGAGATAAGCAACAAACTTGGAATAAGTGTTACAGATTTTAAAAAGTTAGTAAGCAGAATTCAGAAAGGTGAAAAAGAATCAAGAATTGCAAAAAAAGAAATGGTTGAGGCTAATTTAAGATTAGTTATTTCAATTGCAAAAAAATATACCAATAGAGGTTTACAGTTTTTAGATTTAATACAGGAAGGAAACATTGGATTAATGAAAGCAGTGGATAAATTTGAGTACAGAAGAGGCTACAAGTTTTCAACTTATGCTACTTGGTGGATCAGACAAGCAATAACAAGATCAATAGCCGATCAAGCTAGAACAATTCGTATACCAGTACATATGATAGAAACTATTAACAAAATTGTTAGAACTCAAAGATTAATTTTAAGTGAATTTGGTAGAGAGGCTACACCTGAAGAGTTAGCTAAAAAATTGAGGATGCCGCTTGAGAAAGTTAGAAAAGTTTTAAAAATTTCTAAAGAGCCCGTTTCCCTTGAAAAACCTGTAGGAGACGAAGAAGATAGCAGTTTAGGAGATTTTATTGAGGACACAAAGGCTCTTGCTCCATTAGAACAAGCAATTAAATCAAATTTAAGCGAGGCCACTACTAAAATACTATCAACTCTTACCCCACGTGAAGAAAGAGTTTTAAGAATGAGATTTGGAGTTGGCATGAATACAGATCACACCTTAGAGGAAGTGGGTTTACAATTTTCTGTAACAAGAGAAAGAATAAGACAAATAGAAGCTAAAGCCCTAAGAAAACTCAAACACCCAAGTAGATCTAAACAATTGAAAAGTTTCTTAGAAAGTTGATAATTCGAAATATTACTTAATGGATTTAGTTAGTGTAATTATTCCATATTATAATAAAAAAAAATTCATTAATAAAACTATAAATTCAGCTATAAATCAAAGTTATAAACATATTGAAATTGTCATAGTATATGATGATGAGAACACAGACGATTTAAAATTTATTAATGAAATTAAAAAAAAAGACAAAAGAATTGTAATAATTCAAAACCAAAAAAAAGAAGGAGCAGGCAATTCTCGTAACATAGGCATAAGTAACTCAAATGGCAAATATATTGCCTTTTTAGATGCTGACGATACTTGGGAAAAAAATAAATTAGAAAAACAAATAAAATTTATGAATACAAACAACCTAGATATTTCTCACACCTCATATTATATAGTTGATGAAAAAAATATAATTTTAGGTAAGAGGTTTGCAAAAAATTTCTTTCTTTTACAAGAATTGCTAAAATCTTGTGATATAGGACTTTCTACTGTAGTCATAAAAAAAGAAATAATAAATGATGAAATTAAATTTCCAGTACTAAAGACAAAAGAAGATTTTGTTTTATGGCTTAAATTATTAGAGAACGGAAAAAAAATTTACGCTTTGAATGAATATTTAACCTTTTGGACTAAATCCAAACACTCGTTATCTTCGTCTACATATCAAAAAATGTTAGATGGTTTTAGAGTTTATCATAAATACATGAATTTTAATTTTTTTAAATCTTTATATTTTTTATTTTGTTTATGTATAAATTTTATTTTAAAAAAATAATATGTTATTTTTATTTCTATTTTATTCTCTTCTTATCTTTGTAATTTCTATTTATTTAAAAAAAAACAACTATTATTCAAATTTTACAGGTGATAATCATCAAATATTTACAAATGATAAAAATATTCCATTGATTGGCGGCATTGCTCTGATTATTCCAGCACTATTAGTAAATCCAAATAATTATTTCTTAAATCTATTTTTAATTTTAATATTTTCTATTGGTTTTTTTTCTGATATAAAAGTTTTAATTTCCCCAAAGCTAAGGTTTTTATTTCAATTAATTATAATTATCTTCAGCATATACATTCTCAAATTAGAAATATCTTCCTCAAGACTTATATTTTTTGATAATCTTTTAGAAAGTTCTAGTTTTAACTTATTATTTACAGCATTTTGTTTATTAATTTTAATTAATGGCTCGAATTTTATGGATGGTTTAAATTCATTGTTAGTAACTTATATGAGTATAGTAATTTATACACTGATAAAATTAAATTTTATTCCCGAAATAATAAACTATCAAAATAATCTCAATTATTTCCTGTTATTTCTAATAATACTAATGCTTTTAAATTTTAAAAATTTATTAATGTTAGGAGATGCAGGTGCTTATATATTAAGTTTTTTTACAGGATATTTGATTATAAAAAGTCATAATTTTAACATGTATGTATCACCTTATTTTTTTATCACTTTAATATGGTATCCATGTTTTGAAAATCTTTTTTCTATAATAAGAAAATTATCCTTAAGTTACTCACCATTAACTCCCGATAATAATCATTTGCATCAATTATTTTTTAATTTGGTCAATACAAAAATATTTAAAAATAAAATTGTTTCAAATAATTTAAGCAGTGCAATTATTAATTCATTTAATTTTATTATTTTATATATTGCGGCAATTAATCCTTACAATACGATTTATCAGATAAAATTAATTTCCTTTTCCATTGCATGTTATATTTTAGCTTTCTTTTTGTTGAAAAATAAAATTAACAAATTTTAGATCATTTTTTAACTTTTTAGAGTATTAATTAAGAAATGTTACTAAATAATATAAAATGACAGACAATATATTTATAAAAAAGTTGTGTCATTTTGATAATTTTAAAAATAAAGAATGAACTTTGACCTATTAATTTTTCTATTTTTTTACATATCTTCAATAATCTCAATTCTTGGCTATGGACTTATATTTCAAAAAATTATTAATATCCCAAAGAACAATTTTTGCTTAGGTTATTCTGGTCTAATAGGTATATTTTTTTTGACCATAATTTCTTATACCTCAAATATTATTTTGCCACATAGTTTAATACATAATTCGATTATTTTTATTATAGGTTTTTTGATATTTATTTATTTTTATTTTAAAAATTATATTTCAAAAAAAGATATTAAAGTATTTGCTTTAATATTTTTATTTTTATTTTTATCATTTCTAGTATTTAAAGCTCATGATGATTTTCCTTACTATCATTTTCCTTATACTTACTATCTTACTGAAAACTCATCGTATTTAGGAATTGGTAATTTTAATCATGGCTTTAGGACACCATCCTCTTTATTTTATTTTAACTCTTTATTTTATTTGCCAGTAATTAATTATAATTTATTTCATATTGGTTCATTAGTATATTTCGGTTTTAGTATTTATTTATTAGTTAATAAAATCTTAAATGGTTTAAAAAATAATCAAATTGATTATTTGTATTACTATAATTTATTAGCTTTAATATTTATAGTAGTTTTTTTCTATAGACTTGCTGAGCATGGCACTGATAGGTCAGCTTTAATTTTGGTGTTTATTATCATTAGTGAGACTTTGCGAATTTTTAACAAAGTAAAGATATCTAATTATGATGTTTCGATTATATCTGTCCTTTATGCTTTGATAATTTCACTTAAGGCTTTCTATTTTTTATATATAATAATGTTAATACCTTTAATATTTTTTATTTATTCTAAATTAAATATTGCAAAAGTTTTTAAAATGTTTTCGAAAAATAAAAGTGTTTATTTTTCAATTTTTCTTTTATTTTTAGTTTTATTTAATAATTTTTTAAATACTGGATGTTTAATATATCCTCTTGAATTAAGCTGTTACACAAGTTTTGAGTGGTCCATTCAAAAAAATGAAATTAATAGAATGATCCTTCACTATGAAAATTGGTCAAAAGCGGGCATGACACCAAACTTCACAGTTCCAAATCCAGAAATTTATGTAAAAAATTTAAATTGGGTTTCTAATTGGTTTGAGACATATTTTTTATTTAAAGTATCTGATTTTATTCTTGGAATTACATTTTTAATTTTTGTTGCTGCAATTATTTTTCATTCAAAACAAAAAAAAAAATATAAATGGCCAAAAGAAATTTATTTATTATATTTTATAATTATAATTTTGATATTGGAGTGGTTTTTAAATCATCCAGCTCTTAGGTACGGAGGATATTCCATTATTGCAATTTCAGTAATTTTACCTTTCTCGTTTTACCTAAATAAAAATAAACTTAATTTAAAAAATTTAAGAAAAAAAACTATAATAATTTTGTTAATTACTATCAGCATTTTTAGTTATAGAAATATTGATAGGCTTTATAAAGAAAACAAAAAATATGAATATAATGTTTTTAAAAGACCCTATTACGAACTCAACAATGTACATTTTAGAGTAGATAAGGAATTAGATAACTTAATAACAAATTACATAAATTGTTTAGAAAATAATAAAAATTGTAATTTCTCTGAAAATTACAAAGTCAAGAAAACATTTGGTAAATATATTTTTGTGAGAAAGAAATGATAAAATATATTATATTACTAATTCTTAGTTTATTTGATTACTTTCATAAAAGAAAAATATTCATCTTTTTGATAAAAAGAAATTTCACAAAATTTAAAACCATGTTTGATATTGGAGCGCATAAGGGAGAGTCCATAAAATCATTTACCAAGTTTTTTAAAATTGAAAAAATTTACTCTTTTGAGGCTAGTCCGCTTTCTTATAATATATTAAAAAAAACTTTGCCAAATATAACATCTAACCAAAAAGGAACAGATATTCGTATTGAAAATCTTGCAATTGGCTCTGAAATTAAAAAAATTCAGATGAAACATCTAAAAGAAAGTTCTTCCTCGACTATTAAGGATATTAATTCTAATTCTAAATATTTTAAAAAAAAAAAATTTTTATTTGGTTTTAATGCAAAAAATTTTTATCAAAATATTACTGTTGATCAAACTACTATAGACAAATATGTAAAAAGTAGAAAAATAGAACAAATAGATTTTCTTAAAATAGATACAGAAGGTTATGAATATGAGATTTTAAAGGGTGCCTCAGAGAACCTAAAAAATATAAAAATAATATTGTTTGAACACCATTACGATGACATGATTGAAAAAGGGTATAAATTTTCTGATATTAATAACATACTTTTAAAAAATAACTTTAAACAAATATTTAAAATAAAGATGCCATTTAGAAAAACGTTTGAGTACATATATTTGAATAAGAGTTATTGAACTTTTTAAATGATTAAATATATTAGAAATTACTTGTGAAAAAAAAAGCTCTAATTTTTGGAATTACAGGTCAAGATGGATCATATCTTGCCGAATTTTTATTAAAAAAAGGGTATGAGGTTCACGGTGTAAAAAGACGATCATCGTCAATTAATACAAGCAGACTAGATCATATTTATCAACATCCACATGAAAAGAGAAGAAATTTTTTTTTACATTATGGTGATATTACTGACTCTACATCTGTCTCTAAAATTATAGAAATTATTAAACCTCGTGAAATTTACAACCTAGCCGCGCAATCACATGTTGCCGTATCTTTTGAAGTTCCAGAGTACACTGCAAATGCGGATGCACTGGGTGCGTTAAGAATATTAGAAGCTATAAAATTTCATAAACTTGAAAAAAAAACAAAATTTTATCAAGCTGGAACATCTGAAATGTATGGAAAAGTAAAAGAAATTCCTCAAAACGAGAATACCAATTTTTATCCACAGAGCCCTTATGGTGTTGCAAAACTTTATGCACATTGGATTACAAAAAATTACAGAGAGGCTTATAAAATTTTTGGATCTAATGGTATTCTTTTCAATCATGAAAGTCCAAGAAGAGGAGAAACATTTGTTACAAAAAAAATAATTAGAGCTTTGATAAGAATTAAAATGGGAAAACAAAAAATACTTTATTTAGGTAATCTTGATGCAAAAAGAGACTGGGGTCATGCAAGAGATTATGTAATTGCTATGTGGAAAATATTACAACTAAAACAGCCTGATGATTTCGTAATTGCCACTGGTAGGCAATATAGCATACGTCAATTTATAGGTTTTGTTTCGAAGAAACTTAATATGAAGATTATATGGAAAGGTAAAGGTCTAAAAGAAAAAGGTTATGATTCTGTAAGTAAAAGAAATATCATATCTATTGATAAAAATTATATTAGACCTCTAGATGTAAATACTTTACTAGGAAACGCTTCAAAAGCACGAAAAAAATTATCTTGGAAACCTAAAATCAATATACATCAATTAATTGATGAAATGATTTCAGACGAAGTAAAAATTTTAGACAATGAGTAATAAAAAAAAAATTTTTTTAGCTGGACATAGAGGAATGGTTGGATCAGCAATATATAAAAAATTAAAAATAAATGGTTATAATAATATATTGGTTAGATCTAAAAGTGAGCTTAATTTGTTAGATCAAAATAAGACATTCAGATTTTTGAAAAAAAATAAACCTCATTTTGTAATTTTGGCTGCTGCAAGAGTAGGCGGTATAAAAGCAAATTTAAAAAACAAAGATAAATTTATTTACGAAAATTTGCAGATACAAAATAATATAATTCATGGAAGTTATTTAGCGGGTGTTAAAAATTTATTTTTACTTGGATCAAGCTGTATTTATCCGAAATATTGCAACCAACCGATGAAAGAAAAGTATCTTCTTACTGGACCTTTAGAAGAAACAAATGATGCATACTCAATTGCAAAAATAGCTGGGTTGAAAATGTGCGAGTATTATAGCAAGATTTATAATTTAAACTTTAAAAGTATCATGCCACCGAACTTATATGGACCAAATGATAATTTTGACTTGGAAACGTCACATTTTTATCCTGCTTTAATAAAAAGAATTTATTTATGTAAATTAAATAATAGGAAAAAGCTTATTATTTGGGGAACTGGAAAAGCCAAGAGAGAATTAATGTTTGTAGAGGATTTCGCAGATGCAATTATATTTTTTATGAAAAAAAAAATTAAACAACCTTTTTTAAATATCGGCACAGGGAAAGAAAATTCAATTTTATGGTACGCAAAATATTTAATGAAGAAAATGAAAGTAAAATTAAAAATTAAATTTGATAAAACTAAACCTGATGGAATGCCTCGTAAATGTTTAGATATATCAATTGCTAAAACTTATGGCTGGAAACCAATTAACAATTTAGATAAAGGATTTCAAATTACCTTTAATTATTTTACAAAAAAGATCTGAGTAAATTTATAAATAAAAATAATAAATAAAACGCATATAAATTAAACACTATTTTTTTATTTAAAATTTTTTTGAAATTAAAGTTGTATTCAAAAACTGTAAAGAATAAAATTATCAATAGAGGATCATAATACTTATGGTAAATTGTTAGCTGAGGATTAGACAATATCAAAATCATCAATAATAATAAATTATTCAAATTTAATTTAAAAAAGAAGCCAATATATAAAAAAGATAAAAATGAGATAATTAAAAAAAAATAGTTGTTATTAAAAAAAAAATACGAAAATTTAAAAAATATACCTCCTCCTGAATAATTAATAGAATAATTAAAAAAAAAGGAGAGTATAAAAAAAATTGCAGAAAGAATAACAAATTTATTTACGACTATTAAATTTTTGCAAACTGCTATAACTGATTTGTTTAACAGAATTGGAATCGAGTAAAATAAGATTAAACTAGATATTATTAAAATTTTATTAGCGGGATTAATCCTGTTAATAATATTAATATCAGGTACAGCAGTTATTTTGAGAAAATTTACATCTAATATAAATAAGTAATATATCATCGGTATAGACAAACTTAAATTTATAAAAAGTATTTTGTAAGTTTCTTTTGAAAAAGAATAATGTCTAAAAAAAGTGTAAAAAAAATATAGAAAAAATATTGAAAAATTTGGACTTATGTATGAAGCTAATATTAAAAATAAAGTATTATAAATTGCATATTTAAATTTATGTTTTTTATTGAATTCTAAAAAAAAAAATAAACTTAAAAGAAAAAATAAAAAACCTAAGAGTCTGCTATCTGGCCAAATTGATATTGATCTTATTGTAGGAGAGAGAAAAAAAGTAGCTGAAATAAAAAAAAAAATATAATTATATTTTTTTCCATATTTAGATATCAAACACTTATAGGTCACAACAATTATCAGTGGGACAATAAATAGGTGAAGAAATCTTATGCTATTTATATCTAAACCACTTTTTAATAACATTGTTATCAAAATTAGAATCAATGGGGAATGTCTATCAGGATATTGATTGTAATTTAAGAAAGTACCAATAAAATCATTATTAAAAGAGTTAATTATTTCTATACGCAATAAAAAATCCGGAAGTGCACCTCCTGTGCTATTTTCATTAAAGAAAAAACCAATAAATAAAGTTATAAATAAAAGAGTAAATACAATTGTTTTATTTGCGGTATGATGATTAAACATATATTTTTAAAATTATTGAATACGAAAAAGTTTTAATCATGTCAAAAAAAAAATTTTCACATCAGATTTTACTATCTAAAAAAAGAAAATATATCTATCCGCTGCTAGACCAGGGACTATCAGCAAAAGATTTAAATGAAGGTATCAAAGTATTAAAATCAGGAAGAATAACTATAGGGAAAAAAACTCAAGATTTTGAAAATAAATTCAATAAATTTCTTGGTTCAAAATACGCGTTGATGGTTAACTCAGGATCTTCTGCAAATTTATTAGCAGCATTTGCATCTTGTAATCCCATGAGAAAAAATAAATTTAAAACAGGTGATGAGGCTATAATACAATCTTTGTGTTGGCCCACATCATTATGGCCACTTGTTCAATGTGGATTAAAAATAAAATTCGTTGATATTAATCCGTTAACTTTGAACGTAAATGCAGACGATTTAATAAAAAATATTTCAAAAAAAACTAAAGTAATTTTAGTAATTAATGTCTTAGGACTTTCGACAGATATAAAAAAAATTAGAGATTTTTGTAGCAAAAAGAATATTATTTTGATTGAGGATAATTGTGAATCACTTGGGGCAAAATTTAACAAAAAATTACTAGGCACGTTTGGAGATTTTGGAACATTCTCTTTTTTTTACTCTCATCAGATTACTTCAGGAGAAGGTGGTATGATTATATGCAAAGAGAAAAAAGATTATGAAATATTAAAATCATTAAGATCTCATGGATGGTCTAGGGATAGAAATACAGCAACCAAATATCCTCATTTAGATCCAAGATACATATTTATCAATTCAGGTTTTAATCTTCGTCCAACAGATATCCAAGCAGCTATAGGTTTGAGCCAATTCAAAAAACTTAAGAAATTTATGAAAATAAGAATTAATAATAGGAACAAAATTATTAAAACCTTAAAAATGCATAAAAATTGGTCCAATCAATTTTCCTTTGTAGATGTGCCAAAAAAAGTTTCACCAAGTTATATGGTTTTTCCTATTTTTTTGAATAAAAAATTTAGAAATAAAAAAACTAATTTTATAAATTACATTGAATCCAAAGGCCTTGAAACTAGACCAATAATAAGTGGTTCATTTGTTAAACAACCATCAACCAAATTATTTAAACTTAATCCAAGAAAAAAGAAGTATCCAGGTGCAGATCAAGTTCAAGAATTAGGGTTTGTAATCGGATTACATACAAAAAATATCTCTAATAAAAAATTAAAATTTTTGTCAGAAACGCTGCTATCGATTGATAGTTTGTAAGTATTTTTTAATCATATAAATTAAAATTTTTAACCCATCACTAAATGCTTTAACTTTTTTCTTATCCGCTACTCTTTTTCTTTCCACACAGGGAATAGTAGAATATTTAAATTTTAATATTTTAGCTTTGAACGGTATCTCTACACATAAACAATAATCGTTTTGGCTTAGTTTCATTTCATTAAGTTTAGTAGTTTTAGCTAATATATAGGTAAAAAGTAAATCACTTATATTTAATTTCATAAATAAATTTCCTAAAAAAGTAAAGAGATAATTTCCTATTCGTGTAATTATATCATCATCAAAACTAGTTGCACCTTTCTCATATCTTGAACCAAAAACCAAATCTAAATTTTCATTTTGACTTTTTTCTAACATTAAAGAAATATATTTTGGATCTGTAGAACCGTCAGCATAAAATATACATGAATAAGTTGTTTTGGAATGCTTAATACCCTCCACTATAGCATTTCCATATCCCATACCAGTTTGAAAAATGATTTTGCAATCATAATTTTTTATAGCCTCAAAAGTTTCTTCATCATTTTTTTGCATAATTATTAAAATATTGATTGTTGGATAATTCCTTTTTAACTCATTTAAAACAATCGGAAGTGCATTCGGCTCTTTTTTTGCAGGGATAATTAGAGTAATTTCTTTCATTTATTTTACATATTATTAATCATTAAAGTTAATTCAATTTTAAATATATATTGGTGTTTTTTTAAAGTTTACAAATATTAAAATTAAGGTATAACACCCGAGCCTGGTGATTATTGCGAAGGTGTAATACCCGATCCCATTCCGAACTCGGAAGTCAAGCCCTTCTGCGCCGATGGTACTTTGTCTTAAGGCATGGGAGAGTAGGACGTTGCCAGGCTTAATATTATGAAAATTAAAAGTTCCTTAAAATCATTGAAAAAAAGAGATCTCAACTCAAAAATGGTTAAGAGGAGAGGTAGAGTTTACATAATAAATAAAAAAAACCCAAAATTTAAAGCAAGACAAAAATAAATCTATGGATAATGATAGTCACAAAAAGACCTGGGAAAATTTTACAAAATTTGTTCTTTGGGGGACAATATCAGTTATTGCTATATTGGTAGTCTTAGCTATTGTTTTATTATAAAATCTAAATAAATATTAATGATTATTGGTTCTGTTAGTGAAAATAAAAATACTGAAAAAAGAATTTCAGTTACACCAGAAAATGTAAAAAAATTCGTTTCAAATGGTTTTAAAGTATATCTCGAGAAAAACTATGGTCAACATCTTGACATGAATGATGAAAAATTTTCTGCAAATGGTGCTGAATTTTTTAGCGATAAAGATAAAATTATAAAAGATTCTGATATCTTATTACAATTAAACTTGCCAGATGAAAAAGATTTAAAAAATTTGTCCCCCAATAAAAATTTGATAGGAGTTTTTGATCCTACTAAAAATAAAGATCGTATTCTTAAACTTTCTGAGAATAATATTAATGTTTTTTCATTAGAATTACTTCCGCGTATAACTCGTGCGCAATCAATGGATATTTTGTCTTCTCAAGCCAATTTAGCTGGTTACAAAGCAGTAGTTGATGCGTTTTCTTTTTTTAACAAGGCAATTCCAATGATGATGACAGCAGCTGGTACAATACCTGCAGCGAAAGTTCTCATTGTAGGAGCAGGAGTTGCAGGTTTGCAGGCTATTGCTACTGCAAAAAGAATGGGAGCAATCGTTTTTGCAACCGATGTTAGGATGGCATCGAAAGAGCAAGTCGAAAGCTTAGGAGGTAAATTTTTAGTTGTTGAAGGGGCAGAGAATTTAGAAACATCAGGTGGATATGCAAAAGAGGCTTCGGAAGAGTTCAAAAAAAAGCAAGAAAATCTCCTTAATGATACACTAAAAAAAATTGATATTGTGGTTTGTACAGCTCTAATACCAGGCAAAAAGGCCCCAATTATAATTAAGAGTGAGATGATTAAGGGAATGCCTAAAGGCTCAATTATATATGATTTAGCGGCATCGCAGGGTGGAAACACAGAATTTACTAAAGCGGATGAAATAGTTGATATAGATGGTGTTAAGATTTTAGGAGATAGTAATTTACTTAACAAATTACCAATATCTGCATCAAATTTATACTCTAAAAATTTACTTAATTTTGTAATTAATTTGTATGATAAAAAAAATAATAAAATTAATATAAACTTGGAAGATGAAATTATAAAAAAAACTTTGGTAAAATAATATGGAAATAGATCCCTTTGTATTTAGATTAAGTATATTTATACTTTCAATATTTGTTGGTTACTATGTCGTATGGAGTGTCACACCATCTCTTCATACACCATTGATGTCTGTAACAAACGCGATTTCGTCAGTCATTATAGTGGGGGCTATTATTGCGGCCTTAGCTGGAAATGAAGAAAATGTTTTTAATGAGGCAAGCATATTTGGATTTTTAGCGATTATATTAGCCGCGGTGAATATTTTTGGTGGATTTTTGGTAACACAACGAATGTTAGCAATGTACAAAAAGAAGAAAAAATGATTTCAACAAATTTACTAGCTTTATTTTATTTAATTTCTGGAGTGTTGTTTATTTTGGCTTTAAGAGGGCTTTCTTCTCCCGAAACTTCAAGACAAGGAAATTTCTTTGGTATTTTGGGAATGATAATTGCAGTTGTGGTAACCTTTCTATCTATGGGCAATTTTTCAGATAGTTTTCTTTATGTAATAGTGTTTCTTTTGATTGGTGGAAGCGTTGGTGCTTTTATAGCATTTAAAATACCAATGACAGCAATGCCCGAATTAGTTGCTGGCTTTCATAGTTTAGTAGGATTAGCAGCAGTTTTTGTTGCAATATCAGCTTTCTTAAATCCGGAGGCTTTTAATCTGGGTATTTTGGGAAATATTAAGCTTGCAAGCTTGATTGAAATGTCAATAGGTGCAGCTGTTGGTGCAATAACTTTTTCTGGATCAATTATCGCGTTTTTAAAATTAAGAGGAATTATGTCAGGAGCACCTATAACATTTCCAGGTCAACATGTTTTAAATCTAATCATTTTAATATCTATAATTGTTTTAACTTATTTTCTCTGCACCACTCAGTCCTCTGGTTTATTTTGGACATTAATAGCGGTCTCTTTTTTGGTTGGTATATTGTTAATAATACCTATTGGAGGAGCTGATATGCCTGTTGTGATATCGATGCTAAACTCTTACTCAGGTTGGGCAGCAGCTGGAATTGGTTTTACTTTAGAGAATACAGCATTAATTATTACGGGCGCTCTGGTTGGCTCATCAGGTGCAATTTTATCTTATATAATGTGTAAGGGAATGAACAGATCTTTTTTTAGTGTAATCTTAGGAGGTTTTGGTGGCACAGACCAGGTATCGAAATCTAATAACAAAGAGCAAAAACCTGTTAAAAGTGGAAATTCAGATGATGCAGCATTTCTAATGAAGAATGCATCTTCTGTAATTATCGTGCCTGGATACGGAATGGCTGTTGCGCAAGCTCAACATGCGTTGAGAGAAATGGTCGATACTTTAAAAAAGAATGGTATAAAAGTTTCATATGCGATACATCCAGTAGCAGGAAGAATGCCAGGTCACATGAATGTACTATTAGCTGAGGCAAATGTTCCATATGATGAAGTTTTTGAATTAGAGGAAATAAATAATGACTTTGCTAATTGTGACGTTGCATATGTAATTGGCGCAAATGATGTTACTAACCCTGTTGCCAAAACAGATCCACAAAGTCCAATTTACGGTATGCCCATCTTAGACGTAGAGAAAGCAAAGTCAGTTTTGTTTGTAAAAAGGAGTCTATCACCGGGTTATGCAGGTGTAGATAATGATTTATTTTACCGGGAAAATACATTGATGCTTTTTGCAGATGCAAAGAAAATGACAGAGGATATTATTAAAAGTTTTTAAAAAGTGACTAAAATTTATTGTGATATAGCCAATATAAATACAATTAAAAAATTTTCTAAAAAAAAAATAGTTAAAGGATTCACAACAAATCCAAGCTTAATGAGAAAAGCTGGGGCCAAAAATTATGAATTATATTCAAAAGAAATTTTAAAAATATGCAAAAATAAACCTATTTCATTTGAGGTTTTTGCAGATGACTACAAAAATATTTTTCTACAAGCATTAAAAATCAAATCATGGGGAAGCAATGTTTACGTTAAAATTCCTGTAGAAAATTCAAAAGGAATTTTTATGGGCAAAGTAATTAATGAATTAAGTAAGAATAATATTAAAATGAATATTACTGCTGTTTACACACACAAACAAACTATGAGAATCCTCAAAAAAATTAAAAAGAGCTCTAATGTTATTATTTCTATATTCGCTGGAAGAGCAGGAGATGTTGGAAAAGATCCTATTCCTGAAATTAAAAAAAGTATTAAAATTGCAAAAAATTTTAAAAATGTAAAAATACTTTGGGCAAGCGTTAGAGAGCCATATAACTATATACAAGCTTCACAACTAGGATGTCATATAATTACAGTACCACCAAATATTATCTCAAAAATAGAGAACTTTGGTAAGTCGTTTAAAAGTCTAACTAGAGATACAGTAAAAACATTTCTAGTTGATAGTAGAAAATCTAATTTTAGCATCTAAAAGATTGGTTGCGGGGGACGGATTTGAACCGCCGACCTTCAGGTTATGAGCCTGACGAGCTACCAGACTGCTCCACCCCGCGATGTTAAATTCTATTTTTTAATTTGTTAAGTTTTTTAACTCTTTTAATATTTTCTTGAAGTATTCTTTTTTTTTTCTCAGATGGTTTTTCATAATTCGATTTTAGTTTAACTATTTTAAAAAAACCATCTCTTTGAAGTTTCCTTTTTAAAACCCTCAAAGCTTGCTCAACATTGTTATCTTTTACGTCTATTTTAATAACTCCTCCAAAAAAAACATTTAATTAGCACTTTAGTAAAATTATGTCTATCAGTTTTTTAGTATTAATTTTGGTTATTTTGTTTCTGTTCTTTCTCTTTCAATTTTTTTTCTCTTTTAATTCTTCTTTCAGCTTTTTCTAAAGCATCTAAAAGATCTTTTTGTGAAAATAGATTTATAGCAACTGGATCTTTTGGGTTTAAACTATTGTAATTCCAATAACTTTTATTTCTTATCGCCACAACAGAATTTTTGGTAATACCAACTAGTTTTGCGATTTGTGAGTCTTTTAATTGTGGATGGTTTTTTAATATCCATAGAACCGAGTCTGGTTTATCTTGTCTTTTAGAAAGCGGTATATATTTTTTTAATTTTTTTTCCGAGCTTGAGATTTCGATGTCATAATTAATTATATTCAATGGTCGGTTCTCGTCTTTGCAAGATAAATCAATTTCTTCTCTTGTTAACTGACCAGATGTTATAGGGTTATAAGCTTTTATACCTTTCGCTACTTCTCCATCAGCTATGCCCTGAACTTCAACTTCATGCAAATTACAAAAATCTGCAATTTGTTTAAAAGTTAAGGTAGTATTTTCAACAAGCCAAGCAGCTGTCGCCATTGGCATCAAAGGTGAAATAGACATACTTATTTATTTTTAATCTCCGATTTAAAATTTTGAAATTTCTTATTAAACTTACTTACTCTTCCTTTATCTAAAATTTTTTGCTTTCCACCAGTCCATGCAGAGTGAGATTTAGGATCAATCTCTAATTTTAAAGTTTCTCCTTCTTTGCCCCATGTTGACATGGTTTCAAAATGCGTACCATCTGTCATTTCAACTTTTATCTTGTGATAGTTTGGATGAATATTTTTTTTCATAGCAGAACTTATAACAAAAGAAATTAATAAAACAATTAAAACATAGAAAATTTTTGGTTTAATTCGCTGCTTATTCTCTCATTTGAAGCTTTAAAATTAAATTTATCAAATTTCTCTAATTGAATTTCATCTAAAACACCACCAGCCTCACTAATCAGAATTATGCCAGCAGCAATATCCCATAAATTTACATTTCTTTGTAAAGATGCATCAAATCTACCACAAGATACATATGCAAGATCCAAAGCCGCACTTCCAGTATTTCTTACAATAAGATTATCTGGTAAATTTTTTCTGTAATTTGTTGCGTAAAGACAACTGTTGATATTTTTACTGTTTGAGACCCTTATACTTTTATTATTAAGATATGAACCACCACCTTTATCTGCATAAAAAATTTCGTTTTTTATTGGATCATAAACAACGCCAGCTATAACTTCTTTATCAATAATTAATCCTAAAGAAATACAAAAATGAGGTACACCGTTTAAAAAATTAGTTGTGCCATCAATTGGATCAATAACCCAAAAATTATTTTTATCCTCTCGGCTAATGAAACCCGCCTCTTCAGTTAAAATTGAAAATTTTCTTTTAGACTTATCAAGTTCCTCTATAAGTATTTTTTCGACTTTTTTATCAGCATTAGTAACAAAATTGTTATGTCCTTTTAATGAAACCTGTAGTTTTTCTAATTCACCAAAATCTCTAATAAGTGTTTTAGATGCTTTCTCACATGCCTTAATCATTATGTTTAAATTTGGAGAGACAGATGTCATAATTATATTTTTTTTATATATTCAAGTGTAAAGCTATCTAAAACTATTTCATCACCGCTTTCGATAAACGGTGGTACTTGAATGTTTAAACCATTTTCAAGAATAGCGGGTTTATAAGAAGACGATACCGTTTGGCCTTTTAGAGCGACGTCAGTTTCTTTTATCTTACTTGTTATCTGTTTCGGTAGTTCAACAGAGATTGGTTCATCATTATGGAAACTTATTAATACTTCTAAATTTTCGATCAACAGCTTACCTTTTTCACCAACTATATCTTTTTTAATTTCAATTTGTTCAAATGACTTCGGGTTCATAAAAAAATAATTTTTTTCGTCTTCATACAAAAAATTATATTTTATTTCCTCTAATGAGGCTTTTTCAACAGTTTCACTTGACCTAAATCTCTCATTTAATTTAGTATTTTTATTTAAACTTTTCATTTCTACTTGTGCAAATGCACCACCTTTACCAGGCTTAACATGTTGTGTTTTAAGCACTTGCCATATATCATTTTTGTACTCTAAGAGCATACCAACTCTAATTTCACCTGCATTAATTTTCATTTTAATTTTTTAATAGCTTCTTCTGGTTTCATTTTATAATTATTCCAAATGTAGCTTGAAATAGCTAAAAAGTTTGCTTTATTCAATAAAAGTTTTTTATAATTATTTGAGTTAATACCTCCTATTGCAACAATAGGTAATTTTGTGATCCTCCTGACCTTTTTCAACAAGTTAATTGATGCCTTATATTTTACTTTTTTAGTTTTAGAGTAATTAAAAGCCCCCAAAGCAATATAGTCAGCCTTATTTTTTACAGCATTTTTTGCTAATTTTATTGAGTTATGACATGTTATTCCTATAATTTTTTTTCCAATTAATCTCCTAGCTTTTAATATATTCATATCTTTCTGACCTAAATGACACCCATCAGCATTTAATTTTTTAGCCAAAAAAACATCGTCATTGATCAAAAATTTAATATTAAATCTTTTACATATTTTTTTTAATTTTCTTCCAATTAGTAATTTTTTTTTAAAACTATCTCTTTTTATCCTGAGTTGAAAAAAACTAACTTTTTTTTGTTTTATGACACTAATCAAATCAGTATAAAAAGATTTATAAATTTTTGGTGGTGAAATTAAGTATATAAATTTTTTTTTGTTAACACTCAAGATCTTTTGACCATTTCCCCTGAGCTGCTAAAGTATTCATTTTAGCTCGATGATTAAAAATTTTTTGAGTCCCATCAATATCCTTAATATTTTTTGACCAAAATTTTAGTGCACTTTGTTGAAGCGCTCTACCATAAGAATAACTCATGATAAAGCCAGTATCGTTATATTTATTTATTAAATTTAAATTTTCTGTAGCCTCTACTTCTGATTGTCCTCCAGATAAAAAGGCAATACCTGGAACCTCTTCGGGTACTGAATTTTTAAGACATTTCAAAGTTAGTTTTGCAACTTCTTCATTTAAAATTTTATCTTTACTTTTGTTGCCTGCTAAAATCATATTTGGTTTAAGTATTATTCCCTTTAAATCAACTTTATGCAAAATAAGCTCATCAAAGCATTTCTTTATTACTTCTGAGGTTTTTTTATAACACTCTTCTGCGGAATGTCCGCCATCCATTAATACCTCTGGCTCTACTATTGGAACCATATTACACTCTTGCACCAAAGCTGAGTATCTAGCTAATGCGTGAGCATTTGAGTGAATTGATAATTTACTTGGATAATCATTTGCTATTATGTAAACACCTCTCCACTTTGTAAACCTCGCGCCAAGTTTATAATATTCTTTTAATCTTTCTCTCAATCCATCTAAACCCTCTGTGATTTTTTCATTTGGTGAACCAGCTAATATTTTTGCTCCAGTATCAACTTTTATACCAGGAGTAGATCCCATTTTTGAAATTAACTCTGGGATGGTGTTTTTTTTTGATGTTTGTTGTTTAATTGTCTCGTCGTATAAAATTACACCACCTATACATTCAGTCATATTTGCTGCGCTAAATAGAGTTTCTCTAAATAATAATCTATTTTCAGGTGTTGAAGGTACATTAACACCGTCTAATCTTTTAGTCATGGTTCCAGTGCTCTCATCGGCAGCTAAAATACCCTTACCTCTATCTAATATTTTAAGTACTATGTTATTTAAATCTGACATTTTAATTTAAAGCTTTTATACCAGGAAGATCTTTACCTTCAAGGAATTCTAAAAATGCACCACCAGCAGTTGAAACAAAATTAAAATCATTAATTACATTGATTTCGTTAATTAAAGCTATTGTATCTCCACCACCTACTACAGAGTAAATTGAATTGCTTTTATTTTTTTTTACAATTGCTTTTGCAATTTCAAAACTGCCATTTGCAAAATTTGGATTCTCAAAATATCCCGCTGGACCATTCCATAGAACTGTTGCACTTTTCTCAATAATTTTTTTAATTTCACTAATTGTCTTTGGTCCTATGTCTAAAATTAAATCTTCTGCATCTATTTCATTTATTTCTTTGACTTTTGATTTATCTTGTAAATTCTTGCCTACCAAAACATCTTTTGGAAAAGCAATAGAGCAAAAATGTTGTTTAGACAGTTTAAATATTTCTTGAACTATTTTTTTAGAATTTTCCTCTTTAATTGATTTTCCTATTTGATTTCCTTTATGATAAAGAATATTATTTGCCATACCACCAACAATAATAATATTATCAAACTTTGGAATTAAATTTTTAATTATCCCAATTTTAGTAGATATTTTTGATCCTCCAATAATACAAGTTATTGGTTTTTTTATTTCAGTTGTAACTTTTTTAAGAGCACTTAATTCTGCTTCTAATTGAAGTCCTGCAAAAGAGGGTAAAAACTCGGCAACTTTAGTTATGGATGCATGAGCCCTGTGAGAACATGAAAATGCATCATTTACAAACAAATCTGCTAAACTTGCAAGCTGTTTAGCAAACAAAGCATCATTGTTTTCTTCTTCTTTGTAAAATCTAATGTTTTCTAAAAAAATAATTTGACCATTTTTTGCCCGGAATAAATCATCTTTTTTTAGTTTATATACATCATCACTAATTAGGGTTATTTTTTTGCTAATTTTTTTTTCTAAATTTTCACAAATTGGTTTCAACGACAGATTACTATTTTTTTTTCCTTTAGGACGTCCTATATGAGAAATAACTATTATTTTGGATTTTTTACTAAGCAAAAAATTTATTATTGGTAAAATTTTGTCAATTCTTGTTTGATCTGTAATTGTACCATTTTTTATTGGAACATTTAAATCAAGTCTTAATAAAACTTTTTTTTGATCCAAATTTTCGTGATCCTTGATATTCTTCATTAAAAAGTTTTGCTAAGATAGACTGCTATATCACACATTCTGTTAGAAAAACCCCATTCATTGTCATACCAAGCCGAAATTTTACCCATATTCTTACCTACCACGCTTGTTAGACTAGCATCGACAATTGATGATGCTGGATTATGGTTAAAATCTATAGATACAAGTTTTTCTTTTGTTATTTTTAAAACATTATTTTTATTATTTTTACTGAATTTTTGAAAAGTTGAGTTAATTTTTTCTACAGTAAGATTTTTTTTTGTGTAAAAAACTAATTCAATTAAGGAAACATTAGGTGTGGGCACTCTCATCGCAACACCCTCAAATTTTCCTTTTAAGGAAGGTATAATTTCACCTATTGCTTTTGATGCTCCTGTTGAGGTTGGAACTATTGATTGAACAGCAGATCTAGATCTTCTAGGATCTCTGTGAGAATTATCAAGCATTCTTTGGTCTGTAGTAAAGGAATGAATAGTTGTCATAAAACCTTTATCAATCCCAAAATTATCATTCAAAACATTAACGACTGGCGCCAAGCAATTTGTAGTACATGAAGCAGCAGAAATAATACGATCCCTATTAGAAATATTTTTATGGTTCACTCCATAAACTACAGTTTTGTCAGCACTCTTACATGGTGCTGAGACAATTACTTTTTTTGCACCATTTTTAATGTGTTGGATAAGTTTATCTCTAGAATTAAATTTTCCAGTACATTCAAGAACTATATCAACTTTGTGTTTTTTCCACGAAATATCTCTAATATTAGTTTCTTGCGAATAAGAAATTTTATTTCCATTTACTATTAATTTATTATTTTCAATATATACTTTTCCCTTAAAATTCCCGTGAACGCTATCTCTTTTTATAAGTTCACAAGCAATTTTTATATCTGCTCTATTATTAATATGATTAATTTTTAGATTTTTATGGTTTTCCTCAAAAATAGATCGTAGAACCATTCTACCAATTCTACCTAATCCATTTATACCAATTTTTGCTTTCATAATTTTTCCTTAATTTTATTCACTATATTTTGTTCATTTAATTTAAAATGATCGTAAATATCTTTATACGGTGCGCTTTTGCCAAAGTTATTAATTCCAAAATTTAATCCATTGTTTCCAGTATACTTCTTCCAGTAACTAGTCTCAGACGCCTCTATTGAAACTTTCAATACGTTTTCTGGTAATATCTCTGATTTATAATTATCATTTTGTAAATCAAAAATTTCATGGCAAGGCATTGATATAACTTTTGAATAGATATTATCTGTGGCTAATTTATGACTAATTTTACATGCAAGATCTATTTCAGATCCACTCGATATTAAAATTAAATTTAAATTATCCCCAGTCCTCATGATTTCATACGCGCCCTTAGAACATTGATTGATATCTAAATACTCTTTTCTAATTGGATTTGTTTTCTGCCTAGTTAAAGCAATTACGCTTGGAGTATTTTTGTTCTCAATAGCTAACTGCCAACATTCAAAAGTTTCTATTGTATCTGCAGGTCTAAAAACATTTAAATTTGGTATTGTTCTAAGGGCAGACAATTGTTCAATTGGTTGATGGGTTGGCCCATCCTCACCAAGACCAATAGAGTCGTGTGTGAAAACAAAAATCACTTTTTGCCCCATCATAGCTGATAGTCTAATTGACGGTTTACAATAATCACTAAATATTAAAAAAGTACCACCGTAAGGAACCAGGTTGCTGTGTAAAGATATTCCATTCATTATTCCACACATAGCATGTTCTCTAACTCCATAATGTATGTAATTACCATCAAAATTTCCTGGCTTAATAATTTTATGATTTTTAGTTTTTGTATTATTAGAACCAGCTAGGTCAGCAGATCCTCCAATAAGATTTGTTAATTTTGACGCTATCTCAAGAAATTTTTCAGAAGATTTTCTGGTTGCCATTGGTTCTAAAGTTTTAATATAATTTTTCTTAAACTCATCAATTTCTTCGATTATATTTAAGGGAATTAAATTATTATTTCCTAATTTCTCTTTAGAATTAAATTTTTCTGCTGCCAAAGATGCTTTATTTCCAATTTCCCGCCAGGCATTTAATATTCTTTCTGGAATTTCGAAAGGGGAGTATTTCCAATTTAACTTTTTTCTTACAAGTTTGATTTCATCTAAACCTAATGGACTTCCATGAGAAGACGCTTTGCCACCTTTGTTAGGAGAACCATAACCAATAGTAGTTTTGCAAGATATAGCGATTGGTTTTTTTGAATTTTGGGCTTTTTTTAATGCATTAAATATCTGTTTTTCATTATGTCCATTTATATTTAAATAGTTCCAGCCATAACTTTCAAATCTTTTTTTTGTGTTATCTGAAACCGCTAAATTAGTTGGCCCATCTATTGATATAGAATTATTGTCAAATAACAAAATTAGATTTTTTAGTTTCAAGTGGCCTGCTAGGCTTAGGGCTTCATGACTTATACCTTCCATTAAACAACCATCTCCAGCTAAAACATAAGTTTTATGACCTATAAATTTTTTTCCAAGTTTACTTTTTAAAATTTCTTCAGCTAAAGCAAAACCTACTGCATTAGAAATTCCCTGACCAAGTGGTCCTGTAGTGGTTTCAATACCAGAGTTGTAATGGTATTCAGGGTGACCTGCGCATATAGAATCTAACTTTCTGAAATTTTTAATATCTTCTAAAGATACACTTTTATATCCAGTCAAATAAAGTAAAGAATACAAAAGCATTGATCCGTGTCCTGCAGATAAAATAAACCTATCCCTATTTAACCAGCTTGGATCTTTTGGATTAAATTTTAAAAAATTCTTAAATAAAACTGTTGCAACATCAGCCATACCCATAGGCATTCCCGGATGACCAGAATTTGCTGCTTCCACCGCATCAATTGATAAAAATCTGATTGCGTTAGCTAATTGTTTGTGTTCTACTTTCAATTGTTGACCTATCTAGACTAAGATGACTCTATTTAATAATATAATATATATATGAAATACTTCAGTGAAAAAGAAAAAAAGCTTGAAAATGCTCTGGACAAATTAAAAAAACTTAATCTAATAGATGAAGAAGGTCTTAAAAATCTTGAATTTTTATCGGATCAAAAAAATCAATTACAAATTGAAAAAAAAGAATTAGAAAATAAACATCGAAGTTTATTAAACGAACATCAAAAATTAAAAGAACAATTAAAGGATATTAAAGTCAAAAATTCTAAACATAAACTTGATCAATTAAAATTTAACGAGAAAATTGATGAATTAAATCAAGAAACAGATATTCTGTTAGATGAAATTGATAAATGGCAAATGTAAATATAAAATTTAATGGTAAAGATTTTCTTTTGTCTTGTGATGACGGACAAGAGGAACATTTAGAAGAATTAGTGAACCACCTTGGCAGCAAATTTGATAAACTTAAGGCAGATCTAGGAAATATTGGAGAGAATAAACTATTATTAATTACATCAATTAAAATAATGGATGAGTATTTTGAGACTAAGAAAAAAATAGATATTCACAGAAAAGAAATAACAAATATCACTGAAAAATTTAAAGAGCTTAAGTCTTTAGCATATAAGTATAAAGATAATAAAGAGAATGAAGCAAAAAAACTTTCTCAAAATATTTCCCAACTTGAAAATGATATATCAGATCTTAAAAATGAATACGATAAAATAATATCAAATACAACTCATCAGATTGAGGAATTTGTAAAAAAAGTAAATTTAAAAAATTAGTTTTTCGTTGTGAAAAAATCTCAAATAAGAAAAATAATTTTAAAAAAACGCAACAATCTTAATTTTAAAAACAAAAAATTTAATTTTGGTAATTTATTAAAATTATTAAATTATAAGAGTAAAAATAAAAAAATCGGGCTGTACTATCCGATTGGATCTGAGGTGTCTACAATTGAATTAATTAAATATTTAAGAAAAAAAAAATATATTATTTCATTACCAGTATTAGAAAAAAATTTTATTATGTCATTTTATGAGTGGAACAATAAAAGTCCTCTTAAAATTAACAATTATGGTATACCAGAACCTGTCAAGTTAAAAAAAATTATACCTTCAATACTTATAATTCCAATAGTTGCATTCGATACTAAATTAAACAGGCTTGGCTATGGTGGAGGATTTTATGATAGATTTATTAATAAAACAGAAAAAACAAAAAAAATATTGAAAATTGGACTTGCTCTTTCTTGTCAAAAAATAAATAAAGTTCCAATTAACAAATATGATAAAAAAATGAATTATATATTTACTGAAATGAAAGTTTATAAATGAGAATACTTTTTCTAGGAGATATTGTTGGGCCATCAGGCTGCAATATTGTTAAAAAATTATTACCTGATGTGATAAAAAAAAAAAACTTAGATTTTGTTATTGCAAACGGAGAGAACGCCGCTGATAACGGTGTGGGTATAACAGAAAAAATTTCCAATGAATTATTTAAATCTGGGGTTAATGTTATAACTACAGGGAACCATGTATGGGATCAAAAAGAAACTGTAGAGCATATTGAAAAAGAAAAAAAACTTTTAAGGCCTTACAATTTAACCGCTCCTGCACCTGGTAAAGGATTTGAAATTTTTCTTTGTAAAAAAAATTATAAAATAGGTGTCTTAAATTTAATGGGAAACGTTTTTATGAGAAAATGTGATGATGTTTTCACAGAAGTAGATAAATTTTTAAGAAATTATAACCTTAAAAAAAATTATGATTTTTTAGTAATCGATTTCCATGGGGAAATAACTAGTGAAAAAATGGCAATAGGACATTTATTTGATGGTAAAGCAACTTTAATAACCGGAACTCATACCCACGTTCCAACAAATGACGCACGAATTTTACAAAAAGGTTCTGCTTATATCACAGACTCTGGAATGTGCGGTGATTACGACTCTGTGATAGGTATGAATAAAGTTAATTCTATTAATAGATTTTTTAAAAAAAAATCTGAAAAACATTATCCATCTCTAGGAGATGGAACTTTGTCAGGTGTAATTGTTGATTGCTGTATTGAAACAGGTTTAGCTAAGAAGATAAACAGCTTCGTAATGGGAGGTGTTCTCCAAAACACAAACTAATATGGCGGGTCATTCACATTGGGCTGGAATTAAACATAAAAAAGGTAGAGCAGATAAAGAAAGGTCAAAAATCTTCTCTAAGTTATCGAGAGAAATTACTGTTGCTGCCAAGTTGGGTGATAAAGATCCTGATTTGAACCATAGATTAAGATCTGCTATCCAAGCTGCAAGAGCAGCTAATATGCCTAAAGATAATATTGATAGAGCTATTGATAAATCAAAATTTAATGACCAGTCAAATTTTGATGAAATAAGGTATGAGGGATTTGGCAATTATAAAATTGCGGTAATTGTAGAGGCACTGACTGACAATAAAAACAGAACAGCATCAAATATTAGAGAAATTTTTCAAAAAAATGGTGGTAACTTAGGAACTCAAGGTTCAGCTGCACATAATTTCAGACATTTGGGGATAATAAGAGTTGGTTCAGAGCAAATAGATGCTGACTCTATGCTTGAAATAGCAATTAATTCAGGTGCAGAGGAATGCTTTTCAAACAAATTTTATCATGAAATTCATTGTAACAAAGAAAATGTTTATGATGTAAAAAAAGTTATGGAGAACAAAATTAACAATTTCTTAACTACTAATATCGAATGGTACCCACTAAATAAAGTTAATTTAAAAAAAGAACAATTTTTAGAAGCTAAGAAGTTTTTAGATACTTTAGAGGATCACGATGATGTTCAAAAAGTTTATTCAAACCTAGAAATGTTAGTCTAAACTATGATAATTATAGGTATAGATCCAGGTATAAAAGGAGCAATATGTATCTTAAAAGATGGTAAAATTTTAGATGTATTTGATATGCCAATAATGCCAGTTGGAAAAAAAAATAAATCCCAAGTCAATGGTTCTCAAATATATAATGAGATCAAAAAAGCTACAATTAATGAGGAAAAAACAAATATAAAAGTGGTTATCGAACAAGTCTCAGCGATGCCGGGCCAAGGTGTTACAAGCATGTTTAATTTTGGACAGTCATTTGGTATTCTTAAAGGCATATTTTCAGCTATGCAAATACCAATGGATTTTGTTTCTCCTGTAAAATGGAAAAAACATTTTAATCTTATTAATACGCAGAAAGATTCTAGCAGAACTAAAGCAATTGAGTTTTTTCCTTATATTTCACATAAATTATCAAGAAAAAAAGACGCCAATAAAGCTGATGCAATATTAATTGCTAGTTTTTACCATAAAAACCAAAAGAATTAAGACAAATTGATGACACATTTTAGTGTGAAAGATTTTTCATGGAAGCAGATATAACTTCTCAAGCAGTTGGCCTAGGTAGCTCAGTTGATTTTTCATTAATGAGTTTGTTTTTAAGAGCAGATGTCGTTGTTAAATCAGTAATTATAGTATTAATAGCTGCATCAATATATTCTTGGGCCATTATTATTGAAAAATTCAAAATGTTTAAAAAAATTAATCAAAGTACTGTTGAATTCGAGGAAAAATTCTGGAAATCTAAATCTGCTGAAAGTTTTTACAATAATCTTCCTGCTAACAAAGACGATCCTATGTCTAATGTTTTTAGAAAAACAATGCAAGTTGTTTTAAAATCTAGATCTAGAAGTAATTTAAGTGAAAAATTAACAGGTTTGCTAGAGTCAAATATAGAGTCAGAAGTAAACTTTTTAGAGAGAAATTTTTCTTTTCTAGCAACTGTAGGCTCTACAGCTCCGTTTATAGGATTGTTTGGAACTGTTTGGGGAATAATGAATTCATTTCAATCAATAGCTGTTTCAAGAAATACAAGTTTAGCGATTGTAGCCCCAGGAATTGCAGAAGCATTATTTGCAACAGCTTTAGGTTTATTGGCAGCTATTCCAGCTGTAGTAGCTTATAATAAATTTAATAATGACTCTAAAAAATATTCTCAAAGATTAGAAAATTTTGCTAAAAGATTTTTATCAATAATTTAAATTTATGGCTTTTAGTTTTAATAAAAAATCAAAAGATCCAATTAGTGAAATAAATGTAACTCCATTCGTAGATGTTATGCTTGTTTTATTAATTGTCTTTATGGTTACAGCGCCATTACTAACGGTTGGTGTTCAAGTTGACTTACCGGAAAGCTCTGCAGACTCATTACCTGAGGAACAAGAACCTTTAACTTTGACTATAAATTCGAAGGGTGAAATATTTATTCAAGAAGCTAAAGTGGATTATGATAATGTAATTGCTAAAATACTTGCAGTTTCAAAAAATAGAACAGATACAAGAATTTATGTTAGGGGTGACAAAACAATAAATTATGGAAGAGTTCTAGAAGTCATGGGAATGTTATCAGGATCTGGCTTTACTAAAGTGGCCTTAATTTCTGAACCTTATAAAGAGAGATGAAATTTTATAGTCTTTTACAAAAAGATGAAAATTTAATGATAAAAAATATCGCGATTTCATCAGCATTTCATATTTTTTTAGTAATAATTACTGCTTTTACTTTTCCTTTTATAGCAAAAAAACCAATAGATCTTCCTCCACTAGTATCCATAGAACTAATCCAGATAACAGATAAAACAAATATACCTTTTGCACCTAAAGCAAAAAAAATTATTGACAAAGCTAAAGAGAAAGAAAAACTTGTATCGGAGCAAGCGCCTCCTAAACAAATTAAGAAAGAGAAACCCGATTCAGTTCCATTGCCAAATCAAAACAAAGAAATTGTAAAAAAACCAGAAAAAGATGTTCAGAATCCAGTAAAAATTGACGAGGACGTAAAACAAGTTTCAGAGTTTGAAAAAGATGAATTATTTGATCCAAATAATATTGCAGCTTTAATTGATAAGTCTAAAGAAGAGACTTCGGAGACAACAAATAAAACAGATAAAGTAACACAATCAAATCAAAAAAATATTACTACAAGCGTCCTCACTTTAAGTGAGGAAGATGCATTGAAAGCGCAAATCTTTGGTTGTTGGAGCATTCCTTTAGGTCTACCTTATAATGAAAATTTATTAGTCAGAATAAAGTTAAGTTTAAAACCTGATGGTACCGTAATTAATTCTGAAATTTTAGACCACGCTAGAATGAATAAACCTGGACAAGGTTTCTACAAAGTTCTTGCTGAAAGCGCACTAAGAGCCATTAGACTTTGCCAACCTCTTAGAGTACCATCAACTGGGTATGAGAGATGGAAAGATTTACAATTAAATTTTGATGCGAGAGAAATGTTAAAAGGATGAGATTCACAATTAAATATTTAATTTTTATAATAATGGTTTTTACACCAAATATAACTTTTGGATTAATAGAAGTTGATATCACAAGAGGTAATTTAAACCCACTACCGATTGCTGTTTCCCCACTTTTTGTAGAGGAACAATCTGCTAAAAATTTTGAAAAAACTTTAGAAATAGAAAATATAGGTAGTTCAATTTCGAATGTTGTTGAAAATAACTTAAAATCTTCAGGACTTTTTAATCCTTTAAAAAAAGAGGCATTTTTGCAAAAACCTGAAATTGCGCATTTGAAACCAAGATTTGAAGATTGGTCTCTTATAAAAGCTCAAGCTCTCATAACTGGTGAAGTTAAATACGAGAATGAAAAGCTAAGGGTAGAATTTAGACTATGGGATGTACTTGCTGGTAAGGAGATGATGGCCTTAGCTTTTACAACAGTTCCAAAAAATTGGAGAAGAGTTGGTCATATAATAACAGACAAAGTTTATGAAAGATTAACTGGTGAAAAAGGATATTTTGATACAAGATTAATTTATGTTGCTGAGGAAGGGCCAAAAACTAAACGTATTAAAAAATTAGCAATAATGGACCAAGATGGTTTTAACACTAAGTACCTCACATTAGGTAATGAGCTAGTGTTAACACCAAGGTTTAATCCAGCAAATCAAATGGTAACTTACTTGTCGTATTTTAAAAATCTTCCAAGAGTTTACTTGCTTGACATAGAAACTGGAGTTCAAGAAGTTGTTGGTGATTTTCCTGGAATGACATTTGCTCCACGTTTCTCGCCTGATGGAAAAAAAATAATAATGAGTTTTGCTAAAGACGGAAATTCAGATATTTATACAATGGATTTAGAAAGCCGAATTGTCGAAAAGATAACAAATCATCCATCAATTGATACCTCCCCTTCATATTCACCAGACGGGAAATATATATGCTTTAATTCTGATAGAAGTGGATATCAACAAATATATGTTATGAAAAGTGATGGCTCGCAGGTTAAAAGAATTTCTTTTGGAAATGGTTTATATGGAACACCTGTTTGGTCTCCTAGAGGAGATTTAATAGCTTTTACAAAACTTCATAAAGGAAAATTTTATATTGGTGTAATGCGTGTAGATGGATCAGGAGAAAGATTACTAACAGAAAACTATTATCAAGAAGCACCCTCTTGGTCACCAAACGGCAGAGTGCTTATATTTTATAGAGAGACAAAGTCAGATTCTGAGGGTAAGGGATTTTCAGCTAAATTGTGGTCTATAGATTTAACTGGTTACAATGAGAGGATGGTTAACACAGAAACTGATGCTTCGGACCCATCCTGGTCGTCATTATTAAGTGATTAAATATGAAATTTTCGCAAAAAATTATTAATATCCTTGATTTTTAAGCTTGAAAGATCTATTTAGGTGTGAAAATATATATATTAATATTTAAGGAGCAGTAATGATATTTAACAAAATTTTAAAAAATTCCCTAGTTGTGATTTTCGCTGGTTTATTATTGTCAGCTTGTGCAACTAAAAAGGTATCAAATCAGATACAGGGAGACGTTTATACTGGAAAAGATACTATTGAGTATTTAGCGTCAGGAGTGCCGGATAGAGTTTTCTTTGCAACAAATGAGTCAGTTTTAACTACTGCTTCAAGAGAGACTTTGAGAAAACAGGCTGCTTGGTTAAGAAAAAACTCAAAAATAAATGTAGTTCTTGAGGGACATGCTGACGAAAGAGGAACAAGAGAGTACAACTTAGCTTTAGGTGAAAGAAGAGCTAATGCAGCTAAAGATTATTTGATGACATACGGAATTTCTGGAAATAGAATCTCAGTTATAAGTTATGGAAAAGAAAGACCAGTCGACTCTGGTTCTAATCCATTAGCGTGGTCAAAAAACAGAAGATCAGTTACAGTTAAAGCGAACTAAGATTATAATTATTAAAGACCCTGTTAACATTAAAGGTTTTCAGGGTCTTTTTTTTGCCATCATTATAAATATTAATAAATTTTATGATTAAAAAAATTGTAATTTCAAAACTTTTAATTTTTACAACAATTTTTTCGATTATTACTTACTCAAGTGCGCAAGAAGAGGAAACTAATGAAATAATCGAAAAATTAAAAAAAGATATAAAGACTTTAGAAAAGGCAGTTTACTCACAATCTAATGAAAACAACTTTAGTACATCAAAAACTTTAACTTCAAATGATGAAGATGTTCTTACGAGGCATTTATTAAAGTTATCTGAGATAGAGCAACAGTTTCAAGAATTAACTAACAAATTTGAGGAAATTAATTTTAAAATAGACCGACTTTCTACCAGATTATCGAAAGTACAAGCTGATAATCAATTAAGATTTCAAGAATTAGAAATTGGTGCAGAAACAAACAAAGTTACATCAACGAAAAATAAAAAAACATTACCAGGATCTTCTGAACCAAAGGATTTAGGTGCTATAAGTTATAAAGATACTGAGACAAAAGAGTTAGTACAAAAAACGCAGTCAGTTGAGACCACTGGTACTATAGTTACCGAAACTTTTGTGTCGGAAGAGAAAATATTACCAAAGGGTTCTCCTAAAGAGCAATATAACTTTGCAACAAGTCTTTTAAAGCAAGGAGATTACTCTACAGCGGAAAGAGCATTAAGAGAATTTGTCATAGAAAATCCAGAAGATAAAATGGCAGGAAACGCTCAATATTGGTATGCAGAAACATTTAGAATTAGGCAATTATATACAGACGCAGCATCAGCTTATTTAGAAGGATACCAAAAATATCCTAAAAGCGAAAAAGCAGCAATTAATTTATTAAAGCTTGGAGTATCATTAGTTCAAATTGGAGAAAAAGATCAAGGCTGCTTAATGATAGTTGGTGTAAAAAAAGAATATCCTAAGGCCAAACAATCAGTTCTTCAAAAAGCACAATATGAAGAGAAAAAATTTGATTGCAAAAACAAAAATTCATAAAAATTTATTAAAACACTTAGATAAAAGAAATTATAAAAATATTTATAGTAAATTTGAAATATTTCTTAATAAGAATAAAGTAAATTCATTTGTTGTAGCGGTATCAGGAGGAGTAGATAGCCTGGCATTAGTTTTTTTAGCAAAATGTTATCAGTTAAAAAACAGCTCAAAAATTTTTTTTGTTCATATAGATCATTCATTAAGAAAAAGCTCTTCTAAAGAAGCAGATTTTTTAAATAAAAATTTGAAAAGGTTCGGTATTGATTGCAAAATAATTAAATGGAAAAAAAGTAAAAAAATTCAAGGTAGCCAAGCAAATGCTAGAAAGTTTAGATACAAGGCATTACAAAAATTTTGTAAAACTAATAAAATTGAAAACATAATTTTAGCTCACCACATAGATGATTTTTATGAAAATTTCTTTATTAGAATGATTAGAGGATCTGGCCTAAGAGGATTGGTATCTTTTTCAGATAGCAAATCTACAAGTAATGAAGGAATAACATATCTTAGACCATTTTTAGGGTATTCAAAAAAAATACTTTCTAAAATTACAAATACAATTTTTAGTTTTAATATAAATGACCCATCAAATCAAAATCCAAAATATCTTAGGACAAGAGTTAGAAATATTATTAAAAATTTTAACAGGGAGGGGTTTGATAGAAAAAAATTTAATTTAACTGTTAATAATCTTATTTCTTCAAATAAAACAATTAATTATTATGTAAATAAAAATTTATTAGATAATAGTAAATCATTCTTTTTTAATAATAATAATACTATTATACTTAAGTCAGAATTTTTTTCACAGCCTAGAGAAGTTGTTTTTAGGTCATTATCCAATATTATTTTATCTTTAAATAATAATTATTATCCAACTAGAGGAAAATCTCTAATTAAACAAATAGATTTGATAAATAAGAAAAATTTTAAAAAAACTACTATTGGAGGCTGTATTATAGAAAGGGTCCAAAATTCTACTATGATTTATGCTGAAAAATTAAAATAATTAAACAAATGTTACATTTTTACACTTGTTTAATTGGTAATAATTCTTACTTTATACTCAATTATGAATTTTAAAAATTTAGCTATGTGGTTAATCATCGTTATTTTAACGATCGGTTTGTACAATATGTTCAAAAATCCACAAAATTTGAACGCAAATAAATCTGAAAAAATAATCTTTTCGAAATTTCTAGATGAAGTTGATAATGGAAGAGTTGTAGAGGTTCAAATCCAAGGAAATAATATTAAGGGTGTCATGGCTAATGGAGAAACTTTTACTACATATTCTGCAAATTATCCAAATCTTGTTGAAAAATTATCTGATAAAGGTGTTAGTATTTCTGCAGTTCCAATCGAAGATAAGATGCCCTCATTGTTAGGAGTATTATTATCTTGGTTCCCAATGTTATTGTTAATTGCGGTTTGGATATTTTTTATGCGTCAAATGCAAGGCGGCAAAGGTGGAGCGATGGGCTTTGGTAGATCAAAAGCTAAAATGATGAATGAAGTTAAAGGAAAAGTTACCTTTAATGATGTCGCAGGAGTTGAGGAAGCGAAAGAAGAAGTTGAGGAGGTTGTTGAATTTTTAAGAGATCCAAAAAAATTTAGCAGGCTTGGAGGTAAAATTCCAAGAGGTTGTCTGCTAGTGGGACCTCCAGGAACAGGAAAAACTTTGTTAGCGAGAGCTATAGCTGGTGAAGCTGGAGTTCCATTTTTTACTATATCGGGATCAGACTTTGTTGAAATGTTCGTAGGTGTTGGAGCATCTAGGGTGAGAGATATGTTTGAGCAAGGAAAAAAACACTCTCCTTGTATAATTTTTATTGATGAAATAGATGCTGTCGGTCGAAGCAGAGGAGCAGGTCTAGGCGGTGGAAATGATGAGAGAGAACAAACTTTAAATCAGTTACTAGTAGAAATGGACGGTTTTGATACAAACGAAGGTGTAATTATAATTGCAGCTACCAATAGACCAGATGTATTAGACCCAGCACTGTTAAGACCAGGTAGATTTGATAGACAAGTTGTTGTTTCTAATCCGGACATTATTGGACGGGAAAAAATTTTAAAAGTTCATGCAAAAAAAATATCTATGTCACCAGATGTAAACTTGCGAACTGTTGCTAGAGGAACACCTGGATTTTCAGGTGCAGATTTAGCAAATCTTGTAAACGAAGCTGCACTTCTTGCAGCAAGAAAAAATAGAAGAATAGTTACAGCACAAGAATTTGAGGAAGCAAAAGATAAAGTTATGATGGGAGCTGAAAGAAGATCAATGGTAATGACTGAGGAAGAGAAAAAATTAACTGCTTATCATGAGGCGGGGCATGCAATTGTAACTTTGAACGAAAAAGCTGCTTATCCCATTCACAAAGCAACAATTATTCCAAGAGGTAGAGCTCTTGGTATGGTAATGCAATTACCAGAAAGGGATGAAGTTTCTCAAACAAGAGAACAACTTCATGCCCAAATGGCGATTGCGATGGGAGGGAGAGTTGCTGAGGAAATTATTTTTGGAGATGATAAAGTTACTACTGGAGCCTCAAGCGATATTGAGCAAGCAACCAAAAGAGCTAGAGCTATGGTTATGAGAGCTGGATTGAGTAAAGAATTAGGCCCAATACTTTATGGAGAAAATGAGGAGGAAGTATTTCTTGGCCGATCTGTTGCTAGACAGCAGAATATGTCTGAAGAAACTGCTAGAAAGGTAGACGCAGAAATAAAAAGATTTGTAGATATGGGTTATGAGAGAGCGAAAAAAATTTTGAACGAAAAAATTGATGATTTGCATAAATTGGCTAAAGCCTTGCTTGTTTATGAAACACTGACAGGCAACGAGATAGAGGATTTAATAAACAAAAATGTCTACCCTCCTAACAAAGAAGATTTAAAAGTTGAAGAAGATAGCTCAGACTCTGCTTTAGGGTCAATTGGCCTAAAACCTAAAATAGTTCATTAAATTTAATGTTAAGATATTACACTAGAGCGTGTAATTTTTATTACGGTAAAACATCATTAGAAATGGTTAAAAAAAAAATGGCATTCCCGTTACATGGGAATAGAGAACTATCTTTTGATACTATAGAAATATTATCCAGAAAGAAAACAAGGAAAATTAATATTAAAAAAATTAATTCGCTAAGCAATAGTTTAAAAAAAAAGATCAAAAAGGATTTAATAAATATAAGAAAAAAAAAGGTGTTCTGCAAAATAAATTTACAAGAACCATTATTGGTTGGAATCTTAAATCTTACACCAGACAGTTTTTCCGACGGTGGTAAATATAACAATACTAAGTTAGCATTAAACAGAATAAATTTATTATTAAAAGCAGGTTGTAAAATAATAGATATTGGTGGAGAATCTACTCGTCCAGGTTCAAAAGGCATAGATAAATATACTGAGTGGAAAAGAATTAAAAACTTGATTAAAAAAATTAAAAATTACAAATTTCTTTTATCTCTTGATAGCAGAAAAACATTTATAATGCGCAAAGCTATAAAATATAAACTCAATATTGTTAATGACGTTTCTGGTTTTTCATATGACAATCAAACTATTAAATTTTTGAAAGATACAAATCTACCTTTAGTTATAAATCACTCAAAGGGAGACCCAGAAACAATGCAAAAAAAACCTTCATATAAAAATGTTCTTCTTGAGATTTACGATTTTTTTGTAAAAAAAATATTACTTCTAAGAAACTCAGGAATTAAACATAATAATATTATTTTAGATCCAGGAATTGGTTTTGGTAAAAACCTGAAACATAATATTACCATAATGAATAAAATTTCTATCTTTCACTCCTTAGGTTTTCCTGTAATGTTAGGCTCTTCTAGAAAAAGATTTATAAAATATATTTCTAGCAAAAATGATAGTAAAAATAGACTAGGAGGAACATTAGCATCTTCAATTCATGCAGTGATGAATGGAGTTCAAATGATTAGAGTTCATGATTTTAACGAAATTACCCAAGGTTTAAAAGTGTTTAAATTTATAAACAAGTAAAATGTCAAAAAAATATTTTGGAACCGATGGTATCAGAGGTAGAGTTAATCAAGGAAATATAAATGGTCAAATGTTTTTTAAATTTGGTCTTGCAGCTGGCACTTATTTTAAAAATCAAAAGAAATCAAAACAAGTCGCAATTATTGCAAAAGACACAAGAATATCAGGTTATTCATTAGAGCCAGCTTTAGTCTCAGGTCTTGCATCGTCTGGAATGCATGTATTTTTATTAGGTCCTTTACCAACAAATGGACTTGCGATGTTAACAAAAAAAATGAGAGCTAACATGGGTATTATGATAACCGCATCACATAACCCTTATTATGATAATGGTTTAAAACTATTCGGTCCCGACGGATTAAAACTTTCTGATCAAATTGAAAAGAGAATTGAAAAACTTATTGACTCTAAAATTATTGAAAATTTGGCAATACCTAAAAAATTGGGAAGAGTGAAAAGATTAGAAGATGCTAACGAAAATTATGTTAATATTTTAAAAAAAAACTTTCCTAGAAATTTTAATTTGAATAAAATGAAAATCGCAATAGATTGTGCTAATGGAGCTGGCTATAAATCAGCACCAAATTTACTAAGATCTTTAGGTGCAAGAGTACATGTAACTGGAATTACTCCTAATGGTTTTAATATAAATTCTAAGTGTGGTTCAACTTTCCCAAAAAAAATCCAATCATTTGTCAGAAAAAATAAAGCTCATATTGGTATATCATTAGATGGTGATGCAGATAGAGTAATTTTAGCAGATGAGAAAGGTAATATAGTAGATGGAGACCAAATTATTGGAATGTTAGCCACAAGATGGAAAAGAAAAAAAATATTAAAGGGTGGAGTAGTAGGAACCCATATGTCTAACTATGGATTACAAAAATATTTTAAAAATATAAAAATAAAATTTTTAAGAGCAAATGTTGGTGATAGGTACGTCAAAGAAAAAATGCAAAAAAATAAATTTAATTTAGGGGGTGAACAGTCTGGTCATATTATTTTGGGAAAATTTGCAACAACTGGTGATGGATTGTTGGTTGCTCTAGAAGTATTATTTGCGATGAGAAAAGGCAAAAAAGCAAGCGAAATTTTTAATGTATTTAAACCTACTAAACAATTATTAGAAAATGTTGCTGTAAAGGATAAATCAATTATAAATACTTCCAAATGTAAAAAAGCTATCAAAAAAGCTTCTAAGCTTATAAAAAAACAAGGTAGAATTTTAGTGAGAAAATCTGGTACAGAACCTAAAATTAGAATAATGGTGGAAACTGATAATAATACTTTATTACTAAAATGCATAAATATTGTAAAAAGATCTTTAAATTAATTTGAGAACGAAGTCTAAAGTATTGGTAATTGCAGGATCAGACTCTTCTGGTGGTGCGGGAATACAAGCAGATATTAAAACTATCACTGCTCTTGGATCCTATGCAATGACAGCTATAACAGCGGTCACATCTCAAAATACTACTGGTATAAATGCTATAATACCAATACCAGTAAATGTAATATCTAAACAAATAGAATTTACATCAAGAGATATTAAGCCTGATGCAATTAAAATAGGAATGTTGCACTCAGAAAATGTTATAAAAACAGTTATAAAATCGTTAAATAAAATTAATGTTAAGAGAATTATACTTGATCCTGTAATGGTTGCTAAAGGAGGCCAAAGATTAATCGACACTAAATCAATTAAAACGTTAAAAAAAAAATTATTAAAAAAAGTTACATTGATTACTCCTAATATTCCTGAGGCAGAAGTTTTATCAGGCATAAATATAAAAACAGTTAATGATATGATTTACGCAGCTAAAAAAATAAATATTTTAGGGGTGAAAAGCGTATTAGTAAAAGGCGGTCACCTTGAAACAAACAAAATCTATGATGTTCTTTTAAGTAATGGAAAAATTAAAATATTTAATAGCAAAAAAATAATTACAAAAAATACCCACGGAACAGGCTGTACACTTTCAAGTGCAATTACTACATTCTATTCGTGTGGAAAAACTCTAAAGAAATCTTGTGAGCTTGGAATAAAGTATGTAAACCATGCAATAATGACAGGACCAAATTATGGTAAAGGCCATGGACCAATAAACCACTTAACTAAAATAGAAATTAAAAAATTTAAATGAAAAATGTAGTTGTAGTTGGATCCCAGTGGGGTGACGAGGGAAAAGGGAAGATAGTTGATTGGTTGTCCAGTGAAGCTGATATTGTAGTCAGATTTCAAGGCGGACATAATGCAGGTCATACATTAGTTATAGATGGTATTACTTATAAGTTAAGACTTCTTCCATCGGGTATAGTTAGAAAAGACAAAATTTCAATAATCGGAAACGGTGTTGTGGTTGATCCATGGGCCCTGTTAGACGAAATTGAGGAAATCAAATTAAAAGGCGTTCAAGTTAGCCCAGAAAATCTAATAATATCTGAATCTGCAAATTTAATATTACCTTTTCATAAAGAGATGGATGAAATTAGAGAGGATGCTGCAGGAAAAGCTAAAATTGGAACTACAAGAAGAGGCATCGGACCTGCCTATGAGGATAAAGTAGGAAGAAGATCTATAAGAGTTATGGATTTAATCTCTGAGGAAAACTTAGACCATAGACTTGAGACTGTGTTAATGCATCATAATGCAATAAGAAAAGGTCTAGGTAAGGAAATTTATCAAAAAAACAAATTAAAAAAAGAACTATTAAAAATTGCTCCAGAAATTTTGAAATACTCAAAACCTGTGTGGAAAAAAATTGATGAGTTTAAAACAAAAAGGAAAAAAATTTTATTTGAGGGTGCTCAAGGAATTCTTCTCGATGTTGATCATGGCACCTATCCATTTGTTACTTCATCTAATACTGTTGCTTCCTCAGCAGCAACTGGCTCAGGTTGTGGACCAAATTCTATAAATTATGTTTTAGGTATAACAAAAGCTTACACAACTAGAGTTGGCGAAGGTCCTTTTCCAACTGAGTTAAAAGATAAAATTGGTGAAGAGCTTGGAACTAAAGGTAAAGAGTTCGGAACAGTAACAAGTAGGAAAAGACGTTGTGGTTGGTTTGATGGAGTATTAGTTAGACAAACAATCAAAATATCTGGAATTAATGGAATAGCTTTAACAAAGCTAGATGTTTTAGATGATTTAGATCAAGTAAAAATGTGCGTAAGCTACGAGCTGGATGGAAATAAAATTGATTACCTCCCAGCCGCAGTTGATGATCAGCTAAGGGTTAAACCGATTTATAAAACTTTTGAGGGATGGAAAACATCTACGAAGGGTATAAAAAATTTCAATCATTTACCTGAAAATGCAAAAAAATATATTAGTGAATTAGAAAAATTTATTGAGACAAAAGTATCAAGTATTTCAACTAGTCCAGAAAGAAATGATACAATTTTAATTGAAGATCCTTTTAAATATTAATTTACTGGCAATAAATTTTTAGAGTTTGCTGAATTAAGCATATGTTTTTGTAATTTTTCAAAAGCCTTATTTTCAATTTGCCTTATTCTTTCTCTACTAATTTTAAATTTTTTACTTAAGTCCTCTAAGGTTTCAGGATTATCTGTTAAACGTCTCGAGTACAAAATTTTTTTTTCTCTTTCATTAAGAATTTTTATAGAGTCTTTTAACAAATCTTTTCTTTGGTCCATTTCTTCTTGATGTGCAATTTTTAATTCGTGATCCATTGTTTTATCAACAACCCAATCTTGCCATTCGTCTCCATCTTCACCTATTGGCGCATTCAAAGATTGTTCCTTACCAGACAATCTCCTATTCATTGAAACAACTTCGTCTTCACTTACATCTAAAGAAGTAGCAATTTTCTTAACATCTTCATCTTTTAAATCTCCTTCATTTTTAGGAGCGATTTGATTTTTTAATTTTTTTAAATTAAAAAATAATTTTTTTTGAGCTGTAGTAGTTCCAATTTTAACTAAACTCCAAGATCTTAAAATGTACTCTTGTATAGCAGCTTTTATCCACCACATTGCATATGTTGCAAGTCTGAAACCTTTTTCAGGTTCGAATTTTTTAACAGCCTGCATTAGACCCACATTACCTTCTGATATTATTTCATTTAGAGGCAAACCATAACCTTTATATCCCATTGCAATTTTAGCAACTAATCTTAAGTGACTTGTAACCAATTTTTCTGCAGATTTAACATTACCGGTATTTTTCCAATTTTTTGCCAACATGTACTCCTCTTCTGCATCAAGCATAGGAAATTTCTTGATTTGCTCCAAATATAATGACAAACCACCTTCATTGGTTAAAGCTGGATATTTGAATGTAGAACTGCTCATTTGTAAGACTTATTTAATTAATTTTTTTAATTTTACAATGTATAAAATTTTAAGCATTTCTTAGGTTTTTTAAAATATTTTCAAGTTCATTCGGTAATTTAGATTTAAAATTCATTCTTTTATTTTTGGTTGGATGAATAAATCCTAAGCTGACAGCATGTAAAAATTGCCTGTCTAAATTCTTAATTTTTTTTTCCAGATCTTTATTTATATTTTTTATTTTTCTGAATTTTTTCTTATATTTTTGATCACCAACTATATTATTACCTTTGTAGCTCATATGAACTCTTATTTGATGAGTTCTTCCAGTTTCTAATTTACACTCAACCAAACTAAAAGTGGGAATTGTTTCTTTTTCGAATATTTCAAGCGTTTTATAATTTGTAATCGAATTTTTCCCTCTCGATAAACTAACTGACATTAATTGTCTATTTTTGGAACTTCTTTTTATTAAAGTTTCTATTTTGCCATTACTAGGTCTAAGTTTTCCCCAAACTAAAGTTTGGTATTTTCTCTCTATTGTATGTTCACTGAATTGATTCGATAAATTTTCATGTATAAAATTATTTTTTGCAATTACCACTAACCCCGAAGTATCTTTATCAATTCTATGAACAATACCTGGTCTTAGCTCACCATTTATATTTGATAATTGTTTTTTATAGTTAATTAATGCATTAACAAGTGTTTTGTCTTTATTACCTGCGCCTGGATGCATTGAAATGTCAGCTTTTTTATTTAATACAAGTAAATCATTATCTTCATAAATAATATCAATTTTATAATCATATGGCTTAAGGTTTACTTCTTCAGGCTCAGGAATTATCAAGCTAATTTTATCTTTTATTTTGATTTTTTTAGAAGGGTCATCATTAAGTTTATTATTTATACTTAAATTTTTTTTAAGTATTAAATTCTTGATTTGAGATCTACTTAGATTTTTTTGATATTTATTTATAAATTTATCTACCCTAAGAATATCATCATTCTTCTCTACCAATAAATTAATGATTTTTTTCATAAATTACTATATTAATACCTTATGCGCTCGTAGCTCAACTGGATAGAGCGCCAGATTTCGGCTCTGGAGGTTCAGGGTTCGACTCCTTGCGAGCGCGCCAATAATTATTCACCAATATTAATTAATGTCCCTTTATCACGTGCTTTATTAAAAGAATAGTAAAATAAGGAAATTCCTAAAAATAAATAAAAAATGTTTAAATATATTGCAGACATAATATTCGAATAATTTACAATATTATTTACTAGAATTGATCTAGCTTCCTCGAAAATATAAACCAAAGGTAATAACTTTGCTACAGTTTGAAAAAATTCAGGCAGTATTTCAATTGGATAATAAATACATCCTAAAGGTGCTAATAAAAAAAGTGATGACCATGCAATGTTTTCAAATGCTGGTCCATATCTTAGAAGGCCAGATGAAACAAATAAACCTAATGTGATCCCAAATGCATATAAACTAAAAAATAATAAAAAAAGAGGCGGTCCAAAATCTAAAATTGATATACCAAACAATGGTGAGGTTATTAATATTGCGGGCACCAATCCTATTAAAGTCCTTAAAAGAGCGGTCAAGACTAATGATATAATTATTTCACTTATACGAAGAGGTGCAATAAACAAATTTGTAAAATTTCTACTCCAAATCTCCTCTAAAAACAACATGTTGAAACTTATGCTCGATCTAAATAAAAAATCGTAAAGAATCGCACAACTCAGTATGACACCAACAGTATTATTGTAGTAATCACTATAAACAGTAAAAAATTTTGAGATAAAACCCCAAAGAATTATTTGAATTGTGGGCCAATAAATTAAGTCCAAAATTCTTGGTAATGAACTTTTTATTAAAAAAAAGTGTCTTAAAAAAAGTCCTAAGATTCTACTATAACTCATTTTAAGTTCTATTAAGTTTTAAAAAAACTTCCTCTAAATTTTTTTTACCATGTTTGTTAATAATTTCTGACGGTGTACCTCTGTCTATAATTTTTCCATCTTTCATCATTAAAATACTTTTACAAAGTCTTTTCACTTCATCCATATTATGGGAAGCAAGCAAGATTGACATTTTTTTTTCTGATGAAATTTTTTCTATAAAAGTCCTTACAAAATCTCCCGTTTCTGGGTCTAATGAGGCTGTTGGCTCATCTAATAACAAAATATCTGGATCATTAACCACTGCTTTAGCAAGACTAACTCTATTTTTTTGACCTGAAGAAAGTTCTCCAGTTTTCTTATCTATGAATTCACCCAGCCTTAATGTTTCTGTAAGATAATCAATACGATTTTTTATATCTTTAACAGAATATAATTTGCCATAAACCATTAGATTTTCTTTAACAGTGAGTTTTTTTGGCAATTCAATATATGGAGAGATAAAATTCATTTTTTTTAAAAGATTTATTCTATTTTTCTCGACGTTAAGGCCATTTATTACAACCTCGCCACTTGTTGGTTTTAATAAGCCTAACATCATTCCAATCGTTGTAGTTTTGCCACAACCATTTGGACCTAGTAAGCCGAGTATTTCGCTTCCGTTTATACTAAAACTAATTTTTTTTACAGCTTCAAAACTTGAAAAATTTTTAGATAGATTATTTACGCTTACCAAAGTATTCATTTATTTTTTTGAGGAAGCCTTTTGCAGCCTGTCATTTATTGCTAACCCGATCCCTTTATTTTCTATTTTTTCAACAGCAATTTTTTTATATCCTTTTTTTTTAATTATTCTTAAAACCGAATACAGGTTTCTTGCCGCCTCTTTTAAATTTTTGTTTTTACTAAGATAATAAAAATTTTTATTACTATTTTTTCTTTTTTTCACTAGTATAAATGCCTCATCTTGACTTGCTTCTTTACAGTTCATTCTTAACGGTATACCTGGAGAATAATGTAATCTATTTTGACCCGGTACTTTCATGTAAGTTTTTTTTCTATAAAATAACTTTTTTTTCAATGCTTTACTTAATTTATTAATATCTATAGTGCCAACACGAAGAATTTCAGGCCTACCTGTCAAATTTATAATCGTAGACTCTAACCCAATCTTAGAAAGACCTCCTTCAATAATATATTTTATTTTTTTACCAAACTCTTCCTTTACATGGTTTTTTGTTACTGGACTCACTCTTGATGAAATATTTGCACTAGGAGCAGCCAATGGATAATTTAAAATTTTCAAAAGACTTTTAGCTTTAGGATGTGACGGAAATCTAACAGCGAGTGTTTTTTTGTTATTTGTTACAAATTTTGAAATTTTACTATCCTTTTTTAATTTTAAAATAAACGTTAGTGGACCTGGGCAAAATTTATTATAGAGATTGGTAAAATTCTTATTTAAAATACAATCTCTTTTTAACATTTCAAGACTGCTATAATGAACTATTAAGGGATTATTTTTTGGCCTTTTTTTTAATTTGAATATTTTTGATGTAGCTTTACTGGAGTAAGCGTTAGCAGCTAGCCCATAAACGGTTTCTGTTGGCATACCTATACAATTGTGTTTATCGAGGAAATATTTACCTTTTTTAATATTTGAAAGATTATTATTCATGTAATAATAAAACTAATATATGAAAGATAAAAATTTACCAGATGATATTAAAGCAAAGTCATTGGAAGAATTAAGAGAAATTCTCAATAGTTTATTAACTAAAATCGAAACTTCTCCAAATTTGGAAAATTCAGCTGAAGATTACCAAAAATTAATTAAAGTAAACAATTTGATAGAAAAAAAATTTCAGTCACTATCAAAAGAAATAAGCAATAATTCAAAATTAAAAATTGATCAAATTACAAAAAAAAATGCAAAAGAAGTTAAATAAAGTTGCAAGAGATACAAATACTTTCTTAAAAAATTACTTAAAAGATCAAAAAAAAACAAAATTAATACATCCAATCAAATACGGATTGTTTCCTGGTGGAAAAAAAATAAGGGTAAAGATTTTAGTTGATATTGGAAAGATTTTATCAGTTCCCTACAAACATTTAATTAGAATTGGAGCTGCAATTGAGTGTATTCATGCATATTCATTAATTCACGATGATTTACCATGTATGGATGATGATGATATAAGAAGAGGAAAATTAACAGTTCATAAAAAATATGGAGAGTCCACAGCTGTTTTGGCAGGCAATTCACTTTTAACGATGGCTTTTGAGATAATTAGTGAAAAAAAATTCTTAATACAAGATAAAAAGAAAAACCAGCTTATTAATATTCTTGCAGCTAGTTCAGGTCATACCGGAATAGCGGGTGGGCAGTTTCTTGATTTGAGTTTTGAAAGACAGAGAATAGGAAAAAGTAAAATATTAGAAATGCAATTAAATAAAACTGGTAAGTTATTTATGTTCTCAACTTTAGCTCCAGCGATTTTGAGTAACAAGAAAAATATGTTCAAAAAATTTTCTAATTTAGGTCTAGAGATAGGCTTATTATTTCAAATAATTGATGATTTATTAGATTTCAAGGGAAATGCAAAAAAATTAGGCAAAAAAATTCATAAAGATAAAAAAAAAGGTAAAGCAACTTTAATAAGTTTACTCGGTTACAAAAATACTGTTAAGTACTGTAATTTTAAAAAAAATAAAATATTTAAAGTTTTAAAAAACTTAAAGAAAAGCAATGATTTAAAAGATACTATTGAATTTATTATTAATAGAGAAAAATGAAAAAATATAAGTTTTTAGATAAAGTAGAATTTCCATCTAGTATTAGAAAATTAAAATTAAGTGAACTTAAAATACTTTCTAACGAAGTAAGAGAAGAATTAATTGATGCTGTTTCAGTTACGGGAGGTCATTTAGGAGCTGGATTAGGTGTGGTTGAACTCAGCGTTGCTTTACATTATGTTTTTGATACTCCAAATGATAAATTGGTTTGGGATGTGGGACACCAATCCTACCCACATAAGATTCTGACGGGTCGTAAAGAAAAAATTAGAACTTTAAGACAAGGAAACGGCTTATCTGGTTTCACAAAAAGATCAGAGAGCGAATATGATCCTTTTGGTGCAGCTCATAGTTCTACATCTATTTCTGCAGCACTTGGCATAGCAACAGCTAATAAACTATCAAAAAAAAATGATAACGTAGTGGCAATAATTGGAGATGGAGCAATTAGTGCCGGCATGGCTTATGAGGCGATGAATAATGCCGGAACTTCAAAAACAAAAATGATAGTTATTTTAAACGACAATGATATGTCAATTGCAAAACCTGTTGGTGCAATGAGAACATATTTAGCAAAATTATTTACCGGCAAGATGTATTTTAGCTTCAGGGAAACTGTAAAATTAATTATTTCATCATTTTCTAAAAGATTTAGTAAAAAGGCTGGACAAGCTGAAGATTTCTTTAGAAGTGCTGTTACAGGAGGTACATTATTTAACTCATTAGGGTTTTATTATGTAGGTCCAATAGATGGTCATGACTTAGACACCCTGGTTTCAGTTTTAAAAAATGCGAAAAACAGTAATTTTAATGGACCTATAATGATACATATTAAAACTGAAAAAGGGAAAGGATATCAATTTGCAGAGAAGTCAAATGATAAGTTTCATGGAGTTTCAAAATTTGATGTGAAAACAGGAGTTCAGCAAAAGTCAAAAGCAACTGTACCGTCTTATACTAAAGTTTTCGCTGACACACTAATTAGACATGCTGAGAGAGATAGTAAAATAATTGGAGTTACAGCTGCTATGCCATCTGGTACTGGGATGGATTTATTTGGAAAAAAATTTCCTGATAGAATGTACGATGTTGGAATAGCTGAACAGCACGCAGTCACATTTTCTGGGGGATTAGCAACAGAGGGATACAAACCTTATGCTGCTATATACTCTACTTTTTTACAAAGGGCTTATGATCAAGTTGTGCATGATATCGCAATACAAAACTTACCAGTTAGATTTGCAATTGATAGAGCTGGATTAGTTGGAGCTGACGGACCAACACACGCAGGCTCATTTGATATTACATTTTTATCTACATTGCCAAATTTTGTTGTGATGGCAGCTAGTGATGAATCGGAGTTAGTTAAGATGATTAACACTTCAGTAGATATAAATGACAGACCAAGTGCCTTTAGATACCCAAGAGGTACAGGGTTTGGAATTACGCTTCCAGACATAAGTGAAAAAATTGAAATTGGAAAAGGCAGAATAATTCAAGAGGGAAAAAAAATAGCTTTAATTAATTTTGGAGCACGATTAAATGAATGCAAAATTGCAGCACAAAATTTGGAGAAAAAAGGCTTAAGCATAACTATTATAGATGCAAGATTTTGTAAGCCACTTGATGAAAATTTAATGTGGCAAGTTGCCAGAAATCACGAAATATTAATTTCGATTGAAGAGGGCTCGATAGGTGGATTTGGCGCTCACTTGAGTAAGTTTTTATCCGATAAATCTTTATTAGAAAAAATAAAATTCAGATCTATGATTTTACCTGATAGATTTATAGAGCATAATGATCCAAAAAAAATGTATGAAGAGGCTGGTTTAGATAGCCAGGCAATAGAAAATAAAATTTACGAAATAATCGACTCTAAAATTCTAGCTCAAAAGCAGAATTAGTTACCGCACTGAGCTTTATTCATTAAATAATGATCGAGTAATACGCAATGCATCATTGCTTCACCTATAGGGACTGCTCTTATTCCAACACATGGGTCGTGACGACCTTTAACTGATATAGATGTATTTTTTCCGAATTTATCAATTGTTTTTCTTGTGGACAAAATTGATGAAGTTGGTTTTACAGCAAATGATACTATTATTTCTTGTCCACTAGATATACCTCCAAGTATACCCCCTGCTTTATTTGATCTAAATTTTATATTTTTTCCTTTTGAAATAATCTCGTCAGAATTTTCCTCACCAGTTAATTGAGCTGAATTCATACCAGATCCAATATTTACTCCTTTAACTGCATTAATACTCATCATTGCTGAGGCTAAATCCATATCAAGCTTTGCATAGATAGGTGCTCCAAGTCCAATCGGTACTCCACTTGCTCTAACTTCTATAATCGCACCACAAGATGAACCTGATTTTCTTATAGCTAACAAATATTTTTCCCACAACTTTATAATTTTTTTATCAGGACAAAAAAATGGATTTTTCCCTATTTCCTTATCATTCCATCTGGTTACATCACAACCTAATATTCCAAGCTGGGTAACCGCTCCTATGACTTTATATTTTTTCCCTATTTTTTTTTCTAAAACTTTTTTTGCTATGGCTCCAGCGGCTACTCTAGATGCAGTCTCTCTTGCTGACTGTCTGCCACCTCCCCGGTAATCTCTAATCCCGTATTTTTTGAAATACGTAAAATCTGCATGACCAGGTCTAAATTTATTTTTTATGGTTTCGTAGTCTCTTGACCTCATATCCTTGTTATAAATAATTAGTGATATTGGGGTCCCTGTCGTTTTTCCTTCAAAAACTCCTGACAATATTTCAACTTTATCGTCTTCTTTTCTTTGCGTGGTAAACTTTGATTGCCCTGGTTTTCTTTTATTTAGTTCTTTTTGAATATCTTCCTGCTTTAAAGCTACATTTGGTGGACAACCATCAACAACACATCCTATAGCTGGTCCGTGTGACTCTCCCCATGTAGTAAAACGAAAAAACTTTCCAAAAGTATTAAATGACATTATTGTATTATATAAATTATTTTGTTTAAATTATGAATCAAAAAAACTCTCTTGGACTAGATATTTGCTTTAAGGATGAGGATAATCCTTTTAAATTATTTGAAGAATGGTTTGATTTGGCCAAAGAAAAAGAGCCAAATGACCCAAATGCCTTAGCATTAGCAACTTCTGATAAAGAGGGAAATCCTAATGTACGAATGGTTTTATTGAAAGGCTTCAGCGAGAAAGGTTTTGTGTTTTATACAAATTTAAACAGTCCAAAAAGCAAAGCTTTGTTGGAGAATCCTAAAGCTTCTATGTGCTTTCATTGGAAAAGTTTATTAAGACAAATAAGAATTTCTGGAACAATAGAGAATGTTTCAGATAAAGAAGCTGACGATTATTATAATTCAAGAAAATATGGAAGTAGAATAGGAGCCTGGGCATCAAAACAAAGTACAACTTTAAAAAATAGAGAGGAGCTAATATCATCTATAGAAAAATACAAAAAAAAATACCCAGAAACAAATGAAGTACCAAGACCTGAATATTGGTCAGGATGGAGATTAATTCCAAATGAAATAGAATTTTGGTTAGACGGTGAAAATAGAATTCATGAGAGGTTAAAATACAAATTTGAGCAAAATAGATGGGATAAGTTTTTACTTAGTCCCTAAAAAGATCTTTCGATACTGAAAGACGTTAACTTTTTTAGAATATTCTTTTCTTCACAATCTTTAATAACATTTAAAGAATTTGATGCTAGAGAAATAAAATAATCTGCTTTCTGGTAACACTCTGATATCACATTATATTTTGTTATCAGATCTAATACAAACTTAAATTCATTTTCATTACGATGTTCTTTTGTGAACAATTTTTTTAATTTTATTCTTTCATCTGTATCACATTTTTGGTTTAATATGATTACAGGAAGCGTAATTTTACCCTCAAAAAAATCATTTCCAATTTTTTTTCCAAATTTTTGTATTTGAGAATTGTAATCTAAAGTATCATCTGCAATTTGAAATGTTATACCTAAATTTTTACCATACGAGTCTAGTGCATCCTTAATTTTTTCCTCTTGCTGACCAAGTATTGCGCCAACTCTGCTAGAGGCTGAAAATAAGGAAGCTGTTTTAGATGTTATTATTTTTAAATATGTTTCTTCTATAATATCTAACTCAGACTTATGTTGTAATTGCAATACTTCACCTTGTGCAATTTGAGCAGAAGTTGATGATAATAATTTTAAAACTTCAATATTCCCATCTTCCACCATCATTTCAAAACATCTACTTAAAAGATAATCTCCGACAAGAATTGAAGCGTTGTTTCCCCAAATTGATCTAGGAGTTCTTTTTCCTCTTCTAATTTCTCCATTATCAAGCACATCATCGTGCATTAATGTAGCCGCATGAATTAACTCGACACATGCAGCAAGATTTACGTCTCTCCCACCTTTTGTATAACCACATAATTTTGCAGATCCTAAAGTTATTAAAGCCCTAAGTCTTTTCCCGCCTGTGCTTAAATTATAAGTTGTCATCTTTTCTACCAAAGAGACATCACTTTTTAACTTATTTTTGATCTTATCTTCAACAAGCTCTAATTTATGTTCTACAGAATTTCTCAGATCTAAGTAAGCATTATTGATTTTTGTTTTTAGTTGTATTACTGACCCCATAAACTTAAGTTAATATAATTGAGTATTAATCATACTTATCAATTGACGCACCCTAAACTTCAACTATAAGTAGACTTTATATTATTAAAAAAATTTTATAAGCATTATCTATGTTCTCATTTTTCAAAAAAAAAAAAATCATTCCTCATATAAGATTAACTGGCGTCATAGGAAGTGTAGGAAAATTTAAACAAGGAATTGATTTTAATGGCCAAGAGGAAATTATTAAAAAAGCTTTCGCGATAAAAAAATCACCTGCAGTTGCTATATCGATCAATTCACCTGGAGGATCGCCAGTGCAATCCCATTTAATTTATAGTTTCATTCGTAGACTTGCTAAAAAAGAAAAAAAGAAAGTTATTGTTTTTGCTGAGGATGTTGCTGCATCAGGAGGCTATCTTATAGCCTGTGCTGGTGACGAAATATATGCTAATTCAAGTTCTATAATTGGATCTATAGGAGTTATTTATTCATCATTCGGATTTAAGGATTTAATTCAAAAAATTGGTGTACAAAGAAGAGTTTATACAGCTGGAAAGAATAAAAGTACTTTAGATCCATTTATGGAAGAAAAAAAAGAGGATATTGATAGACTTAAAAACATTCAATTGGATCTTCATAAAGATTTTATAAATGTTGTAGAAACTAGCAGAGGGTCAAAACTAAAAAAAGATTTGGGAATAGAATTATTTTCTGGTGAGTTCTGGTCTGGTAGTAAATCAAAAGAGCTGGGATTAATTGATGGAATAGGTGATGCAAACCATATATTAAAAGAAATTTATGGTGAAGACGTTGTAATTAAAAAATTTGAGAAGAGCAAAGGATGGCTTGCTAAAAGATTATCATCAGAAAGTTATATTGATAATTTGTCAAATATAATCGAAGAAAAATCTATTTGGCAAAGGTATGGCTTCTAAAAATAAAACTAAGATACAAACTTTTCAAGATACAATTTTTACTCTACAAAAATTTTGGGCAAATCACGGGTGTGTAATTTTACAACCATACGATTTAGAAGTAGGTGCTGGAACTTTTCATCCAGCGACAACTTTGAGATCACTTGGACCAAAACCGTGGAAGTCAGCCTACGTTCAACCTTCTAGAAGACCGACCGACGGAAGATATGGAGAAAATCCAAATAGATTGCAACACTACTATCAGTTCCAAGTAATAATGAAGCCATCACCAAAAAATATTAAGAAATTATATTTAAGTAGTTTAGAAAAATTGAACATTAAACATAGTGAACATGATATTAGATTTGTAGAAGATGATTGGGAGAGCCCGACTTTAGGCGCAGCTGGACTAGGCTGGGAGGTTTGGTGTGATGGTATGGAAATAACCCAATTTACATATTTTCAAAAAATGGCTGGTATGGATTGTAAACCTATTTCTGTTGAACTTACGTATGGACTAGAACGACTTTGCATGTTTACCCAACAAAAAAAAAACGTGTTTGATTTAGTTTGGAATAATGAGGGTATACTTTATAGGGATATTTTCTTACAAGCAGAAAAAGAATTTTCAGCTTATAATTTTGAATTAGCAAATGTGGACAATCTGTTCAAAATTTTTGATATGGTTGAACAAGAAACAAAATTATTGCTAGAGAAAAAACTGCCATTACCAGCTTATGATCAATGTTTAAAAGCAAGTCATGTTTTTAACATTTTAGATGCAAGAGGAGCAATTAGTGTTGCTCAAAGAGCAGAGTATATTGCAAAGATAAGAGATATGACAAAAAGTGTAGGACAAGCTTGGGTAGATAACCAAAAATAAAAAATAAAATGTCAGAATTTTTTATAGAACTTTTTAGTGAGGAAATTCCTGCAAATTTACAGAATAAGACAAGAAAAGATTTTTTTCAAAATTTAAAAGAATTTTTAGAAAAAGAAGAGATAAAGTATACTGGTGAGGCTAAAGCTTTTTCAATACCAAATAGATTAATTGTTTACTTTGAAAATATATCTAAAAAAATTATCAAAAAAGAAAATGAAATTAGGGGCCCAAATATTAATGCTCCAGAGGTAGCTTTAAACGGTTTTTTAAAATCATACAAGATAACCATAGACAAAATTTATAAAAAAAAAACTGATAAAGGAGAATTTTATTTCTTTAAAAAACCATCAGAAAATATTGAAACAAAATCCCTTTTGCAAAAAAATTTACCAAGAATTTTGGACAATATATCCTGGAAGAAATCGATGCGCTGGGCTGACCATGGACTATATTGGGGAAGGCCACTTAAATCTATACTATGTTGTTTTGACAATAAAACCTTGGAATTTGAATACCATCACCTAGTTTCATCAAATACCACTTTCATAGATAAAGATTTTGAGCAAAAAACTACAAAGTTTTCTAGATTTAAAGATTACTTAGCTTTCTTTAGGTCACAAAATATCATTTTAGATAATAAAAAAAGAGAGCAATTTATTGTAGATCAATTGAACAAAGTAGCAAAAAAAGAAAATTTAAAAATTAATTTCAATTCTAATCTTTTGAATGAAGTCACCAACATAGTTGAAAAACCAAATATAATTAAATGTAAATTTAATAAAAGATTTCTTGAGATCCCAGATGATATATTAGTGACCACAATGCAAGTTCATCAAAAGTATTTTCCAGCATTTGATAGCAAAGATAATTTAACAAATAATTTTTTTCTAGTTGCAGATAATAAAGATAGTAAAGGATTAATAAAAATAGGAAATGAAAATGTAGTCGAAGCTCGTTTAAATGATGCCAAATTTTTTTGGGATAAAAATAAAACTCAAAATTTGGTTAAGGGCATATCATATTTAAAAAAACTAAGTTATTTTGAGGGATTAGGATCTTACTTTGAAAAAATTCAAAGACTAAGAAAACTAAGTGCATTAATCTCAGACGAATTACTAATAAGTAAAGAGAAAGTTGAAATCGCCTCTTCCATTTGTAAAGTTGATTTAACTTCTGATTTAGTCAATGAGTTCCCCGAGTTACAGGGTATAATGGGTGGACACTTTGCAAAGTCTCAAGGATTCGATAATGATATATGTCTTGCTATTAGGGAGCATTATTTACCAACTGGCCCAGACACTAAGACACCAAAAAAACCTTATTCAGTGACATTAGCTATAAGCGACAAATTAGATACCTTGGCTGGTTTTTTTGCAATTAATTTAAAACCAACTAGTTCAAAAGATCCGTTCGCTTTAAGACGGTCTGCTATTGGTCTTATAAGATTAATAGTAGAAAATAAATTAGAAATTAAGCTGAAAGATATTATTAATTATTCATTTGTATTATTCAATGAACAAAATGTGAATTTCGACATTAAAATAGCACAACAGGATTTATATAATTTCATTTCAGATAGATTAAAATTTTATATGAAAGAAAAAAATATAAGATCAGATATTATAGACTGTTCTATGAATAGTTATAATACAGATCAGATTTATAAAATTTTTAATAAAGCTTTTATTTTAAATAAATTGATTGATAAAAACGTAGGTCAAGACATTATCTTTTCTTATAAAAGAGCTTCAAATATTTTAAACGATGAAATTAAAAAAAATAAAGTTGAATTGAACGAAACTACAGATCCTGGATTATTTAAAAATGAGTTTGAAAAAAAATTATATAAAAAAATACAGGAAATAAGAAAATATTTTACAAGTCTAGGTAGTGGAGAAAATTGCGAGAAAACACTAGAGGTATTAGCTGCCGCAAAGGTAGAAGTATCAAACTTTTTTGAGCATGTAATTGTAAATGATGATGATGAAATCTTAAAAAAAAATCGTTTGGAACTTTTACAATTGTTATGTAAAACGTTCAATAATTACATAAATTTTTCTAATATTGAGAGCACTTAATGAGTAACTTAGTTTTTAATTTTAAATCTAAAAAGTCAAAAAATTTGAAAAATTCAAAATTTATTTTGGGTGGCAAAGGTGCAAACTTAGCTCAAATGGGTAAGTTAGGCTTACCAGTTCCTCCTGGTTTTACAATCTCTACTGAGGTTTGTGAAATATTTTATAAAAATAATAAAAAATTGAATTCAAAACTTATTAAAACTATTAATACGGAGTTAAAGCAGGTTGAAAAAGACTGTAACAAAAAATTTGGAGATTTAAACAATCCACTTTTAGTTTCTGTCAGATCAGGAGCAAGAGTCTCTATGCCAGGAATGATGGATACAATTTTAAATTTAGGATTAAATGATAAAACTGTTAATGGACTGGCTAAAAAAACTTCTAACATGAGGTTTGCTAAAGATAGTTACAGAAGATTTATCCAGATGTATTCAAATGTAGTTTTAGGTATAGAAAGTTATAATTTTGAGGAATTAATTGAAAACTATAAGTTAACAAAAGGTGTTCTAATGGATACTGATTTAGATGAAAATGACTGGGACGGTTTAATTAATGACTTTAAAAATGTTGTTAAAGAAAAGACGAAAAAACAGTTTCCTCAAGATGTATATGAGCAGTTATATGGCGCAATTTCTGCTGTATTTTTGTCTTGGGAGAGTAATAGAGCAAAAGTTTATCGGAAATTAAATCAAATACCATCAGAGTGGGGAACAGCTGTCAATGTGCAATCAATGGTTTTTGGAAATATGGGAAACGATTGTGCTACTGGAGTCGTATTTACAAGAAATCCATCAGATGGAAAAAATGAAATTTATGGAGAATATTTAATTAATGCTCAAGGTGAGGACGTAGTAGCAGGAACTAGAACTCCAAATTACATTACAAAAAAAGCTCACAAAGATTCGAAATCAAAGGGAAAGTCGATGGAAGAGTCTATGCCAAAAGTATTTTTACAATTAAAAAAAATCTTATTACTTTTAGAAAAACATTATAAAGATATGCAAGATGTAGAGTTTACAGTTGAAAATTCTAAACTTTGGATGCTTCAAACAAGATCAGGCAAAAGGACAGCTAGGTCAGCTGTTAAAATTGCGGTAGATATGGTCAAAGAAAAATTGATTTCAAAAAAAGAGGCTGTATTAAGAGTTGATCCAAATTCTTTAGATACATTGCTTCACCCAACTCTTGACGAAACAAAAGATATAAAAACAATTGCTAAAGGCTTACCGGCATCTCCGGGCGCAACAAGTGGAAAGGTCGTTTTTACATCTGATGAAGCCGAGAGACTAAATGGCATGATGCAAGATACAATATTAGTTCGTGTAGAAACATCCCCCGAAGATATCCATGGTATGCATGCTGCCAAAGGAATTCTGACTGCACGAGGAGGTATGACAAGCCACGCTGCAGTTGTTGCGAGAGGTATGGGTAGACCATGTGTTTCAGGATCAAGTGAAATAGATATTAATTATGAGGATAAAATTTTCAAAACTACTTCAAATGTTGTAGTAAAAGAAGGTGATATAATCACAATTGATGGTTCTACTGGAAGAGTTATTTTAGGAGAAGTTCCTACTATAAAGCCTGAGATCTCAGGAGATTTTTCGAAATTGATGAGTTGGGCTGACAAATTTAGGAAATTAAAAGTTAGAACTAATTCTGAAACTCCACTAGACACAAAAACAGCAAGAGACTTTGGAGCAGAAGGCATTGGATTGTGTAGAACAGAACATATGTTCTTTGATGAAGACAGAATTCTTTCTGTAAGGGAAATGATTTTATCAAAAACTATTGAGGATAGAAATAAAGCTCTGGCTAAACTTCTCCCTCATCAAAAAAAAGATTTTACACAAATTTTTGAAATTATGAGTGGCTTGCCAGTAACTGTGAGACTACTGGACCCACCTTTACACGAATTTTTACCTAAAAACGATAAAGAGATAAATGATCTAAGCAATGTAACTGGACTTAATGTTGATGAAATAAAATCCAGAACTGAGGAATTGCACGAACATAATCCAATGCTAGGACACAGAGGATGTAGATTAGGTATATCTTTTCCTGAAATTTATGAAATGCAATGTAGAGCAATATTTGAGGCCTTAATAGATTGTAAGAAGAGAAAACTTAAATCTACAATGCCTGAAATAATGATACCTCTTGTTTCAACAGAGGCAGAAATAAAAATTATGAAAAACCTAGTAATTAGAGTGGCTAAAAAGGTTCAGGATGAACATAATACTAAAATAAGTTTTTTAGTAGGAACAATGATTGAGTTACCACGAGCAGCAATAAAAGCAAGAGACATAGCTAAGCATGCTGAATTTTTTAGTTTTGGAACAAATGACTTGACCCAAACAACTTTTGGTATCAGTAGAGATGATAGTGGAAAATTCTTGAACGATTATATTGAAAATAAAATATTTGATATCGATCCTTTTGTATCAATTGACGATGGAGTTGGTGACTTAATAGAAATAGCTGCTTTAAAGGGGAAAAAGCAAAATAAAAATATTAAACTTGGAATTTGTGGTGAACACGGTGGTGATCCTAAAAGTATTAATTTTTGCTCAAGAACCGGATTAAATTATGTTTCTTGTTCACCCTACAGAGTTCCAGTTGCTAGATTAGCCGCTGCTCAAGCTGAGTTAATTAAAAAATAAGCAAGCTACTATCAAAACTCTTTGCACTATGTGTAATAGAACCTATAGATATTCTATTTACTCCAGTCTTACTTATTTTTCTAATATTTTCTAAGTTTGCATTTCCAGAATACTCAGTTTCATATTTATTCTTACAAATCTTTAAATATTTTTTTAATTGAGGTAGTCTTACATTATCAAATAAAATTCTATTAAATTTTAGACCCAAAACATTTTTTAATTGTGTAAGATTTTCTATCTCAACCGTAACTTTTTTCTTAGTTTTTAAAGATTTTTTTATAATATTTCTTAAAGATACTTTTGATTGAAAATGGTTTTCTTTTATTAGCACTTCATCACTTAAATTGTATCTATGATTATATCCACCACCTTTTTTTACAGCATATTTTTCTAATAATCTTAAATTAGGTGTTGTTTTTCTTGTACAACAAATTTTAGTTTTATTTTTAACTTTCCTTACATATTGATTTGTAATAGTCGAAATACCTGAAGCATGATTAAGAAAGTTAAGAGCTGTTCTTTCTGCAATTAAAATAGTTTTTATTTTTGCTGTTATTTCAGCAATAGTTTGATTTTTTTTAATTTTTTTACCATCCTTAATTTTGACTAAAAATTTACTTTTTTTTTCTAAAATTTTGAATGTTGCTTTGCAAAAATCAATTCCAGATATTACCCCACTTTGTTTTGATATTATTTTTGCTTTAGCTATTTTATTTTTTGAATCTAAAAGTTTTGTTGTTATGTCACCATTTGGTTCCAAGTCCTCACGAAGAGCTTTAAGAACTATATTATTTATATATTTTTGATTTATTCTTTGCACTGATCTAACGACCAATTTCAGTCATTCTCTCAACAGATTTTCTTGCTTTTTCTATTGTTTCTTTTGACATTAATATTTCATTTGTTTCATTTTTTAAACACTCTAAAATTTTTGGAAGAGTAATTCTTTTCATATGCGGACATAAGTTACAAGGTTTTATAAATTTTACATTAGGATTGTCTACTTGAACATTATCGCTCATTGAGCACTCTGTTACCATCATAACTTTTTCTGGTTGGTTTTCTTTTACATACTTGATCATACCGCTAGTAGAACCTGTAAAATCACTTGCGTTTATTACATCTGGTGGACATTCAGGGTGCGCAATTACTTTTATACCAGGATTATTTTTTCTGATTTCATTAATTTCTTGATCGTTAAACTGCTCATGGACTTCACATGTACCCTTCCAAGAAATTATTTCAACATCCGTCTGAGTTGCAACATATTTTGCAAGGTAATCATCTGGTAAGAAAATAACTTTTTTAACACCTAAAGAATTAACAATTTTTACTGCATTCGCAGAAGTACAACACACATCAGTTTCCGCTTTAACATCTGCAGAAGTATTTACATAAGAAACAACCGGGACTCCTGGATATTTCTTTTTTAAATTTCTAACATCCTCACCGGTTATTGAGGAAGATAATGAGCAACCAGCACGCATATCTGGCAACAAAACTTTTTTGTCTGGACTCATTAGTTTTGCTGTCTCGGCCATGAAATGCACACCACACATTACTATAATATCAGCTTTTGTTTTTGCCGCTTCAACAGCAAGTGCTAAGGAGTCGGCTGAAAAATCTGATATACCATGATAAATTTCTGGAGTTTGATAGTTGTGAGCAAGTATCACTGCATTTTTTTCTTTTTTTAGTTTATTAATTTCATAAATATATGGAGCATGAGTGGACCACTCTATTTCAGGCATTATATCTGATATTTTTTTGTAAATTGAATTAGTAGCTTTTTTTACTTCAGAGTTAAATTCCATAACTAATCCTATCAACTTGAAAGAAGATTGTCATTCAATTAATGTGACGCATATGCGGCCGTGCTGAAACTGGTAGACAGGCTTGGTTGAGGGCCAAGTGGGGGGTTCCCCATGAGAGTTCGAGTCTCTCCGGCCGCACCAATAAATTAAATATTAAGCCATTTTGGTTTAAAGAATTTAATTTCTGCCTGCCCGCATTTAAAAATTTTATCAAAACTAAAAATATTATTATTTAATTTGACCAACCCAAAATTGTAATTATTTGATATTAGAGCCTTGCCTATCTCATCTTTATTATAAGTTATAGGGTCACTTTCATTTAGTGAGCCTTTTAAAATTTTAAAAGGCAGAAGTCTTTTATTTAATTTGTTTTTAAGTTTTATTCTTGATGTATTTTCTTGTCCTATATAACAACCTTTTTTAAAATCTATTGCATTAAGCTCCTCAAAATTACATTCAATTCCAAATAACTTTTCTTTTAATAAATTTGTTTGTAATTGAGGTATTCCCAGATTGAAACTATAATCATAATATATCCCGGGATCCTCTGATTTAAGATTTAATTTTTTTAGAGATAAATATAATTTCTCTAAATTAATTATTAATCTTCCACCCAATTCTTTATTTCTTGGATCTAAAAAAACAGGATCTTCTCGATATTTTGTGGTGAAACCTAACAAATCTTGTGCTCCCTCAAATTCTAAAAATTTAGAATGTGAAAAAGTAGCAACTACAAATTCGTTACTCAAATTTAAAATTTCTACTTTAGATCTTAATTTATAAGAAATCATCTTTTTATATAGCTCTTCTGCAATCCTTTTTTCACAGTCTAAAAAAAAACCGTTTTTATGCTTTACAACTATGAAGTCATATAAAAACTTACCCTGAGGTGTTAACAATGAGGCATAACAACTGTTTTTATCATTAACTTTATAAATATCGTTTGTTATTAAATTTTGAAGAAACTCATTTTTGTCAGATCCACTAATGAACAAAACACCTCGGTCTTCTAGAATAAATACAAATTTCTCATTAATCATAATTGATACTTTATATTTTATAATATAATAAGATTTTTGTAATAATGTTAGATTTAAAAATTATAAATGGTAATTGCTTTATTAATGGGAAATTGGAAAAACAAGATATTGGTATTAAACAAGGTAAAATCGTAAATATAGGAAGTTTCGGTGAAGAGTCGAAAGAAACCTTTAACGCGGAAGATTTAACAGTTCTTCCTGGTTGCATTGACACGCAAGTTCATTTTAGAGAGCCAGGTTCAACAGACACTGAAGACCTTAATTCTGGAAGTAAGGCAGCGGTTATGGGAGGTATAACTTCAGTTTTTGAAATGCCCAATACAAAACCACCTACTACTAATTTTGAGGAATTTGAAAAAAAAATAAACATTGCAAAACAAATGTACTGTAATCACGCATTTTTTTTTGGAGCTACAGCTGAAAATTATGAGACCTTAGAAAAATTAAAAGATTTAAAAGGGTGTTGTGGAATAAAACTTTTTGCAGGATCATCAACAGGAAATTTGTTAGTAGACAAGGAAGATGATATTGAAAAAGTGTTTAAGCATGCATCAAAAGTTGTTGCCGTACATTCAGAAGACGAGGAAATACTTAACATTAGAAAAAAATTAATTGAAAAAGGTAACGTGAAAACACATCCTGTTTGGAGAAACGAGGAAGTGGCCATGTCCTCAACTAGAAAAATTGTTAAAATTGCAAAGAGATTTAATAAAAAAGCACATATACTTCATATTACTACAAAAGAGGAAATAGACTTTCTGTCTCAAAACAAAGGTAACATAACATTTGAAATAACACCTCAACACCTAACGTTTTGTGCACCTGATTGTTACGATAAAATTGGTACTTATGCACAAATGAATCCACCCATAAGAGATAAAACTCATCAAAATCGTCTTTGGTATGCAATTAAAAATAATTATAATGATACAATTGGTTCAGATCATGCACCGCACTTAAAAATTAATAAAGATAAATCTTATCCAGATTCACCTTCTGGCATGCCTGGCGTACAAACATTGTTACCTGTTATGTTAAATCATATCAATAATGGAAAATTAAAATTAGAACAATTAATAAAATTTATTTGTGAAAATCCTGTGAAAATATTTAGAATTAAAAATAAAGGATATATAAAAAAAGACTTTGATGCTGATCTTACGATTGTAGATTTAAACAGAAAAATAAAAATTGATAACAAAGATATGCAAAGTAAATGTAAATGGACACCATATCACGGAGAAACATTTAAAGGATGCCCAATAGCAACAATTGTTAATGGAGAAATTAAAATGAAATTTGGAAAAATTATAGGATCACCAAATGGTGAGCCAATTATCTTTAATTAGTAGATGAGAAAACCTTTAGTTTCGGTCCTAATTAATAATTTTAACAAAGAAAATTTTTGTGAAAAGGCAGTGAGGTCAGCACTTGATCAAGATTATAGTAAAACAGAAGTAATTTTTTATGACGATAATTCATCAGATCTATCTTTAAATAAAATTGATTTTTTAAAAAAGAAAAAAAAATACAAGAAACTTAAAGTAATTAAAAATAAGAATAGAGGTATAATTTCCTCTTATAATCAAATTAAAGGGATAATAAGATCATTAAAAAAATCCAAAGGTCAAATAATTTGTTTATTAGACTCCGATGATTGGTTTAAAAAAAATAAGATAAAAGAAGTAGTAAATTTTTTTAATAAAAATAAAGATCAGGACATTCTTTTCGATAAACCAATCCTATTTTTTGGAAGCGGGGAAACAAAAAAAATAAGTGTTCAGTATGAAACAAGAAATAATAAATGGCCTAAATTCCCCCCCACAAGTTGTATTAGTTTTAGAAAAAAAAATTTGGAGTCAATAATTAAAAAAGTTTTTAACAATGATTATCCTGATTTATGGATAGATTTTAGATTAGCAAGTTTTTTTGCCATTAAAAAAAAACAATTTAATTTATTAAATACCCATCTTACATTTTACAGACAATTAGAAAATAGTTTTGATAAAAAATACAACAGATTTCTAAATGGCGCTTGGTGGAGAAGAAGAAGTCAAGCTTTTGATTTCATAAATCAAATAGATAAAAAAAATATTAAAAATTACGAGACTTTTGATTATTATATTACAAGAATAATAAGTAAGCTATTTTCTATTTTTTAATATCCAGCACCCCCTGTTATAAGTATATTATTCATTAAATTTTTTAAAAAGTTCTTATTTAAAACAAAATTTTTATTTAAGTTATAATTAATTCTATAAATGCAAAAAAAACTTATTATATTTATACCTTCAATAGAAGGTGGTGGGGTAGAAAAGAACTTATTTATAATATCTAATTATTTAAAAGATAAGATTAAAAATATCTCGGTTATAACGATCTCAAACAAATTTAAAAATAAATTTAATAATAAAATTATGTTTATTTCCCCTAAGGCAGGTTTTTGGAACTCAATAGGTAGAAGAAAAAAATTTTTTTTTGCTTTATTTTTACTTTTCTTAGAAATTTTAAAAGATAGAAATGCTTTAGTTTTTTCTTTTCAAGGAAATATTTATTGTACATTATTATGCAAGTTATTAGGTATAAAAGTAATTGTAAGATATAATTCTGCACCAGAAGGTTGGTCAAGTAATGTATTTAAATTATATTGTTTTAAATACATATTTAAATTTGCTGATCATATAATAGTAAACAGTAAAGATTTTGAAAAAAGTATTAAATTAAAATTCAATTTAAAATCTACTTGTATTTATAATCCACTTGATAAAAAAGAAATCATTAAAAAAGCTAAATTAAAATCAAAAATATATTTTGATAAAAAAAAAATAAATCTTATAAATATTGGAAGATTTACTGATCAGAAAGATCAAATTACACTGCTTAAGGCTTTAGAGATTATTAAACATAAAGTAAAATTTAACTTGCTTATCATTGGTTATGGTGAAGAAAAAAATAATTTAATAAATTATATAAATCAAAATAATTTAAATAAAAAAGTTAAGATTCTTCCATTTCAAAAAAATCCTTACAATTTAATTAATTCATCTGATATATTTATATTAACTTCAATATACGAAGGTTTGCCAAATGTATTACTTGAAGCCCAGGTATTAAAAAAATTTATAATCTCAACTGATTGCCCTACAGGCCCAAGGGAAATACTTTTAAACGGTAATGCTGGTTATTTATTTAAAATGAAAAATTATAAAGAGCTTGCAAAGCTAATTGTGAAGTGTTTGAAAAATAAAAAACTCATGAATTCAAAAATAAAGATTGGATATAAAAATTTGAATAGATTTGATTACAATAAAAATCTGAATAAATATTATTCAATAGTTTCATCATATTTGTAATATTAGAAATATAGCCTTAAAAAAATAAATTTATTTAAATTAAAGTTAGAGTATTTTATTTTTTATTAAATCCTCTTTAATCTCATTTAATATAGCTGGATCGTCAATAGTTGCTGGCATTTTATATTCTTCTTTATCAGCAATTTTTCTGATAGTTCCTCTTAAAACTTTACCAGATCTTGTTTTAGGAAGTCTTTTTACTACTATTGCAACTTTAAATGCTGCAACTGGTCCAACTTTGTCTCTAACCATTTGAATACATTCTTTTGTGATTGTCTCATTATCTTTTGTAACGCCAGCTTTTAATGCAATTAATCCCACAGGCAACTGACCTTTAAGTTGATCTTTAATTCCTATAACAGCACATTCAGCAACTGACTGATGTTCAGATAAAACCTCCTCAATTTGTCCTGTAGACAGCCTGTGACCAGCAACGTTTATTATATCATCCGTTCTTGACATTATCCAAATGTATCCATCTTCGTCAATGTGTCCTGCATCGTAGGTCTGATAATATCCTTTATAATTTGACATGTAGTTTTCTTCATATCTTTTATCTGCATTCCAAAGAGTAGGAAATGTTCCTGGGGGCAACGGTAATTTAACAACTATATCTCCCATCTCGTTTGGTTTGGCTAAAGAATTATCTGGTTTAATAATTTTTACATCGTATCCTGGAACAGCCTTACAAGCTGAACCGTATTTTGTTTTCTGCATTTCTATCCCGGTACAATTAGAACTTATGGCCCAACTAGTCTCGGTTTGCCACCAATGATCAATAACTGGAACTTTTAACAAATTTTCTGCCCACTTTATTGTATCTGGGTCTGCTCTCTCTCCCGCAAGAAATAATGACTCAAATGAACTTAAATCATACTTTGAGAAAAATTTACCATCCGGATCCTCTTTTTTTATAGCTCTAAAAGCAGTTGGAGCTGTAAATAATGACTTAATTTTATACTCAGATATTACTCTCCAAAAAACACCAGCATCAGGAGTGCCTACTGGTTTACCTTCAAATAGGACAGTTGTACATCCTTTGAATAGAGGGGCATAAACAATATAAGAGTGTCCTACTATCCAACCTATATCACTAGCCGACCACCAAACATCATCAATATTAATGTTATAAATATTTTTCATGGTCCATTTTAAAGCAACTATGTGTCCTCCTATGTCTCTAACTATTCCTTTAGGTACTCCAGTGGTTCCAGATGTATAAAGAATATATGCAAATTCGGTTGAGCCCATTTCTACACAGTCTATATCCTTGGCATTAGATAAAGACTCGTCCCAACTAATCTCTAGAGGGGAATTAAGTTTTATTTCATGATCTTTCCTTTGAAAAAAAATTACTTTTTCGACTTTGTGTTTAGCCAGTTTTAAAGCTCCATCCACTAGTGGACGATACTCGACCGTTCTACCTGGTTCAAAACCGCATGACGCTGTAACCAAAACTTTTGCTTTACTATCATCAATCCTGCTTGCAAGTTCATTTGATGCAAAACCACCAAACACAACAGAGTGAATAGCTCCAATTCTCCCACAGGCAAGCATTGCGACCACTGCTTCGGGTATCATTGGCATGTATATGATAACTCTATCGCCTTTTTTTACTCCTTGATTTGATAATGCACCTGCAAACTTCGAAACTTTTTCCTTTAATTGCTTAAAACTGAATTTACCTTTATTGCCAGTTATTGGACTGTCATAAATTAAAGCTGTTTTATCACCTCTACCTTCATCAATATGATAATCTAAAGCGTTGTAACAACTATTAGTCACTCCATCTTCAAACCATTTGTAAAAAGGTGGATTGCTACTATTTAATATCTTGGAAGGTTTTTTAAACCAAAAGATATCGTTAGAAATTTCTCTCCAAAACTCCTCAGGCTTTTCGAGAGATTTTTGGTATAATTCCTTGAAGTTTGTTCTCATTAAAAATGATTCATAATTAGTTAAATTAGAGCTTTATGTATCTATAAGTTGTATTAAATTTCAAAAAGCTAGTAAAATCAACAAAAATTGGTTTAAATTTATACTTCTAATACCCTTTTATATTTGATAATTAAACCCCAACTTTGGCTTTGAATAAAAGCCGTAGTTTAAATTTAAACTAAAAAAAACTAACTAAAGAGGGAGTTTTTTATGAAAACGATGAAAATGTTAGCTTTAGTTCTAGTGCTTTTCGGAGCAACTACAGCAGCTAACTCTGCAACAGCCTTCTTAGCTACAGATGATTTCGTAGGAATTTCATTTTGGCTAATTTCAATGGGTATGTTGGCAGCTACAGCATTTTTCTTTATGGAGCAAGCCAATGTTGGTGCTCAGTGGAGAAAATCAGTAAACGTAGCTGGATTAGTAACAGGTATTGCATTTATACACTATATGTACATGAGAGCGGTTTGGGTTGAAACAGGTGATACTCCAACTGTTTACAGATACATAGACTGGTTAATTACTGTACCACTACAGTTAGTAGAATTTTATTTAATTCTATCTGCAGTTAAGAAAGTACCAACAGGAATATTCTGGAGAATTTTAATAGGTTCTTTAGTAATGTTAATTGGTGGTTATCTTGGAGAAGCAGGAATGATAAATGCTACTCTTGGTTTTGTAATCGGAATGGCTGGATGGATTTACATTTTATATGAAATCTTTTCTGGTGAAGCAGGTAAAGTTGCTGCTAAATCTGGTAACAAATCATTAGTAACAGCATTCAGCGCTTTAAGAATGATCGTTACTGTAGGTTGGGCTATATACCCATTAGGTTACATCTTCGGATACCTAACAGGTGGTGTAGACGCTAACTCACTAAACGTAATTTACAACTTAGCAGACTTTGTTAATAAGATCGCATTTGGTATTATTATCTGGTCTTGTGCAGTTGCAAACTCTGGAAGAAGAGCATAATAACCTTCGACTGAGAGAAATTTTAAATAGGGCAAGTAGAAATACTTGCCCTATTTTTTTTTATCCCTATATATAAATTGATGACAAAAATAACATACATAGAGAATAATGGAAAAGAGCACACTGTTGATGTACAGAACGGTTTAACTGTAATGGAAGGTGCTGTACAAAATGACATTCCAGGAATTGACGCAGACTGCGGAGGTAGCATGGCTTGTGCTACATGTCATGTTTATGTCAAAGATGATTGGTACAATAAATTAGACGAAAAAAGTGAAGGTGAGGACGATATGATAGATCAAGCTTATGATCCAAAAAAAAATAGTAGACTAAGTTGTCAAATAACCGTGTCAGATAAAATTGAAGGTCTTATAGTTCACTTACCTGAAAAACAAGTTTAATGATTAAAACAGATGCATTGATAATTGGCGCAGGTCCAACAGGACTATTTACTGCACATCAATTAAAAATTATTGGATTAGATTGTCATATTGTTGATAATCTAGATAAAATTGGTGGACAATGTATTGAACTTTACCCAGACAAACCTATTTACGATATTCCTGCAATACCTGAGTGTACAGGCGAAGAATTAACAAAAAATTTAATCAAACAACTTGAACCTTTTAAGATTAAATTTCATTTAAATGAAAGGGTTGATGAAGTAAAAAAAGATAATAGTAATTGGGAAGTTAAAACAAGCAATGGAACAAAATTTGTTACACCGAATGTAATTATTGCTGGTGGAGTAGGTTCTTTTGAACCAAGAAAGTTTCCTCTCAAAGAATGTGAAAATTTTGAGAATAAATCTTTATTTTATTCTATTAAAGATAAAAAAGTACTTGAGGGGAAGACTGTTTCTATATTTGGTGGTGGAGATAGTGCGCTCGATTGGGCAGTCGAGCTATCTAAAAACTCTAAAGTCAATTTAATACACCGGAGAGATGAATTTAGAGGAGCTAAGGCAACAGTTGATAAAGTTCATGAGCTAGCAAAATTGGGTAAAATAAATTTATTTACAAAGTATCAACTTAGCGGAGTAAAAGGTTCAGACCATTTAGAAAATTTTGAAATTACCCATGAAAATAAAGAAACTAAAACATTAAAAACAGATTATATTCTAGGATTTTTTGGATTAATCATGCAGCTTGGACCAATTGCAAATTGGGGCCTAAATCTAGATAAAAAAACAATTGAGGTAGATACAGAAAAATTTGAGACTAATCAGAAGGGAATTTATGCAGTTGGCGATATATGTACATATCCTGGAAAATTAAAACTTATTTTATCTGGTTTTCATGAAGGCGCTTTAGCAGCAAGAGCCTGTTTTAGATTAGCTAAACCAAATGAAAAATATAGATTTGAATTCACTACATCATCTAAAACTATAAAAGATAGGCTTGGTGTAAAAAGTGATTGAGCTTTTTACCGCTAATACTCCTAACGGTAAAAAAATTTCTATCATGTTAGAAGAGATCGGATACGAATATAAAGTAAACTCAATAGATTTAAATAAAGGTGAACAATTTAATCCAGATTTTAAAAAGATCAGTCCTTTTAGCAAAATACCTGTCATTAAAGATCTTGAAAGCAATGAGATAATTTTTGAGTCTGGAGCTATCCTAATTTATTTAGCTGAAAAAAGTGGAAAGTATTTAAACAGTAAAAATAGAAATATTGTTACACAATGGTTGATGGCTCAAATGGGATATGTTGGCCCAATTTTAGGACAGCATCATCAGTTTCATCATTATAATGCTGGTAAGAGTAAATTTGGAGAAGAAAGATATTTTAGAATTTCTAGATCTATTTATAAAGACCTAAATTATAGATTGTCTAATTCTAAGTATTTAGCTGGAAATGATTATAGTATTGCTGATATTGCAACTTGGCCCTGGATTGCAAGACATGATTGGCATGATATAGGGCTTAAAAACCATGCTTCCTTGTGCAGGTGGTATGAAGAGATTGCAAATAGATCTGCAGTTAAAAGAGGATACGATTATTTGAATAAAGGTGAAAAAATTCCGATGCCTTAAACATCGTCTGCGTAAACTTTTTCTTCTTTTTCATGTTTTTCTTGAGCTGCAATCGATAGTGTTGCTACTGGCCTAGCCATCAACCTTTTAATCCCAATAGGTTCACCTGTCTCTTCACAAAAACCATACGTACCATCTTTAATTTTTCTTAGAGCTGAGTCTATTTTTGATATTAATTTTATCTGTCTATTTATTGCTCTCATCTCAACATTCTTATCTGTATAAGAACTAGCTTGATCAACAATATCTGCTGAGGTACTATTATCATCCATTGAGCTATTATATAAAGCCTGGTTATTAGATCTTACTAAATCCTTTTTCCATGAAATTAATTTATTTTTGAAATAAAGTTTATGTTTTTCACACATATACTTCTCTGATTCTTTAGGAATGTAAGTTTTAGATATTCTAGCCATTATCTATTTTAAAACGCTCGGAGTATATTCAGCAAATAGGTAGTGTCAAGTAAGGTTTATTCGTATAAATTCAAATAAATGTTGATTAATAAAAAAAAAGTAAATAATTTTTTTTATATTTTTTTAACAATCCATTTAGTTTTATGGACGTTGATTCCATCATTAACTAACAACAACCTTCCACTTGATACAATTGAAGCTCTTGCTTGGGGGAGTAATCTAGATTGGGGTTTTAGTAAGCATCCACCAATGAGTGCGCTTATAGTAGAAATTTTTTACAATTTATTTGGATCTAATGATTGGGCTTATTATTTACTTAGTCAAATATTTATAATTTTTTCATTCTTTATAGTTTTTCAATTTAGTAAAGAAATATTAAATAATGAAAATTTATCACTTTTTTCCGTTTTATTATTAGAGGGTATATTTTTTTACAATTTCACAAGCCCTGAATTTAATGTAAATATTTGTCAAATTCCTTTTTGGGTATTAACAGTTTACTATTCTTGGAAAGTCTTTAATCAAAAAATTCCCAAATTTAAAGATTGCGTTTTAATTGGAATTTTTGCAGCTGCTGGTTTTTTATCCAAGTACCTATTTTTTTATCTATTATTATCGATTAGTTTACTTTTTATTTACTTAATTTATTTAAAAAAAGATCGAAAATTTCATTTTAATTATATTTTTTCAATTGAGACTTTTTTAATTTTGCTAATACCTCATTTTATTTGGTTGTTTAAGAATGATTTTATTACACTAACTTATGGTTTGGCAAGATCTGGCATAGAAAATTCAGGTTTTATAGATCATCTTATTTATCCTGTAATATTTATTTTTAAACAGATCGGAATATTAATACCTTTATTTGCAATGCTCTACTTTCTAACCAAAAAAATCAAACTTAAATATAGTTTAAAAGATAAAAAACTTTTATTCTTAATATCTATAAATATTTTACCTATAATTTTAATTTTACTTACATCAATGTTGTTTGGAACTAAAGTTAGAACTATGTGGATGACGCCTTTTTACATATTTTTTGGTACTTTATTAGTATATGTATTTCGAAAGTATATAACTCAAACAAATTATAAAAGTTTTATAAGATCTTTTTTAATTTTATTTTTTTTATCTCCAATTACTTATGCGTATATTTCAATTTCACAAACTGACAAAAGAACAGATTATCCTGGTAAACAAATAGCAAAGAAAGTTCAAAAGAAATGGAATAATGAATTTGAAGATCCCATAAATGTAGTTTTAGGAAATGAGTGGAATGCAGGAAATTTATCTTACCATCTAAAAAATAGGCCTAAATGGGATGGAGAGATAGATAAAAACAAATTAGATGATTATAAAGCATATATTTGTATAGATAATATATGTTTAGGAAATAAATGAACGAATTTTTGGATAAAAACAAAAAATTAATTTTAATTATTTTGATAATTATTGCTATAGAACTTTCTGGACATGGAATATTTGCTTCCTTCATTAGGTTTTTAAATTCAATTAATTCAGTATGAAAATCAAAATATTAATTCCTCTTTATAATGATTGGCAGTCTTTGCTAAAACTTCTAGAAAATATAAATCATCAAATTGACAATGCAGATATGGTTTTTTCTATTCTTGTTGTAAACGATGGATCAATTGAAAAAATCCCGCAAAGATTTCTGGATTGCTCAAAATTTAATTCAATTAAAATAATGAATTTAAAAAATAACATTGGCCATGCGAGATGCATAGCAACTGGTCTTAAATACATAATGGAAAATGAGGAATTTGATTATGTAATACCTATGGATTCTGATGGAGAGGATAGACCAGAAGAAATCAAAGATTTGATTCAAAAAACAGAAACAAATTTAGAGCTACCAGTGGTTTGTGAGAGAATAAAAAGATCAGAAGGTACATTATTTAAATTATGTTATTTTTTTCATAAACTCATAACAAAAACTTTTACAGGAAAATCGATCAGATTTGGTAATTTTACATGTTTACCCAAAATAATTATAAAAAAATTGATCGAAGAAAAAGCTACTTGGAGTAGTTTCTCAGGAGCATTATCAAAAATCTCAAAAGATAAGATTGCAGTATCATCAGAACGAGGCACTAGGTATTTTGGACCGTCTAAAATGAGTTTTAAAAACTTAATAGTTCATTCTTTATCTATAATAAGTGTTTTTAAATATAATGTTTTAATTAGGTCAATATTGTTTTTTTTTGTATATCTTTTTTTAATATATGAAAAAATTTCAGTTATTACCTTAATACCTCTTTTACTGATGATTATATTCAATTTATTGGTTTTTGTAATTTCTAGAAGAGAAAATTTAGAAAATTACAGAAAATCAGATCAGAATATTTTAGATGTAAAAATAATTAAATAGTACTAAAATTTTTAAATGGAGATTATAAACTTGGAGTCTGTAAAATCATTTGTAGATACACTTTGGGTGATAAATTGCGCTATATTAGTATTTATCATGCAGGCTGGCTTCATGTGTATGGAAACAGGTCTATCTCGATATAAAAATAGTATAAATGTAGCCTTAAAGAATGCCGCAGATTTTGGCGTATCAGTTGTAATTTTTTGGATCTTTGGTTTTGGATTAATGTTTGGCAAAAGTTATAATGGCCTTTTTGGAACCGACCTATTCTTCTTTAAGACTGATGTTGCAGAATATATGACTTATTTTGTATTTCAGGCAATGTTTGTTGCAACAGCAGCAACAATTATTTCTGGTGCAGTTGCAGAGCGGATGAAATTTAATGGTTATATAATTATAACTATTTTAGCTACAGGTATTATCTATCCTATTGTTGGCCATTGGACTTGGTCATCAAGTTATCTAAATAATATGGATGTTGAGAGACAATTACTAGATATTACTGGTCAAATAAATACAACAGGTTGGTTAAGCACTTTAGGGTTTGTAGATTTTGCTGGTAGCACTATTGTACACTCGGTCGGAGGATGGATAGCACTATCTGCTGTTTTAATTCTTGGACCGAGAATTGGCAAATATTCAAAAGCGAATAAAGGTAAATTTACAGGTTCAAGTTTTCCTCTAGCGGTTTTAGGAACCTTAATTCTGTGGTTTGGTTGGTTTGGATTTAATGGTGGAAGTAATGGAGCCATGGATGAGGCTGTTCCACTTATATTAATTAATACGTTTTTATCAGCATCATTTGGTTTACTTACAGGATTGGGAATTTCATTTTTATTGTTTAAAAAACCAGATCCGTACTACATTATTCTAGGACCTTTAGCTGGATTGGTTGCAATCACAGCAGGATGTAACTCAATGACATCGATTATTTCAATTTTTGTTGGAGTCATAGGTGCTGTCGTAGCAATTACTGTTAACGAAATTTTAAATAAATATGAAATTGATGATGTGGTAGGAGCAATTCCAGTACACTTAGCAGCTGGAGTATGGGGGACTTTAGCAGTAGGTTTCTTTAGTGACTTAGAAATTCTTGGGACTGATTTAAGCAGGATTGAACAAATCAAAATTCAGTTTATTGGTGTAATTGCAATAGGTTTATTTGCATTCTTGGGGTCTTTTATTTTTTTAAAGATTTTAAATATTTTTTATCCTTTAAGGGTAAGCCCTATCCAGGAAGAATTAGGTCTAAATATTGCAGAGCATAATGCAACATCAGTTGAACATGATTTAATTTCAATTTTAGACAAGCAATCAGAGACTGGCGATTTGACAATAAGAGGACCTCAAGATCCATTTACAGCAGGCGGTGTCATTGGACTGTATTATAATAAATTAATGAGTAAATTGGAGACAAGTGAGTTAGAGAAAAAAAAATGGAGGGACAGAATTACAGGTGAAGTTAGGCTAGCAGTTAAAGTTCAAGAAAATTTTCTACCTAAAAGAAATTTGGATAATTACCCTGTCCATGGAATTAATTTAGCTGCAAGAGAGGTCTCAGGTGATTTCTTTAGTTTCTACCCTCATAATGAAAGTGTTTATTTTATAATTGCTGATGTAGCTGGAAAGGGAATTCATGCAGGAATGGTTATGGCAAAAGCTTCTACCTTATTTGAAATCATGTCGCGTGATAAAGTTGATGTAGACGAAATGGCTTTTCATATGAATAACGATTTATTTTTAACAAAAACTGGTGGAATGTTTGTTACTTCAATTATTGGAAACTACAATATAAATACTGGTGAAATTGTATGGGTAAATGCAGGTCATCAACCAGCTTTAATTAGAGATCAAAAAGGAGTTTTTGAAGAATATGAGAGTAAATCACCCCCTTTAGGAATTATTAAACAAGGATCAAAATCTAACTATTTTGTTAATAAATATAAATTAAATGGCCGTAGGTTTTATGCCTTCACTGATGGTATGTCTGAGAGTTTAGACAAAAACAATAATGAGATCGGTATTCAAGGTTCTAAAGATATTATAAATACCAATTTTAACAAGGACCCAAATGATGAATTAAATAGTATTGCAAAAGAACTTGCCACCAATGCGAATAATAAGACACTAACTGATGACCTTACTCTTATTGTTATAGGAAAATAACAAATTGATTTTTTAATCAATCCGAATTTTTGGCATACAATAAAAATCTGCAGTGTCTATTTTTGATGAATATTCTCTCCTCATATTCCATTTCTTGTGAACCCCAGCACTTGCAAGACTTAAAGTAGATCTACCATATCGGTAGTTAGTATTATCAATTGACCTCATTAAATTATTTATTTTTTCGTCTTTTTCACATGAAAATAAATTTTTTCTTTCAGCATCATTTGACAATCCTGTTAGCATTACTCCTGCTTTTTGATATCGATAACCATTTTTAAAAATATTTTCTAAAATTGAAACTGCTGCTTTTACTATTTCAATACTATTATTTGTTGCAATTGGAAAATCTATTGTTTTAGAATTTGAATAGTATCCAAAGTTTCTTTGAAAAGGACTTGTTCTAACAAAAACGGTTATTGATTTTGCGACTAAAGACTCAGACCTTACTTTTTCAGAAGCATTTAAACAATAATTTGCAACCGCCTCTTTCAACTCTTGGAAACTTTCAACTCTTTTGCCAAAAGAACGTGAAACCACGCAACTCTTTCTCTTTGAAGCTGTTTTTTCAAGATCTATACACTGCACACCTCTTAGTTCCATTGCTGTTCTTGAGCTTAAAACATTTGAGGTTTTTTTTATCCAAGTATTAGATTTATTTTTTAATTGTTTAGCATTATAAATTCCGTTCTTCTGATAAAACTTAGTTAATTGTCTACCAACTCCCCAAACTTCATTTATTTCGATTTTTTCTAATATTGGATCGAGATTTTCGATACCAATTAAACTAGTAACACCCGATTGCTTTTTCTTTGCGATATGATTTGCAACTTTACTTAGTGTTTTAGTTTTTGCTATTCCAATGCTAGTTGGAATACCAGTCCATTGTAATACTGTATTTCTTATTTCTTTACCGACATCTATTATTTCATTATCTGGAAAGTTGGACAAATCCATAAACGCCTCGTCTATTGAATAAACTTCTATGTCAGAATTAAATCTTTTTAGTGTTCTCATTACCCTTCTTGATAAGTCTCCATATAAAGAATAGTTTGAGGAAAAAACTTGTACGTTATTTTTAATAATTATTTCTTTTGCTTTGAAATATGGCTCGCCCATTTTTATTCCAAGAGCTTTTGCTTCGTTAGACCTTGAAATAATACAACCATCGTTGTTAGATAAAACTACAACAGGTTTTTTTCTTATTTTAGGATTAAATAATCTTTCACAAGATACGTAAAAAGAATTACAATCAACTAACGCTATTTTTTTAGTAAACCGAATGGATGACATAAGTTACAACTCCCCAAATAAAAATATCTTCTTCTTCATTAATTAAAATTCGATCTTTGAAATTTTTGGATCCTGAAGTGAGAAATTTTTTGTCTCTTTCTTGAACAAAACTTTTAACAACTAATTCATCGTGAACATTTGCAATTACAGTTGAAAAATTTTTTGGTTTTAAACTTTTATCGACTACCAATATATCCCCATCATTTATACCAACATCAGTCATTGATTTACCTTGTACTCTGATTACAAAAGTTGCCGGGACATTTCTTATTAAATGAACATTAAGATCTATATCTTCTTCTATATAGTCTGTAGCAGGAGATGGGAAACCAGCTCCAGCTTTATGTAAGTAATAAGGTATTGTGATCTTCATAAATGTTCTTATTTTGTTCTTTTTAGATTTATAGCCTAATAATTAAATATAGTCAAATAGGTTGTATTTTGAGTCTGAAATTGAATCAAAAGTGAATCAAAGGGTGAACATTAAAACTAGATATTGTTGTGTTGTGGATAACTTTTACAATGGATAGACTAAATAAGATGAGAAAATTAACCTGTCATTGTGGTCTAATCGAAATAGAAGTTAACATAAAAAAAAGTTTTGAGGATTTATATAGATGTAATTGTTCTATGTGTATTAGAAAAGGTGCAATTACCGCAATTGTCGATAAGAAAGACTTAAAAGTTATTAAAGGTATGGATAAATTAACATGCTATCAATTCAAAACAAATGTAGCAAAACATTATTTTTGCTCTAATTGCGGAATTCAAACTCACAATTTAAGAAGAAGAGATCCAAATACGTATGGTATTAATGTTGCGTGTATCAATGACATATCTACAAAAGAATTGTTTAATTTTAAAGTTAGAATAAATGATGGAAGAAATCACATAATGGATAGAAAATAATTATGAAAAAAAAACTGACATGCCACTGTGGTAAGTTTGAAGCCGAGGTTATTATACCAGAGAAGGGTATTGAAAAAGTTATGAGATGTAATTGTACTTTATGTAAGAGAAAGGGTTATGTAATTGGAGTTTTAGGAGAGAATGATTTTAAAATTATAAAAGGTGAAAATTTATTAAAACTTTATCAATATTATACTAAAGCTGCTAAACATTATTTCTGTTCAGTATGTGGGATTCATACACATAACAGACCAAGAATAAATCCTAAAATCTATGGAATTAATATTGCATGTGTTGAAGGTATCGACCCGTTTGTACTAGAAAATGTTGGGCTTAACGATGGTGAAAACCACCCTTTAGATCAAAAGAAATAATGCAAAATTATTCTGATTGTTTTCAAAAAGTAAAGAAGAAATGTTTTAATTTTATATCTGCACAAGAAACTAAAAAAGAAAAATTTAAAAATAAAGAAAAAATGATAAAAGACTTCTTAATTCCGATTTGTTTTTGGATATTTAAACATAAGCCAAAAAACAAAACTTATATTATTGGACTTGCGGGTGGACAAGGAACTGGAAAGACAACTATTTCCTCTTTAATTAAATTAATATTGTCATACTATTTTAAATTGAATGTATTTAAAGTTTCAATCGATGACTTTTATAAAACAAGAAAAGAAAGATTAAAACTGTCAAAAACAAAACACCCATTACTTTTAACAAGAGGCGTCCCAGGAACTCATGATATTGATATGATGAACAAACTTTTTTCAAACATAAAAAAAACAAAATTTAGAACCATGTTAATACCCAAATTCGATAAATCAATTGATGATAGGTATAATAAAAAATTTTGGTATAAGATTAAAAAGAAACCAGATATTTTAATTTTAGAGGGATGGTGTGTTGGAGCTAAACCTGAAAAAGAAAATACTTTATACACGCCAATAAATAAATTAGAGAAAAATTTAGACAGCAAAAACAAATGGAGATTTCACGTTAATAATCAATTAAAAAATAAATATGCTAAATTATTTAATCAAATGCATAGTTTATTATATTTAAAGGCTAAAAACTTTAATGTACTTAAAAGATGGAGAATAAAACAAGAAAAAAAACTACAATTGAAAAACAAAAATAAAAAAAATAATAAAATTATGAATAATTTAGAGGTTTTAAACTTTATGATGACTTATCAAAGGATCACACAAAATATGTTTAAAATTGCACCAAAACATTCATCAATTATTATTGACTTAAACGATAGACATCAAATAAAAAGAGTGAAATTTAATAATGCATAGAAAAATAATATTTATAATTTTATATTACTGCTTAACTATAAGTTATTCTTACGCTAATGACTTAATGAAAGCGTTGTCAGATGCATACTATAAAAATCCAGAGCTTAACGCTGAAAGAGAAAATATTTTAGTATCTAAAGAAGATCTTAAGATATCTAGAAGTGAATTTTTACCCTCTATAACAATTACAGGAAGTAAAAGTGAACAAACAACCGATAAACTAACGGATAGATCTGGAAACGACGCGACAATTACAGATGTAGATACTGAAACTCAAAAAATAACTATTGAACAAACTTTATTCCAAGGGCTTGGTGGAAAAGCAGATTTAGACAAAAGCAAGATCGGGATATTTTTGGCAGAAGCAAATTTACTTAAAAAAGAACAAGAAATCATCTTAACAGCAGCAGAAGCTTATAGTGGCCTAATTTTAGCAAATAAAAAGCTAAACATTAATAAAGAGAATTTAAGTTTATTAGAGAGACAAGTTGAAACAGATCAAAATAGATTAGAAAATGGATTAATTACACTTGCAGACTTAGCCCAATCAGAATCTTCACTTGCAGGAGCTGAGGCACAATTCATAAGTGCTAAAAATGATCTAGTAACAGCTAAATTAACTTATGAAAAAATTATCGGACCTTTAGCTAATATTAATTTAATTAATGGAAGTATAAATTTAGACTTCAATATCCCCGAAAGCTTAGCTAAGGCTATAGAATTATCTATTGGCAATAATCCAAATTTAATAATTGCAAAATTAGAGTATGAACAATCGCAACAAGATGTTAAGATAGCTATGTCAGAATTCTCGCCGACTGCTACATTGTCTGCAGAATCTACTAAATCAAATGATTTAAGTTCAACAGTAGACGAAAGAGAACAAGAAACTCTTAAAGCAGAAATATCATGGCCTCTATTCAAAGGAGGGAAAAATTCAGCATCTTTAAAAAGAAGTAAAAGATTAAATAATAGAAAAAAACTTCTTTTAGACAACGCGCTCAGAACCAATGAAACAAATGTTGCAAGCGCCTGGTCTAGTTTTCAGTCATCAAATAGCGCCTTAACATCGGTTAGATCTCAAGTTAATGCAGCAGAAATTGCAAACGAGGGTATAACAGTTGAGTATGAAACAGGTCTTGGAAGAACTACTTTAGATGTTATTCAATCAAATACTATTTTACTTACATCAAGAATTAATTTAGCTAATTCTGAGAGAAATTTTTTCTTATCTCAGCTTGAGCTATTAAAATCAGTAGGACTTTTAAACGCCAAATATCTCAAAATAGTTAAGTAAACAGGCTATTATTTTTAATTCTTGCTTATGAGAACAAAATGTGTACATTTATAAACATGATTCGTATGTTAAAAAACACAAAAAAAGAGGCAAAATATGAGTAAAAATAACTTAAAAGTAGTTAAATCAGCAAAAGATAAAGATTTGGAAAATAAAGAGAAAAATAAAGCTTTAGAAGCAGCCATAAGCCAGATTACGGATAACTTTGGTAAAGGCTCTGTAATGAAGCTTGGCCAAAAAAAAGCAATGGATATAGAGTCTATTTCTACAGGCTCACTAAGCTTGGATTTAGCCCTGGGTATTGGTGGATTACCGAAAGGAAGAATTGTTGAAATTTATGGTCCAGAGTCTTCTGGAAAAACAACACTTGCTCTTCAAGTAATCGCTGAAGCTCAAAAATCTGGTGGAATATGTGCATTCGTTGATGCAGAGCATGCTTTAGATCCAGTATATGCAAAAAAATTAGGTGTAAATACAGAGGAATTATTAATTTCTCAACCTGATGCTGGTGAGCAAGCACTAGAGATAGCAGATACACTTGTTAAATCAGGTTCTATTTCTGTAATAGTTATCGACTCAGTGGCAGCATTAACACCAAAAGCTGAAATTGAAGGGGACATGGGTGATCATCACGTAGGTCTTCAATCAAGATTAATGAGTCAGGCTTTGAGAAAACTAACTAGTTCAATATCAAACACAAATACAATGATGATTTTCATTAACCAAATAAGAATGAAAATAGGTGTTATGTTTGGAAGTCCTGAAACTACATCAGGTGGAAATGCATTAAAATTCTACTCATCTGTAAGAATGGATATTAGAAGAATTGGTGCAATAAAAGATAAAGATGTAATCATTGGTAACTCTACAAGAGTTAAGGTTGTTAAAAATAAAGTATCACCACCATTTAAAGTAGTTGAATTCGATCTAATGTATGGAAAAGGAATTAGTAAAGTAGGTGAATTGATCGACCTTGGTGCTAAAGCAGAGATTGTAGAAAAATCTGGAGCTTGGTATGCATACAAAGGTGAAAAAATAGGTCAGGGCAGAGAGAATGCTAAAATTTACCTAGAACAAAATCCAAATGTTGCCGCTGAAATAGAGATGGCAATTAGAGAAAAAGCAGGTGTGATCACTAAAAAGATAGAAGGTAATCCACTTGATCAGGAGAAAGTAAAAGCAAATCAAAAAGAAGAAGCTCCTACAAAAAAGAATTAGCTAAATAGTCATTATTAGTAATAAAAGGCGTCTTAACAGACGCCTTTTTTCCCTTTAACGTTATAGACATCATTTAAAAAAACTGTATTTTAAAAAGATATGGCTCAGAAAACTTTAAATGAAATAAGAAACACTTTTCTCAAATATTTTGAGAAAAATGATCATACAATAGTTGAGTCTAGTAATCTTGTACCTAATAACGATCCTACATTGATGTTTGCAAACTCTGGAATGGTTCAATTTAAAAATGTTTTTACAGGTTTAGAAAAAAGAGATTATAAAAGAGCAACTACTTCACAAAAATGTGTAAGAGCTGGCGGTAAACATAATGATTTAGAAAATGTTGGTTACACTCCAAGGCACCATACATTCTTTGAGATGCTAGGTAACTTTTCTTTTGGAGATTACTTTAAAGAGAAAGCAATTCATCTTGCATGGAATTTAATAACAAAAGATTTTGGATTAGATAAAAACAGGCTCTATTTCACAGTTTTTAGTGAAGACGATGAAGCGTTTAATCTTTGGAAAAAAATTACAGGATTTGGTGATGATAGAATAATTAAAATACCAACTTCAGATAACTTTTGGTCAATGGGAGAAACTGGACCTTGTGGTCCCTGTTCAGAAATATTTTACGATCATGGAGATCATTTAAAAGGAGGTTTGCCTGGCACAAAAGATCAAGACGGAGATCGATATATCGAAATTTGGAATCTAGTATTTATGCAGTACGAACAAGTCTCGAAAGATAAAAGAATTGATTTACCGAAACCATCAGTTGATACTGGGATGGGTTTGGAAAGAATAGCAGCATTGCTTCAAGGAACACATGACAATTATGAAACAGATCATTTTAAAAAAATAATAGGCTCTATCTCTGAAGAATTAAAAGTTAAGCCTGATAAAAATAATTTATCGAGCTTTAGAGTGATTGCAGATCACTTAAGAGCAAGTTCTTTTTTATTAGCAGAAGGGGTTTTACCATCAAATGAGGGTAGAGGTTATGTTCTGAGAAGAATTATGAGAAGAGGTATGAGGCATAGTCACTTACTTGGATCAAAAAAGCCTGTCTTTTTTAATATATTTGAAACATTGATGGATGAAATGTCAGGTAATTATCCAGAGTTGAAAAGAGCTAGCTCATTAATTAAAGAAACATTAAGAATGGAAGAGGAAAAGTTTTTGGTTCTACTTGATAGAGGTATCAAAATTTTGGATGAAGAGATCACAAAAGTCGATAAAAAATTATCAGGTGAAGTAGCGTTTAAGCTTTATGATACGTATGGTTTTCCACTAGACTTAACAGAAGATATTTTAAAAAACAAATCTTTAAAATTAGATCACGAAAAATTTGATAATTTAATGAAACAAAGTAAAGAGCTTGCTAAAAAAAATTGGAAAGGGTCTGGTGATACATCCATAGAAGAAATTTGGTTCACTATTAAAGATAAAACTGAGCCAACAGAATTTTTAGGTTACGAGACAAATACATCAGAAGGAATAATAAAATTTATTATAAAAGATAACAAAGAGGTAAATTCATTATCTGAAGGTGAGGAGGGACATATAATTTTAAACCAAACACCTTTTTATGGTGAGTCAGGTGGACAACTTGGTGATACTGGTACAATTAAATGTGGTGACAATAATTTTATTGTAAATGATGTACAAAAAAAGTTTGGAGATTTATTTATTCACTCTGGTAAAGTAAAAAAAGGGAAAATTAATTTAAATGACAGTGTTGAATTAAATATAGACTTTGAAAGAAGGAAAAATATTAGGGCATATCATTCTGCAACTCATCTACTCCATGAATCTTTAAGAAGAACTTTAGGTAAGCATGTAATGCAAAAAGGATCTTTAGTTGCACCAGATAGACTTAGATTTGATTTTAGTCATATGAAACCGATATCCGAAAATGAATTAGATAAGATTAATACAATTGTTAATCAGATTGTTGATAATAAAAGCGAGGTGATTACAAGACTAATGACACCTAAGGAAGGCATGGAACATGGTGCTTTGGCACTCTTTGGAGAAAAATATGGAGAAGAAGTAAGAGTAGTTTTTATGGGTGAGGAAAGTAATAAATATTTTTCAACAGAGTTATGTGGAGGTACACATGTGAGAAATACAAGTGAGGTTGGAAAATTTAAAGTTGTAAGTCAATCTGCAATAGCATCAGGTGTGAGAAGAGTAGAAGCATTACGAGATAAACAATTAGAAAAATATTTAAAAGAAAAAGAAAAAAACTTAAATGTTGCTATACAAAAAGATCAAGATCAAATTAATGATTTGTCAGATGAAATTAAAAAATTGGGTGGTATTCCTAATATAGGTTCTACTGATAAAAAAATAATTATAAAAGAATTAAATAAACAATTAGAAGTCCTGAATATTAAAAATGTTCTTAGTGATAAGAATAAAAATATTATTAAAGATGAGAATATAAATAATATAAAAGTGAGATTCCAAAAAATTAATGATCTTTCTCCGAAAGATCTAAGAAAATTAGTCGATGAAGGTAAAAATTATTTAAAAGAGGGAATAGTTGTAGTGTGTGCAAACAAAGATGATAAAGTAGGATTAGCTATCGGTGTTACTGATAGTCTAACAAAAAATTATGATGCTGTTGAACTTGTAAAAGCAGGTTCTGAAATTATAGGTGGTAAAGGCGGGGGAGGTCGAAAAGATTTTGCTCAAGCTGGAGGAAATAAAAAAGACCAAATTGATGAAGCATTTAATAAAATTAAAACTTTAATCAAATAAAAGTTAAATAATTTCTTACAACTAAATATGCCACTGTTCCAAAAATTAAGTAAGGACCAAAAGGTATTTGTGAACTCAAACTTTTGGATTTATTAATTAAACTTGGTAAAGCAATTAGCAAAGCACTTAAAGAAGATAAAAAGATTACATACGGAATTGAGTACCATCCAAACCAAAAACCAATTGCAGCTAAAAGTTTCGCATCACCTAATCCCATTCCTTCCTTCTTTCTAATTTTCAGATACAAAGTAATAATACCCCAAATTAAAATATAACCGAACACTCCACCGATTAAAGAGTCCAAATAATTAGGAAACAAACTTAAATTAATATTTGGATCAAATGATTTCAAGAAACCTATAATCATTAAAGGGAATGTTAATTCATTTGGAATTATAAAATGGTCTAGATCAATAAAAAAAATAATAACAAAAAAGATTGTTAAGATAATCAATAGCAATGTCGTTATTGATATCCCATATAAATAGAAAATACTTAAAAAACCTAAAGCAGTAACTAATTCAACAAGGAAATAACGAAAATCTATTTTAATTTTACCGCACCTGCAATTACCTTTAAGAACCAAATATGAAATTAAAGGAATGTTGTCATACCAATTAATTTTTTTTTTACAGGATCTACACTTAGATCTACCGCTTACAATATTTTCCTTTTTAGGCAGTCTATAAATGCATACATTGCAAAAAGATCCCCACAGCGAACCTAAAATAAAAACGACAAAGTAAATGAACAACACAAACTATAATTTTATATTTGCTGCAATTTCTACAATTCCATCGATGCAATATTGAACTAACATGAAAGCATCATAGATGTGTAGGTAAAAATTGTTTGAATATATGATTAATTCCATTATTTAAAAATTATCAAAAAAGTTATAAATTGCCAATATAATTATGATTTTTGGTGCGAAAAAAATAGAGGTAAATAGGGTTGAGGATAACTCAAGGCAGGATCTTGCTTTAATAACTCAAATGAATCAAGAGTTAGCAGGATCATTAGATCTTAAGGAAACATTACAAAACGCTTTAGAAACAATTATAAAAAGAATTAACGCACAAGCTGCTAATATATTTTTAATAGAGGAAAAGAGACAAGTCTTTCAGTGTATTGCATCTAAGTATCAAGCTTACTTAGAGGACTTTGAGATACCATTAACTCAAGGTGTAATGGGTAGAGCAGCATTGGGTAAAAAATGTATTAGAGTTGGAGATGTAAGGAAAGATGTAAGAGAGATAGCAGAATTTTATTTTGATTTAGATAATAAAACAAATTTCACTACTTATTCAGTTTTGTGTTCACCACTTTTAGTATCTGGCGAATGTATTGGTGTTATTCATTGTTTAAATAAAAAAACTAATACAAAATTATTTGAAGAGAATGATAGAAAATTATTAGAGACTCTATCTGGACCAGCGGCTCTCGCAATTAAAAATGCTAAGACTGCAAAAGAACTAATCGATAAGAATAGAATGCAAAAAGAAATTGAAATCGTTGGTGAGATACAAAAAACTTTATTGTCTGAAAATAAAAATGATGATTTTCCGATAGCAGGAATTAATATCCCAGCTAAAGTTGTATCAGGAGACTTTTATAATTTTTCTGACTTAGGTAATAACAAATATGGTTTTGGTGTAGCGGATGTTTCTGGAAAAGGAATTAAATCATCATTGCTAATGTCAAAGGCATCGAGTCTTTATAGATGTTTAAGTAAAACAATTTTTTCTTCTTCGAGTCTTTTAAAAATTTTGAACGATGAGATTTGCGAAACAACAACAAGAGGGATGTTCGTTACAATGATAGTAGGTGTATATGACAAAAATAAAAATGAATTACTTTTATCTAACGCAGGCCATGAACCTCCATTAATATTTTCAAAAGATGGAAACTTTAAAACAATAGATGAAGCTGGTCCACCGCTCGGCATCGCTCCTAATTTCAAATTTACAGAACAAATAATTTCTTTTAAAGAAAGTTCAATGTATATATTTACAGACGGTATAACAGAAATGAAAAATAATAATGGAGAAATGTTAGGACAAGAAGGTTTCCAAGATTATATAAAAAAATATCAAAGCACACCAAACAACAAACGATTACAAAAAATGATAGAAGATTTAATTAGCTCTGGAAGAATACAAAAAGATGATTTAACAATAGTTACAGTAGATGGATAATAATTATGATGTCTCTACCAAAAGTTATGATAACTTTTGCAATTGTTTTATCATCGATATTATTTTGGGCTACTTCAAATGTTTGTAGATATAATTTTACAATTGAAAAAAAAACCAATCAACTAAACATTCTTGTTCAAGAAATTGATCCATCAATACCAATGGCTAAAATTTATTATTTTAAAGAACTTAATTGTAACAACGTGGATTTAACTTGGGATTACGAAAGAGTAATTAAAAATTTACAAACTATCTCAGTTTTGATTTACCAAGAGTTTTCTACTGATATAAGAGGGGACCCAAACTAAAAAATATAAATATTCATCTTTTTTTCAAAAATTTCTAATTAAAGTTGAATTTTATTTTTTTTTTAGGATTTAAATCAATTTCAACTAAAAATTTAGTAAAAATAATACAACTTTTGATAATAATATTATTAAAACTGATTTTAATTTTAAGATTTGTTTGTAATCATAAACACTCTAACACAAAAAAACTAAACTCTAACACAAAATACTGAATAAATTGAAAAATCACAATAATTGTTGATTTTATTGTCTTTTTAAGTGAAAAATAAAAATCATTAAACTCTAACACAATTGATAATTTATGATTGTGTTAGAGGAATAATAAATTGTGTTAGAGATTTATAAAATTTGTTTATTTTTAATTTTAAAGCTTCAAAAAGAAATAAGTAAAAAAAATGTTAATTTTACTAGCTTTTTTAAAAATAAGCTCAGAATGAACAATAAATTATAAAATTTGTGTTAGACATTTTTCAAATTTGTGTTAGAGATTATCTAAATTGTGTTAGAGATTCGAAAAATTAATTTTTTCGATTGGAAAATTTATGAGCGAAGATAATAAAGACGACGTTATAAAAAATGATAATGAAGTAAGTGAAGCTGATACTCAATCAAAAGTTGATGAAAATAATACAACTCAAGAGATAAATCAGCCTCCTGCTGAACAAAATATTGAAAATCAACCAAATGTTGAAAACAATGAAAAACCAGATGTAAGTTCAGCCAATAATTTAACTCAATCCCAAGAAAATGATAATAAAGAACCCGAAAATAAAAATGAACACCAGGTAATACACAAAAAAGATGGTCGACTACATATATATGTAAGACAAGACAAGTATAAGGGTGAACTTAAATCAAAAAATTGGGTTGGTAGACTTTATATTGATGGAAAACAAAAAATTTCTTCATCAGGTACTCAAAATCTAGATGAAGCTATACCTATTTTAGAAAAATGGTTTGATGATATTCATGCTGAGAGCGAAAGATTAAAAAAACAGAATGAACAAAGCCAAACCTCTTCGAATAATGAGCTGCCAGCAAATTTAGAAGGAGTAAATGAGACTAAAGTTCCTTCTCCAAATTTAACAACTACAGCAACAACACAAACAGAAGTTGCTGCACCACAAATAAGCCAACCAGTCGTTAATCAAAGTGTTGAAAATAAAACTGTAGAAAAAAATATTTTGAATAATAACAATGTTAACGATGAGAATAAAAGCAAGCCGTCTTCTACAAAAGAAAAATTTTCAAATTTATTTGGTAAATTAAAAAACATAAAATTAAAAAAACCATCTTTAGATGGTATTAAACTTCCAAAGTCTCCATCCTTAAAAAAAAATAATTCACTTACGAAAGCATTTGATTTTTTAAAATCAAAAATTGGAAAATCATCAATTCAAGGTGAAGAAATAGTTGGGGTTGAATTAAATAACAAAAGTATAAGATTAGCTCAAATTAATGTAGATAAATCTAATCAATGGGTTCTTGAAAAATTTTATACACACAAAATAGATATTCCTGATGAAAGCTCTGTTTTAGAAAATGCAGAAAAGATTACTGCTGAGCTAACACTTGCAATTCAAAAATCTAAAACTCTTACGACTAATGTTGCTATTTCTATTCCTGTAACTAGTGCAATAATAAGAGTTGTAACTGCTCCATTAATGAAAGATGACGAATTACAAAAAGCAATCGAAACAAATTCTCTTTGGGAAAATCTTGTTCAGCTAACGGATAATTTAGATGATTATTCTATATTCCACCAAGTCATAAATAGAAATCAAAAAGATAACACTATGGATATTTTATTCGTTGCATCAAAATTAGCAGACATAAATAATTATGTTTCAATTGTAAAAGCAGCAGGATTAAATCCAGTGATAATAGATGTTAAATGCTTTGCGTTAAAATCTGCAGTTGACCAAATTAATCAAATTTCAAATAAATCAGAAGATGCAAATTTAACAGCAGTTTTAGAATTTGGTTTAGATGAAAATTATTTGATGATTTTGTATGATAATAATCCAATAATAACAGATATATTTTTAAGAGGACAAGATAGAAAAATTCTTCAAAGCTCACAAGACTCTGAGGAGAAAGCTGGTTTAGTAAGAAGATATGTAACTCAAGTAAAACAAGCAGTTCAAGATTTCGAGACGAAATATGAGAAAAGAATTAGAACTTTAAAAGTTGTTTCAGATCTAGATAATGTTGAAGAATATTTATCTTTTTTTAGAAAGAGTCTTTTAAATGTTGGTTTTAATTTGTTTGATCCTATTGAAGGTTTAAAAGTTCCTCAGCAATTCCAAAAAGATTTAGATTTACCTAATAAATCTTATTTAACCACATCAATAGGACTTGCATTTAGAAAATTAGATGTTTTTGGTTATTATAAATTCGTAACTGCTGCTAAAAATATCAATTTATTACCTAATAGAAAAAGCATGTTTCAGCAGAAAAAGATGAAAGCAATCTCAGGTTTTGCTTTTAAAGGTTTGGCTGGAGTAATAGCAGGAATATATTTAATTTTATTCACTTTATCTTTTTGGAACATTCATTCTTATAATAAAAAACTCAAAAACTATTCTCAAGTTCAACAAAATCACACACTTAAATCAGCCGAATTAAAAAAAGTAATTAAAGAGCTGAAATTAATGCAGACAACCTTACAATTAAGTAACAGCCTTAAATCAAATAAAGAAGTAAGCTATAGGGTATTAGCTCAAATAGCATCAAGTGTACCCACTAGAGTAAGATTTGATTCAGTGGATTATAATGGTACTAATTTAATTACTATTCAGGGTATTGCTGCAAGCGACCAAGATATTTTAAAATTTATAGAACAATTAGGTCAACAAAAGTTAATTGATCAAGCATCACTCTCTTCAATGAAGTTACCTAGGTCAAGAGCGGGGGGAGCAACAATGAAAGGATTTAGAGTTTTTGTAAGAATTAAAAATATATAATTATGAATTTTAATATTGATTTAAAAAACATTGATTTAAAGAATATTTCTCTTGAAGATATACAAGCTAAGTTAAAAACTGTTGAGAAAAAAACATGGATAAAACTTGGGGTATCTATAGGTGCTGTAGTATTTTTTTTAATTATATTTTATGGGGTCCTAAATCCTATAGTTAATAAAAAGAAGGCACAATTAGACGATATGAATTTAAAAATCGAGGAAACCAATAAATTTATAAATGATATTAATCTTGCAAAAGCGAGTATTATTAAGATTAAACCAAAGTACGAGCAATATTCGACATTGTTTCATACAAGAGCTGAGGTGGAGGGATTATATCAAACTTTAAGTGAATATGCTGGGGCTAATAATTTAATCATTTCTAAAATTGAAAAGAAAAAAATAGAGCAAGTTTCAAAATCAGCTGCAATGGCTAAAGCAACTGGAAAACAGTCAAAAGTTAAGGCGACAGCACCTGCTACAAAAGCCAACACAGCCTATTATACAATCCCTGTTGATTTTGAGATAAAAGGCAACTTTTTGGGTTATATCAAGTTTAAAAGGCAGATATCGCTATCCCAAAAAATGTTAAACTTTGACAAAGAGAGCATCAAAGTGGTAAAAGGAGATACAACCGGGGCGATAATAGTAAATGGAACCCTAACTATTGTAGGTTTAACGGATGAATTTTTTTAAGATAATAATAATCTTATTAAGTTTTATACTGTATTCAAATACAGCTCTAACTGATAGTCATGATAAAGACAAAAACATCATTGAAAAAGCAAAAGAGATAAACAAAAAAGTTAAAGCTGAACAAGCAGTAAAAAGTTCAAATATAAGCTCTGAAGTCGGTAAAGAAGAACCTTTACCCTTAAATGATCCATTTGTCGGTGATGGCTCATTAGGTGGAGGAAACTCAATAAAATTGATAGCAGCAACTGAGGAGGATAGAAAAGGTCTTAGTGTATTTAATTATAAACTTATAGGAATTGTTGAAGGCGACAGAGATATGTTTGCCTCTTTGATTGATGAAAATGGCGATGTATTAACTTTGGCTCTGTATGAGGAATTGACACCTGGTGTTAGATTGATTGCTTTAGACACTAAAGAGGTGGTTTTTGAAAGAGAAAAAGATTCATTAGTAGTTATAAATTTTAAAAACCAAATTATTGAGAGAAATCCCTAATTATGAATATGAATTATTATAAATTGGTAGCTAGTTTTATTTTCATTATTTTTTTTATTACAGGATGTGCTCAACCTGGTAAAAAAGTTAAAGGATTTAAACACGATACTCCACTTATAAAAACTGATGTCAAAGAATTTGGAAAAGCAGAGATAGAAAAAGATGCAAAAATGGGACCAGTGCCTGTTGAAGCTGATGTTGTTAAACTTCAGAAAAGAAAAAAAATATCATCAGTAAAAGAAAGAAATTATCTTTTAATTTCTGAAGATTATCCAAAATTAAAACAGAACGTTACGTTTAAATTTCAAAATATGGACTACGAAGAGGCTATGAATTTAATGGCAAAAATTGGTGGAATTAATATTCTTGTGGGAGAAGATGTTGCAGGCTCTGTTACTGCAGAATTAATTGATGTCCCATGGGATAAAGCTTTTAATGCGCTGCTTGACATGAAAAATTATGCTGCAGATATAGATGTTAGTAGTAATATTATAAGAGTTGCAACACCAGCAACACTTACTTCACAAGAAAGTTACAAATCTGCAAGAGCACAGGCAGTAAAGAAAAAAGTAGAGTTAGAAGACTCGGTTGAGCCAATAATTTCTGAAATATTTAGATTGTATTATATTTCACCAGCAGAGGCTAAAAAGACAGTTACGGAATTGTTTACATCAACCGCATCGGCTGGGGCCTTTATTCCTATTCAGGTTACAGAGGAACCAACAACTAGATCTATAATTGTTAGAGGAAAAGAAAAGGATTTAGATGTTGTTGATAAAGTCATTCGAGAAATAGATGTAAGAACGAAACAAGTTTTAATGGAAGCATTCATTGTTGAAGCGACATCAAGTTTTGAGAGAGCTCTTGGCACAAAATTAGGTGGAGCATATACGAGAAATAGAGAAAGAGTTGGAGGAACTGTAGGAGGGTCAACAGTTGGTGAAACAGAGGGAACTGGAGGTGCTATTTCATCTGGAACTGCTGCAATTGGTTCCGGAAATGACGGTTTATTCCAGTCAGGTGCTGTTGGAGCCGCAACAAGTGGTATTGGTGTTTTAAGAAGAACAGGTTCAGCAGTATTAAAAATTCAATTAGATGCATTAGAAACAGAGGGAATAAGCAAAACAATCTCAAATCCAAAATTATTTTCTCTAGACAATCAACCAGCACAAATAAAACAAGGTGTACAAATACAGTTGCCTGGAAGTGGTGATAGTGCGCCCCAATTGGTTGATGCAGCTCTAATTTTAAAAATAACTCCTAGCATTATAGGAGATGGTAATGTTCTTATGGACATACAAGTCAACAATGATACTCCTGATAGAACCAATCCAGGTGCGGTTGGTATAAACAAAATGGAAATTACTACTAAACTATTAGTAGCTGATGGAGATATTGTAGTAATTGGTGGTATTAAGAAGAACGATGTTGCAAGTTCAAAAGATGGTGTTCCTGGGGTTTCTAAAGTACCACTTATAGGAAAAATGTTTCAAGGTAACCAAAAATCAGATAAACTAAATGAATTATTGGTCTTTATTGCACCAAGAATTTTATAATTGTTATGCTTAAAATTAGTAGAGAAAGTGAAATTAATCTAATCAATGTTTTAATTGATAACGATGTTATCTCTGGAAAAGATTTAATTAATATCAAAAAAAAAAGTTCAGAAGGCAACAAATCACAGATAGAAGCTGTGTTTGACTTAAAACTTACTGATGAAAAAAAGATATTAGATATTTTAGTTAAGGAGCAAAATTTAGAAATAATTGATTTAAAAAAAGTTGAAGTATCTCAAGATATAAAATCAGTTTTGCCCTCAAATTACATAAAAGTTAATTTTGTAGCTCCATTTAAAATGGAAGGTAAAACACTTCATATCGCTATTCCAGACAGTTCTAAGCTAGCCTTGATGAGAAATTTAAAAGCAATTACAAAAAAAAATATTGAGTTACATGCTGCACCTTTAACTCAGATATCAGAATTTATTGAAAAAATTTCAAGTGATGGTGAAGTAACTACTGCGTCCATTAGAAAAGAAAATAAAGAAAAACAAAAAACATTCGATTCTGAATTGGGTGAGGCAGGCGAAGTTTTAGAGAAAGCACCTGAAGAAGATATTGAGGCTATAGAAAACGAGTCTGAGGTAATAAAATTTAGTACAGCAGTTGTTGCTGAAGCAATTAAAAAAGGAGTTAGTGATATTCACATCGAGCCATATAGATTTTCTTCTAGAGTTCGTTATAGACTTGATGGTATGCTTCAAGAACAAGAACAGTATAAAAACTTTTTACATGATAATTATGGTGCGGTTGTTACCAGATTTAAAATCATGGGTAAACTTGATATTGCTGAGCGAAGACTTCCACAAGATGGAGCCATCAACTTTAAGATAGAAGGTAAAGTGGTTGACCTTCGTCTCTCAATTTTGCCAACAGCAAATAATGAGAGAATTGTAATGCGTATTTTGAATAAAGATGCAGGAGATATAACTCTTGAACAATTAAATTTTGAAGATGAGGATTTAAAAAGTTTGAGAAAATCTATTCATTCTACCCAAGGTCTAATATTGGTTACTGGCCCAACTGGATCAGGAAAATCCACAACACTTTACAGCATATTAAAAGAGGTAAGCAAACCCCATTTAAATATTTTAACTGCAGAGGACCCAGTTGAATATGAGTTAGATGGTGTAGGGCAGGTTCAAATTAAAGATGATATCGGATTAACTTTTGCATCAGCATTAAGATCTTTTTTAAGACAAGACCCAGAAATAATTCTCGTTGGTGAGATGCGAGACAAAGAAACTGTAGATATAGGATTAAAAGCAGCTCTAACAGGTCACTTGGTTTTCAGTACTCTGCATACTAATGATGCACCAAGCACAATAACAAGATTACAAAACATGGGGACACCTGACTATTTAATAAGCGCCGCATGTCAATTAGTTGTTGCTCAAAGACTTGCAAGAAAAAATTGTAAAAATTGTAAAGTTCCTGACGATGATGTTAATCCAAAAGTATTACAGGATTTAGGATTTAGTGCTGAACAGGCTTCAAGAGTTAAAGCAATAAAAGGTAAAGGATGTGAAACGTGCAGCAATACTGGATATAAAGGTCGACAAGGAATTTATGAAATATTAGTTGTTTCAAAACCTTTAAAAGAAGCAATATTAAGAAAAGCAACCACTCCTGAATTAAGACAGATCGCTGTAAAAGAAGGTTTCCAGACGATGCAAGATATGGGTAAAAGATTAATTGCAAGTGGTGACCTTAACTTTAGAGAGTACGAACGAGTATTATCAAACGAATAATAAATTAAAAGATTATGGATACTTTCGCATATAAAGGCATTTCAGATGGAAAGTATGTAGAAGGTAATATTGAAGCTATTAATTCTGATGAAGCTTCACATAAATTAAAAGAACAAAAAATAATTATCACAAATTTAATAAGAGCAGCAAAAGGAAAGAAAAAAGAGGAAAAAGGTGAAAAAAAGAAGAGCAGTTTTTCCCTCTTTGGTAAAAAGAAAGCAAAGGTCGAGGATGTTCTAATTTTCTCTAAACAATTTGCTACCATGGTCAAAGCTGGCTTGCCAATTTTACAAGTACTTACAATGTTGAGAGATCAGCTAGAAAGTCCGGCTATGAAAGAGGTAGTTGAGGATATTAGAAAAAGTTTAGAGGGGGGTGTTACTCTTTCTAAATGTTTCGAAAAGTACCCAGAATTATTTGATAATATATATGTCAATTTAATAAAAGCAGGTGAGGCAAGTGGTAAATTGGACGTCTTTTTATTAAAAATTGTAGATTCACTTGAAAAAAAAGAAGGCATTAAGAAAAAAATTAAAAGTGCATTAATGTATCCAGGAATAATGTTCACAGTTGCCGTCACAGTAAGTGCCTTTATGTTAATTAAAGTAGTTCCAGTTTTTGCAAAAATGTATGATGGTATGGGAATAGAACTTCCAGCTGCAACCGCAACAATTATGGCAATGAGTGATTTTTTAAGGGGAACAGGCGGGATGATTTTACTTTTAGGTTTAATTACATTTTTTATTGTATTTAAATATTTAACTTCAAAAAACGAAAAGTTTAAATACATGTGGCACAAACAGGTTTTAAAACTTCCAATATTTGGAGATATGATATTAAAATCAATGTTAGCAAGAATTTCTTTGATAATGGGTAATCTAAGTGCCGCTGGAGTAAACCTACTAGAAAGTTTAGAAATTGCAAAATCTGTAAGTACTAACGTAGTTGTATTAGAGTCTTTAGAAAATGTTAAAAAAGGTGTTTTTTCAGGCGAGACATTAACAAAATTATTTCTGAAAGATCCACTCTTTCCACCAACCTTCAGTCAATTAATATCTGTAGGAGAACAAACAGGTCAACTAGACGAAATGTTTGGATCTGTAGCAAAATATTATGAGTCTGAATTTGATACAGTAGTAGATAATTTGTCTTCTTTAATTGAACCTATTATGATTGTTTTTATGGGATTAATGATTGGTGGTTTGATGATTGCAATGTACTCTCCGATATTTAACGTAGGTGCTTTAATTGGTTAGAAAATTTATAATTGTTTAGTTAAAACTAAATGATTGATCCAAGGTTTTTTACCATCCCTAAATTCCACAGCATCCATTATTTCCTGAATGAAAAAGGTCCCTAACCCTCCAGGTTTTACATTGTCTATTTCTCTATGTTTTACTTTATTAGGATCAACTGGTGTACCTCTATCGTAAAATGCAATTTGAAGTTTATTATTTTCACAACTAATTTGAACTACCATCAGTTCATTTGCATCAGCATTATTTTTAAATGCATGTTTGACTATATTTTGAGCAGCCTCTGCAATAGCTAAAACTAATTCCTCTTTTAAATCCTCATGAATTTTAAGTTTTTGAAATACTTCTCTACAAAAACTTCGTACATCTTTGAGACTTGATGAGTTTACTAAAAAAGCCTTTTTTTCTGTATGATCTTGGTGAGCAATTTCACTCATAAAACTTTATTCCAGGTTTAGTATTTGTTCTAATTTTGCCATCATAATGACCTTAAGAACTGATTTACTCACATCTTTAATTATTACTTTTGTATTTTTCTCTAAAGCTTTTTGATGGCTTTCTATTAAAACTGAAATTCCAGACGAATCCATATATTGTACGTTACTTAAATTTAAATGAACTTCCTTACCAGCATCGATATGTGGAAAAATTACCTCTTTTGCTTTTTCAGTTACATCCATATCTATTTCACCATCAAGATGAATAGTTGCAACATTTCCTTCCTCTGAAACTTTATAACTCATAAAAACTTCCTTGCCATTGCTAAAACTTTTTCAACCGGTTTACTTATTTCAACTAATTCAAATTTTGTATTTTTTTGCTCTGATAATTTTTTACTTTCAATTAAAACAGAAATTCCAGACGAGTCCATGTATTCAACTTTACTTAAATTTAAATGTACCTCGTGTCCCGCTTCAATCAGAGGTAAGATAGATTGTCTTGCTTTGTCTGCTACATCCATATCAACTTCTCCTGTAAGGTGAACAATTCTTGAATTTCCTTTTTCCTCAATTTTATATGACATAAATAATATTTATATTAACAAATTTATAATAATGCTCAATATGACCAGATTAAACAATTTTATTCCACAAAAAAAAAAATTAACAATAAAGTAAAGTATTTTAAGGATTTTAAAGTATTTACATATAGATAAAAATTTATAAATATATGTACTTATTAATATTAATAAATTAAAGAGGCTTAAATGAAAAATACTAAAGGTTTTACTTTAATAGAACTACTAGTTGTTGTGGCTATTATTGGAATTCTTGCAGCAGTTGGAACTGTTGCTTATACAGGTTATACTGGTGCTGCAAAAAAGAATGCAGCTAAAACTTTGTATTCAAATGCGGTCAAATATTTAACTGCAGAAATCCAAAAATGTGCACTTAACCCAAGTGGAACAGCTATAGGTGGAGCTATTACATGCAGCGCTAGTCCGACTGTATCAGATTACGTGACTCAGTTTGTATCATTTAGTACGGATAAAAATCCATACAACACAGCAAATAAAGCTGCAGTATCTGAAGCTAGCACTGACCAAGGAGTATTATCGGTCACATCATCTAATGCAGTTGCAGCATCAGGTACAACTCCAGCGTCACCAGCTAAGATTACAATTTCAATGGTGCCAGCAACCGGAGAAACTGCGCTCTCAACCGATCTGACATTAGATTAAGCAAATAATTATTATGACTAGAAGCTCTGGATTTACATTAATAGAGCTTCTAGTTGTCGTTGCGATCATTGGAATTCTATCTGCAATTGGAACATACTCTTACACTGGTTATGTAACAGGGGCGAGAATTAATACTGCCGAAAATTATGTTCAACAAATATCATTAGCTGAGGCAGAGTATTATACAAGTAATGGAGAATATTATCATCAAGGCGATACATCATGTACACCAGTAGTTGCACACTCAAATAATATAGAGACAATTTTGTTTTCAGGAAAAGATGTTTTAGATGAAGATGTACAATTTGAATTCTGTGTATTTGGAACTGGATCTACATACACAGTTAGAGCGACAAATAGTGATGGTTGTACAATTGCATTGGAAAAAAATGGCAAACCGGTCAGAACGGGTTGTTAATTATTAGTGCTTCAAATTAAAAGTTGATTTTGTAAATCAAATATTTTAATAGCCATAAATTAATGAAAAAAATATTTTTAATACTTGTTTCTTTATTATTTTTAAACGGTTGCAGCCAATATTCTGCAATGGTTGGTCCTAGTATTACTTTAGTTGAAAGTGGAAGCTTGCTTCAAGCGACTACTTCTTATGGAAGTTCTTATGGAATGAATATAGCAAGACAAAATATTTCCGAAGAGCTTAAAACAGATAGAATTTGTCAAACAGTTCACAGTTCCGATTTATCTAAAATATTTTTTGAAACATTTGATGAAAACTGTGTTTCCGATCCAATGAGTATCTATCGTTAAATTAATTTAAAAAATCAAATTTTTTTCAAATAAAGTCTAATAATCTCAGCATTTATTATATGTTTTAAAAATTGAATTTTTTACCAAATTAATTATTCTGCCGCCTGGATTTATTTAAACATGAACTCAATTTGTAAAAAATTTTTAACAACGTCTTTGTTTATACTATTTTTTTCTAATTCTGTTTTTTCAGTAGAAAAAAATATTACTTATATGCAAATTTTGCAGAAGCCAAACGATTTAGACTTAAATCTTAAATACGCACAACAACAAGGCAAAATGGGAAATTATAAACAAACAATTTCTACTCTTGAAAGATTAACTATTCTTTACCCAGATAATATTGAAATAAAATTATATTTATTATCTGTTTTAGTCCAAGTTGACTCACCTGAAAAAGCAAACACAATAATAGATGAAATGAAATTACGAAAAGATTTATCCTCTGAAGATTTGGAAGCTTTACAAGAGATTGAAGAAGAGCTTAAAGACAGAGAGCCTGGTCTTTGGAATTTCACTGCAGATATTTCAACTGGAGTTCTTCAAACAGATAATGTCAACAGTGTATCAAAAACAAGATTAAAAAGTGAATCTGACTCTGTTATAGGATTTAATTCTGCAAAACATGATAGAACTTTAACTGGAAGTATTGGTTTTTCTGCTTCAAGACCTATAGGTGAAGAGTCCTCTTTATTAATAAACTTATCACACACAACCTCTGAACAATATGCTGAAACTGATGATGACTATCAAAGTTATGGCTTAACTTTAGGGTTTGACACTGTAGTTGGTGAGCAAAGTATAAGCCCATTCTTAATGGTAACTAAATCTGACTATCAAACTGATGCTGATAGTTTTTCTTACATGTACGGACTTGGTGGTTTCTTTACAGTTGGAGAAAGAAACTCATTTAGTTACGGCTATACTTATGCTGATGCAAAAGGAAACCATAATTCTTCAGATGATACTGCACAAGAAACAAATTCAATATCACATGGTTTTAATTTTGGTCATGACTTTATTGTAACTGAAATAATTTCAACAAGTTTAAGTTTAGGTTATAGCGATAGTGATGCGGTAGTAGATGCTGGAAATGATTATGAAACTTATGACATTGGTTTAAGTTTAAATTTTGCATTTCCGTGGGCATATATTGCAGTTTCAAATGCGCTAAGTTTTAATGATTATAAAAAAGAAGATACAACAGTTAACTCAAATATTCTTAGATCAGATGTTACAAACACATTTGATATAATGGTGACGAAAGCAATTGGAGATATTTTTCCTGCGATTGATCCTAATCGAAGCTTATTTATTAACATGTCATATGAAAAAGTCAGGTCAGAGGCAAATATTTTAAATTACGATTATATAACAGATTCTTTTTCTTTAAGTTTTTCAAAATCTTTCAATTTAAATTAACATCAAATTAGTTAATTATACTTACACTTGAATTTTTGCTTTAATATTGGGGTTTATGCGGCCCAATTTGAGCTAAAAAACGTTTTCTTTTTTTTTAGAATTTGTTATTTTACCATGAATGAAAAAGCTAATTGCTATAACACTATCGATATTATTTTTTCTTAGCTCAAACTCTTTTGCTGAGGAAAAATTAACTATTGAAAAACAACTTGTAGGTATAGTTGGCGCTACTTCTGGTACTGTCAAAACTGAAACTAGAGAATTAAAACCTGGTGATAAAGTTTATTTAAATGAAACTATTTACGCAGGCGCAGGATCAGGAACACAGATTTTATTATTAGATCAATCTACATTTACAGTTGGTGAAGATTCTGAAGTAGTTATGGATACTTTTATATTTGATCCAGCAACAAACGACGGAAAAATTGTAGCAAGTGTTAAACAAGGAAGTTTAAAAGTTATATCAGGTTTAATAAGTCAAAAAGATCCTGATAGTTTAACAGTCGAAGTTCCAGAGGGAACTTTAGGTTCTAGAGGGACAGAATTTCAAACAATTGTAAATAAAGGTAAAACAGATACTTTATTAATCGGTCCTGGTAAAAACAATACACTAGGTATGAGACCAGGAGCAGTTTTAGTTGGAAATAAATTTGGTTCAACCTTGCTTGATAATCCTTACAGCGTAACTTCAATGACTAAAGGTAAGGCTCCAGGACAAGCAAAGAAAATTACAAAAAATCAATTAAAGAAATTTAATAAAAAAATGAAAGCTTTGAAAGTTGCAAAACTTTCTCCAAATGAAACAAAAACCGAAAGAAAAAAAATAAGAAAAGAGTTAAAGAAAGAATTAAAATCTCTTGGTTTTGAAAAAGAAGAGATCAAGACAATAATTAAAGAGAACATAAAAAAAGATAAAGAGAAAAAAGTTGCTATAAAAACTGAAAGAGCTGAAAAGAAAAAAGCTAAAAAGAAAAAACAAAAAGCTAAGAACAAAAAAGCAAAAGCTGAAGGTAGTGTAGATAATAAAAAGAAAAAAAAGAAAAAAGCTAAAGCAAAAGAGGGTAAAAAAGGAAAGAAAAAGAAAGCTAAAGCAAAAGATAATAAAAAGAAAAAACCTAAAGCTAAAGCAAAAGCAGAAAAGAAAAAGCCAGCGAAGAAAAAAGCTGTAAAGAAAAAATCAGCACCTAAGAAAAAAGCAGTTAAGAAAAAGCCAGCACCTAAAAAGAAAAAAGCGGTAAAGAAAAAACCAAAACCTAAAAAGAAAAAAGCAGTTAAGAAAAAACCAAAACCTAAAAAGAAAAAAGCTATTAAGAAAAAGCCAAAACCAAAGAAAAAAATTAAGAGAAAAGTAGCTAAGAAAAAGAAAATAGTTAAAAAGAAAAGAATAGCTAAAAAGAAAAAAGCCAAGAAGAAAAGAAAGAAAAAGAAATAATTAACAATCTTTCTTTAAGATTTACTTTAGACAAATAAAATATACATTTTCTCTGTGAAATCATTTTTAGAGAAACATTTAAATTATTCAGTCTTTTTCATTATATTATTTGTTTTAATTTCAATAAAAATTATTAATCCTTCATTTGTTAAGTCGGTATCTTATTTAAGTTTTGATCTTTATCAGAAGCTATTTTCAAAAAAAAAAGATTCTGAAGTCATAATCATAGATATAGACGAACAAAGCTTAGGAAAGTTTGGCCAGTTTCCCTGGAACAGAACTGTATTTGCAAAAATTCTGGAGCAAGTTAATGCATCAAATCCAAAAGTAGTAGGTTTCGATATTTTTTTTACAGAAAAAGATAAACAATCTCCGGATGAAATTATAAAATCATATAACCTAATCACTACTGATGCTATCAATCTTCAAAAATTAAAAGGACCAGATCAAATATTTTCTGAAAAACTAAATGAAACAAAATCTGTAATTGCTGTACTTGGTAGCAGTGTACCTTCTCATAGCAACTATGATAGGAAGGCTAAAGCAAGATTTTTGTCTAAAGGGGGTGATCCAAAAAAATTTACCTACTCTTATCCATACTCAATTGGATCTTTGGAAACCATTGAGCAAAGTGCAAAGGGGCTGGGATCAATATCATTTTTAGATCAGCTCGATGGCATAATTAGATCTTTACCTTTAATTGTAAAATTCAATAATAAAATTTATCCAACCATGGGTTTAGAGATGGTTAGAGTTGGATCAAAACAAAAAAATATTTATGTTGAACTGAATGAGGTTGGAATTAAAAGAATAAGTGCAAGGCCATATAAAATTGACTCAGATCCTAATGGTATCATATGGATTAAATATAAAAAATCTGACAAAAGACAATACATCTCTGCACAGGATGTTTATGATGGAAAATTTCAATCTGATTTTTTTAAAGATAAATATGTTTTAATTGGTGCCTCTGCACAAGGTTTGTTCGATTTAGTAAAAACTCCACTTGGTATTACAATTCCTGGAGTTGAAGTGCATGCAAATGTTATTGAAAATATTTTAGATCAATCTTACTTAATTAGAAATCCTAATACTTATGTTTTTGAGTTATTATTTTCTATTATCATTGCACTACTAACCTTTATTTTTTCTCAAAAGATTAAACCAAAATACAGTTTATCTGTTTTTTTTGGTAATTTGTTATTCATTATTATAATAGGATTTTCTATCTATAAATTTAGATCTGAGCTTGTAGATATTAGTTATCCTATATTTATTTTAACAATTACTTTTTTAACAGGGCTATACTTTAGATTTATTGAGGAAAACAAATTAGCACTTGCAAACTTACAAAAAGAAGCAAAGCTTTTAAAAGAAAGAGAACTTGCTGCAGGTGTACAGAAAAGTTTATTTCCAGATATTTCAAAGTTTGAAAACTTTATTTTTGCTAAAAACGTTCCCGCAAGGGATGTATCAGGAGATTACTTTGATGTTGTAAGATCAACACCTGAAGAGTATTTTTTCACCTTAGCTGATGTATCTGGAAAAGGAGTTAAAGCAGGTATGTACATGGCTAAAGCATCATCTATATTTAGAACACTTACCAATCTAAAATTTCCTCTAGAAAAAGTTGTCTTTGGCGTAAATAACGAACTTGTTGAAGCTAAATTTAAAGGAATGTTTGTAACTGCTGTATTTGGAAAACTAAATATTAAAACGGGAGAGTTAGTATTTATAAATGCAGGTCATGAAAGTATTCTAACTTTTGATAAGAGTAAAAATTATGAATATATAAAGTCTGATATGCCACCTATTGGGATTGTTAAATATTTTACAGAATCTATGGTTAAATCAAATACTATTAATCTAAAAGATAAAACATTCGTGGTCTACACAGACGGTGTGACAGAAGGATACCTTAAAAATGGTGAAGAACTGGGAGCAGAAGGTGTTCAAAATATCATAAACAGTATTGAAAATATTAATCCAAAAAATATAGTACTTGGTATAGAAAAAGAGCTCAATTGGGGGGCAGAAAAATTAAGGGACGATATTACTTGTATGGCAATCAACATTGAAAACACTGAGCTGATTAAAAAGACTAAGTAAAAATGTTGAAAAAATTCAAAAAATTTAAAAGATTAATTTTGATAAGAACGCTTAAACCTAAAGCATTTTTAATTTTATTTGCATTATTTTTTTCATCTTTAGCTTTTGCAGCAACCACAACAGTTACTTGGTTAGATGGAAGAATTCCTCCACACAATTCATCATGTCAAAATTCTGATGGACAGTTTACCATGAGTAAAGACTCAACAGAAGATCCTTTTGATGTTGCTTTTAGTACCGATGGTTTACAAGTGTTTACAGCTAATTTTAAACAGGAGCAAAGTAATAGCAAAGGGAATCTTTCTATGAATAGATTAGTAACAGCTTTTGATGTACCTTCAAATAAAAGAACAGTTTTTGGAGATGTGGATTGTGATTTTATCGATGCTTTTAGAATAAGAACTTTAAGTGGTAATGAAGCTGGAGCTAAGTTACGTGGCATGACAGTCGCAGATAATGGTAACAAATTTTTTTTTAATCATGAAGACGGGAGAATAACTAGGTTTGATTTATCTATACAAAATGAATTTAGTTCAAATACATACTTTGGAAGTATTCTTTTAAAAGGTGCAAATACAATAAGCGGTATGGCGATAAGCAATGATGGCACAAAGATTTATACCATAGACCATACAATTGATACTCCACTACTTACAACTTTTCAATTACCTAGTCCTTACGATATAAGCTCAGCTACTCAGATACATCAAGTGGATCTATCTGATATTGGAGTTCCATTACCTGAAGACGGAGATAATAAAGGAAGGGATATTGAATTTAGTACCAGCGGAAATGCAATGTTCGTAATGATTTCTAATGATGACACTGATGGAGTTAGTTTTCAAGATTCATTTATTTATCAATTTACATTAAGCAGGAATTTTGACGTATCAACCGCTACTCTAGTTGGCTCATACAATATTAATAATTTTGGAAATAAATCTGATGGACTTGGTATGCCAAGAGGATTTGTTTTTTCAAATGATGGAATGAGAATGTTTATTGTTGAAATTAGACCTCCTGCTTCTAGTGTCGACCAGATTAATTCATATCAACTTGAATGTCCTTATGGATTAGTGCAATGTGTATCGGACACTTCTTCTTCAATAGAATCTCAAGTTGAGTTAGTAAAACAAAACATCAGCTTAAATGTTGATACTATTTTTAAAAGATTTGAGTGGATCAAGAGAAATCGTGATGATGAAAATTTATCTGCTCACAATTTTAATATTAATTATCATGACCCTTTAATACAAACTTTAGCAAATAAATTTGGACCGTCCGTTAAAAACAATGTTGCAACTTTAATAAGTAAACATAAATCAAAAGATAAAAAATCTAAGTGGTCTAGCTGGAGCTTAGCTGATATATCCTTAAGAATTTTTGGAGAAGATGGTAACGCCAAAGCAAAAGACATTAATACTAGAGGATTAACAATAGGAGCTGATAGAAAATTTGGAGATAATAAATTTTTAGGATGGGCGATAAGATATAGTGATGGTAGTGCCAATACTAATTTTTCTCAACAAGATCTAGTCATGGAGTCTTTAACACTAAATCTTTATGGAATTTCACCTTCTAAAGATAATCAATACATTAACGCTGTTATAGGCTTAAGTCATTTAAGATTTGATCATAAGTATTTGACCACTCTTTCAGGTGAAAGAAAAGGAAAACAAGCTTTTGCATCAATAAATTATAGAACCAAAGATAAGTATGGAATATTAAATGTAACCCCAACAGGTAAACTTACATACGGAGTGACAAGGTTATCTGAGTTTACTGATTTTTTAAGTAAAGCATCTGGGCTTCCATCACAAGATATAATCTATAAAGAGGATACTTTTGTTAGTGGAGAGTTTGCGGGTGGTTTTTTGTTTGAAACTGATATTATTGAAACTGATCAAGGAACAGTTCAGCCAATGGGCGGAATAGAGATATTATATGATTTAACATCAGATGTTGATTATAAATATGTGCTTCAAGGTAAGACCCATGTAAATAAGGAGACAATTCACTCGCCATTTTCAAGACAAAATTTAAAGACTTCAATTGGTTTTGAGGCGGTTCATCTAAATGGTTTTACAGTGTCTGCAGATTATCAAAGATTAATTCGTTTAAATGACACAAAAAACGCTCCTGAATACCAAACGGAAACTTTCATATTAAAATTTAGTCGTTCAAAAGAAGAGGATAATCAATTTGCATTACATTATGATCCGATCAATGCTCATCAAACCAATTTGAGCTATTCAAAAAATATACACGGTTTAGACTTTAAAATTAACTCAAATCAAAGCCTTGAGAACAATTCTGAGTATTTTACCAACCTAGAAGTGTCTGGAAAATTTTAAGAAATTAAGATAAAATATCAATAGTATTGAAAATATTAATCCAAAAATTTATTTTTCGGTATAGAAAAAAAGGCTCAAGTAGGGAGCAGAAGAACTAAGGGACGATATTACTTGTATGGCTATAAATATTGAAAATACTGAGCTGATCAAAAAAAAATAAATCCTAAAATCATGAAAAATTTTAAAAAATTAAATATCAAAAAAATTTTTAGGTCTTTAAAAACAGGTGTTTTAAGTACTAATATTTTTTTTTTCTTATTTGCAGCTTTTTTTTCTACACTAGCTCTAGCTGCTGCTTTAACACTCACACATAAAGATAATAGAATTCCATTAGGTGCAGCCGGTTGTTTTAGCTCTAAGGTAGAAGAAGGAGAAACCACCTTTGTAGAACTTGATAATGATCGGACCGAGGCACTACGAGATGTCATTTGGAGTGATGACGGCACAATGGTTTTTTCTATTAATGAGAATATGAGTAAAGCTGGTAAAGATTTTGGGGATCTTGATTTATCTATGAATAAAGTAAGAGATCCATTTGAATTAAACACTGTAAAAACTTTTCTTGGAATACATACATGTGATGATATTGATGGTTTTGATGTTGATCATCCAGATTTTCAGGCACAAGGTATGACCACTGTTACTACTGGATATACAAGTATTCATGCAGCTAAAGGTGGTAAAATTTTTTATATTCTGAGTGATGAGTCTGAAGTGTATAGATATGATTTAAGCACACCTTTTGATTTTAGAACAGCTAATTATGTGCAAGAACTTACACTCACTCCAGATGGTACTACCGGGGATGGTTCATCAAGTATACAGGGTTTTTCGGTAAGCAGAGATGGTACAAGGTTATTTGTTATGGATCATGGTGATGATTTAGATACACCTCTGTTGAAAACTTTTTCATTATCACCTGCATTTGATATTACATCAGCTACGGAAATACATAGCGTGAACTTATATGATGACCTTGGAGTAGTTGATTTAGCTGGAGTACAAGCATTTAGAGATGTTGAATTTAGTCTTGATGGTAGTGCAATGTTTATCTCAGTTCTTGATGTAGGGGATGGCACCAGAAGTGGTATTCATCAATTTAGTTTAGGTAAAAATTTTGATGTTTCATCAGCAAGTCATTTAGGATTAAAAAAAATTCTTTATAGTTTGTCTCCTGGAGGAGCATTAAGGGGTGGAGACGGTAGTGGAGCAGCATGGGGTTTTTCTTTTTCAAGTGATGGTATGAAATTATTTTATGTACAAGCAGGTACTGGGGAGGTAGTAGATAATATTTATCAATTTGACCTTGAATGTCCTTATGGTATTGTTTCATGTTCCTCAGACACATTCTCTTCAATTGAAGCTCAAGTTGAACTTGCTAAACAAAATATAAGTTTAAATGTTAATACTATTTTTAAAAGATTTGAATGGATCAAGCGAAATCGTGATGATGAAAATTTAACTGCTCATAACTTTAAAATAAACTACGAAGATCCTTTATTAAAAACTTTAGCTAATAAGTTTGAACCCTCAGTTAGAAACAATGTTGCATCTTTTATAAGCAAACATAAAACAGAAAATAAAAAATCAAAGTGGTCTAGCTGGAGCTTGGCAGATATATCTTTAAGTATTTTTGAAAATGACGGTTCAGTAAAAGCAAAAGATTTAAATACCAGAGGTTTAACCTTGGGAACTGATAGAAAATTTGGAGATAATAAATTTTTTGGACTAGCACTTAGATACGGTGATAGTAGTTCTGATATCAAATTTTCAACACAAGATGTAACTATGGAGTCTTTAACTTTAAACCTTTATGGAATTTTACCCTCTAAGGATAATCAATACATAAATGCTGTAGTAGGCTTAAGTCATTTATGGTACGATCATAGATACATGGGTAATCTATCAGGTGAGAGAAAAGGAAAGCAAGCGTTTGCAACAATAAATTATAGAACTAAAGATAAATACGGAATTCTTAATGTAACCCCAACAGGTAAACTTACATATGGAGTAACAAGATTATCAGAATTTACAGATTTCTTAGCTAAAGCCTCAGGGCTACCAGCTAGAGACGTGATATATAAAGAGGACACATTTACTAGCGGGGAGCTGGCAGCTGGATTTCTATTTGAAACCGATATCATTGAAACTGATCAAGGAACAGTCCAGCCAATGGGTGGAATAGAGATATTATATGATTTAACATCAGATGTTGATTATAAATATGTTTATCAGGGTGGAACTCATGTCAATAAAGAAACTATACATTCACCATTTTCAAGGCAAAATCTAAAGACCTCAATTGGTTTTGAAGCAATTCACTTAAATGGTTTTACAGTATCAACTGAATACCAGAGAATAATAAGATTAAATGACACTAGTGAAGCTCCTGGATTTAGTACGGATACTTTTATAATAAAATTTAGTCGTTCAAAAGAAGAGGATAATCAATTTGCATTACATTATGATCCGATCAATGCTCATCAAACCAATTTGAGCTATTCAAAAAATATACACGGTTTAGACTTTAAAATTAACTCAAATCAAAGCCTTGAGAACAATTCTGAGTATTTTACCAACCTAGAAGTGTCTGGAAAATTTTAGGAAAGTGAGATAATATTATTTAAAATGTTTGAAAAATTAGAAGAACTTGCAAAAAATAATAAAAAGATTTCAGATTTTCATATTAGAAGTGGTTGGCCATTAGCTTATAGGCAAACCGGTGAAATTCATAAAGTTCAAGATGTAATGGTTAAGGCACAAGATCTACAAGATCTTATTTCAACTAATTGCAATGAAGTAGAAATGAAAAAGTTTGCTGATACTCATGAGTTAGACTCGTCAGTTACATTAAGCGGACTTAGATTTAGAGCGAACTTTTATAAAACAATTAATGGACCAGCAGCAGTGTTAAGAAGAGTAGAAAGCGTTATACCAGAGATGGGTCAATTTGATTTACCACCTGCTCTTTATGATATTATTGATATGCACAAAGGTTTAGTATTAGTCACAGGTCCAACCGGATCAGGAAAATCTACAACTCTTGCTGCAATTGTAAATGAAATAAATAAAACAAGAACTGCAAATATTATTACAGTAGAAGATCCTGTTGAATTTATTCATAAAGATATAAAAAGTATTGTCTCTCATAGAGAAGTTGGCAAACAAACACAAACTTTTGCAAGTGCATTAAAAGCTGCATTACGAGAAGATCCAGATGTAATTTTAGTTGGTGAGATGAGAGATTTAGAAACTGTTGGACTTGCTTTAACAGCTGCTGAAACAGGTCACTTAGTATTTGGAACGTTACACACCAGTGGTGCACCAAATACAATAAATAGAATTATTGACGTTTTTCCACCTGAGCAACAAGCTCAAATAAGAGCACAGATTTCAACATCATTAAAGATGGTAGTTACACAAAGACTTTTAAAAACTAAAGACGGTCAAGGACGTTGTGGTGCTTTCGAGGTGATGAAGTGTACAGCTCCAATTCAAAACTTAATAAGAGAAGCAAAAATTCATCAGATCCCTAGCATCATGCAAACTGCAGTAAAAGATGGTATGATTACCATGGCTAAGTCTTTAGAGGAATTAGTTAAAGCAGGTAAAATAGATGCAAACGCTGGAAAAGAACATTAAGGGTTTTAATCTTTTAGAATTAATAGTTGTCATAGTTATCATGGGAATTATTTCGGCTACAGCTTATCCAAATTTTCAGTCTTGGGCAAAAGAAAGAGAAGTTCAAAAAGCTGTTACAAGAATACATTCTTTAATAAAAAATATTTATGCTCAAACTGAAAAAGGTACTTTTGCTTATGTACAAGTTAAATTTACAAATACAAGTAGTAGTTTAATAGTTCAAACTAAAGGAATGACAATGGATTCTCTTGCTTCAAAAATTAATGATGGCACAAATTCTTGGTACACCAATATTGAGGAAAGATGTTCGCTTCAAGACTCGGGATACTGGGATACTGATAGTACCGATGATGCAGCAGGCGATATAAAGAATTTTGTTAATAGTATTAGTTTTGATAAAGTAACAACTAATTTTATGAGCACAACTGGCTCAGGACCCACTGAGGGAGGAGATGGTGATGCAGTAGATGTCGAACTTGGGTCTTCAGGTGGCGACAATACCGGGGTAGGTGCAGTTTGCTTTTCTAGAGGTGGAAAGTTTTATGAAGGAGTGGGCCAATTAGAATTTTCCGCTGGTTCACCTGATGGATTTATTTATATTTGTAGAAGAATTGAGGATGGTACAAGATGCCCAGTAAGTTCTCCAACAGCTAGTGCAACTACGAAAGAAGAACCGGGTGCTGGAGCATTAGTGCAATATTTAAGGGCTGTAGAGTGGTCTAGATATGGAAATTTCTCGACCAGCAAATATGGTACCAATGGATGGTTTCAATAAATGATTTCAATTAAAAATAAAAATATCTTAGGTTTGTCGCTTCTTGAGGCGCTTGTTTCTACAGCAATAATAGGAATAGGATTTGTATCAATTTTGCAAATGACTAATTATTCTGTTCAGTCAATGCAAACATCTGGAGAGAGAACTAAAGCAAATTTTTTAACAAGTGTCATTGCTGAGGATGTTATAAGCTCGAGAGAATCATCAACCACAACCCACTCAAAGTTTTCACATTTTTTAATATCTGAACAAAATAAAGAAGTATCAGCTGATGGTAATGCGGCGATATTTGGTACAGGAGTATGTAGTTCTGCTTCTGGAAGTGGATCAGCTAATACAGATAAAATTTATGGTACGACAGAAACCGACGCGCATTCAATGAAATTAACAAAATGGAAGTCTCTTTTAAATAATAAATCTTATTTGAGATGTCATGGTGAAAACGAAAAAAGAACATTTAAAATTTACAAATTGTGTAGATACGATAATGCTGGTGAAGATACAACTAGAGGAGGATCAGGAGTTGCTTGTGACTATACTAATACATCAATTCAAGATGAAGAGCTATTTATAGGAAGAGTTCAAATAAATCTTAATCAAGGTAATAAGAGAAAGTATTTATATTTCCAAAGTGACTACAAACTTTTAGGTAAAAATGTCGAAAGATCTGGAGATGGAGATGACGATGGCAGTGGTGATGCAGGTGGTGATGGAGGCGATGCTGGATAGATATGAGTATTAAAAAAAATTTAAAAGATATAAAGGGATTAACCTTAATTGAAATTTTAATTGGGATTATAATTACAACTTTAATTATGGGTGCTATGTTTACAACATACAGTATTGTCAATCAAACTTACACACAAGTAAGCGAAAAAGCAAAAATTAGTAGATCTAGTAGGGATTTAGTATCTATGTTAATGAGAGATATAAGAATGTCTGGTTTCAGATATTACGCAAGTACGCAAACGATTGCAAAATATGCTGCTGACACTGGATGTATTTTACCTAAAGTAAGTTATTTAGCTTTTAATGATGGTTCAAGTAGCACATATGATAGCACCTTCCCACTTGTAATTAGAAAAGAAAGACTTGGATATAAGCCTCCTTTAGATCAGACTAATCCAATCGCTGGTTCACGTTGCTGCGATCAAATTGAGATTGTTTATGAAGATTTTAATCAAAATTTACCTCTTCAGCCTTATTTAAGATATAAAATTACATATTATGCAAAAGCTATTCCTGAGGATAACCCAGAGAGATTTGGTGTTTTTAAAACTGTTGAGAAATGGTCTCAACCAAGAGAGGGCAGTGATTGTAAATTCCCTCCAAGTGGAGGCTGGACATTAGATGACTGTCCGGAATGCGTAAATGATGATTTAGTAAGAGATCATGTTGTAGATATGGAATTTATTCCTTTTGATAACAAAGGATTAATTATTCAAAGTGATGGCACTGGTGATCGCTTTGCGCCTGCACCAGAACGTTCAACAGTAAAAGATCGATTATATGATATAGCTGGCGTTGATATAAGACTTACATTTAGATCCTCTGAAGATTTTTTTAAAACAGATGCACCAGAAAGCAAAAAAAGAATTGTCGCTGGTTTAAACAATAGAAAACAAGAGTTCACAGATAAATATCTTAGAGACTCCGTAGTTGTCACAGTAAATACAAGGAACATTGGAGGAGATTTATTTAAATGATTAGAAAAAAAGAAAAAGGTTTTACCCTTGTTTTATCTTTAGTATTACTTCTAGTTATGTCTTTAATGGGAGGTGGATTAATTGTCATTTCCTCAACAGACCATCAAAGCAATAATAGTAGTGATCAATTTCAGCAAACTTTTTATGTTGCAGAGCATGCTCTTTTAGAGGCACAGAAATCGTTAATTAATAAGATGATGGGACCTGTCAGTGATGACGGTAGAACTAGAAATGAGGATATAAGGTCTATACCCACAAATGTAGATGAGGACATATCTTTATTAAATCAAAATACACCTTGTTATAAAAGTTTTAGAAATTTACCTAGAGGCAATAACGTTGTTGAGCACAAACAAAACCTTCAATTTTGGGATACTATTAGTCCAATACTTGATGCAGCAGCAGCAGATTTTGGCTCAGCAGACGATATTGCAGCTGAAACAAGAAGAATGCAAAAATTTAGATATGAGTACTTTTCTGTTAATGCAGGCTCAACTAGTTATAAAACTTCTGGTATGAGTTTGAAAAAAACATCTGGCACACTCCAAAGACAAGGCACAGCTTATAGAATATATGGGTGTGGAATTTTGGGCGATGTGTCAAAACCCGAGATAATTATCCCTCTAGAAACAATAGCTATTATCTCACATTGAGTAATTTCTTAAAAAAAATATAATAATCTATGTTGAAAAATTTTCTCAATAATTTAAATTTAAAAAACGTGAAAAAAATATTTTTATATTCAATATTTATATTTTTTATATTCAATAGTTCATTTGCTTGCCAACTATTGAATGTTCCAATTGGCTCTAATGTAACAAGTGCTGCAGCAACTTTTGATTTTTTAGATGATTATAATCAGGAAGCTTATGGCGAAAATAGTTCTGCAAAATACGAAGAGTATGCAGCAGATTTTTGTGATGGCTCAGATTTGAAGGAAACTGATTTAGAGGTAATAATCTACCAATCGAAAATAGCAGCAATAAATTTAATAAATTCAGATCAGGAAAATAATAATTTAGTTTACGAATTTGCAAAAAATTTTATTAAGGATCCAGGTGAACGTATTAAAAATAAATCTTGGACAGGTTACATAAATTTAAGTATTGGAGATTTAATTATCACTTATAGTAAAACAAACGTTGGTGGTGAAATATTCGAATATTTGGAAATAAGTAATACAGAAATGTTTGATTATACAATAGACGAAGAAGTAATTAATGTGACAGGATAAAATTAATGAAGCTTTTAAAATTTATATCAATTTTTATCGTATCAATAACGTTAAATAATAGTTTATTTGCCAAACCACTTCCACCTGGAGCAGGAGATGGTGAGGTTGCTGCTAATATTTTAATCCTTGTAGATAGTTCTGCAAGTATGAATACATGGATAGGTGATCAAGGTTTAGGTGCTGCCCCTAGGGCAGTTTACGATTCTCAGGACAGAGTTTTGATAAATCAGTATTCAAGAAGATCCAGAGGTTTATTAAGATATGGTACAGACGGTAAGCGAGATACAACCTTCGCTCCTATAAGAGTAACTCCTGCAGCAGGGTGCACAAACCGTTATGATACTGGCGGAAATAATACAGTTAGGAGAAATGTAAGAAGAAACGCAGGATTACAATTTGTGGAGAATTTAACTACTCTAGATATTACCACAGCAACAAATACATTTTTCTTTATTAGCAGAGAAAGAAATGATCGTAATATGATCTACGGTTTTAAAGAGGATGGATCAGAATGTATATTTGCTAAGAGGATTGTATCACAAGGTGCTTGGGTTCAAGATATAGACGTTAAATATATTGGTGATACTCCATATCTCTTTGCAATGGGAAGAAAAAGAAGGGGAGGTTTTTTTGAAAGTTGTAATTTGTCAACCATGGCATGCAATCTACAAGAATTTGGAAGAGGTTTGCTAAGTTCAGCTATCCGGCTATCAGCAAATAATGAAGGCACACGTGTTTACTTTACTGACAGAAGAGATGGAAGTCTTCATGGATATGAATTAGAAGAAGAGAATGGCACACTTGCTTTAGGATCAGCGGTTAATAGATGTACTCGAACCAGTTCTCCAAATTTAAGTAGTCAAATGGCTTATGCAACTACGGTAGCTATATCTCCTGATAGTAGCAATGTAGCTTATGTGGGTTCACATATAGATCATTCTCTTCAAAAATTAGACCCAACAACATGTAATGTAATCACGCACGTTGGTACAGGATCAAGATCAACCCTTTCTAATACAGGTGATGCAGGTTCCATTGATGGCGATGATGTGAGATTTTCAAGAATTTGGGGTGTTAGTGTAACTGGTACAAAAGTTATAACAGCAACCGCTAGAGGTTATATTGATGTATTTGATGAAGATAAATTTACCACACTTGCAAGAAATGATACCTGGCAGAAGCAAATGGGAGGACCAAGAATAAGAAGGTGGGATGGAGTTAAACAAGCAATTAATGCTATTGTTAACGATACAACATTAACAACAGGTGCCCATTTTGGATTTGGTCACTGGAATGCAGGTGAAAGTGGTAGAGGAAAAAACTCTACTAGAGGTGGATATTATTGTCATACAAGATCTGATTGTTCATATTACAATGGTTGGGCTGGATTTAATTCGGAACAAGTAACTACAGAGGTTACAAATGACGATGGAGACATAATTAGCTCAGAAACAAATCAAGTAGACACAGGTACTCAAACTGCAGAACATCCAAACGGTACAAGCACACTTTGTAACACCGACTCTTGTTTGAACGTTGCAATTAGCGCTAGAGGTTCTGAATTAATTATGAGTAGGCTAGAGCCACTCGGTCTTGCTTGGGGAACGGATGCTCATGCCTTCTCAGATATAGCTCTTCGATATTTTGAAGATGAGAATGCTGGCGGCAAGATTTATGACCCAACTTCAACATGCCAACTAAATTATGTAATTGTCATCGGTGATGGAGCTATGAAAAATACTGGTGTTCGAGGTCAACCAGGCACCACAGATGATCGAATTGAAAAACTAAGAAAAATGGGTATCAAAACTTTGTTCGTTGCTTACGGCGGAGGTATCAGAGGTGGTTCAATGAATTTATTTGATGATCTTGCAAGAATTGGTTCATGTGAACAAGCTGGAGATGATGACTGTGAAGCAACAATAATAGCTGATACACCTGAACAATTAAAAACAGAATTAACTAGTAAAATAAGACAGATAATTGCAGATAAACTTGCATTTACAGCTCCATCAATCACGGCTACAATTCAAGAAGGTGGTGCACTATATCAAGCACAATTCGCATACGAGCAATATGGTGAATGGCAAGGAACAATACTAAGAAAAACAATAAGATCTGACGGAACAGTTGATCACAATATCGATGCACCTAATAACTGGAGCGCTGCTAAAATGGTAAAAAGTCAGGCAACTGATAGTGGACCCGACGGTAGAAAATTATGGACAGCTATGCCTGGTGCATCTTATGTAAATAATTGGAATAACTTTGATGTCGACAGAGTAAGTGCAATCACGAGTATGTTTAGCGAATTGGGATATGAAGTACCTGATTATCACAATGCCTCCTCTCACTGTAGCTCAACAGCAGGAGTAGAAAATGGAAATTCAGATGACATTCTTGGTCTAATTAATTTTATTAGAGGTAGAGATTATTTTGATTATAACGGAAATTGTAAATTTGATGAGGTAAGAGATCATGTCATGGGTGATGTATATCATTCTCAATTAATTGAGGTAGGACCACCTGATGCAAATGTAGATTTTACGAATACTAATGAAGAAGCGTATTACAGAAGTATTAACGGGTATCAAGCATTTATGACTAAACACTCTGCCAGAGAAAATATTATTTATGCTGGATCAAACAGCGGAATATTACATGCTATTGACGCTAAAACTGGTGAAGAAGTTTGGGGCTTTATTCCCCCTTTTGTTGGAGCCTTACTACCACAATTAGTTAATAAAGGCTATGATGGCAAAATTGATATACAAAAGACCACACAAGCTGATGGAACTGTTATAACTACAGCCTCTGGTGGAACAAACCCGATATTTGGTGTTGACGGTTCTCCAGTTGTTCATGATGTTTTTATTAAAGGATATAAAATTGAGAACGTTGCGAATGTAGACACACTAGTGGAAGATGAAAGAGATTGGCGAACAATATTGTTTGTGCCTTATGGAAGAGGAGGTGCTGGTTTTTCTGTATTAGACGTTACTACACCTAAAAAACCACTTCATATGTACTCAATCTTTAACGACCAAATTAATAAAAGAATTTTAATAGCAGATAAAGAAGGAAACATTGATGTCGAAACATATAATTCTGGTTTTTCTTCTTATCTTAAATCAGAGGAAGGTCTATTAGCAGGAGCAAATCAAGAAACAGCTAAAGCTTTAGATGCTGATGATTGCAATAGCGATGATGATGATGATACAAATGATTGTGAAGAGCAGGATAAAATTGCACTATGCACAGTTTTAAATGCAGATGAAGGTGAAGTTGGTACTAAAATAACTGACAATACTCAATTTATGGAGAGTGGTACAAGCTCATGTTACATCAGTGATACTTTTCACTTTAGCGAAATAACATTAGAAGATGTTCAAGATGGAGATGCTATACCAACTGGATTATTATCAGCAAGAGAAATTGTAAATGGAGTACCAAGAGCATTATCAATCTCCTCAGCATCAATGCAAGATGGCCTTTTAAGAGTAAAATTTGGTAACAAACTAGTGATTAATACATACCAGTCTGTTAATGAACCAAGAGGTTCTAATCAATTTAGTATTTCAACTTCATGTAAAGGGGCTACAGGTATAGTTCCTAAATATGATTACACACAATTAGGGGAGACTTGGTCAACTCCAAGAATTGTAAGAATTCCATCAATAGAAGGGGATGGTGATATTAACACAGACAACTATGTTGCAGTTATGGGCGGTGGCATGAGCAAAAACGATAGTTGCGCAGGCTCAGCAGTTTTTTTAGTTAATCTTGAAGAGGATATAGATGGAGATGTTGGTACAATTTATGGCGCAGAGAAAAATGGTGGCCCAATTACAATAGTAGATACTACACCTGCTGGAATTACCTCAGGTACGTCAACACAAAGCACACCAAATGGAAGCGATATTTCAAATGCCATACCTGCAGCGCCAGTGGTAATTACTCCTGACACTGCATTTGGAATACCTTGGAGAGGAGCAATGGTTTATATTAATGATTTAGAAGGAAAAATTACGAAGATCAATCTAACTAACTCAGACGAATTTAATGAAGAATTATTTGATCAAACAACATTATTTAATTTAAGAGGTAATACTACTAATGCAAGGTATTCATACTTTGCTATGGATGCTGGAGTTGGAGTGGACAGTGGTCAGCTTATGTTGTTTGGGTCTACGGGAAATTTTTCTGATCTTGGATCAAGAGAAGATAAGATGGATAATATTTTGTATGGTGTAATTGATCCGCACTATCCATTTTTTAAACATTTAAACGATGTTGATATACCTTTAGGAGCAAAAGAAGATTTTATACAATTGGCTCACAAAGGAGCCGAAGCAGCTTCAAGTATAGATGATGAAGATGTTTGTAAGAACGTAACTGGTGAAATAGATGAAGAGGTATGTATTGGCACTAAAAAAGCATGGGTAATTAAAATGGGTCAAGATGAAAATAATAATTTTTATGATCCTAAAACATATAGAAAGGCATCTGCATCACCGACATTATTTAAGGGAAAAGTTTATTATCCTATCTACCAACCACCACCAGGGTCAAATAAATGTAGCCAAGGTTCAGCATTTATTTGTGTATCAGATGATGAATGTGGAACAAATAACTCAGCTAGATTAAAATTAGAAACACCTGTAGATGTCAATAATCCTGGTTTAAATGCTTGTGCTTATGTTAGAAAAGGTGTTCTGTCTGAACTTGTAATTTTTGCTGACAAATTATTTGCTAACGTTGCAGGTCCAACGGGAGATGAAGATACATTATTCTCTATATTGTCAATACCTGGTGAAATTATGCAAAATAAAGGTGGCTGGAGAGATAGTAGTTTTTAATTTAGTTTCTTCTTAAGATTTCCATCGATAGCATCTAAAAATTGGTTTGTTGTGAGATACTTTTGATTTTTATCAATAAGAATTGCTAAATCTTTTGTCATTGAACCAGTTTCAACACAATTTATACAGACATCTTCCAAAGTTTTTGAAAATTTAATTAATTCATCATTTGAATCTAACTTACCTCTATGAGCAAGGCCTCTCGTCCAAGCAAATATTGATGCAATTGGATTAGTTGATGTTTCTTTACCTTGTTGGTGCATTCTGTAGTGCCTTGTAACTGTTCCGTGCGCAGCTTCCGCCTCCATAGTTTTTCCATCTGGAGCTAATAATACACTAGTCATCAATCCTAAAGATCCATATCCTTGAGCAACTGTATCAGATTGAACATCACCATCATAGTTTTTACATGCCCATATATATTTACCGCTCCATTTCATTGCGCACGCAACCATATCATCTATAAGTCTATGCTCGTAAGTTAATTTATGTTTATCAAAATCAGATTTAAATTCTTTTTCAAAAACAGCCTGGAATATGTCTTTAAACCTTCCATCGTAAGTTTTTAAAATTGTATTTTTAGTTGATAAATATACAGGCCATTTTTTTATTAGCCCATAATTAAAGCATGACCTTGCAAAGTCTTCTATTGATTTATCTAAATTATACATTGAAAGGGCAACACCAGGTCCTGGAAAATTAAATACTTCATAACTTTTGTTATCTTTTCCGTCTTCTGAAGTCCATTTGATCTCTAATTTCCCTTTACCTGGAACTTTAAAATCAGTTGCTCTATATTGATCACCGAAAGCATGTCTGCCAATGATTACTGGATCTGTCCATGATGGCACTAATCTTGGAACATTTTTACAAATAATTGGTTCTCTAAAAACTGTTCCACCAATTATATTTCTTATAGTTCCATTAGGAGATCTCCACATTTTTTTTAAATTGAATTCTTTTACCCTAGCTTCATCCGGGGTAATGGTTGCACATTTTATTCCAACCCCAACTTTTTTTATAGCATTTGCACAATCAATGGTGATTTGGTCTGAAGTATCATCTCTACTTTTCATTCCAAGGTCATAATATTCTATTCCAAGGTCGAGATAAGGGAGAATTAACTTTTTTTTAATAAATTCCCATATAACCCTAGTCATTTCATCACCATCTAATTCGACAACTGGGTTTTTGACCTTAATTTTGCTCATATTTACTTATAAATCTTATTAATTGAATTTTTGCTTTTTATATACATATTAATCAGAAATTAGCAAAAAAAAGTATTATGTTTGATAAAATTTTTCCAAAATTACACAACGAAGGCTATAAATTTTTAGTAATTTTTGGCCTGGCTACACTTGTTCTTTATTTGATAAACGGATTTCTCGGTCTTATTGGAGTTGTGCTAACTATTTGGGTATATTATTTTTTTAGAGATCCTGACAGAGTTTCAATTAATGATGAAGATTATCTTGTAAGTCCTGCAGATGGTGTGGTTTTACAAGTAATGGAAACAAATGGTCCAAAAGAACTAAATTTAGAAAACAAAAAATTTACAAAGGTAAGTATATTTATGAATGTATTTGATTGTCATGTAAATAGAATTCCGTGTAGCGGAGAAATTGAAGATATCATGTACGTTGCTGGAAAGTTTTTAAATGCATCACTAGATAAAGCTAGTGAAGACAATGAGAGAAATTATTACAAAATTAAAAACAATTTTGGCGAAGAAATTGTTGTCGTTCAAATAGCAGGATTAGTTGCAAGAAGAATAGTTATAGAATCTTCTAAAGGAGACAAACTTGTACAAGGTTCTAGAATTGGGATGATAAGATTTGGAAGTAGAGCAGAATTGTATTTTGAAAATTATAAGCCCTTAGTTAAAGTTGATCAAAAAACTATAGCAGGTGAAACTTTAATAGCAAAAAGATAATAAATGCAACAAACAAACAAAAAGTTCAAACTAGTATCTAATAAAAAAACTAGAACAATTTTACCAAACATGTTCACGTTAGTAGGTGTTTGTATCGGTTTAACATCAATAAAGTTTGCATTTGATGAAAGATTTGGTTTAGCAATTATTTGTATTATTGTTGCAGGTTTAATAGATGGATTAGATGGAAGAATTGCAAGATTAATTAAAGGGACCTCTCAAGTTGGTAAAGAACTAGACTCTTTAACAGACGTTATAAGTTTTGGCGTTGCTCCTGCCTTTATTATGTATTTTTGGCAATTGAACAGTCTTGGAAGAGTAGGATGGTTAATTTGCTTAATTTATGTGATATGCGTAGCATTAAGGCTTGCAAGATTTAATGTGAGTTCTGAGACACAGGCTTCATGGAAAGATAATTTTTTTGAAGGAGTACCATCACCAGCAGGAGGTATTTTAGTTTTAATGCCATTAATTTATAGCAAAAGTGAATTACAAATTATCAACTTAGACTACAGTTATTTTGTTCCTGCTCTATTCATTTTAATTTCAATTTTATTAATAAGTAAATTACCAACTTATTCTTTTAAAAAAATTGCAGTACCCAGAAGATTAACTATATTTCTTTTATTTGCTGTGGTTTTATTTTTTGGGATGCTTTTAATATACACTCATAATGTTATTGTAATATCAAGCTTATTGTACTTAACACTAATTCCCTTCAGTATTTATCATTTTCATAAATTAAACAAAAAATTTAAAAACGAAAATATTGATAATGAGGAACACGAAGACGTGCTTTAATGAAAGAGAATACTATCGTTTCTTTAGCAGATGAAAAATATTTTAATTTATTAGAAGAATTAATTGAATCTATTAAAAGTTTCCCCGAAAGCAATAATACAGCAATTTGTATTCTTGATGCAGGATTAAATCAAAATCAAATAGATAAAATTAAAAATAAGGTTGATGAAATTAAAAAGGCTGAGTGGGATATAGAGGTATCTGCGTTAAAAGTGAGAGGAAAAGAATGGTTAAAAAGTCAAGTATCAAGAGCTTTTCTTCCAAAATATTTTCCAAATTACAAAAAATATTTGTGGATAGATTGCGATGCTTGGGTAAATGATTGGAGTTCTGTTGATCTTTATTTTAAAGCTTGCAACAAAGGAAAACTTGGTATTACACAGTCAATTGGACCTGGCTACAGAGTACTTTCAAAAGTAAAATGGTTATTAGGAAAAATTGCAATAGTAAAGTCCCAGAATTTTAAACATGCTGTCTCCTCCAAAATTAGCATGCAAAAAGCAAGAAAACTAGCATTTGCTCCTCACATAAATATCGGAGTTTTTTCACTAGAAAAAGATTCTAAATGTTGGGAGGTTTGGCAAAATAATCTTAAAGAAACAATTAAACATGGAAGAATATTTGGTTCAGAAGGTTTAGCAATTAATTTAAGTGTTTACGTAGATAATGTTGATACAGAATTTCTACCAGTGAGATGTAATTGGATTACAAGTCATCTTTTACCAAAATTTGACGAGGATAATAAAGAGTTTGTTGAACCATTTTTGCCAAATAACAAAATTGGTATTATGCATTTAGCTGCTGGAATTTGGAAAGATGGAAAAGACATGAGATTAGATAACAATATTAAAGTAGAAATTAAAACTTTAAATGATAATTCTCTGACCAAGAGTTTAAGATACGAAAAAAATTGAAAAAAAATAAAATATCCAAAAATTGGCTTAGCAAACAAAGAAGAGATATATACGTAAGAAAATCTAAGCTTGAAGGATATAGATCACGTGCAATTTATAAACTAAAAGAAATTGATGATAAATTTAAAATTATTAAAAATGGCATTAAAATAGTAGATTTAGGATCTGCTCCGGGAAGTTGGTCTCAATATCTTGCTGAAAAATCAAAAAACTCTAAAATAGTTTCTATAGATTTAAAGAAGGTAGATAAAATTGATAAAGTTCATCATTTAATAGGTGATTTTTTAGATGAAAAAAACCAAATATTAATATCTAATTTTTTTAAGGATAAATTAGATTTAGTTGTATCTGATATGGCGGTCAATACAACTGGTAACAAGAATTTAGATGCAATTTCAACTGGTGAATTAACTCTAAATGCTATGAACTTTTCTATTAAATATTTAAAAAAAAACGGTAGTTTTTTATCTAAAATATTCATGGGCTCAACATTTAATGAAATTGTCAAAAATGCTAAAAAAAACTTTAATGAGGTCAAAATTTACAAACCTCCATCTAGTAGAAAAGATTCTAAAGAAAGTTTTATTATTTGTAAAAAAGTCAGATAGACACTTTAAAAAATTATAGAATCATATATAAATTATCATGGTTCCTATAAAAGAAGCACTTACCTTTGATGATGTAACTCTTACACCTCAATATTCAAAAGTTTTACCCTCAGACGTTTCAACAAAAACATATTTATCTAAAAATTTACATCTAGATATCCCAATTATTTCATCTGCAATGGACACAGTAACAGAGTCAAAAATGGCAATTACTATAGCAAGAGAAGGTGGAATTGGAGTTATTCACAGAAATTTGTCTATCGATCGGCAAATTAAAGAAATCCAAAAAGTTAAATCAAAAGGTCTGAAAGTAGGGGCGGCAGTAGGTACAAATGAAAGTGAGTTTAGTAGGGTCAAAAATATTATTAAACTTGGAGTAGACCTAATCGTGGTTGATACAGCCCACGGGCACAGCCAAAAAGTTGCAGACATCATTATGAAAATTAATAAAATTAAGACAAAAAAAACGACGTTATGTGCGGGAAACATTGCTACTGCAAATGCTGCTAAATTTTTATGTAAGCTTGGAGTAGATATTATAAAAGTAGGAATAGGACCTGGCTCAATTTGCACCACAAGACTAGTTGCAGGAATTGGTGTTCCACAATTAAGTGCCTTACTAGATGTTAAAAAAGGATTAAAGAAAAATGTTAAAATGATTTCTGATGGGGGCATAAAGTTTTCTGGAGATATTGCAAAAGCTCTAGCTGCAGGAGCAGATGCAGTAATGGTTGGTTCTTTACTTGCAGGAACATCAGAGGCACCTGGTAAAATTATTAAAAAAAAAGGAAAGTTATTCAAAGTTTTTAGGGGAATGGGATCTGTAGGAGCAATGAATAAAGGTTCGGCTGATAGATATTTTCAAAAAAAACAAAAAGATAAATCAAAATACGTTCCTGAAGGGGTTGAAGGCCTTATTAAATATAAAGGAGATGCTAAAAAAACATTACATAAACTTGTTGGTGGACTTAGATCATCAATGGGCTATTTAGGTGCTCCGCAAATAAAAATTTTAACTAAAAATGCCAAATTTGTTAAAATTACAAAAGCAGGTTTCTACGAAAGTATGGTACACAGTATAGATGAAGTAAAAAAAAATAGTGAGTATTTATGATATATGTAAAAAGAATTATATTTGTAATATTTTTTAATTTAGTTTTTTTAAACTTAGTTTTTGGTGCTGAAAATTTTTTTGAAGAAGCGAAAAAAAAATTTGAGAAAAAAGATTATGAAAAATCAAAATTTCTATTTCAAAGAAATATAGTTTTTAATCCTAAAGATGCGAAGTCTTATCTTTACTTAGCAAAAATATTTAAAAATGAAGATAATCAAGAGGAAGAGGAAAAAAATTTGGATACAACACTTCTTTTGGATCCAGAAAATGAGGAAGCTATATATATGCTTATAAATATACAATTAGATAGGTCAAATTTTGAAAAAGCAAATGATTTGATGGATAGATTTTCAAACATTTGTAAAACATTGTGCAGCAAAAAAACAGAAATAAGTAAGTCTCTTCAAGATTTTGAAGCAAATAATGAAAAGACTAACTAATCTAAAAAAAATATTAATAATTGATTTTGGTTCTCAATTCACACAGTTGATTGCTAGACGAATTAGAGAGCTTGGAGTTTTTTCAGAAATTGTCAGCCACAAAAATCTAAAAAAAATAAATGTTAATGATCTATTTGGTATTATTTTATCTGGTGGTCCATTAAATGTTTATCAAGACAAAAAAATTAAATTTAGTAATAAAATATTTTATCTTGAATGCCCAATATTAGGCATTTGTTTTGGTCATCAAATGATTTCTAAATTTTATGGGGGTAAAGTCAAAAGTTCCAAAACGCGAGAATTTGGTTTTGCCAGAATAAAAAAAACAAAAAATTCTCCACTAACTATAAATTTTTTCAACTCAAAAGATACGAACGACGTATGGATGAGTCATGCTGATCATGTTACTAAAATACCTAAAAATTTTAATAAAGTTGCTTCAACAAAAGACTCAAAATTTACAATTATTGAAAATACTAAACTTAAAAGATTTGGTGTTCAATTTCATCCAGAAGTAACACATACTGTAAAAGGAAAAATTTTAATCAAAAATTTTGTTTTTAAAATCTGTAAAGCAAAAAAAAACTGGTCCCCAAAACATCAAAAAAATACTTTAATTGAAAGAGTAAAAAAACAAGTAGGTAAAAAAAAAGTTATATGTGCTTTATCGGGTGGAGTAGATAGCAGTGTTGTTGCACAACTATTAAACAAGTCTGTCGGAAAACAACTAAAATGTATATTTGTTAATACAGGGTTGTTAAGAAAAAATGAAGAAAGACAGGTCGTAAATACTTTTAAAAAAAAATTAAAAATGAATCTTATTTATGTAAATGCAGAAAAACAATTCTTAAAGAAGTTAAAAAACATTACAGATCCTGAAAAAAAGAGAAAAATTATTGGTAATTTATTTATTAAAATATTTGAGAGATATTCAAAAAAAATTAAAAATGTTAAATTCTTAGCTCAAGGCACTTTGTATCCAGATTTAATTGAAAGTAAATCTGTGACCGGTTCACAAACATCAAAAATAAAATCGCATCATAATGTTGGGGGTTTACCAAAAAAGATGAAGCTTGATTTAGTTGAACCTCTAAAATTTTTGTTTAAAGATGAAGTTAGAAAATTAGGACTTGAACTAAAACTTTCAAGAGAAATTATTTCTAGACATCCATTCCCAGGACCTGGTTTAGCAATTAGAATGCCCGGTGTTATTACTAAAGAAAAAATAAAAATCTTAAAAGAGGCAGACTTTTATTTTATAGACGAACTAAAAAAACAAAATTTATACGATAAAATTTGGCAAGCATATGCTGCACTATTACCAGTCAAGACGGTAGGTGTGATGGGTGACAACAGAACATATGAATATATTTGTTTATTAAGAGCAATCACATCATCAGATGGAATGACAGCTGACTATTTTGATTTCTCTAAAAAATTTATGCAAAAAGTTTCAAATAAAATTATAAATAATATTCGGGGTATAAATAGAGTAGTGTATGACGTGACATCGAAACCACCTAGCACGATTGAGTTGGAATAGCGATGTATTTATTAAAAAAAATACCAGGACCTCTTTTAGTATTTTTGGGAGCTTGCAGTCTTAGTTTTGGAGGTTTAATCGTAAAATCGTTTGAAGGAGCTACACTTTGGCAAATATTATTTTGGAGATCTTTATTTTTTATTTTAATCATTATTATATTTTTACTTTTAACTTACAAAAAAAAAGTATTTGCAGCTTTTAAAAAATCAGGACTACCCGGCTTTATTGGTGGTATAGTTTTATCATCAGGCTTTTGTGGTTATGTTTTTGCAATGTATAATACAACTGTTGCTAACACAAATTTTATTATTCAAACACAAATTTTATTTTTAGCAGTTTTTGGTTTCTTTTTTTTAAAAGAAAAAATTTCTAAAATAACCTTTCTATCGATTATTCTTGCAATAATAGGTGTCGTATTAATGGTTGGATCTACATTATCACCCGGTCAAACATCTGGTAATCTAGCTGCATTCATAATGCCTATATCTTTTGCAATTTTAATTTTGATTATAAGAAAATACCCTAACGTGGATATGATACCACTTCAGTTTATCGCTGGAATCATTGCTATGAGTGTTGGGTATTTTATCGCTGGAAAAATAAATATATCTTACCATGATATTTTTTTAGGTTTTTTAGCAGGTTTTTTTCAACTAGGATTCGGTTTTATATTTATCACAATAGGTGCTAGAAACACTCCCTCAGCGATTGTAGGAATAATTATGATAACAGAGGCTGTATTAGGTCCACTATGGGCATGGATATTTGCCGGGGAAAATCCACCTTTAATAGTTTTAATTGGAGGTTGTATAATTATTTCAGCAGTTTTATTACAGTTTTTGTTTGAAAAAAAAAATAATTCTCAAATAATCCAATAAATGCATGTAAAGTTTTTTTATATCTTTTTTGTTTAAATTGTGCTAATAATTCGAATACGGGAGAGACTACAAATTGTAGCGCCGAAGGAGCAAACACCCCGGAAACTCTCAGGCAAAAGGACCGTACATATTAACTCTGGAAAGAGATAAATTCTCGCCGAAGGAGCCAAAATCTCTCAGGCACACCGACAGAGGGGGTTTGAAAAGAGTTAATATGAATATAAAAAAAACTGCATTATTCGAATTACACAGAAAGCATAACGCAAAGTTCGTTGAGTTTGCTGGTTATAGTATGCCAATTCAATACGCTGAAGGAATTGTAAAAGAGCATAATATTACAAGAAATAAGTCCGGAATTTTTGATGTTTCTCACATGGGGCAGTTATTCGTTAAATACAGTGATGACGTAACAGATAAGCTACAAGAAATTTTACCGACTGATCTTAAAAATTTAAAAATTAATCAAAGCAAGTATTCGTTTTTAATGAAAGAGAATGGGGGGATATATGATGATCTTATCATTACCAGGATGAAAGATCAGTACATGATTATTTTAAACGCTGCTTGTAAACAAAACGATCTTCAAATTATTAAAAATAAATTGAATGATCAAAATTTGGATATGAACAATGATTTATCTCTTATAGCAATACAAGGTCCAGAATCTAAAACAATTCTTGAAAATGTAGTTTCAAGTGTATCAAAATTAAAATTTATGAACGGATGTGATTTTTCTTTCAAAAATAGCGAAATCTATATAACAAGATCTGGATATACAGGTGAAGATGGATTTGAAATATCATTACCAAATAAAGTTGCAATCTCTTTTGTCGAAGAATTAATTTCTAGAGGGTCAACTTTAATTGGGTTGGGTGCAAGGGATACTTTAAGATTAGAAGCAGGTTTGTGCTTGTACGGTCATGACATAAATGAAAATACTAGTCCAGTAGAAGCAAATTTAAAGTGGGCTATTTCAAAAAATAGAATTAATGATAATTTTATAGGGTCACAAAAAATAAAAAGACAAATCGAAGAAGGTGTATCAAAATTAAGAGTTGGTATCAAACCAGAGACTAGAGTTATAGCAAGAGAGTCAACGAAAATTTTTGATGAAAAAGATAATGAGATTGGAAAAGTTACCAGCGGCACATTTGGACCAAGTGTTAATGCATCTATCGCTATGGGCTATATTTCAAATTCTCATTCTAAAACAGATACAAAAGTTTACTTAGAAGTAAGAGGAAAAAAAGTACCTGCCAATGTTTGCGATCTACCATTTTATAAAAAAAGTTATGTGAAAGGAGAAGTTAATGTCTAACACAAAATTTTCAAAAGAACATGAATGGATTACACTAGATGGAGAGATTGGAACTATTGGAATTACAAAACATGCAACTGAAATGTTAGGTGACATAGTTTTTGCTGAATTACCTGAGAAAGGATCTAATGTTGAAAAAGATGGAACTGCAGGAGTGGTTGAGTCAACAAAAGCAGCTAGTGATGTATATACGCCAGTAAGTGGTGAGGTTGTAGAAATTAATCAATCAATTGTTGATGATCCATCAAAAATTAACGCTGACCCAGAGGGTGGAGCGTGGTTTTTCAAATTAAAGTTAAAAGATAAATCAGAATTCGATACTCTTATGAATAAAGAAGAGTACGATAAATTTGCTAAGGAGAGCTCATCATAATGTTACACGACACAGAAAAAGATTTTATTAAAAGACACATTGGGACTTCAGAAGAAGAACAAAGTAAAATGTTAAAAGTTCTTGGGTATACCTCACTTGATGAACTTATATCTAAAACTGTTCCAGAAAAAATTCTTTTCACAGATGATTTAGATATTGGTGAACCTAATTCTGAGTATGAAGCATTAAGAAAATTAAAAAATTTATCAAAAAAGAATATTATATTCTCTAACTATATAGGCATGGGGTATTATGGAACTTATACACCAAATGTTATTATTAGAAATATTCTTGAAAATCCGGGATGGTATACTTCTTATACACCTTACCAACCAGAAGTCGCTCAAGGTAGATTAGAAATGTTACTTAATTTTCAACAGATGATTGTTGATTTCACAGGAATGGACATTGCGAATGCATCTCTGCTTGATGAGGGGACAGCGGCAGCAGAGGCAATGGGTCTAAGTTATAGGCTTGATAAAAAAGATTCTAAAACAGTTTTTATTTCAGAAAACTGCCATCCACAAACAATTGAAGTTGTAAAGACAAGAGCTGAACCATTAGGTTTAAAAGTTATTGTTGGAAGTGAGGATAAAGTTATTGATGAAGAATCTGATTTAGTTTGTGGTATTATTCAATATCCAGGTACATTGGGTGATATTAAAGATCCAAGTGAATACATAAGTAAAATTCACAAAAAAAACGGTAAAGCAATACTTGTTTGTGATTTGTTAGCTTTAGCTTTATTAAAGACACCCGCAGAATTAGGTGCCGATATAGCAGTGGGAAGCTCACAAAGATTTGGAATACCTATGGGTTACGGTGGCCCGCATGCAGCTTTTTTTGCAACAAAAGATGAATTTAAAAGATCAATGCCTGGAAGGATCATTGGAGTTTCAGTCGATAGACACGGCAATAAAGCTTACAGGTTGTCTCTACAAACAAGAGAGCAACATATAAGACGAGATAAAGCTACAAGTAATATTTGTACAGCTCAAGCCTTATTAGCTATAGTTTCAGCGGCCTATGCAGTTTATCATGGTCCAAAAGGAATAAAAAATATTTCAGAAAGAGTTTCCCAACTTACAAAAAACTTCGCTGACAAAATAAAGCAATCTGGATACAAACTATATTCAGAATCATATTTTGATACTGTTACAATTTACACTAAGGAAAAGACTGATCAAATTTTCAAAAATGCACTTGATCAAAAGATAAATGTAAGAAAAGTAAACTCAGAAATGATAGCTGTTTCTTTTGATGAGAGAAAGAATGTATACAGAGCAAATCAGCTTTTAAAAATATTTAATTCCACTGAGTCAATTAAAGACAATCCTACCAGAAGCTTGCCAAATTTACCCAAAAATCTTCTAAGGACATCAAAATATTTAGAACACCCTGTTTTCAACTCCTACCATTCAGAAACTGAAATGCTGAGATATTTGAAAAGATTAGAAGACAAGGACATTGCTCTTAATAGATCTATGATTGCACTTGGATCTTGTACAATGAAACTCAATGCTGTAGCAGAAATGATACCAATCAGTTGGAGAGAATTTGCAGAGCCACATCCTTTTGCTCCTGTAGAACAAATGGAAGGATATAGAAAATTATTCACAGATTTAAAAAATTGGTTGAGATCAATTACAGGTTTCTCTGGTGTTTCATTACAACCTAATGCAGGAGCCCAAGGTGAATACGCTGGCTTAATGGTAATTAGAAAGTATCATATCGATAGGGGAGAAAGTAACAGAAATGTATGTCTTATCCCAAGTTCAGCCCATGGAACAAATCCTGCTAGTGCCCAAATGGTAGGAATGAAAGTTGTGGTCGTTAATTGCGATAAAGAGGGAAACGTTGACATAGAAGATCTGAAAAAGAAAGCAGAGCTTAATTCAGAAAATCTAGGCGCGTTGATGGTAACTTATCCATCTACCCATGGTGTTTTTGAAGAAAAAATTTCTGATATTTGCAAAATAATTCATGATAATGGTGGTCAAGTTTATATGGATGGTGCAAATTTAAATGCATTGGTTGGTATAGCTAAGCCTGGTAATTTTGGACCAGATGTTTGTCACATAAATTTACACAAAACTTTTTGTATACCTCATGGAGGAGGTGGCCCAGGCATGGGACCAATCGCTTGTAAAAAACATTTAGAATTTTTTTTACCAAGTCACCCAATTATAAAGGATTGTGGTCCAGTTTCTGGAATTGGATCTGTCTCTGCAGCTCCTTGGGGAAGCTCTAGTATTTTATCTATTTCTTGGATGTACATTAAGATGATGGGCTCAGAAGGTCTTAAATTGGCTACCCAGAATGCAATCCTTAATGCAAATTACTTAGCTTATAAACTTAAAAATCATTTTCCAATCTTATATACAGGTAAAAATGGAAATATCGCTCATGAATGTATTATCGACATAAGACCTATCAAAACTGAAACAGGTATAACAGAAGAAGATATTGCAAAAAGGTTAATTGATTTTGGATTTCACGCTCCAACAATGTCTTGGCCTGTAGCTGGTACAATGATGATAGAACCAACTGAAAGTGAAAGCCTTACGGAAATAGACAAATTTTGCGAAACCTTAATAAAGATTAAAAAAGAAATAGAAAAGATTAAATCTGGAGAGTTTGATAAATTAGATAACCCTATTAAAAATGCACCACATACAGATCTTGAACTATCATCTGACGAATGGAAACATAAATACTCCAGAGAGGAAGCAGCTTACCCTTCTAAACACTTAAAGAGAAATAAATTTTGGCCACCAGTTGCTAGGGTAGATAACGTTTATGGAGATAAAAACATATTCTGCACTTGCCCAAGCATGGATGAATTTAAAGAAGACGCAGCTTAAAAATTAATGAAAGTTGCAGTCATTGGCTCAGGAATCTCAGGACTTAGTGCTGCTTATTATTTATCGAAAAAATATAAAGTTGATTTATTTGAAAAAGAGGATCGTTTTGGTGGACACTCTCATACAATTGATATTCAATTAGATGAAAATAAAAACAAAATTCTCGCAGATATTGGTTTTATAGTTTTTAATAAAAAAACTTATCCTAATTTAATTAATTTTTTTAAAGAGATTGAAGTAGATATAGAAAAAAGTGACATGAGTTTATCTTTTATGACTAAAGACATAAATTTAGAGTATTGTGGAAAAGGATTAAAAGGTATTTTCTCATACAAAAAAAACTTATTTAATTTTAATTTTTTTAAAATGTTTTTAGAAATATTAAAATTTTACAAGAAAAGTTCTAAATTGAATGAATTTGATGAAAGTATAAGCCTAGGCGAATACTTAATTAAGGAAAAACATTCTGAATATTTTATTAATTATCACCTAATTCCTATGGTATCTGCAATTTGGTCAATGCCACCATATGATGCAAAAAAAATGCCAATTAAATTTTTTATGAGATTTTTTCAAAACCATGGTTTATTTAATTTGAGTAACAGACCACAGTGGTACACAGTAAAAAATAGAAGCAGACAATATGTAAAAAAAGTAATAGAGAAAGTTAGTGGTGAGCATTTTAAAAATTACAAAATTAGAAAAATTAAAAGAATTTCTAATTTCGTAAGGATTTTTTATGGTTCGGATAATGAATATTTTGATTATGATAAAGTTATTATTGCAACTCATGCTGACGAAGCAAAAAATATGATTGAAAATAAATCTGAAGATGAAAATAAAATTTTAGGCAGTTTTCAATATAAAAAAAATTTAGCAATAATTCATTCAGATGATGTTGTTATGCCAAAAAAAAAAATTAATTGGTCAGCATGGAATACCTCTATTTCACAAAAAAAAAGTTCTGTAACCTACTGGTTAAACTTATTACAAAACTTTAATATAAGTAAAAATATCTTTTTAACTCTAAACCCCTTTGAAAATATAAATAGAGATAAGATAATAAAGAAAGTTGAATTTACACACCCTTATTACGATCACACAACATTAGAAAACCAAAAAAAATTACATTTGATACAAAACAAAAAAAATATATTATTTTGTGGCAGTTATTTTGGATATGGATTTCACGAAGATGGTATTAAATCCTCTCTGGAAATGATTAAATTTTTAGATGGTTAAAAATTCTTGTATTTATATTGGAAATGTAGTTCATAAAAGGTTTAAACCTAAAAAGCATTTCTTTAAATATAGTGTTTTTTCTATTTTTTTAGATCTTGATGAAATTAATGAACTCGAAAAAGAAATCTCCTTTTTTTCTTATAATAAATTTAATATTTTAAGTTTTTTTGATAAAGATCATGGCAATAGAGATGGTTCATCAATAAAGGATTGGATAATCCAAGTTTTACAAAAAAAAAATATTTATACAAAAAATATTAAAATTAAAATTTTATGCTATCCAAGAATATTTGGTTATGTCTTTAATCCTTTAAGTATTTTTTTTATCTACGACACAGACTCAAATCCAATAGCAATATTATACGAGGTCAAAAATACTTTTGGGGAACAACATACTTATGTTTTTAAAATTAATATTAAAGATCAACATATCTCTAATAATTGTAAAAAGAAATTTTACGTATCACCTTTTATGGATCTAGAGTCAAAATATTTTTTTAAAGTATTGATTCCCAATGAAAGACTCTCAGTAATCATCGATCAAAGAGATAAAGAGGGAAAACTATTATTCGCCTCTCAAGACGGTGAAAGGGTAAAAATAAGCTCGAAAAATCTACTTATATCTTATTTAAAACACCCCTTAATGACCCTCAAAATCATTTCAGCAATACATTATGAGGCATTAAAGCTTTGGATCAAAGGTGTTAAATTAGTTAAAAAGAAATTTAAAATTAAAAACAATACTAGTTACGAAAATTAATGATCAATAATGTTTCAAAAAAAATAGCTTTTTCCGCTTTAAAAATGATCAAATACGGAAAAATTATAGTAACGGATTACGATGATAGAAAATATGTATTTGGTGATGATGAAAGTTTAGTTGTCATTGTAAAAATTAATAAATCGGATTTTTTTAAAAAAATTATATCAAAAGGCAGTATTGGTATGGCAGAGGCCTACATGAATAATGAATTCGAAACAAATAATCTATCAGGATTAATTGAGTTAACTGCTAAAAATATTAAAATAATTCATAAGTTTTCTGGTATTTTAGATTTATCTTTCATTAATTATCTAAAAAAAATGTTCAATAAAAATACTAAATCAAATAGTAAAAAAAATATTTCTAAACATTATGATTTAGGAAATGAGTTTTTTTCTCTTTGGTTAGATAATAGCTTAACTTATTCTAGTGCTATATTTGAAAATGATAAATTAGATTTAGAAGAAGCACAAATCAACAAGTATCAAAAATTAACTTCACTTATTAAGCCTAAAATCGGCGATAAAGTTCTAGAGATAGGTTGTGGATGGGGTGGATTTGCAGAATTCATAGGTAAAAATTATGATGTAAAATTAGATTGTATAACAATTTCAAAAAAGCAATTTGATTATGCAAAAAATAGAATTTATAAAATTGGTCTAAATGAAAAAGTTAATATTAAAATGCAGGATTATAGAGATGTCGAAAATAAATATAATTCAATCGCCTCAATTGAAATGATTGAGGCAGTTGGTCAAAACTATTTAAAAAATTATTTTCAAAGTATTAAAAAATATTTAAAAGATGATGGTAAGGCCGCAATCCAAGCAATTACAATCGATGATAAATTATTCAATAGATATAAGAAAAAAGAGGATTTTATTCAAAAATATATTTTTCCTGGGGGCTTTCTTCCATCCAAAGGCTCATTAGTTGAATATGCAAAAAAAACTGGTTTAGAGCTTAACCAGTGTAGTTCTTATGGAGCGCATTATAGCAATACTCTTAAAATATGGAGAGAAAAATTTTTTAAAAGCTGGGAACTTATATCTAAACAAGGTTTTGATAATACATTTAAGAGAATGTGGAATTTTTATTTATCTTATTGTGAGGCTGGTTTTAGATCAAAAAATATTGACTTAATACAGTTTTCTTTACTAAAAAAATAATTATATGAAATTAATAAAATCAATTCTATTGATTATTGTCTTATCCTTAGTTACAAGCTGTTCAAATAATATGAAGCCAGAAGATTTTAAAAATACTGAGCCCACTTTGCTAATTGAGGAGTATTTTGATGGTAAAGTGAAGGCATGGGGAATTTTACAAGACAGAGGCGGAAAAGTAACACGTCAATTCAAAGCAGATTTAATTGGTTCCTTTAAAGACAATATAATTACATTAGACGAAGACTTTTATTGGACTGATGGCGAAAAACAAAAAAGAACTTGGAAAATAAAAAAAATAAATAATAATAAATATGTTGGAACAGCACCAGATGTAGTTGGAGAAGCAACAGGTGTTCAATATGGATCAGCATTTAAATTTAAATATGACTTACTAGTTCCATTCAAAAATAAAAATATTAAAGTTTCATTTGATGATTGGATATTTAAACAAGATGAAAAAGTTGCAATCAATAGAGCAACTTTAACTAAATTTGGTTTTAAGGTTGGAGAGTTGACTGTTTTTTTTATGAAAGATTAATCAACAATCTTTTTCATACCTTTTTCTATAATTCTAAAATAAAGACCATTTGGCATTACTTTAAGTACTTTCATAATAGAGGTAAAAGATTTTGGAAAGTGAATTTCAAATCCCTTATTTTTTGTTAAGCCTTTAAACATTTGATCTGCAGCAAATTCTGGAGATTTAATCATTGGCATTGGAAAATCATTTTTATCAGTCATAGGTGTTTTTATAAAGCCAGGACTTACAAGAGAAACACGAATATTAAACCTTTTTAAATCAAAGTATAAGCTTTCTGCAAAACTACTTAGTGCAGATTTAGATGCACAATACGCTCCTGCTGCAGGCAAGCCTCTATAACCTGCTACTGAAGATACTATAGATATGTGACCTGACTTTCTATTTTTATAATAATCATAAACAGAATCAATTGAGTTTATGGTACCAAAAAAATTAACTTCCATAATTTTCTTAACTTTTTCAAGATTTAAACTTTTCTCTGATTTTGGATCATGAATTCCTGTACAGAAAACAGATATATCAATCTCTCCAATTTTATTTTTAATATTTTCGAATACATTTTTACATTTTTCACTATCCGTTACGTCTAAAGGAAATGGCATTATATTCTCATTACTCTGAGAAATTTCATTTAATAAATTCTCTCTTCTCGCTGAAATTGCTACCTTCCAACCTTCTTTTGCAAATTTTAAAGCTAGAGCTTTACCAATCCCGCTACTAGCTCCGGTTATCCATATTGATTTATTATTCATATAAAAATGATGTATAATATGAATATGTTAAAAAATAAATTTATATCTTTTACTATATTTGCAATAATTACATATTCTGCGTCGTTTATAGGAAGTATAGCGACAATTTCTTACAAAGAGCCATGGTATTCGACACTAAATAAATCTTTTTTGACACCCCCGGATTGGGTATTTGCTCCTGTATGGACAACTTTATATCTTTTTATGGCTATAGCTATTTGGTCGGCTTGGCATAAGAATTATAATATAAATTTAGTTTTAATATACTTGATTCATTTATGTTTTAATACAACTTGGAGTATAGTTTTTTTTGTTTTCCACAACATTGAATTAGCATTAATTAATTTAATAGTAATATTAATGTTTATAGCACTATTAACTTTCAAATATAAAAAAATAAATAATTTAAGTTTTTATCTAATGATTCCATATTTACTTTGGAGCTGTTATGCATTAATTCTTAATTTTACTTTAGTTTTATTAAATTAATATGGATGATGTAGTAGTAGTTGGTGGTGGAATAATTGGAGCGTCTACAGCTTATTTTCTCTCAAGGGTAGGTAGAAAAGTAAAAGTAATTGAAAAAGATCCAACTTACAAAAGGGCTTCATTTCCATTATCTTTGGGTGGATTTAGAAGACAATTTTTTCAAAAAGAGAATATCATGTTAGGTAAATTTTCTAGGGAATTTTTGTTAAATGTCCCTAGTGATCTAAAAACTAAAAATAACCCAAGTCCAACAGTCAGTATGGTTCCAAATGGCTACCTTTTGCTTTTTGGACCAGAACATGCTCAAGAGCAGTATTTAGCTTTAGAAAATCATAAAGCCTGCGATGCTGGCACAAAAAATATTAAAGGTTCTGAATTAAAACACAAATTTCCATATATAAGTGAAAAGGGAATTGAAACAGCAACTTACTCTGATACAAAAATTGAAGGCTGGATAGATCCATATTTATTTCATAACGCTCTGAAAAATAAAGCTATTGAATTAGGAGCTGAATTTGTAAAAGGGGACGTCAAAAGCTTAAAAGACATAAACGCTAATGCTATAATTTCTGCTGCTGGATGCTGGACCAACGAACTTCTAAATGACATTCCTGTATTTCCTCAAAAACATACTGTTTTTAGATTTAAATGCCCAAAACATATACCTGAAATGCCTTTGACTGGTGACCTTACAACAGGTGTATATTGGAGACCTGAAGGTAAAGAATATTTAGCTGGATCACCAAAACCTGTTTGGGATGCTAAAGATTTAGAACCAGAGTGGAATGATTTTGAAGAATTAGTCTGGCCAGGTCTTGCTAAAAGAATTTCAGTATTTGAGGAGATAAAAATGACTGGTGCTTGGGCAGGGTATTATGATTGCAATAAATTAGACAACAACGCTGTAGTTGGAAAACATCCTGCTTATAAAAATGTTTATATGGCCACTGGATTTACAGGAAGAGGATTGATGCAAGCTCCTGGTATAGGAAGAGCTTTAACAGAATTAATTACGACAGGATCTTATCAAACGATTGATTTAGGTTGTTTTTCTGTTGAAAGGGTACTCAAGCAAGAGGAAAGAGTAGAACCCTACGTATTATAAATTTATTATTTTCCAATTTTTTTTACTAATAATCCTAAAGTACCGTTAAATGTTGATACCGCTAATATTAAAAGTTGACCTTTAAAAGTGTAAAATTCAAAAGTTGGATAAAAACTTATAGCAACGCTAAAAAATAAATAAGTTAAAATAAAAGGTTTTAAAAATTTTTTAATTTTCAAATTTACTTTTTCTTGTATTTAGCAGCCTCCTCAGAACCACTTGTTGCCGAACCTTTACTATACGAGTGTGCACCCATACCAGCCAATTGACCATCTTTAACAATTAAATACTGATCTCTAATAGGTTTTTTATCAAAAAAACATTCTAGAATTTCTCTTACACCATCTGCGTATCTTGCTTGTGCAGAGAGTGATGTTCCTGATGTATGAGGAGTCATACCATGATGTGGCATACTTCTCCAAACGTGATCATTTGGGGCAGGCTGTGGAAACCATACATCGCCAGCATAACCGCTTAATTGTCCAGATTTTAATGCGTCGGCTATATCATCTTTATTACATATCTTTCCTCGGGCTGTATTAACAATATAAGCACCTTTTTTCATCTTATTAATTAAATTCTTATTAAATAAATTTTCTGTTTCAGGGTGCAGAGGACAATTTATAGTTACTACATCACAAACTTTAACTAACGATTCAACTGAATCATGAAAAGTAAGATTTAATTCTTTCTCCACACTATCCGGTAATTTATGTCTATCAAAATAATGTAGATGGACATCAAACGGTTTCATTTTTCTTAATGCGTCGAGACCAATTCTTCCAGCTGCTACTGTACCAACATGCATACCCTCCACATCGTAACTCCTTTGTACTGCATCAGCTATATTCCATCCTCCTTCATTAACTATTCTATGTTGGTTATGATAATCTCTTACTAATGTTACAATCATCATAACAATATGCTCTGCTACCGATCTTGAATTACAAAATGTAACTTCAACAACATCTATTTTATTGTCCATAGCTGCTTGTAAATCAACATGATCCGAACCAATTCCTGCAGTTATCGCCATTTTTAAATTTTTTGCTTTTTTAATTCTCTCAGCTGTTAAATAATAAGGAAAAAATGGTTGTGATATAACTACATCAGCATCAACAATGTGTTTATCAGCCTCACATCCATCACCGTCCTTACTATTAGTTACAATAAATTCGTGACCACCACTCTCTAAAAATTTTCTTAATCCTAATTCACCTGATACGCATCCTAGTAACTGACCAGGAGTAAAATCTCTACCTTTTGGTGTAGGTAAACTCATACCGTCAGGATATTTATCTAATTTTGGCAAGTCAGATAATGGATAAGATTTTGGCATTCCACCTTTAGGGTCATCATATAAAACACATAATATTTTCATTTTTCTCCTTAAACTTTAAGTACGTATTATTTATTTTAGCTTATCATGAAAAAGGATAATCAATCAAACAAATTATTTTTTGGATATTTCCTTTTTAAGATCAGCCTATTTAAAATTATTCCAAACACAATAATTATAATTGAACCGACCATAATGGGGTTTAAAAGATATTCGAAGGAAACAGATCCAAGAATTACAATTATTGGATTACCCCCAGCAGGTGGATGAGGTACATTTAATAATATCATCAATGCAACACCTAAACCAACTGCTAATGGTAAAGTTAAAAATAATGGCAGAGATATAAATGCAACAAAAATAACACCAACGAGCGAAGTAAGCAAATGGCCAAAAAAAATATTTTTTGGTTGCGCAAATGGACTGTCTGGATATCCATATAATATAACCATAGTTGAACCAAATGATGCAACTAAAAAAATACCATAATCAGTTTTGTAAGTTAGATAGGATAAAATACCAATAGTGAAAAAGGAAAATAGACCCGCAAATACAGATAATTTAATTTTTTCTATCATTTAATGTTAATAATTTTCTAAGTGTTATGAAAGGTAAAAGTAAGCAGTCTTTTCTAGCAAAATTATCTTTAGTTAAAATTTTTTTAAAGAAATTAATTTTTTTATCAAACTTTCCCTCTTTTATTTGATAAGAATCAATGACGTTATTACACAAATTAATTGTGCTAATTATATCCATTTTAGTTACTTTTTTACTTAATAAATTAATTGAGGCCTGACAAAAAACACATGATTTACAATTATAACCAATATCTTTAATAATATTTTTTTTTATTAATAAACTTATTATAATTTCGTCACCACAAATCGAATTTTTATTTTTAATTTTGTGAGTATAATTTTTAATATCTTTTTGATTTTTGTTATTTGAAGCAATTTTAATAATTTGTAGATCCATTTAAATATGATTAGTCTATTTTAATAAATAAGTTAAATAAAAAAACCAAAATAAGCCAAATTTTGAACATTTAACCAATAAAAAATAGTTGTTTAAAATATTAATTAATATTAAGAATCTAAAATGCTGGAATTAAAAAATGAAAAAGTTGCAATTCCACTAGTGCTTTTTGCTGGTATATTGTGGTCTTTTGGTCCGTTAGTAGTTAGATATATTGATCAACCCGAACTAGTTCCTTGGCAATATCTTTTAGGAAGGGGAATTACTATTTTTTTAATATTAAATATATATTTATATTTTGAAGAGGGTATTACCTTTTATAAAAATTATAAGAAAATTGGATTATCGGGCTTAATTGGAGGAATTGGTTTAGGTATTGCAATGATTTCTTTTATTTGGTCAATTACAAATACCACTGCCGCAGTCACATTATTATGCCTTGCAGCAATGCCTTTTATAACTGCATTTCTGGGTTTCTTATTTCTTAATGAAAGAATTTCTATAAATGTCTGGATCTCTATTATAATTGCCACTATAGGAATTTGTATAATAGCTTTTGGTAATTTCTCTGAAAGTAGCTTATTTGGTTTAATTTTTGGTATAGCCTCAGCAACTGGTTTTTCAATTTTTTCAGTATCCTTAAGATGGAGAAAAGATACTCCGAAGTTTACCACTGTTGCATTAGCAGGATTGTTTTGTGCAATAATATCTATAATTATTTTAGTTGAAACAGATAGTAATCTAATATCTACAAGCTTGAATCAGGGTTTATTTTCAATACATGGAACTCTCGTGTGTGTTGGTTTGATTTTATACTCTATTGGCTCAAGGACAATCCAAGCAGCCGAATTAACTCTTTTATCATTAACAGAAGTAATTGGTGGTATTTTTTGGGTATGGATACCAATATTAGGAATTAACGAAGTTCCATCAAATAACACAATAATTGGCGGTTTCCTAATTTTTATTGCAATAATTTATTATAGTTTAATTATTAAAAATAATAGAAGATTTATTGCATTAAATTAAATGAATGAAAAAATAGTAGTTAATAGTTGGAATGAATGGGATCCGCTAAAACATGTTATTGTTGGTAAAGCAGATGGATGTTGCATACCTGCACCTGAACCTGCGGTAGATGCAAAAGTTCCTGAGGACTCTGATATGAAGGGAATGCATGGGCCTCGTTTAAAAGATACAGTTGATAAAGCTAACGACTTGCTAAATAATTTTGCATCTCTTTTAGAAAAAAGAGGTATTAAAGTTGATAGACCAGTTCCAATAAATCATAACCAGAAAATTTCCACACCAGATTGGGCAGCTGAGTCAATGTTTGGCTGCATGCCAGCAAGAGACATAATTTTGACTGTAGGAAATGAGATGTTAGAAGCAACTATGAGTTATAGATGCAGATGGTTTGAGTATTTAAATTATAGACCTTTGTTACAAAATTACTTTAATAAAGATAAGAATATGAAGCATGAAACTGCACCAAAACCAAGACTGACCGATCTTGATTATAGAAAAGATTATCTATCTGAAAAGATTGGTGAAAAAAAGAGGCTTGAATGGACAGAAAAAAAATACTTTGTTACAACCGAAGAAGAGCCGTTATTTGATGCTGCAGATATTTTAAGATTTGGTAAAGATTTGGTTGTTCAGCACGGATTTACAACTAATCTTAAAGGTATAGATTGGCTTAAAAGACATTTTTCAAATCACAGAGTTCATACTGTTAATTTTCCTGGGGATCCATATCCAATACATATTGATGCTACCTTTACACCGATTAGGGAAGGCTTAATAATTAACAATCCTCAAAGAAGACTTCCTAAATCTCAACGCAAATTATTCGAAAATAATGATTGGCAGATAATAGACTCTGCTCAGCCAGCGCATAACTCACCTCCACCATTATGTTATTCTTCAGTTTGGTTGTCTATGAATATTTTAGTTTTAGATCCTAAAACAGTTTGTGTAGAGAAAAGTGAAATTTATCAATCTGACCAATTAGATAAACTAGGAATGGAAGTTATCCCTGTTGAATTGAGAGATGCATATGCTTTTGGTGGAGGTCTTCATTGTTGTACTGCTGACGTTTATCGCGAGGGTGAATTAAAAGACTATTTTCCAAATCAATAGTACTAATGAAAAAAACAATTTATTACTGGTCTCCATTTCTTACTAAAGTTGGAACAGTTAAATCTACTTTAAACTCAGCAATATCACTCGCAAAATTTTCAAATGACTACAACGTTATAATTCTTAATATTTTTGGCGAGTGGACAAAATATAAAAATTATTTAGAAAAAAATGGGGTAAAATTAAAAAATCTGTCTTTTAATTATTACAACTTACTTCCAAAAACAGGTTTCTTTAAAAGCAGGTTTTCATACATAGTAATTATCCTGATTTCATTATTTCCATTTATTTTATTTTTAAGAAAAAATAAACCAAATTATCTTATAGCTCATCTTTTGACATCTCTACCAATTATTTTTACAAATTTTATAAACCCTAAAACGAGGTTAATTTTAAGGATATCTGGTTACCCTAAATTAAATTTTTTTAGAAAGAATTTATGGATTAATTCAAAAAAAAAATTATATAGAATTACTTGTCCAACTGATGAATTAAAAAAAGATTTAATTGAAAATAATATTTTCGATATCGAAAAAATTGAAACATTACCAGATGCAATAATTAATATACAGGATTTTAAAATAAAAAAAATTATTGATAAAGATAGCTCAAACATGGAGATAAATCATAATTATTTTCTAGCAGCAGGGAGATTTACTAAACAAAAAAATTTTATCTATTTAATAAAAGAATTTAAGTCATTTTGTTTAGAAAATCCTGACGAAAAGTTACTTATAATCGGAGACGGTGAGGAAAAAGTTAAAATGATAGAAGAGATAAGAAAACAAAATTTATCTAAAAATATATTTATTATAAACTTTACAGAAAATATTTATTACTACATGAAAAAATCAAAGGCTTTTATTTTAAGTTCAATTTGGGAGGAAGTTGGTTTTGTAATTGTAGAAGCTGCTTTATGCAATTCATTCATTATATCAAGTAATTGTAAAAATGGACCAAAGGAATTTTTATCTTACGGAGATGCAGGTTTACTTTATGATAGTAATATTTCTGGAAAATTATCTCAAAAGCTAAAAGAATTTTTAAAACTCGATGATAAAATCATATTTAAAAAAAAAATAAAAGCAAAGCAGAATAGCTTAAAATATTCTTTGTATAGACACTTTTGCAGGTTATTAATGATATTAGAAAGTGATAAATTTTAATTTTTTGAACTATTCTCTATATCAAAAGTACGAAGTTTAGATGATATTTCGTCATTTTTATCGTCATATTTTAATTCTCTGGATGCTCTTAAATTCATCTCTTTCAAACGTAATTTCTCTTCTTTTAATTTTTCTTGATTTTCTTTTTCTTTTTGCTCCCTATCAAATTTTTCTTCCCACTCTTTTAGTTTTCTAGCCTCGATACTTTTTTGTTCATCTTCTTTTTGTTGAATTAATTTTTGCTCTCTTCTTTTACGTCTATTTTCTTTTACTTCTTTTTGTTTTTGCTCTTCTTCACGAACTTTTAAATCTATATCTTTACGGTTTAACTCATCTATTTTTAATTTAATTTCTTTTTCTTTTTTCTTTAATTCGATACGTATATCGTTTTGATGATTATCTTTAATTTTTTGATTATTTTCTTTTTCTTTTATTTGATTTTCCCTATTTTTTAGCTCAATTTCTATGAGTTGCAATTCCTTCTCTTTTAATTTTAACTCTTCAAACTTTATTGCTATTTTATCTTCTTGCTTTCTAAAATCTTCAAACTTTTTATTTAATTCCTTTTTTTCTAAATTTAATTTACTAAATTCTTCTTTTCTTTTCTTAACCTCTAGCTCCTTTTTTTTTTGTTTTTGTCTTTTCTTATAATCGCTAATAGCATCTGAGGTTAAACTCGCGAGTTTTGCAATTGCACCATTGTCTAATTTGTTTGACAATTTTTTTTTTTTCATAATTAATTAAACCAAAATAAAGGTTTTTAAACAAGAGTTATGTAGAGTTAATGTTTTATACAACTAAAAATGGAATATGTATTAATTTTCTTTTCTAATTTCTTTAGCCTTTTTTTTTAAAATAACACCTTTTCTTTTCAACATTTTTTCAACATTTTCAGTGTAAGGCTCGTCAATATGTTCTGTAGATGGATTTAACTCCATTCCAACCGGTGTAATAGTTTGTGGCATTGGAACAAACTGAGAGTCTGGATTTTCTAAAGTTGGTCGTACTTTCATTCTATGTATGCCAAAAATTCCTATTATTGAGTGAAAAATAATAATAAATATAAAAAAACCGTTATTTCCAACAACATTCATGAAGATTGAACAAAGAAAGGGGCCACTCATTGCACCAAAACCAAAAGCAAATTGTAGACTTGCTCCAGCTGCTACAAATTTATCTTTAGTAATATAATCATTGGTGTGTGCTAAAATTAAAGAAAACAAAGGTAAACTGCAAAATGAAAATAAAATTACAAAAAAATAAAACCAAATTTTTGAGGAACCTAACCCTTGTGGTAAATACATTGTTCCACTAGAAAAAATAAGCAATAAGGCAAAAAAAGCTGCACCAAAAGATGTAAAAACAATCACTTTTCTTCTATCAAATTTATCTGAAACATAACCGATAGGATATTGAGCAATAGCCCCAGAAATTGTTAAAAGAAAAGTAACAATTGAAATTTCAAGAATTGAAAAATTCATTTCAGCTGCATAAACAGCAAAAAATAAAAAAACTGCTGAGTGAACAGTACCCAATAATAATGCACCTACTGTACCAAGTGGTGATGAATTATATAAATCTTTAATAGACATTGTGCTAATTTTTTTAAAAGTAGGCGCTTTTCTTTTTGTTAACAAAATTGGTATAAGTGCCAAAGACATAATTGCGGATATTAAAATAAATGGTTCAAAATTCTCTGGTTCACTAAAATTAAGTAAAAACATTCCTAACCCCATACTTCCGTATAGTATGATCATATATATTGATAAGACTTTCCCTCTATTTTTATTACTTGCTCTATCATTTAACCAACTTTCTGCAATTGTATAAATTAAAACCATTGAATATCCTGTTACAACTCTTAATAAAAACCAGGAGAATGGATTTACAAAAATAGAGTGGAGTAATATCGATAAGGATGCAATGGATGCAAAAGCAGCAAAAACTCTTATATGCCCAACGCTTGAAATTACAGGTGTAGCAGTTCTAGCACCAATAAAATAGCCAACAAAGTATCCAGACATCATAAAACCTGTAGAAGCTAAACTAAAATTTTCTACAACAGCTCTTACACCAAGAAGTGAACTTTGGTATCCGTATGACAACATAATCATACTCATACCCAAAAATAGTGCCCAAGAATTTTTTACAATTTTATTCATAAACCGACTGCTTATTATTTGCGATTTTAGACTAAATCAAGAAATTATTATGTCTAACTTATGATTTTTTTAATTTTAAAAAAGAATGAACAGCAATTGTAACAATTATAACTATACCACCAAGGATTGTTTCAGTTGTTGGCTGTTCTTTAATTATTAACCAAACCCAAATTGGACCAATGATAGTTTCCAGCAAAAAGAATAGGTTTACCTCTGCTGCAGTTATAAATCTTGGAGCGATAGTTACTAAAACAAATGGTATTGCAACACACATTAAACACATTAAAGGAACAATTATTAAATCGTTTCCAATAAGAGAATAATCGTCGATAAAAATTAAAGCAAAGCATGCTACAAACAATTTTCCAATTACTGCAGATGGGACTAAATTTAATTTTTTTGCAGACCTTATTATAACTGCACCAATAGCTAATCCTAGTGCTGCAATAAAACCAAGTATATCTCCGTAGAAGTTACCAATTTTAATTGAGTCATAAAAAATATATATTACCGAAACAAAAGTAATGATTATAGCTAACCATGTTTTTTTGTCAGGATTTTCTTTTAAAAAAACATTACTCAAAATTGCAGATAACATCGGTGCTGTTGCAATCATGACCAAAGTATTTGCAACATTTGTATTTTGAATTGAAACAACAAAAGCAATATTTGTTATTGAAAAAGTTATAATATAAGCGATACCTTTGTAGCCATTTGAAAATAAAATTTTAAAAAATCTAGTTTGATAAATTATAATCATACCTATAAAAACAACAGCAAATGGAATAATTCCCCTATAAAAAACTAAACCCCAAGTATCAATTGATGAAAGTCTTATAAATAAAGAGTCGGGAGTGATTAACATCACTGCTATAAAAGCCATCAAAGAACCTTTTTTTTGGTTAGATAGATCTCTCATTTAAATAATTATTAATTTCAGAAAAATTTTTTAATTTTTTTGAACAAGTTTGATTTTTACAAATTAAAATAAATTGTTCATCTTCAGATTTTTTATAAATAAATGTAGATTTTTCGAAGTAATTTAACAATAAAAAGTCTCGAATTTCTTGAAACTCTTCATTAAAACCAAAAAATGTGAAAGTAATATTATTTTCACAAATATCTAAGGTTTTATAATAGCTAAACATTTGTGAGTAATTTCTGTCTATCAAAGAATAAAAGGACTTTGTAAGATTTTCTATTTTATTTTTATAAACATTATTTTCAGTTATATTAAAAATTTTATTTAGTGTAAGCAGAAAAATACTATTTCCATTTGGAATATTATTATCAATTATATCTATAGGTTTAACAAATAGATCATTTGTTTTTTGCGAATTTTTTTGTAAAGTTTTTGTCTCCTCATCGTAGAAAAGACTCCATGTTTCTTTTAATATTTCCTCACTCCTGTTAAGATAGTTTTCATTACCTGTCACCTCGTAAAAACTTACTAAAACTAATGCAAAATATGCGTAATCTTCTAAAAATACATCTATTTCTTCTTTCTTATCATAACAATGATAAATCTTATTTTTAAGAGTTTTTTGTAAAATTTCTAAAAGTTTAAATGATTTATCTCTAAGTGTTTTATTCTTAAGTACAAAAGATGAATGTAATAAAGTATATATCCAAAAGCTATTTAAATCAGTTTGACTTTTATCATCGAAAAAAGGCTTTACTCTTTTTTTTCTTTCATTAAAAAGCTTTTTTTCACTTTTGTTTATAATTTCTAACTCGTTTTCATTTAATTCTAAATTATCACTCTCAATTAATATATTTGATCCTTCAAAGTTTCCTTCTTTTGAGACTAAGTATTTTTTTTTAAATACTTCAATATCTTTACCAAGTAGTTTTGTAATTTCTTCATAACTCCAAACATAGTATTTGCCTTCAATACCTTCACTATCTGCATCATAAGCCGAGCCTAATAAGTTTTTGTCATTAAGAAATTCGCTATTTATAAAATTAATTGTTTGGATTAGTTTCTCATTCAATTTTTCGTCTTTTTTACTTACTAAATAATTATTTACTGTTCTTACGAACAAAATATTATCGTAAAGCATTTTTTCAAAATGGGGAACTATCCATTTTTCGTCAACAGTATACCTAGAAATACCACCACCAATGTGATCGTAAATACCTTTAGATGAAATATTATTCAGTAATTTTCTAACTACATCTAAGAAAGTATTTTTTTTATTTTTAATATAAAAATAAAATATTGTATCAAATATATATAATTGGGGAAACTTTGGCGCTCCTTTAAAGCCACCATTTTTTTCATCCATGTATTGTAAAATTTTTTCAACCAATGGTTCGACATCTTGTTTTATAACAGCAGTTTTTATATTAAATTCTTTAAAAACTAGCTTCATTTGCTCAACTTGATTTACAATTTTTTCTCTGTTCTCTTTATAAACCTTCGAAACATTGTTAAGAACTTGGGTAAAACTTGGTCTTCCTTGCATTTCTTTTGGTGGAAAGTATGTTCCTCCAGTAAAAGGCACACCATTTTCATCTAAAAACATTGACAACGGCCAACCTCCTTGAGCACCAGTTAGTATACCTAGACTTCTTTGAAATATAAAATCTAAATCTGGTCTCTCTTCTCTATCAACTTTTATATTAATAAAATTGTCATTCATTACTTTTGCTATTTCAATGTTTTCGAAACTTTCATAGGCCATCACATGACACCAATGACAACTAGCATATCCAATACTTAAAAAAATTGGTTTTTTTTCAACTTTTGCTTTTTTTAAACTGTCTTTATTCCATGCTAACCAATCAACAGGATTATTTTCATGCTGTTTAAGATAAGGACTTTTTTCGGATTTTAATTTATTAGACAATTTAATAGTGAGAATATGGTTTTCTTGAAAATATATTTCTCACCATAGGTTCAAAATCCTTGAGATTCATGGACTTATAATTTGGATCAAAAGAACATTGATCGTATTTCTCACAAAAATCTACTGTCGCTTGGTAGTATTTGTGGTCTTTGTATTTTTCTCTCTTAAACCTATCAGCACCTAAATGGTGAGCATAATAATACATTTGAAACTCACCGTGTTTCTCTATTATCCAATGGGTTTTTTCAGAAACGTATGGTTTCAACACTGTTGCTGCGTATTCTGAGTGATTTAAAGGAGCAAGTTCATCTCCTATATCATGTAACAAACATGCAACTACCATCTCTTCACTTTCTTTATTTTTATAAGCTCTAGTAGCACTTTGCAAAGAGTGTTCTAATCTTGAAATTTTGTAACCTTCTAAAGTTGAAGTCATTCTTGATAAGAAACCTAATATTCTATCAGCAGTTTCACCTACATACTCTTTTTCAAGTTTATCTAAAAACATGTAGTCTTCCTTAGTACCATTTTTCATTTCTGTGAAATTTACTTTTTTCATAATTTAATTATTAGATGCAGTACTTAGTAATGACAACTGCGTCACTTTATTATCACCAAGATTATCAATTAATTTAACAGGATAATCACCAGTGAAGTAATGATCAGTAAGTTGTGGATATGTTTTGTTTCTATTCTCAAAACCCATTGCTTTGTATAAGCCTTCAATACTTAAAAATTCTAATGATTTAGCATTGATATAATCACATATTTGGTTGTTGTTCATATTTGCTGCAAGCAATTCTTTTTTAGTTGGCGTATCAACACCGTAAAAATCTGGATATTTGATTTCTGGACAAGCTATTCTTACATGAACCTCTTTTGCACCAGCATCATATAACATTTTAACTATTTTATGTGACGTTGTTCCACGAACTAAAGAGTCATCAATTAAAATAATTATTTTATTTTTTATGGTAGTTTTATTTGCATTAAGTTTTAGCTTTACTCCTAAGCTTCTTATTTTTTGAGCAGGCTCAATAAATGTTCTACCAACATAATGATTTCTGATTAAACCAAGATCAAATGGTATTTTGGTTAATTGACTAAATCCTATCGCTGCAGCATTACCTGAATCTGGAACTGGCACTACTAAATCTGCTTTTAGTGAGTTTTCTTTTGCAAGTTCCCCACCAAAATTTTTTCTATATTCATAAGCACACTTACCATTTAATAAACTATCTGGTCTTGAAAAATAAATATATTCAAAAACACAAGGTCTAATTTTTTTAACAGGAAAAGGTTTTATACTATTTAATTTATTATCTTGTATGTAAACAATTTCTCCATTTTCAACGTCTCTAACATACTTAGCTCCTATAATATCTAAAGCACATGTTTCTGACGCAAAGACATAAGAGTTATTTAATTTTCCAATAACAAGTGGTCTTATTCCAAAAGGATCTCGAACTCCAATCAAAGTATTTTGCGTTAACATTACTAAAGCATAACCTCCTTGAATTTGAAATAATGCATCTATAATTTTATCTATGGTTTTTACTCTTTTAGATCTTGCAATTAATTGCACAATTGTTTCTGTATCAGATGTTGTATAAAAAATAGCACCATCCTCGACCAATTTCTTTCTGAGTGTTATTGCATTTGTTAAATTACCGTTGTGAGAAACTCCAATTCCGCCAGTGTTAGTATCCGCAAAAAAAGGCTGTATATTTCTTAAAGTTGTACCTCCTGTAGTGCTATATCTATTATGGCCGATCGCATAGTTTCCAGGTAGTGACTTTAAAACTTTCTCTTTATTAAAGTTATCACCAACTAAACCAAACCTTTTTTCTGAATGATATTTTTTGCCATCAAATGACACTATTCCACAACCTTCTTGGCCCCTATGTTGTAAAGCATGTAAACCAAGAGCAGCTAAAGTTGATGCATCTTCATTATTACTAATCCCAAATACACCACACTCCTCTTTTATTTTTGGATTATAATTCTTGAACTTTTTCTTTAGTATTTTGATAGTCTTTTTCATTTGGAAATTCTTTAATTAAATAATTACTACCTTTTAGAACATATGGAAAGCTATAAGAATGGTCAAGATTTATCGGCCATTTTTTATGATTGTAAATAATGTCTATTGTAGCAAAAATACATATAGAAATTACATATGCTCTTAAGAAACCAAAGAAAAAACCAAATATTTTGTCTAAAGTTCCTATTCCAGAGTAACTAACTGCTTTACTGATTCCTTTATTTATCATTAGAACTAAAAAAATTATTACAATAAAAATTGATAATCCTAAAACAACATCTAATATATATTCATTGTCTATAAAATCTGAAACATAAGGTTTTATTCTTGGAAACAAAAATAAAGTTAATACATATGCTAGTATCCATTTACTTGCAGACAATAAGCTTAGCACAAAACCTTTAGATGTGCATTTAATTAATGATAAAAAAGTAAGAACGATAAATACTAGATCAAAAATTTGTATTTTATTTAAAAAATTTAATAAGTTTTCAGTCATGTATTTCAATACCAAAAGGTTTTATCAAAGTTATTAAAGCAGGCAAAAGAGATAAAACTAATAACATTGCTAATAACATTGCTATACCCGTAAAAATCCCAAAATATATTGTTGGAATAAAATTTGATAAAACAAGTATTGAAAATCCAAAAACTATAGTTATTGAAGTATTTAATATAGCAACACCTACTGATGAGTGACAAATTTTAATTACCTCATTGTAATTTTGCTTGTATTTAAACTCCTCAATAAATCTATAAATATAATGAATACTATTATCAACAGCAATTCCAATTGTGATTGCTGCTATTGTAATTGTCATCATATCTAAAGGAATATTTAACAAACCTATCAAACCAAGTATAGAAAATGCCGCTATAAAATTAGGTATTACTCCGATTAAAGATATCTTAACATTCCTAAAAAGTATCAAAAACATAATGAAGATTCCTAACATTACTAGTCCTAATGTTAATATTTGAGATTTAAATAAACTTTGAAGTAAATTATTAAATAAAATTAATACACCCCCTAATTTATAACTTTCCTCTTTTAAATTTAATTTATTATGTAGATCGTAGTTTATTTTTTTGATTAATTCATTTCTTCTCAAATCCTTAGATGAGTCTTTAATTCTTAAACTAATTCTAGCCTCGTTGTTTGTTACAGAAATATATGGATCTACTATCTCTCTTTTTATGTTTTCTGGTAATTTGGTGTAAAGTACTCCCATTTCTAAAGTTCCTAATTCATTATTATTATTTAATGTAGTTGCGATTTCTATTATTGAGTAGAAAGATAGAACTTTACCAATATGATCAAGATTTTCTAGATAAGTGTGAACATTCTTAATTCTGTCTATCTTATCTTTTGTAAACCAATATTTGCTATCATCTGAGGTATTTTCATCCTCTTCCCAATCATCAAATTCATCATTTTTTTCAGAAACTTCATTATTTGTCTTAGTATTAAATTTTAAAATTATATCTAAAGGAGTAGTACCACCAAGCTTTTCATCAATTAATTTCATACCTCTATAGATTTCAGTATCTTTACTAAAATAATTAATAAAACTATTTTCTACTTTCAATTTCGAGATTCCAAAAATGCTTAAGATAATTAATAAAATAGAAATAATATAAATTAATTTTTTTTTTGTTATTGAACAATTAGCTAAAAAATTTGTAAAGTTTGTAAAAGACTTTTCTTGTACATCAATTTTTTCTGAAGCCATTAAGTTTAATAATGATGGCAATAGAGTAAATGTTACAATAAACGAAGTTATTAGACCAAAAGTCATCATCCATCCAAAATCAATAATTGGTTTAATTTCGCTAAATATTAAAGATAGGAAAGCACATATTGTTGTTAAAACTGTATAAGCTATTGGCCAAAACATTTTGGAGGTGGCCAAATAAATTAATTCGTTTGTAGGCTTATTTTCTAAGGTGGTTTTGAGCTGAAGATATCTAGTGCTCATATGTATATTCATAGCCATTGTTAAAATTAGCATTAATGCAATAAAGTTTGACGAAATTACTGTGACTTTCCAACCCATTATTCCTAAAAAACCTGTCATAATTAAAACTGATAAAAAACAACTACTTATTGGTATTAGTATCCATATAAACTTTCTAAATACGTACCACAAAGTGAGAACAATAAATAAAAAAACACCAATGCCAAATGTAAATATATCACTTTTAATAAATGTCATCATGTCATCAGCTATCATGGGAATGCCACCAAGATGAATTTTACCAATATCGCTAAAAGACTTAATTATTTCTCTAATCTCTAAAATATTATTATGATTTTTTTCTTTTAATTTATCTTTATAAGTTTGTAATTCTTTTTTTGATTGAAATTGTTTAGCATTAGCTTCAGTATTTTTTATGTTTACAATTATTCCTGTTGTAGTTTTATCTTCACTGATTACAAAATTTTTAAATACCGGGCTGCTTGCAATTTCATTAAATCCTCTTTCTCTATCAATATTCTCATCTTTTAAAGTTCTGTAATTTTTAATTCTATCCATCAAAGGCTCATCCGAGCTATCTAAGAGGGGTATATCTAGAATTGTTATTACGTTATGAACCCAATCTAGGCTTTGTATTTTATATTTAAGACTTAGAATATTATTAATTACATTGTCCGAAATTATACTTTCATTGGGTGTTAAAGTTAAAACTAAAAAGTCTTTCGAGCCAAATTTTTCACTTATTTCCTGAAGATATTTAAGGTCTGGATCACCTTCTATTAAAAGGGTTTCTGACGATGCATCTAATCTAAAATCTTTAGAATTATATCCAAAAAATAAAGCTGTCAAAATTATAAAAATCAATACTGTCTTTGGATTTTTAAGAATGATATTTTTATAAATATTTGAGATCATTTACTGTAATATATAATTATATACTAATTATTTACAGCATCTTTAAATTTAGTAAACATAGCCTCAAATTCGACCATTATATTACCTGTTGGTCCATGTCTTTGCTTACTTATAATAATCTCAGCTAAATTTGATACTTCATTCATTTTAGCTTGCCATTCAGCATGCTCCACTGTTGCAGGTCTAGGTTCTTTTCTCTCTAAATAGTAAGATTCTCTATAAACAAACATAACAACATCTGCGTCTTGCTCGATTGAACCAGACTCTCTAAGATCTGATAATTGTGGTTTTTTGTCATCTCTTTGCTCTACAGCTCTAGAAAGTTGAGATAAAGCTAAAACAGGCACTGAAAGTTCTTTTGCTAAAGCTTTTAAACCTTGAGTTATTTCTGATATTTCTTGTACTCTTCCATCTTTTATTGAAAAAGACGCCTTCATCAATTGTATATAATCTATAACTATCATGTCTAACCCATACAATCTTTTTATTCTTCTTGCTCGATTTGACAATGCAGCGATACTAATAGCTGGGGTTTCGTCTATGTATAAAGGAAGTTCTGAAATATTTTTAGAAGTTTCTAGGAATTGTTCAAATTGTTCATCTGAAATTTTACCTCTTCTTATGTCATTAGATTTAATTCTTGACTGTTCAGCAAGAATTCTAGTCGATAATTGTTCTGATGACATTTCTAGAGAAAAAAAAGCAATTGAGGATTTTTTTCCAGACTCTTGAATTTTACTAGCAGCATGAAAAGCAATATTGGTAGCTAATGCCGTTTTTCCCATTGAGGGTCTTCCTGCAATAATAATTAAATCAGATTTGTGCAATCCACCAAGTCTATCGTCCAAATCTTTTAGTCCAGTTGGCACACCCACAATTCCTTCCTCATTTTTGTAAGCATTAGAGGCCATATCAATTGTTTGCCTTACAGCTTCATCAAATTTGATTAATGATGAGTTAAAAGAACCTTTTTCAGCAAGATCATAAAGAACTTTTTCAGAATTTTCTATTATGGTTTTTGCATTAATATTCAAATCATTTAATTTAGCAGTGTCAATAATATTTTCTGATATTTTTATTAATTCTCTTCTAACATACATATCATAAATAATTTTTGAGTATTCAATAGTTTGTCTAGAAGATGTTGAAAATTTGGTAATTTTAATTAAATAATCAGGAACATCCAGTTCATCCTTTTCATTTTCGAAATAATTTTTTAATGTTATCGGATTTGCCAACATTCCTTTGTAAACAAGATTCTGTATTGCAGCAAAAATTCTTTGATGAAGTGGATCGTAAAAATATTTGTCACTAATAATAGTATTTATATCATCAAAAATTTCATTTGATGTTAATATTGATCCGATTACTGACTGTTCAGCTTCTATATTATTTGGTAACTCTTTGAAATTATTTGAAATTACACTAAATTTATTATTCACTAAATAACTATACATATTTATTACTACTAAATAAAATAATTAATCTAGTTTATTAACCTGGGGAAAAAAATGTATAATTATTTAGTCTGCTCGAAAGAATTGACTTTGATTTTTATTTCTGCTTGTATCTCAGAGTGTAAATCAATCTTTACTACATGAGTTCCTAAAGTTTTAATTTCTTTCATTGGTTGTATAAGAGAAGGTTTAATTTCTATTTTTTCTTTGTCAAAAATCAACTTTGAAATTTCTGTAGGTTTTATAGATCCATAAAGTTCTTTATTTTCCGTAACTTGTTTTTCAACATTGAATAATTTATTGTGAATTTTTTCTGATAGTTCTTTAGCAGCTCTTTTCTTTTCCAGATCTTTTTTGCCTAATTCAGCTTTAATTTTTTCAACTTTTTTAATATTATCTTTAGATGCATAAAGCGCTTTATTATTAACTATTAAAAAATTTCTTGCGAAACCTCTTTTGACCTCAATTATATCTCCTATGTTTCCTATTTTTCTCAAGTTTTCTAATAAAATGACTTTCATGACAATTAAATTAAAGCTAAATTTCTTGCTCTTTTAACAGACAAAGACAATTCTCTTTGTTTCTTTTGAGAAATATTAGTTATTCTTGACGGTAAAATTTTACCATTTTCAGATACATATCTTCTCAGTAATTTTATGTTTTTATAATCAACTGCTGGTGCGCCTTTTATAGATAGAGGACATTTTTTTTTAAATTTATACTTATTATTTTGAAATATACTTAACTTTGAAAAGCTATTTGATTTATTTCTTTTAAGATTATTTCTTTTATTTTTCATCTATTTTTTTTTCATCATTTGAAAAGTAGTTGGTTTCAAGATCGAATTTTTTTACTTTAACAGTAAGATATCTAAGTAAATTTTTGTCTAATTTTTCGTTTTTTTCTAACTCTTTAATTAAGCTACCATCACCCTCTATTTTAAAATGAATGTAATTACCTTTTCTATTTTTTTTAATTAAATAAGACAAATTCATTAAACCCCACTCTTGAGTTTGCACTATATTACCTTTATTCTTGTTTATTATATCGATGTATTTTTCTTTTATTTGCTTGATTTGAGACGCTGAACTGTCCTGTCTAGCAATTATTGTATGTTCGTATAAGTTCATTTTTAAAATGTATAAAAAAGGTGGATATACTATTATAATAGTTTTAATACAAGACTTAAAATTTAAAAATTAACAAATGTTTTCTGTAGTTTTTCCAGGTCAAGGATCACAAAAAATTGGAATGTGTAAAGAATTATACGATAAATATCCTATTGTTAAAAATCTGTTTAATCAAGCTAACGAAATTCTTGATATACCAATCTCCAAAATAGTACTTGAAGGTCCAAATGATTTATTAAACTTAACCGAAAATACACAACCAGCAATTTTTTTAACTAGTTATGCAATATATAAAGTTACATTAGAGGAATTTGGATTAAATTTAAATGATGCTAAATTTATTGCTGGTCATTCCTTAGGCGAATATTCTGCTTTAGCAAGTTATGGAGCAATTGATTTTAAAGATTGCCTTCTAACATTAAAAAAAAGAGGTAAATCAATGCAAGATGCGATTCCCTCTGGTAAAGGCTCAATGTTAGCCGTTTTAGGATCAAGCCTTTCTGTTATTGATGACATTTTAGATAAGGATTTTAAAAATAAGTGTTTCGTGGCTAATGATAATTCTCCTCAACAAGTTGTTGTCAGTGGTTTAAAAGAAAATATTATAAAATTTTCAGATATTTTAAATAAAAAAAAAATTAAAAACATATCACTTAATGTCAGCGCACCTTTTCATTGTGATCTAATGAAGCAAGCAACAGACAATATGAAACCTGTTATAAATAATTTAAAAATAGAAAATCTGAAGAATGAATTAGTATCGAATGTAACAGCCTTGCCGACTTGTTCCGCTGATGAAATTAAAAAGTTACTCGTTTTACAGATTGAGTCTAAGGTAAGATGGTGTGAAAGTGTAAGTTTTATGGTGAATAATGGAGTGAATAATTTTATAGAAATTGGTCCTGGAAAAGTGTTATCAGGACTAATTAAAAGAATTAATAAAAATGTTAAAATACAAACTCTTAATAATATTGAGGATATAAAAAATATTAATCTTAATGTTTGAACTTGAAAATAAAAAAGTAATTATTACAGGAGCTACTGGGGGAATCGGAAATGCAATAACAGATTTTTTTTGTAAGCAAAAATCAATTATCCTTGCTACAGGGACAAACCAGCAGAAATTAAATTTGCTTAAAGAAAAATATAATAAAATTAATATAAAAAATTTTGATATTTCAAAGCATGATAATATAGAAAATTTTGTCAACGAAGTTTCAGATATACTTAGTGGCGGACCTGATATCTTAATAAATAATGCTGGCATTACAAAAGATAATTTATCATTAAGAATGAATATGCAAGAATGGCAAAATGTTATTGATTTAAACCTGACATCAACTTTTCTTCTTTGTAAATATACTTTAAAAAAAATGATAAAAAATAAATATGGTAAAATAGTTAATATTACTTCAGTAGTTGGTCATACAGGCAATGTTGGTCAAGCAAATTACACAGCATCAAAATCAGGAATTATAGGATTCTCTAAAAGCTTAGCTTTAGAGTATGCAAAAAAAAATATTAACATAAATTGTGTATCCCCAGGATTCATAGAAACAAATATGACCAGTAAAATTGATGAAAAATTTAAAGAACAGATAATTTCAAAAATACCATCAAATAAGTTAGGAAAACCTAAAGATGTAGCTAATGTGGTAGGGTTTTTATCATCAGATCTAGCTAATTATATAACTGGTGAAACAATTCATATAAATGGGGGGATGTATTTAGGTTGACAAAACTACTTTTTAATTTAAAAAAAAAAAATCAAACAAAGGATCAAAATGGCAGATGATATATCAAATAAAGTAAAAAAAATAGTTGCTGATCACCTAGGAATAGATGAAAGTAAAGTTACTGATGAAGCTAGTTTTATCGATGATTTGGGTGCAGATAGTTTAGATACTGTAGAGTTAGTTATGGCTTTCGAAGAAGAATTTGGTTCGGAGATTTCAGATAGCGAAGCTGAAAAAATTCTTACTGTTGGAGATGCAATTAAATTTATAGAGAGTAAAAGTAATTAAAATTAATGTCCTTAAAAAACAAGGGGATAATAATAATTCTCTCTTCCCCTTCTGGTGCAGGCAAAACTACATTAGTAAAATTGTTGTCTGAGGAAAAGAAATATAAGATCTCTATCTCACATACTACAAGAAAACCAAGATACAATGAAAACAATGGAATAGATTATTTTTTTGTAGATAAAAAAAAATTTAAGGAAATGATCGATAATGATGAGTTTTTAGAATACGCAGAGGTATTTGATAATTATTATGGCACAACAAAAAAAAATGTTTTTATTAATTTAGATAAAGGCATTAATATGGTTTTTGACATTGATTGGCAGGGAACAGAAAAAATAGTTTCAAAAAAATTAAATTATAAACTTATATCTTTTTTTATATTGCCACCTAGTAGAGATGAACTGCAAAAAAGGTTGTCAAATAGGGATATGAAAGACAAACTCATAGTTGAGGAAAGAATGAAACAATTCGACAAAGATATTTTACATTGGCGAGACTACGACTATGTTGTCATTAATGATAATTTACAGAATTGTTATAAAAACATAACTTCTTTAATAGACACAGAAGTTAATAATGAAGAAAATGACTACGATAAAGATGAAATTGAAAAGCATATTAATTCTTTAATTTGATTTTTTTTCAAGCTCCTTTGCAATTAATAAATATTTTTCTATAGGTATATTTTGCGGTCTACAGGTCTCATTTATATCAATTTTTTTTATAAAATTTCTATAATCTTTGAAAAGTGTTTTAAATTTTTTTTTTACCATCTTCCTTCTTTCCCTAAAAAAAAAATTAGTTAATTTCTCCAAATTATTTGGATTTTTAATTTTGATGTAACTTTTTTTTGGAGTGAACTCTAATAGCATACTTTTCACTTTAGGCTTGGGAAAAAAAGATCCTGGATTAATTTCACATATTTTCTTTACATTAAATTTCCAATTAGATAAAATTGTAAGTCTACTATAATTTTTAGTATTAACTTTAGCTATAATTCTTTCCCCAACTTCTTTTTGGAACATCAAAATTAGTTTATTAAATTTAAATTTTTCATTTAAGCACCATCTAGATAAAATTTGAGTAGAAATATTATAAGGAAGATTACCAAAAACTTTATATTTTTCTTTATAAAATTTTTCTGGTACCTTTAATATATCTGCATTGATAACTTGAACTTTATCCTTGAGATTTCTTTTTAAAATGTCTGATAGCTCGTTATCTTTTTCAATAACGGTAATTTTTTTTACATTAGACTTAATTAGAAGTTTAGTTAAATTTCCAGTTCCTGGACCAATTTCCAAAATATGATCATCTATATTTATATCGCCTATTTTAATTATTTTCTCTAAGATATTTTTGTCCACTAAAAAGTTTTGCCCTAAACTTTTTTTTGGTTTATTTTGCATATTTTTTGTAAAAATTTATTGCCTCTATTAAACTTTCGGGATTAGACTTGTTTTTACCTAACATCTTCTCGTTAGGACCATGATCCGGGCTTACTCTTAAGAATGGTAGACCAACTGTAATATTGATTGCCTTGAAACCATAAATAGCCTTCATTGGACCAAGCACCTGGTCATGATACATACCAACAACTACATCAAATTTTTTAATGTTATCTTTTAAAAAAATTGTATCTGCAGAAAAAGGACCTTTAATATCTACTTTTTTTTTTTTTAAATAATTAATAGCAGGTATAATTTCTTTTTTTTCAACATTAAGAGTTCTAAAATTTTCACAGTGTGGATTAAGTCCTGTAATTGCAATTTTTGGTTTTTTTTTTAGAAAATTTTTATAAAAAAAATATATATTATTTACTTTGTTAATTATATTGGATTTTTTTATTTTTTTTTCTACTTTTGAAATAGGTATATGTGTTGTCAAAGGACAGACACTTAAATCTTTATTAAATATTAACATAACAGGATCCTTTGATTTTGTATTTGCTGCCAAATACTCGGTAATTCCATAAAATTTTCCTTTTAAAAAAGTTTTTTTTGATATTGGACCATTTATCAATCCCAAACATTTATGATTTTTTAATAATTTTAATGCTGTATTAAAACATTTTTCAATAAAAATATTAGATTCAATTGATATTTTTTTTGTAAAAGAAAAATTATTATAAGGTATATCAATTAAATTTAATTCATCTTTTTTTAAGTTAATTAATTTTTCATCAATATAATTTGTTTTAAAATTAATTTTAAATTTTTTAAAGTTTTCATATAAAATACTATTAGATGTTATTAAAAGTAATGGGTTTTTAAACTTTTTAATATTTAATATTTTTATAGTTTTAAGGAGAATTTCAAAAAAAACACTTTGTGGTTCTCCACACACAATTATAATTGGTTTAGAACTCATTTATTCTAGTTTTGTTAAAAACTCTTTTATAATGAAGTGTGGAGTATCTTTTAAGTTGTTTGTCTCTCTCAAACAATATTGCTTTTTCAAATTGTTCTTCTTCATTAATTATAAGTTTTTCATTTTTAACTTCATTTAGCATTATAATAATAAACCCCCCCCGAGGTTGTGATTGGATTTGTATATTCTCCCACATTTATTTTGTTAATCTCAGAGATGATCTTTTTTGATAATTGATTTTTATAAATCCATCCAACATTACCTCCATTATTTTTAGTATTTGAAACACTGTATATTCTTGCTGTTTCTTCAAATCCAATGCTATCTATACTTTTTTTTATTTTTGAATACTTTTCTTGAAATTCATTGTTATCATTTATTGTAAATATAATTTCTGATAATAATAAATTTTCAATATTAGTATTTTTTTTTTGAACATTTATTTTTTCTTTAATCATTTTTTCGTTAACTTTTATTGAGTCAGCAAATTGATTTACAATTAAATCATTCCACGCAACCTCTATACCTATTTTGTTTTTAACTTGGTCTATGTCAATACCATTAACATCTAAATATTGCATAAATGTTTCAAGATCAGTTATATTAAGTTTTGAATAAATGCTTTTTATAATTTTATCCACAACTGCATTGTTTCCAACAATTTTATAAAATTTTTCAATCTCTATTTTTTTTACTTTTTCATTTATTGCTGAGTCAATAGCGTATCTGATAATCTCCTTTTTGTTTAATTCCTTCAATTTAGGATTTAAAGCTACTAAATATTTTATTTCATTCTCTATATCATGGTTTGTAATTATTTGATCATTAACTTTTGCTTTAATATAAATTTGAGAATTCGAATTTAAAACATTTAGAAAAAAAATTATTAGTGAAAATATTACTATTTTAATATTTAAATTCATTTATTTTGTGCTTGGCGAATTGATAGTAGTAAATGGTACTATAGATATTGATAAAAATATTTCCTCAGTAGGTTTTAAATCTTTATCAGAATAGTAATTTTTATTGTATTGAATAGCTGCAGTTAAACAGTCATTTTTATATTCGTAAATTAAATTATAATACTCAGTTAAATCTGTCTTTCTATTTCTCCTTGTCATATATTTTAATGAACTAGAGTTAGTAAGATCTAATTTCAAATTATTTGAGAAATAACTTTCACTTCCCACCTCATCATTTTCCTGAAGATATTCAAAACTTGTTACAAATTTATTAACAGTAAAATCTGCTTTTAAAAGATTATAATTTGTTGAGCTTAAATCGTTATCTAACGAAAAATTATAATCTAATTTTAAATTATTATTAGGTTCAAATAGTAAAGATCCAATCAAATCTGAACCTTTATTATTTATAGTAGATTTTGTTGGCAAACTCTCATCACTATTATCTCTAAATACTGAAGCAATATTAGTTTTTAACAAGGCTCTATTATTTTTATCTATTAAACTATATTCACCACCTAAAGTTATAGACTGTCCCCCCTCAACACTATCATACAAGCCTAGACGATCTTGTGAATATACATTTTTAATATTTATTCTTCTGTCTAAGTCTTGAACATTTCTATTTTTATTTGGGCTGTACATAAAAGAAGCTTTACCTGTAATAAAATTATCATATTTATTTCCTGAATTTTTCATTGGATAGGAAATATCGTACATGAAAGAACTGTAATTATGTGATCTCAAATCACTCTCATATTTTTGTGAATTATCCCCCTTAGTTGTAACATTTTTTAAAAGTAGACTGAAATTATTTATAATACCTTTTGAACTAATGTTTGGATTAGAGGAATATTTTAAATTATTGGTTAAAACTTTCTCAAATATATTTGTGTCATAGTTTTTGTTATAAGCAGTTGATGTTAAATTTAAATTCTTATTAAAACTTTTTGATAATTCAAGACTTGGTAATAAATATTCGTATTTATCATTTGATTTTTCTTTTGTTAAATCTTCAAAAGATTCAAGTCTAGCTTCTAAAAATAAATCCCCTTTGTTTGCTTTTAAGGAGAGGAAAGAATTAAGAAGCGATTTATTGTTAGTAATTTCTGTCTTAATATTATGTGACTTTAAATAAGTATTATTTGAAGTAGCTTCAACATTTACTTCAAGTTCACCACTATCAAAGTTTGCAAAGTTAAGATTTGAAATTGTGTTTGAGAAAAAATGGGACTTTGACGCACCACTTTTTTTCTTTAAACTAAAATCAGATATATGTGATGAATTTCTATTTTCTTGCCTAAACTCGTTTTGAAAAAGGACTTCATTATTACCGAAGAACTGAGGTGAGAATGTAATATCTTTATTATCAGAAATTACTTGAAAATATGGTATCGAGATAGAATCACCATGAGAACTTGAGCTTTTAATAGTTGGTATCAAGAAACCTGACTGTCTATTAACAGTAGGATCAGGATGAAAAAATTTTGGAAAATAAACTATAGGTTTATCATAAATCTCTAACCATGCATTTTTATAGTAAATTGTTTTTTTATTTTTGTTATGTTTTATTTCAGCTGCTTTAAATTGCCAAGGCGGACATTTATCTTTCTCTTTTTTACAAGTTGTAAACACTCCTTTTTTGACAATTGTCTCATTATTATCACTATAGATAGATTTACCTCTTAACCTCGGATCATTTTGCTCGTTTCCAAATGCATTGTTAAAGAAATCAATTTTAATTCCATCTCCAATAATTTCTTGAGAAGAAAAATCAACAATAGCAGTATCGAAATGATATTCATTTTTTAAAACATCAAACATTTTAGTGTTATTTATTTTTAGAAGTTTGTTTTTCATAGAAAATATTGTTTGATTTGCAGTAATTTTATTTCCTAAATTGTCAAAAATATTTGCAATTGTTTCAATAACAATTTCTTTTTTAACAATATCGTAATTTATTAATTCAGTTTCTAAAGTATAATCATCTAATATCTTTATCTCTACATTTTTTGAAACTTTCAACTTATTTAAATTTTGGTCGTAAATTAATTTATTTCCATAAATTTTTATATCATTATCATTGTTTTCAATTATAATTTCACCTTCTGCATTGATTATTCCTATCTCTTTATTATATTCCATTTTATCGGCGTTAATAACCACACCTGTATCAGAAAAAATCTTAACATTTTTTTCGGCTATAATTTTTTTGTCTTTGTCTAAAAATTCTATTACGTTTGCTTCAAATTTTATTTCTTCACTTAGAGTATTTGCAATAAACAAGATCTTAAAAATTAAGCTTAAAAATAATATTAAAATTTTATCTTTCATTTACTCTTACCAAACTAATTGTTGACATTAAAAATATAATTAGTAAAGGTATCCATATAGATACATTTACAGGTAATTGCTCGTTTTTACCAAGTTCCTCAAAAAAGAAACTTAAATAGTAGATTATTACTGAAATTAATATTCCAAATATTAAATGAAAAATTTTTGATTTGTTATATTTAATACTCATCATTATTGTTGTTGAAAGTACGGTCATCACCATTAGATAAAATGGAAATGAAAGTAGTTTTTGTAAAGCTGAATTAATTTCAGTAGATGAATAATTTATAGTATCATATTTTTTTCTTAAGTCATTTAATTCAAAAATAGTTAATGATGACAGGTTCGAATATAAAGAGTTAATATCTTGATAATTCAAATTTGTCTCTAATCTAATATTTTCAAAGTATTCAACTTTACCTTCATTATCAGTTACAGTTGGATTTAAAATTTTCCAATTTTTATTTTCAATTAGAACTTTTGCAGATGAAATATTTTTTTGTAAATTAAAATTGTTATCAAATTGAAGTATATCTACTTGGTGTAAAATTTTGTTTTCAATTTTGTTTGCATTTATTATGTTAATCTGAGTGTTTATTTCATCTTTAATCCATATTCCATTTTCTGTTATAACCGCTAGATATTTATTATCTTTTGCGTAAGAGTTTTTTAAACTTAAATAAGAGTATTTTAAATTCGATGCAAAATTGTAATATATTGTAATTATAAATAAGCCTAAAATAAAACTTAAAATTGAAAAAAGTTGTATAATTTTAAAATTCGTCAATCCAAAATTTTTAAAAACTATTATTTCATTTTGTTCCATTAATTTAATGAATGTAAATTGAGCTGAAATAAGAAAAATAAATGGAAAAATATCAAAAATTACCGAAGGTATGTTTAAAAGAGTCAGGAATATAGGTAGTGTAATTGAAACATTGTAATCTTTAAAAAAATTTACTTCCTCAAAAATATTTAAAACAAAAGCTAAAGACATGAATATTAAAAATGTTTTAAAAAGAGTTAAAAGAAATATTTTACCCAAATATGTATGATATACTTTTAGTATCATGATTTTTTATAGTTAAATTGATTTTTAAATATATAATAAAATAAAATAAAAAATATAAATGGAAGCATAAAAATTAATAGAGATTTGTAATAATTGCTAGAAAAAAATTTAATTACTATTTCAGAAATTGAAATAAATACAACACCCACAAAAAAAATTTTAAATTTATAACTATTATATCCAACCGAGTTCTTTGACTTTAAAAGTAGAAAACAGGCTATTAATGCTAATAAAGGTATATAGAATGGTTTGAATGCTCTAGATAATAGCTCTTGTGAAATTTTATTTTTTTGTACTTTTGTGTTTTCACATCTAAAAACAAATTGAGCATTTTCTTGAAGGAAGTTTGATCTTAAATTTTGTTTAAAAAATAAACAATTGAATAATTTTAATGTATCTACTTCTTGTAATTTTGGTGTTAAGGTGGTCTTAGCTGTGTAATTAGATAGATTTATTTGCGTTTGAGAAAAATTAAAGCTTGTAGTTTTGCCATCGTTAATGTTTAAAATCTTTCCGTCTATTAAAACTAAAAAATTATTGTTATTATTAGATGTAAAATAACCTTTTTTTGCATAAATTATTTTAGATTTTGTAGTAGAAAACGTGTCTTTAATAATAATATTTTCTAATTTATCCTTTTCTTTTTTATCAGAATAAATTGTTAGCCTTTCAACTGTATCTATGAATTTTTTAGGTTTTATTAACAATGGTAAATAATCTATATTTGATTGCCTAATAAATGATCTGGCTTTATCTTGGGCTGCTGGCACAATTACAAGACTTAATAAAAGCTGTAAAATTAAAAAAAATAGTGAGTATTTAACAACCACATTTAAAAAACTTACTTTTTTTATACCATTTGTCCAAAAAATTATTGTTTGATTTTGTTCTTCATATTTTATTAATTCAAAAAATAATGAGAAAAAAAACATAAATGGAACTAATTTATTAAAAATTTTTGGGATGCTTAAAACAGTATATAAAAAGTAAATTTTAAAACCATGGCCATCCTCTGTAACAAAATCTAAATAGTTTACTGCCTGAATTACCCATACTATTATTGTCACACAACAACTAGTTAATATAAAAAAACCTGTTGTTTCTTCCAAAAAATTTTTAAAAATAATTTTTTTCATTGAAATTTAATAAAATAAACATATACACTTTTTAAGTGAAAATTTGAATAAAATTATGATTATTAAAGATATTTACCTAAAAAAAGCTAAATTAAATAGTCTAAATGGAGCTATAATATTTTTTACTAATGAAAAATTTGAAATAAATAATACACAAGGAATTATAAATTCTAAAGAAAAAGATATTTTTAAAAAAAATTTAAAAAAAGTTGATTTAAAAAAAAATATTTTTTCATTTGATTATAATCATAATCAAAGAGTAATTTTTTTAGCATTAAAAAAAAATCAATCACAAACATATTTTGAAAATCAAGGTGCAAAAATTTTTAATTTTTTAAAAAATGAAAACATAAAAAAAGTAAATATTTTGTGTGAAACATTGTATAAAATAAGCAACACAAATTTAATTTATAGTTTTATTCATGGAATGAAATTAAAATCATATCACTTCGACAAATATTTGTCGAAAAAAAACTCTGGTATAATTAATTTAAACGTAGTTTCATCAACTAAAGTTGATAAAAAATTAAAAAATAATTTAGACGCTATTGAGAAAGGCGTTAACTTAACAAAAGATTTGGTTTCTGAACCTGGAAATATTTTGCATCCTGATGAATACTCTAGGAGAATAAGAGAATTAAAAAAATTTGGATTAAAGGTAAACATTTACGATAAAAAAAAATTAAAAAAAATGGGTTGCAATGCTTTACTGGGAGTTGGACAGGGCAGTATTAGAGGATCATATTTAGTTACAATGGAGTGGAAAGGAAATAAGTCTCAAAAAAAACCTTTAGCATTCGTAGGAAAAGGTGTTTGTTTTGATACTGGTGGAATTTCTTTAAAGCCAGCAAGGTTTATGGAGGACATGACATATGACATGGCTGGTTCAGCTGTAGTAGTTGGTTTAATGAAAAGTCTAGCTTTAAGAAAAGCTAAAGTTAACGCCGTTGGAGTTGTTGGTCTTGTTGAAAATATGGTTAGTGGTAATGCACAAAGACCAGGTGATATAGTGAAATCGTTTAGTGGTAAGACAATTGAAGTATTAAATACTGATGCTGAGGGAAGATTAGTATTAGCTGATGCAATTACGTTTACGGAAAAAAAATTTAGACCAAGCTTTATTATTGATTTAGCAACTCTTACTGGAGCAATTGTTGTAGCTCTCGGGTCAGAATATGCTGGATTATTTTCTAACAGTGACAAAATTTCAAAACAAATTTTTGACTCTGGAGAAAAGGTTGAGGAAAAAGTTTGGAGATTACCTTTACATGAAAATTATGATAAACTAATGAATTCAAAGAACGCAGACATGCAGAATATAAATTATGTTGGTGGTGCGGGCTCTACGACCGCAGCTCAATTTTTACAACGATTTATTATTAATAAAACACCTTGGGCGCATCTAGACATCGCAGGTATGGCTTTTTCAAAATATGCAGGATCGTTGAACTCTGGTGGTGCCACTGGTTATGGAGTAAGATTATTGAATAAATTTGTTGAAGACTATTATGAGTAACATGGAGGAAACTTTATCAATAATTAAACCAGATGCTGTTGAAAGAAATTTGGAAGAAAAAATTAAAAGCATTTTTATAAAAAATAATTTTCAAATAACTAGACAAAAAAAAGTAAAACTAGAAAAAAAAGAAGCAGAAATATTTTATAAAGTTCATGAGACAAAACCTTTTTATAATGAGCTTTGCAACTATCTATCATCTGGTCCAATAGTAGTAATGGTTCTTAAAAAACAAAATGCTATTTTAGAGAACCGAAAATTAATGGGAGCAACTGATCCATTGGAAGCTGAAGTCGGTACCATTAGAAAAGAGTTTGGAATATCAATCGACAAAAATTCTGTGCATGGTTCAGATAGTCCAGAAAATGCAAAGACTGAGATAGATTTTTTTTTTAAAAATTAGATAATACTTTTACTATCGCTTTTGGATAAGTCTCATGTTCAATTTTCAATACTCTCTTCTGAATACTAACTTTATTATCGCACTTTTTAACTCTAATTTTTTTCTTCAAAATAATTTTTCCCGAATCTAATTTTTTTGTCACAAAATGTACTGTACAGCCGGTATATGTATCTTTGTTTTTTATAACTTTTTCGTGCGTATTAAGACCTTTATATTTTGGAAGAAGAGATGGATGTATATTAATTATTTTTCCTTTAAATAAGGTGATAAAATTATTAGACAAAATTTTCATAAACCCAGCAAGACATACCAATTTAATTTGATCTTTTTTTAAAATATTAATTACTTTTCTCTCTTTTGAATTGGACTTCGTAAAATCTGAAACTAAAGTTTTAATATTATATTTTTTTGCAATCAGTAATCCTTTTATATTTTTTTTATTCGACAAGACTAATGATACTTTAAATAACGATTCTTTGGCTAAAGATTTTTTAATAATCGATAATAAATTTGAACCTTTTCCAGAAATAAATACAGCTATATTAATTTTACGAACTAAATTACCATTTAATTTTTTCATTGAAAACTATTTTATTTTTGTTTCTTATAATCTTTCCGATTACATAAGGCTTAAAATTATTTTTTGCGTATTTATAAATTTTTGAAAAGTTTTTTTCTTTAGCTATTACACAAAATCCAATACCGCAATTGAACGTTTTCAACATTTCTTTATCTTCAAGACCCATTTTTTTAAGCCATAAAAAAATAGGCTTAGTTTTAATTTTATCTAAATTTATCATTGCACACAAACCATTCGGAATTATTCTTTGAATATTATCTGCTAAACCTCCACCAGTAATATGTGCGCATCCGTGTATTAAATTATGTTTAACGAGATATAAAATTTCATTAACGTAAATTTTTGTAGGTTTTATAAGTTCTTTTTTTAAAAATTTATCTTTTTTAATATTTATTCTTTTTTTTGCAATAATATCCCGAACTAATGAAAAACCATTGGAATGTAAACCACTTGATGGAAATGCAATAATTATATCTTTAGATTTTATATTTATTTTTTTCAAAATTTTCTTGGAAGTTACTACTCCGACAGAGAAACCAGCTAAATCGAATTTATTTTTATTGTAGGTACCTGGCATCTCTGCAGTTTCTCCGCCTACTAATTGACATCCACTTAATTTACATCCCTTTAAGATACCTTTTATAATTTGTTTTAATTTATTAGGGTTAATTTTATCTATAGAAATATAGTCTAAAAAAAATAAAGGCTTTGCACCTTGTACAATAATATCGTTTACACACATCGCTACAAGATCGATACCTATAGTATCAAATTTATTTATTTTATTAGCTATTTCAATCTTAGTTCCAACACCATCAGTACTTGAGACCAACAATGGGTTTTTGTATCCTTTTGGAATTTTGTTAATTGATCCAAAATTTCCTATATTATTAGAATTTGATGTAAAATTTCTTTTTTTATTTAAATTAGATATATATTTTACAAAATTATCGGCAGCATTTATGTTTACTCCACTATTTTGATATGTAAATTTATACTTTTTCATTTATTTAAAAATGTTCATAAAAACCAAATTTTTAAAACTAAACTCTTATATATTTTTTTTAACATTGATTCTATTTATTATTTTGATGGATATAACTAAATTAGAGGCCCGTATTTTTAAAATTGAAAATGTTGAAGTTTCTGAACCATTCAACTCTAATTTTAATAAGGATATTACTATCAACAAGGCATTTGTTTCAGCATTTGAGGAGTTGACATCAACACTGATAACTTCAAAAGATAAAGTAAAGTTAGCGTCTATTAATCTTGATGAAATTAAATTACTTGTTGAGTCATTTGAAATTATTGATGAAAGTTTTTTAAATAAAAATTATATAGCCAAGTTTAATGTGAATTTTAATAAAAAAAATACCCTATCTTTTTTTGAACAAAAAAATATATTTCCATCTTTAAAAAATAGAAAAGATTTTTTAACAATTTTAATACTTATAAATAACGATAATAATGAGATATCTATTTATGAAAATAATCCTTTCCATAAATATTGGAATGAAGACAAAAAGAAATTTTTCCTTTTAAATTACGTGCTTACCGAAGAAGATATTGATACTTTAAAAGCAATAAATGACAATAAAGAAAATATAGAAAAATTTAAATTTGAAAATATTATAAAAAAATACGCTTTAAAGGACTATATTATTGGAATATTTTTTAAGAATGATGACAAAATTAGATTTTTTGCACGATTTTATTTTAATGATAAACTTAAAATACTTAACACAAATTATGATAATATTACCAGTTTAGATGAGGGACTTGTTAAAAATATTATTAGTGAAATAAAAATTAAATTTGAAGATACCTGGAAAAAAAATAACCAAATCAATACCTCAATTAAATTAGCGATTAATTTACAAATAAGTTCAAAAAAAAATAAAGAATTTTTAAATTTAGAAAATAAAATGGATGAAATTGATCTTATCTCAAATTATTACATCACAAGTTTAAATAACGAACTAATAAATATTAAAATTATCTTTAATGGAAGTCCTAAACAATTTCTCAATTTAATGAATAGTAATGGTATAAAAATTGATACTGATAATGAAATATGGAAAGTAAAATAAAAGATCTAAGACAATTAATTTTTAACTTTGGACATAATAAAAGTTTTCAAAAAAACGATTTTTTTATAAGTGAGAGTAATTATTTTGCATACGAACTTTTAATGAGTTGGCCAAAATGGGAAAAAAAACTAATTAATGTTTATGGAGCTAAAAGTTCTGGTAAAACACATCTATTAGAAATTTTTAAACAAAAAAACAGAGCTATTAAATTTGAGGCTATGAATTTTTGTAAAGACGATTTAGATAAAACAAATTTAGAACAAAATATTATTTTAGAGAATTTAGACAATAACTTTGACGAAAATCTTATTTATACCTTAATAGATTTATTAGAAAAACAAAATAAGTATTTAATCATAACATCAAAAATATCAATTAATTTAATGAATATAAAATTACCAGATTTAAAATCCAGATTTAAAAATTGTCTTAACGCAGAGATAAAAAAACCTGATGATTTGCTACTACAGGCTTTGATTATCAAAAATTTATCAGATCATCAGATATTCTTAGACTCAAAATTAATTAATTTTATTTGTAAAAGAATAACCAGATCGTATGATAATATAACAGAATTTATATGTACAATTGACAAAATTAGTTTAAAAAAAAAAAAACCTATTAGCTTAAAAATTATAAAAGAAATATTGAAATAAAATGAAAAAATATCGGACTCATACTTGTGGTGAATTAAATAAAAAAAACAAGGATCAAAATGTTTTGTTATCAGGTTGGATAAACAAAAAGAGAGATCATGGTAACTTATTGTTTATAGATCTAAGGGATAATTATGGTCAAACTCAATGTGTAATAGATAAGAAAAATAAATTATTTAAAAATATAGAAAAAACTCCACTCGAAACAGTTATTAAAATTAACGGAAAAGTAATTGTAAGAAGTGACGATACAATTAACAAAGATCTATCTACAGGCGATATTGAAATATTAATATCTGATTTTGAAATTTTAGGAAAAACAAAAGAATTACCTTTACCAGTATTTTCCGATCAAGAATATTCGGAGGAAATTAGATTAAAATATCGATTTTTAGACTTACGTAGAAAAAAAATTCATAAAAATATTTTACTGAGATCAAGAGTTATCTCATTTATAAGAGCAGAGATGGAAAAATTGGGTTTCTTAGAATTCCAAACACCCATACTAACTTCTTCTAGCCCTGAAGGTGCTAGAGATTTTTTGGTGCCAAGTAGATTAAATCCAGGAAGATTTTATGCTCTTCCTCAAGCTCCGCAACAGTTTAAACAGCTAATCATGGTATCTGGATTTGATAAATATTTTCAAATAGCACCATGTTTTAGAGATGAAGATGCTAGAGCAGACAGAAGTCCAGGTGAATTTTATCAACTTGATATTGAAATGTCTTTTGTAGATCAAGAAGATATTTTTGAAATAATTGAAAAATTGTTTAATAATCTTTTCACTAAATTTTCAAAAAAAAAAATAGAAAATTCAAAGTTTCCTAGGATCACATACGAAAATGCGATGTTTAAATATGGAACAGATAAACCAGATCTAAGAAATCCACTAGAAATTTGTGACTTAACTGAATTATTTATTAGAGATGATGTAAACTTTGAAATTTTTAAAAACTTAGTTAAAAAGGGCTCAATAGTAAGAGCAATAGTTACAAAAAATACCAAAAATCAACCAAGAAGTTTTTTTGATAATTTAGACAAATGGGCTAAAGAACAAGGCTGGAGTGGGTTAGCCTACCTCACAATAGAAACAAATAAAGACGCATTAACTGCTAAAGGACCAATAGGTAAGTTTTTTTCAAACGATGCTTTAAAGGATTTTATGAAAATTAGTAAATCTGAAGTTGGAGACAGTGTATTTTTTGCTTGTGGTAAAAAACCTGAAGTAGAAAAGATATTGTCACAAGTGAGAACAAAAATAGCAAGACAGTTAAATTTAATAAATGATGAGAAATTCAGCTTTTGTTGGATAGTTGATTATCCAATGTACGAAATTGATGAAATTTCTCAAAAAATCAAATTTAGTCACAATCCTTTTTCAATGCCTCAGGGTGATCACAAAAATATTGATTTTAGTCAACCACTTAAAATAAAAGCTTATCAATATGATATTGTTTGCAATGGTATAGAGTTATCATCAGGAGCAATAAGAAACCATATACCCGAGCTTATGTATAAATTATTTTCGATTGCAGGTTATGATAAAAAAAGTGTTGAAGAAAAGTTTAGTGGTATGATAAATGCCTTGAGTTATGGTCCACCTCCACATGGAGGTATTGCTCCTGGAATAGATAGAATTGTGATGTTACTAGCTAACGAAAAAAATATAAGGGAAATTACAATGTTTCCTCTTAATCAAAATGCTCAAGATCTTTTAATGAATGCTCCATCAGAGGTTAATGAAAATCAACTGAAAGAATTAAATTTAAAAATAACAAAAAAATAAAATTATTTTTTTCCTTTTAAGTTTATCCTTATGTCAGATAAATCAACTAATTTTCTTTTATAGTCGTTCCGGACAAAACCTTTGCTAGTTAAGTCTTTTACAATTTTAATTAGTTGGTTACTATCATCAGTCGAACCTAATTCATTTTCATTAATTTTTTCTGATTTTCCTATTGATGGTGTATGCGCTAAATCTTCTCTGTTTAAATAAGATATCGCTAGCTCTCTAAAAATGTAGTCTAGCAGAGATGAGGCAGATAAAATTCTGTCATTTCCAAAAACTTTACCTGAGGGTTCGAATTTAGTATCAACATACGCATTCACAAATTCATCCAAGGGTACGCCATATTGCAACCCAAGAGAAATGGCTATTGCAAAATTATTCATTAAAGCTTTAACTAACTCACCTTCCTTACTAGTATCAATAAAAATTTCTCCAATTTTTCCGTCCTCATATTCACCAGTATGTAAATAAATTTTGTGATCACCAATTGTTGCTTTTTGTATATAACCTTTTCTTCTATCTGGCATGCTGAAGCGTTTATTAATACTCTCTTCAACATTATTTGAAAACTTTTTGTTTAAGCTACTTTTTTTTCCCTTATCTACATTATTTTTTTCTAAGTCTATGCTTGATAAAGTATTAGTCGTTGAGTTATTGTTTTTTTCTAAATTCTTTGTTTTTCTTTTATCAATCTTAATATCTAGTATCTCAAACTTTCCATCTTCTCTTTTTTCTAAATTTTCTAGTTCTTTTTCACTTATATTATCAAGGAAATGAGTTACTTTAAGAGTACAAGTGTAAAAAGTATCAACTAAATATTTTGCCATAAATTAAATTTTTTTTTGAATCTTAAATTTATATATATACAAATTTAATTTTTAGTCTAATCTAATTTATTCAATCTAAAATTGAAAAAAGTTTTTATTATTATGTTGACAATGTTTAAGCAAATTTTTACTTGGTGGAATCATCAAACTTTAGGTACAAGAATTTACACTTTTATTTTCGGAAAATTTAAAGGAAAAGATTATTTTGGAAATAAATATTACCAAAGTAAATCAGGAAAGAGATGGGTTATTTATAACGGTGAAGTTGATTCAAGTAAAATACCTAACGAATGGTTTTCTTGGATACACTTTATGAAAAATAAAATTGAAAATACACAACAATTAAATAAATTCGAATGGCAAAAAAAAAATATTCCTAATCAAACCGGCACTCCTAAAGCATTCCATCCTAATAAAGATAATGAAAATGATTATAAAAAATATAAGTCTTGGAAAGAATAAATTTTTTATAATTATTTTTTTTTTGATATTTTTTTTTCAAAAAAATTACCTAAATTCGGATGATAAAATTTACTTTGGTAATAATGTAGATATAAAAATTTTAGATAAGTTAAGTTCAAAAAATAAGCTTATAAAGCTTGAAGTTGGTAAAAATTTTAAATTTAAAAATTTAAATTTAAAAGTTTTAAAATGTAAAAACTCCAAATTTGATGACGATCCAGAGATTACATCATATTTGCAAGTTAAGGATTTAAATAATACAGATAATAATGAGGTTTTCGTTTTTAATGGTTGGACTTTTTCGTCTAGTCCCTCCATACAAGTTTTTGATCATCCTGTATATGATCTTTGGATACTTCGATGTTATTAGACTATTTTTTCTCTATCTAGCCAGGTAACGTTAAAATCAGAATTAATAAATTTTTTATGTTTCAACAATGTTTTATGCAAATTGATTGTAGTTGTAATACCCTCAATTACAAATTCATCAAGGGACCGCAAAGTTCTTTGAATAGCTTCAGTTCTGTTTCTACCATGACAAATTAATTTACATATCATGCTATCATAATATGGTGTTACCTTATATCCTTGATATATAGCGCCATCTACTCTAGTCCTAAATCCCGAAGGTTGATGACACATACCAATAAGTCCTGGAGAGGGTTGAAAATTTTTACTTGGGTCTTCGGCATTAATTCTACACTCAATTGCATGTCCTCTTGGGTTAATATCCGATTGTTTTAATGCTGTATTCCCGGAGTGTGCTATCCATATTTGTTCTTTAACAATATCAATACCAGTTACCATTTCTGTTACAGGATGTTCAACTTGAACCCGAGTATTCATTTCTAAAAAATAAAATTTTCCATTTTCATATATATATTCAACTGTGCCTGCTCCCTCATAATTTATTTGAGAGACCATATTGACTGTTTTTTCAAATATTTCATTCCTTAAACTTTCTGTTAAAACTGGGCTTGGTGTTTCCTCAATTAATTTTTGATGTCTTCTTTGAACCGAACAATCTCTTTCATGTAAATGTACAGTTCGATTTTTTCCAGACAATACTTGAACCTCTATGTGTCTAGGGTTTTCAAAAAACTTTTCAATATACACTTCGTCATTTGCAAAAAACTTTTTCGCCTCACTTTTTGCAGTTAAAAACAAATTTTCAAATTCATCCTCAGACCTTACTATTTTCATTCCTTTTCCTCCTCCTCCACCTGCTGCTTTTATAAGTATAGGAAAACCAATTTCTTTTGCTATTTTTTTTCCATCTTCTAAATTTGAGATGCCTCCTTCTGATCCTTCGATCACAGGTAAACCATATTTTTTTGCAATTTTTTTTGCTTCAATTTTATCTCCCATTTTTTGTATTACATCAGGACTGGGGCCAACAAATTTTATATTATTATCTTCGAGTATTTTTGCAAAATTATAATTCTCAGACAAAAAGCCATAACCTGGATGTACAGCGTCAGAATTTGTAACTTCTATTGCAGATAGTATTGATGGAATGTTTAAATAACTATCGGATGGTTGATGAGAACCTACACATAGGCTTTCATCTGCTAACTTTACGTGCATACTTTCCTTATCAACATCAGAATGTATTGCTACGGTAGAAATTCCCCATTCCTTACAAGCTCTAATTATTCTAACAGCTATCTCACCTCTATTTGCTATTAGGATTTTTTTAAACATTATTCAAGGATTACTAAGGTTTGTCCATATTCAACTGGCTGTCCATCTTCAACTTGAACATTTTTTACAACACCATCAGAAGGTGAAGGAACATGATTCATTGTTTTCATAGCTTCAACAATCATGACAGTATCTCCTTTTTTTATTTTTTTTCCAGGTTCAACAAACTTTTTTGCTCCTGGTTCTGGAGCTAAATAGGCAGTGCCAATTATAGGAGATTTTATTGCAGTACCAGAAATCTCTTCTGGTTGAATTTTATTTTCAGATTTTTTTGGAATATTATTTGCAGGTAATGAAGATAAATTATTATTTTTTGATACTTTAATTTTTGTATTTCCATCGCCATATTCTAACTCAGTAAGATTATACTCATTTAAATAATCTGTTAATTCTTTAATTAATTTTTTATTTATTTTCATTTAATAAGTCATTCATTGCTAATATGGCTAAATTATAACCCTCAACACCTAAACCAAATATTCCACCATTTACTACACTACTTATTAGTGACTTATGTCTAAATTCCTCTCGACTATAAATATTAGATATATGAACTTCAATTTTAGGTTTTTTATAAATTTCCAATGCATCTCTAATAGCGACAGAAGTGTGTGTGAAACCTGCTGCATTAATAATTATCCCATCATATTTTGTATTTGCATTTTGTATCATGTTAATAATTTCACCTTCTATATTACTATGTATAAAGTCTAGCTCAATACTAAGATTTTTTGATTTTTCCATACATTTTTTTTTTAAATCATCAAAACTCATAGATCCATATTGTGATTGTTCTCTCTCTCCTAATAGATTAAGATTTGGACCATTAATAAATAGTATTTTTGAAATCATAGATAATACATAATGAAAAAATTAAAAAAAATCAAAATTAATTTAAATGGAAAGACAGCTTTATTTCCTAATGGATCAACTGTTTTCAATGTAATAAAAAAAATCAATGCTCCACTGGATAAAATAGCAATTGAATTGAATAAGAAAATTGTTAATAAAAAAAACCTAAGAAAAATAAGTTTAAGAAATAAAGATAAAATTGAAATAGTTCACTTTATTGGGGGCGGGTAATGTATAAAGATATATTTAAGATTTCTTCCAAAAAGTTTAAATCTAGATTAATTGTTGGAACTGGTAAGTATAAAAATTTTAATGAATGTGCCAAAGCAGTAAAAATATCTGGCGCAGATATAGTCACAGTTGCTGTAAGAAGAGTAAATATATCTAATAAAAATAAACCTGTGCTAATGGATTATATTAATCCAAAAAAAATTACATACCTTCCTAATACAGCAGGATGCTTTAACTCAGATGAAGCGTTAAGAACATTACGTCTTGCAAGAGAAATAGGAGGTTGGAAGCTTGTTAAATTAGAGGTTTTAGGAGATAAAAAAAGTTTACTTCCAGACATGATTGAAACTTTAAAATCGACTGAAATTTTAACTAAAGAAGGGTTTAAAGTAATGGTTTACTGTAATGATGATCCATTAATGGCAAAAAGATTAGAAAATGTTGGTGCTGTCGCAATTATGCCTTTAGCAGCTCCAATTGGCTCAGGGTTAGGAATTCAAAATTTTACAAATATTAAGTTAATAAGAAACCAAACAAAGCTACCTTTAATTATTGATGCTGGAATTGGCCAAGCTTCAGACGCTACTATAGCAATGGAATTAGGTTGTGATGGCGTGTTAATAAATACAGCAATTGCAAGAGCAAGAAAACCTCTAGAAATGGCCAAAGCCATGAAATATGCAGTCATAGCAGGTAGAAAATCTTTTTTATCAGGTAGAATTAAAAAAAATCTTTATGGGTTTGCCTCTACTCCTAATAAAGGAATTATTTAATTTTTTTATTTTTTCTTTTATAAAATTTCTTTTTATTATTGTTAGCCATCTTAAAATTTTTTTTATTTAATTTTAAATCATTATATTCTTTATGATATTTTTTTATTTCTATTTTATTTTCTATTTTATCTAAAACTTTTTTACTTTTATTTTGAAATTCGATTAGATATTCTGGTACTAATAACGATTTATCATCATCAAAGTTTATTTTAATTTTATTTTTCTTTTCTAAATATTTAATATCATTATTAAAATTTTCTTTTAAAAATGTATTAATTTTTTCTGGTATCTGGACTTTTATAATTTTTGCCTTTTTAATAATAGCATTTACCTCAATTAATTTTATTATCTTTTGAGCAAATGAACTGTTTGTTAAAGATATATTCCATTGAACACTACTTTCTCTTAATCTTTGTCTGGACATTTCAAGTAAGCCAAAACTACTTATTCTTCCAATTTGAACTCTTGCACGATCTTTTCTACAGCGTTCTTTTAGTCTTCTCTCTACATGGCGTCTATTACTAAAATTCATCATATCAATAAAATCAATTATTATTAAACCTGATAAATCTCTAATTTTTATTTGTCTGGCGATTTCTTCCGCAGCTTCTAAATTTGTATCAAGAGCGGTGCTTTCAACATTTTTCTGCCTGATTGACTTACCTGAATTTATATCTATAGAAACCAAAGCTTCTGTAGGATTTATTACCAAATAACCACCTGAATTCAGTTTAACTGTTGTGTCATAAATTTCGTTTAGTTTTTCCTCTATTTTCTCTTTTATAAACAAAGGTTGTTTATCTCTATATTTTTTAATTTTTTTTAAATTATTTGGCATCAATAATTTCATGAAGTTTTTAGCTTTTTGATAACCAGTATTTCCTTCAATGATTATATTTTTTGTCTCATCATCATAAATATCTCTTAAAGTCCTTTTTATAATATCGCTCTCTTGATGAATTAGGGCTGGAGCCATTGAATTCATTGCATTCTCTTTAATTTTGTCCCATGTCTCTATTAAGCTTGATAGATCATATTCAATATCTCTTTTTGTTTTATTAGAGCCAGCTGTTCTCACTATTAAACCCATTTCTTTTGGAATACTTATTTCATTAAGAATAGTTCTAATTTTTTTTCTATCACCTGAATTAAATATTTTTCTAGAAATTCCACCCCCTTTGGGAGTATTAGGCATTAAGACAATATATTTTCCTGCGATTGATATAAAAGTAGATAATGCGGCACCTTTTAATCCTCTTTCGTCTTTTAAGACTTGAACAAGTATTACCTGATTAGGTTTAATAACTTCTTGAATTTTATATCTTTTTGATGGAATTTTTTTTTTTAATTCTTCTTCACTTGCTTGCGATCCATTTTCAATTTTCTTATCATCAATTATTTTTTCATCATTTTCTTTGAACGATATATCATTGTTTACACTTTTTTTCGCTAACTCTTCTCTATGTCTTTCCTCCTCTAATTTAATTTTATTTAAATCACTAGAGGGTAGTTGATAATAATCAGATTGAATATCATTAAAAGATAAGAAGCCATGCCTTTCTCTTCCAAAATCTACGAATGCTGCCTGAAGAGATGGTTCAATTCTACTTACTTTACCTAAATAAATATTGTTTTTTATTAGATTACTTTTAGTTGTCTCATACTCGTAATCTTCAATGTTTCCATTTTCTTTAAGTACAACTCTAGTTTCATCAGGATGCGATGCATCGATGTATAAATTCTTTTCCATAAAATTATTTTAATATTAATCATTGTTTTTTTAAATTCTGTGCCTAAACTTTAACAAATTCAATAATTAAATTATACCAAAATGAGCAAGTTATTCAAAAAAATTTTATTATTAGTTGGTTCAGGTTTTATACTAATGTTTTTGATTTTAGTATCAGTATTGTGGGCTTTTTCAAACAACTTACCCGATTATAAATATTTGAAAAGTTACAAAGCACCAGTATCTAGTAAAATTTATTCAGGAGATGGAGAGCTTATTCAGGATTTTTCATCTGAAAAAAGAATTTTTATTCCTTACAATTCAATACCTAAAAAAGTTGTTAATTCTTTTTTATCTGCAGAGGATAAAAACTTTTTTAATCATCCAGGAATAGATGCAAAAGGAGTAATGAGAGCTGTCGTAAAAAATATATCTAATATTATCAAGTCAAAAAGACTAGAAGGAGCTTCTACAATTACCCAGCAGGTTGCTAAAAATTTTCTTCTCAGTAATGAGGTTAGCATTAATAGAAAAATTAAAGAGGCAATTTTGGCCTTTAGAATTGAAAGAAGTTTAAATAAAGAGAGAATATTAGAACTTTACCTTAATCAAATTTATCTTGGGGAAGGTGCATATGGAATTGCAGCAGCAAGTTTAGAATACTTTGATAAATCTATTGATGAATTAAATTATGAGGAGGCAGCATTATTAGCTGCATTACCAAAGGCACCTAGTAGATATAATCCCTATAAGAATAAAAAAATTGCTAAATTTAGAAGAGATCTTGTGCTTAAAAATTTGAAAAATAATAAATATATTAGCGAAGATCAATTTAATTATTTAAAAAATAAAAAAATTTTACTTAAAAAAAGAAAAAAAATTTTTCTAGAAGACTCCAGATACTATGTAGAGGAAGTTAGAAAAGATATTATAAAAAAATTAAGTTACGAAAAAGTTTATAAAGAGGGTTTAAACATTAAAACTCCTTTAAATTTAGAATACCAAGAAATTGCATCAAAAGTACTTAGAGAAGGCATAGAAAGTTATGATAAAAGAAAAGGGTGGAGAGGACCGATAACAAATCTTAAACAAAGTTCTAATTGGATAAAGGAGGCAAAGAAATATTCTTTAGAAAAAAGTTTTGAATGGACATTATCTAAAGTAATTGAAATAAATAATTCTCGGATAATAATTGAAACTACTGAAAAACAAAAAGGAGAAATAGATATTTCAAATCTTAAGTGGACAAAAGTAAATGATTACAATGAATTATTAAACGTTGGTGATTTAATCTATACAAAAAAAAATAAAAATAATTATTTTGATTTAAAACAGTTACCATTAGCAAATGGTTCAATTGTTGTAATGGATCCATTCACAGGAAGAGTTTTGGCATTGAGTGGAGGCTTTAGTTTCAAAAAGAGCGAATTTAACAGGGCTACCCAAGCATTAAGACAGCCTGGATCAGCGTTTAAACCATTTGTATATGCTTTAGCTCTTGAGAATGGTTATTCTCCCTCCACACTAATTTTAGACGCTCCATTAGTTCTGGAACAAGGTTCTGATCTTAAAATGTGGAAACCTGAAAATTACGGTAAAAAATTTTATGGTCCATCAACTTTGAGAATGGGTCTAGAGAAATCAAGAAACTTAATGACAGTAAGAATTTCACAAGACCTTGGTTTAAATAAAATTCTAAATTTATCTAAGGAATTGGGTATTTACGACAACCCAAAAGAACTATTATCAATCTCACTAGGCTCTGAGGAAACTACGCTGTTAAAACTAACATCTGGTTATTGTTCGTTTGTAAACGGTGGTAAAATTGTAAATCCAAAATTAATAGATAGAATTCAAGATAGTGAGGGAAACACAATTTTAAAAACTGAAGATCGAGAATGTTTTAACTGTAAAAATATTTCTTTTTTAAGTGAAGATATCCCAGTAATTAAAGATAATTTTAAACAAATTTTTTCACCACAAACTGCCTACCAAATTACGTCTATTTTAGAAGGTGCCACAAAAAGAGGAACAGCAAAAAAATTAAATAGTCTCAAACTTGATATTGGTGGTAAAACTGGAACAACAAATAAAAATACCGATACATGGTTTATTGGTTTTACCTCTAACCTGGTAGTTGGAGTTTATGTAGGATATGATGAACCAAAGTCTCTAGGTAAGTTTGAAACAGGTGCAAAAACAGCAATGCCTATATTTAAATCGTTTATTCAGGATGCTATCAAAAAAGAAAACACTAGACCATTTAAAGTACCCCAAGATTTAACATTAATGGTAGTTGATTCTGAGACTGGCAAAAAAGTTAATTTTTCTTCAAAAAAAACGATAATTGAGTCATTTAAATCTAAAAATATTAAGGATAATTTTGATTTGAGTAAAAAAAATAATAATAGATTTAATAATTATAATGTATTAAGATTCTACTAATGAACGACGAATTTTCTCAAGAATTGGTTTTAATTGAAAAAACAAATCAAAGAATTAAGGAGTATCTTTGAGAAAAATAAAATTGTTTCTAAAATTCAAGAATTAGGAAAATCTTCTTTAGACCAAAATTTCTGGAAAAATCAGAACAAGGCTCAAAAAATTTTAAAAGAAAAAAAATTTTATGAAAATCTAGTTGAATCTTTCAAAAATTCTATTTCTGAATCAAAAGAATTAAAAGAGTTTTACAAATTAGCAAGTGAGGAAAATAATAAAGGACTAATACAAGAAACTTTAAAAAATATTAAATTTTTAAAATCAACAGTCCAAAAAAATGAAATTAAATGTTTTTTATCTAAAGAAACAGATAGTAATGATTGTTATTTAGAAATACATGCTGGAGCCGGAGGTACAGAAAGTCAAGATTGGGCTGATATGCTTAGAAGAATGTATATGAAATGGTCAAGTACCAAAACATTTAAATTAAATATTATAAGTGAACATAAGGGTGAAGAAGCAGGATTAAAATCCTCTACTTTAAGAATTAATGGCGATTATGCATTTGGCTGGTTAAAAAATGAGTCAGGTATTCATAGATTAGTAAGAATTTCCCCCTTTGACTCAGGCGCGAGAAGGCACACCAGTTTTGCGAGTGTATGGGTATATCCAGTCGTAGATGATAGCATTGAATTAGAAATTCAAGAAAAAGATTTAAGAGTTGATACATATAGATCTAGCGGCGCAGGTGGTCAGCATGTAAACACGACTGACAGTGCGGTTAGAATTACACATTTACCAACTAAAATTGTAGTTCAGTGTCAAAACGATAGATCTCAACATAAAAACAAAGAAACATGTATGCAAATGTTAAAAGCTCGATTATATAATTTCGAATTGGAAAAAAGAGAAAAACAAAGCCTTGGTCAACAAAGTCAAAAAAAGGATATTGGTTGGGGTCATCAAATAAGATCATATGTTTTGCATCCTTATAGATTAGTTAAAGATAATAGAACTAATTTTGAAACTAGTGATCCTGATAAAGTTTTAAATGGAGAAATTGATAGCTTTTTAGAAAGCTCATTATTTAATTTAAATGGTTAAAAGATTAGTTCAAATAATAATTATCCTTGTATTGTTGTTTATATCGTTTTGTTTGTATTTAAGTATTTACGGACTTAATACAAATAAGTTTAATGATTTGATAAGTAAAAAAATCTCAGAGAAAAATAAAAATTTTACTATAACATTTGACAAAATAAAAATTTTTTTGAACATTGGTACTTTTAATTTAGAAATTAAGACTGATAAACCAAGTATAATTTTTCAAGACAAAGAGATTAAAATTAAAAGCATTAGTACTAGTCTACCCATTAAATCTATAATCAAAAAACAAAATAATATTAATAATATAAAGATTATTACTGATGAAAATAAAATTAAAAATATTATTGAAATAGCAAGATCATTAAAAAATACACCTGAACTATTTTTAATAAATAAAGCAGTTAAAAGTGGAATAATTACATCAGAAATAAAGTTCAATTTTGACGAAAATGGAAATTTATTAAATGATTTCATTTTAGATGGAAGGATCGAAAATCTAAATTTAAAATTAATTAACAATAATACAGTAGATGAAATTAAATTTAACTTTTTGATAAGAGATAAGAAGTATTTATTTTACAATTCCTCATTAAATTATGAAGGTATCAAGATTACTTCTAACGAAATCAGGGTATTAAATAGTAATAATATTTATTCAGTTGAAGGTGATCTATCTAACAATAGTTCAAATATTAATTTAAACAAACTTTTTAAAATATTAAATATTGATATCAAACTTAAAGACAAAGATTTACTCATATCAAGTACGAATGATTTTTCTTTTGATTTAAATAAAAAATTTAAATTTTCTGGGGTAAAAGTTCAATCAAATATTGATTATGGTAATTTCGAATATTCAAACGTACTACTTAAAAGATTTTTTCCTGGTTATAGAGAGAATATTAAACTTCAAGATAACAAGCTAAAAGTAATTTATAATAATGAGAATTATCAAGTTTCAGGTAATAGCAAATTTAATATTAACGATGACATCGATAATTTAAAATTTGATATAAGTAAACGCGATGATAAAATTTTTTTTAATACTACGTCTACTATAAAAAATAATGCTATTAATTTTAAAATTTTAAATTACACGAAAAAAAAGAATTTAAACAGTACAATAAATTTAGATGGTATAATTTACGAAAATAAATCATTATTAATAAATGAAATAAAATTTGCCCAAAAAGAAAATTATGTGAATTTTAAAAACATAAGCCTAAATCCAAATAAAAAAGTAAAATCAATCGATGAAGTAAATATTTCTGTTCAAAATAACAATGAAAATATTAGTAAACTTAAAATTAAAAAAAATAAAAATAATTATTTAATTGATAGTGACATTTTTGATGCAACTTCCTTAGTTGATGAAATACTATTTTCGAAAAAAGATGGAAATTTTCTAGGGATATTTGATAGTTTAAACTCTTTAATTAAAATTAACGTAAAAGAAATTTATATTAGTAAAAATGATTATTTGGAAAACCTTATTACAGATATCGATATTAAATTAAATAAAATTAATAATTTGATGCTATCTTCTAAATTCCCTAATAATAGTGAATTAAAACTTTCAATTACAAAAAATTCTAATGATGAAAAAATAACAACGTTAAACACAAAAAATGCCAGTCCTTTGGTAAAAAAATACAAATTTATTAAAGGTTTTGAGGGTGGATCGTTAGATTTTTATTCAACTTCCAAAAATGGATACTCCAAATCAAACTTAAATATCAACGATTTTAAACTTAAGGAAGTTCCTGCTTTAACTAAGCTTTTAACATTGGCCTCTCTCCAAGGAATTGCAGATTTATTAACAGGAGAAGGAATAAGATTTAATGAATTTGAGATGAAGTTTAATAATAATAACGGCCTTATGACCATAGAGGAAATTTATTCATTGGGTCCCTCTATTTCAATATTAATGGATGGTTACGTTCAAAAAGATGATTTGATAAGTCTAAGGGGAACATTAGTTCCTGCAACAACAATAAATAAAGTTATTGGATCTATACCTTTACTTGGAGATCTTTTAGTAGGAAAAAAAACAGGTGAAGGGGTTTTTGGGGTAAGTTTTAAAATTAAAGGTTATCCAAAGGATCTAAAAACTACTGTTAACCCAATAAAAACTTTAACACCTAGATTTATAACGAGAACATTAGAAAATTTAAAAAAAACTAGGGAGTAAGTTTTATTAATATATGCTTCTTTTTTCCTTGTGATAGTTTTAAGACACTATTATTAAATTCTGATAACAAAACAGTTATTTTATCACTTTCAATTGTTTTATTATTAACTTTTATACCTAAATTTTTTATCATCCTTCGAACTTCACTTTTACTATTTAATAATTTTGATTCTACTACAAGATCAACAATATTTAATCCACTTTCAAATTTTTCTCTTTTTATTTTAACTACAGGTAAATCATCACCAAATGATCCTGATGTGAAAGTTTTTTTTGCGGTTTCAGCTGCTTTTACAGCTGCAATTTTTCCATGCAGCATAGTTGTAGCTTCGTTTGCTAAAATAATTTTTAATTCATTTATATCTTTATTTTTTATTTCCTCAATTTCTGATATTTTTTTGTCAGTAAACATTTTTAAAAATTTTATAACATCCCTGTCATCTGTATTTCTCCAAAATTGCCAGTAGTCATATGGAGATAATAACTTTTTATCTAACCATATTGCACCTTTTTCTGTTTTCCCCATTTTAGCTCCAGATGCTAACGTTATTAATGGCGTAGTTAAACCGTAGACTTGTTTTGATGAATATCTTTTAACTAATTCTACACCGTTTACTATATTTCCCCATTGATCCGAGCCTCCAATTTGAACAACACAATTATTTTTTTTATTGAGTTCTAAAAAATCATAAGCCTGTAAAATCATGTAATTAAATTCCATGTAACTCAAAGATTGCTCTCTTTCTAATCTTAGTTTTACGCTATCAAAGCTTAACATTTTATTGATCGTAAAGTGTTTTCCAATCTCTCTTAGAAATTTTATATAATTTAATTTACCTAACCATTTATTATTATTAACAAAAATCGGTTTTGTCTTTGTATTTTTATTGTCCAAAAAAATACTAAAAACTTTTTTAATACTGTTTATATTTTTTTTTATATCACTCTCAGTCAAAATTTTTCTTGTTTCTTCTTTTCCTGAAGGATCGCCAATCATCGTTGTTCCACCACCTAGAAGAACAATTGGTTTATGACCATATTTTTGCAACATTCTTAAACACATAATTTGCAATAAGCTTCCGACATGTAAACTTTGAGCCGTACAATCAAAACCTATATATGCACTGATTTTATTAGTATTCATCAATTTTTCTAACTCTTCTAAATTAGTACATTGATTAAAATACTCTCTTTCTTTAAACTCAGATATAAATGAACTTTTCATTTTTTTTAATTATGAATATTCAATATACCTATATTAATTTGATTGAAAAATAAATTGTGAGCAAATCCTATATAAGTCTTGGTTTAATGAGTGGCACCTCAGGAGATGGTGTTGACGCTTCAATAATCAATTCTGACGGGCAAAATGCTTATAATGTTTTAACCAATAAATACGTTAAATATAGTGAAGAATTATCTGGAAATATTCATAAATTAAAAAACAAAATTAATAATCTTGATGATATCAAAAACCTAAATATAGAAATAAATGAACTAGAAAGAGATATAACAATATTTCACTCAAAAGTAGTCATAGATATTTTAAGAAATAGAGGACTTAATCCAGATTTCATTGGTTTCCATGGTCAAACAATTTTACACAGTCCAACTGATAAGTTTTCTATACAATTAGGTGATGGAAAATTATTATCCCAATTAATAAGAAAAAAAGTTATCTATAATTTCAGACAGAATGATATCAAAAATGGGGGTGAGGGTGCACCACTTACACCAATATTTCATCAAATAATTGTTAAACAAAATAAAATCGATATGCCAGTTTGTATTTTGAATATAGGTGGTATTTCAAATCTTACACTCATAAAAGATAATTCTAATAACGGTATCATTAGCAAAGATTTAGGGCCTGGAAACTGCTTAATTGACGAATGGATTAGAAGAAACAACAAGGGTAACTATGATGTTAATGGTGAAATTGCCATGTCAGGTAAAACAAATGATTTAATTTTAAATCAAGCCTTAGACAATTTTGATAACAGACCTAACAAAGATAAGTTGTCTTTTGATACTAATGATTTTGAAATCAACTTTTTAAGAGGCTTGTCTTTAGAGGATGGTGCAGCTACACTAACCGATCTAACTGCAAATATAATTGTTTCAAGTTTAGTTAATTTTTTAAAAGATAATAAAAATAAAGTTTTTAAAATTTTACTTTGTGGTGGAGGCAGAAAAAATAAAACTTTAATAAACAAAATTAAATCTATAAGTTATGAAAATTTTAATTATGAGCAAATAGATAAATATGGAATTGATGGTGATTTTATTGAGTCACAAGCTTTTGCTTTTCTTGCAGTACGATCTCACTTAAATTTACCAATTTCATTTCCTCTTACCACTGGTTGTAATTCACCTTCATCTGGAGGTTTATCTGTTGAAAATTTTTAAAATAAAGCAGATTCTTTTTGGATATATTTTTCTAAAACTTTCCTGAGCGAAGCTTCCGATTTAGTAAAGAAATGATTTGCATCAGGAACTGACTCAAAATTTACTTTTATTCCTTTTTGCGAAGATAGTCTTTTATTAAGCTCATTAATATGTTCAATTGGAACCAATTCGTCTTTTTTTCCATAAACCATCAATCCAGATGTTGGACATGGAGAAAGAAAAGAAAAATCATATACATTTGGTTGAGGAGAGATAGAGATAAATCTATTGATTTCTGGTCTTCTCATTAAAAGTTGCATTGATATTAGAGATCCAAATGAAAAACCTGCAACCCAACATTGAGAATTATCGAAGTTTTCTCTTTCAATCCAATCTAGTGCGGCTGCAGCATCTGCTAACTCGCCTTGGCCGTTATCAAATTCTCCATCACTTTTACCTACTCCTCTAAAATTTACTCTACAAACTGAAAACCCATTATCCATGAATGCATGAAAAGTTTCTACTACAACCTTGTTATTCATTGTGCCGCCATATTGTGGATGAGGCTGAAGTATAAGGGCAATCGGTGAAGTTAATTTATGATTTTTAAAATATTTTGCCTCAAGTCTTCCAGCAGGACCTGGGATAAAAATTTCTACAATTTTATTTTCCATAATTGTTAATGATAATTATTCTCACAAAATTTTTTGTTAATGATAATTATTCTCACAAAAAAACTTTATTTATCACAATGAGGCGACAATTTGCGAGTCTTTTTAATTGTCAAAACTTGACTATTTTAGTCGGGTATATATATAAGTCGCATAAATAAACGATTATGAAGCTAAATACAAAATCTAGATATGCAGTTATGGCTCTTGCTGATATGGCTGTTTTTTCAACTAGTAAAGCAGTTAGTCTAAGAGATATTTCGCTAAGGCAAGGAATATCACTTTTATATTTAGAGCAAATATTTTTAAAATTAAAAAAAAATAATATTGTTAAAAGTATTAGAGGAATTAATGGTGGATATATTCTTAGCAAAAGTCCAAAAGATATTAAAATTTCAGAGGTACTATTAGCCTTGGATCAAAAAGTAAAAACTATTGGATGTAAAAAAGATTCTAAAAAATCTTGTAATGGTAAAAGCTCTAAATGCATAACTCATAATTTTTGGGATGAGTTGGATCTACATATAAACAGTTTTTTTGAAAGTAAGAAACTAAGTGATTTATTAAAAAATAAAGAGTCAAGGATATAAATGAGAGATAAACAAATAGAAGATTTAAAAGATTATAAATATGGGTTTTCAACTGACATTGAAAATTTTAAAGCGCCCAAAGGTTTGAACGAGGATGTAATTAAATTTATTTCTAATATAAAAAAAGAACCTAAATGGTTATTAGATTGGAGACTTAAAGCTTTTGAGAGATTAAAAGTTTTAAAAGAACCTGATTGGCAGAAACCAAAATATCCAAAGATAGATTATCAAGACTTATACTATTATTCTGCCCCAAAGAGTTTTAAAGATAAACCAAAAAGTTTAGATGAGTTAGATCCTAAATTATTAGAAACTTACAAGAAACTAGGAATTCCACTTAACGAGCAAAAAAGATTAAACGGCATAGCTGTTGATGCAGTTTTTGACTCAGTTTCTGTGGCCACAACGTTTAAGGAAACTTTAACAAAACAAGGAATTATATTTTGTTCAATATCTGAAGCTGTTCAAAAACATCCAGAACTTGTTAAGAAATACCTTGGAACTGTTATTCCTCTGACAGATCATTTTTTTTCGACACTTAACTCTGCTGTATTCACAGATGGATCATTTGTTTATATTCCACCAGGAGTAAGATGCCCAATGGAGCTATCGACTTACTTTAGAATTAATGCTTCTGATACAGGACAATTTGAAAGAACCTTAATAATTGCCGACAAAGGAAGTTATGTAAGTTATCTTGAAGGATGTACTGCTCCAATGAGAGATGAAAATCAACTCCATGCTGCAAATGTTGAACTTATAGCATTAGATGATGCTGAAATAAAATACTCAACAGTTCAAAATTGGTATCCTGGAGATAAAGATGGCAAAGGAGGAATTTACAATTTTGTTACAAAAAGAGGTTTGTGTAAGGGTAAAAATTCTAAAATATCATGGACGCAGGTTGAAACAGGATCTGCAATTACTTGGAAGTATCCGAGCTGTATTTTAAAAGGCGACAATTCAATTGGAGAATTTTACTCAATTGCAATCACAAACAATCATCAAAAAGCTGACACTGGTACAAAAATGATACATCTTGGAAAAAATACAAAGAGTAAAATTATCTCAAAGGGAATTAGTGCAGGATTTTCAGATATGACTTATAGAGGGTTGGTAGATATTTCTCCAAAAGCAACCAATTCAAATAATTTCACTCAGTGTGACTCTTTATTAATGGGTAACAAATGTGGAGCACATACAGTTCCATATATTAAAAATAAAAATTCAGACTCTAATATTGCTCATGAAGCGACAACTTCAAAAATTAGTGAAGAACAATTACATTATTGTCAACAAAGGGGATTAAATCCCGAAGAAGCAGTTGGACTAATAGTAAATGGTTTTTGTAAAGAGGTATTACAACAGTTGCCAATGGAATTTGCAGTAGAAGCTCAGAAGTTAGTTGGAATTAGTTTAGAAGGAAGTGTTGGCTAATGTTAAAAATTAATAATCTAAGTGCAAAAATTGATAATAAATCTATTTTGCAAGACTTCAAATTAGAGATAAATCCTGGCGAAGTTCACGCAATAATGGGCCCCAATGGTTCAGGCAAAAGCACATTGTCTAACATTTTATCTGGAAAAAAAGGATACGATGTAACAGGAGAGGTTTTGTTTGAAAATAATGATTTATTTTCTTTAGAAACAGAGGAACGTGCACACAAAGGAATTTTTTTAGCTTTTCAATACCCATTAGAGATACCAGGAGTTAATACGAATGTTTTTTTAAAGACTTCATTAAATGCAATAAAAAAAGCAAGAGGAGAAAAAGAATTGGATGCAATACAATTTTTAAAACTCGTTAAAGAAAAAGCTAAAGAACTTAAATTTGATGAAGAAAAATTAAGCAGACAGCTGAATGTTGGTTTTTCTGGCGGAGAAAAAAAGAAAAATGAAATTCTTCAAATGTCAATTTTAAATCCAAAACTTTCTATCTTAGATGAAACAGACTCAGGCTTAGATATTGATGCTCTTAAGACTGTCGCAGATGGTGTTAATGCATTAAGAAAAAAAAATAACTCATTTTTAATTATCACTCACTATCAAAGACTACTTGAATATATCAAACCTGATTTTGTTCATGTTTTAATGAACGGAAAAATAATTAAATCTGGTGGTCCAGAGCTAGCACTCGAACTAGAGAAGAAAGGATACGAAAATATTAATTAAATGGAAGAACAATTAAAAATAGACTTTGAAAAAAAGTTAAAAGATTTCTCATATTCTGACCAGGAAAAAAAGTTTAGGGAGACTAACTTTAAAGAATTTTTAAAAAAAGGTTTTCCTAATAGAAAGTTAGAAAACTGGAAATTTTCTGATTTAAATCAAATAATTAAAAGCAATATTGGTGAGTTAACCTTCTACAATGATTATAAAAAAGAAAATCAAATTGATAAAATCGAATTAATAAGTGAGTTAGAGCATAATAAAATTATTATAGTTGATGGAAAAATTGAAAAAATCGATTTTAAGTTTGAAGATAAAGATAAAATTGAAGTTTTAGTTGAACAGGGTGAAGAAACTATAAAAGAAAATATTAATTCACTAATTAACTTAAACAACGCTTTTTCTAATAAATTCTGTAAAATTATTATTAAAAAAAATTATAGTTTAAAAAAACCTTTAGTCATTTATCATTTAACAAATAAAAATACACAATCAAAAAATACTAATTCGAGAATTGATTTTAAGTTAGAAGAAAATGCATGTTTAATACTAATTGATATTTTCAAGGACAATTCAGAGAAAAATTTTCTTAATATTTATTATAATTTTGAATTAGATAAATCATCAATATTAAAAAACTATAAAATAGATAAATCTATAAATAATAATATTAAATATTCATATAACAATGTTAAGCAAGAAGCTAACAGTATTTCTGAAACTTTTATATTATCTAGTGGTTCAAAATTTTTCAAAAATGAAATTAACTGTGATCTTCTAGGACAGCATTCCTCAGCTTTTGTAAATGGAATTTTTGATTTAGATGATGAAAATCATCATGAAATAAAATCAAATATTAATCACCTGGTAGAAAATACTAAAAGTTATCAATTAGTGAAAAGTGTATTAGAGAAAAAATCTAAAGCAGTCTATCAAGGAAAGATTTTTGTAAGTTCTGAAGCTCAAAAAACGGATGGTTATCAATTAAGTAACGCAATACTTTTAAGTGAAAATTCAGAGTTTAATGCTAAACCTGAATTAGAGATTTATGCTGATGATGTAAAATGTTCTCATGGATCCTCCTCAGGAAGTTTAGATGAAAACTCAATATTCTATTTAATGTCTAGAGGGCTAAACTATAAAGAGGCAAAAAAACTTTTAATTAATGGTTTTTTATTAGATGTCATTGAAAAAATAACAGATGAAGATATTAAAAATCTAATTAAGAATTTATTGGGAGTTAAAGAATGAGTATAAAGGATATTAAAAAAGAATTTCCTATCTTTAATAATAAAATACAAAATAATGATCTTGTATACTTAGACAGTGCAAATTCTTCACAAAAACCCCAAGTAGTTGTAGATAGAATATATGATTTCTACACCAAAGAATTCTCAAATGTCGGAAGAAGCATTCATTATTTAGCTGTTGCTGCAACAAACTTATATGAGAATACAAGAACTTTAGTTCAAAAATATATTAATGCAAAAGATAAAAATGAAATAGTTTTTACCAAAGGTGCAACAGAGGCGATCAATTTAGTTGCAAATACATTCGGTCAAAAATATTTAAATGAGGGTGACGAAGTTCTTCTTACAGAATTAGAACATCATTCAAATTATGTGCCATGGCACTACTTAAGAAAATCAAAAGGTGTTAAAATTAAATTCGCAGAAATGGATGAAAATGGTGATGTTACTTTAGAAACAATTGAAAAAAATATTACTAATAAAACTAAAATTATAGCTATTACTCATTTATCCAATGTGACTGGTGCAATATTGCCTGTAAAAGAAATTACAAAATTAGCACATTCCAAAAATATTCCAGTTTTAATTGATGGCTGTCAAGGAGCACCTCATTTAAAGCTTGATATGCAAGATCTCGATTGTGATTTTTATGCAATCTCATGTCACAAAATGTATGGACCTACAGGATTAGGTATTTTGTATGCTAAGAAAAAATGGTTAGAAGAATTACCTCCGTATCAAGGTGGTGGTGGAATGATAAGAGAAGTAAAAAAAGAAGGAATTACATTTGGAGAATTACCAAACAAATACGAAGCTGGTACAATGGCGACTGCCCAAGTTATTGCATTTGGAGAATCCATTAAGTTTATAAATAAAATTGGAATTGAAAACATTGAAAAACATGAGAGGGAACTAACTGTTTATGGTGAGGAAGTATTAAGAAAAAATAATTCTGTAAAACTTATTGGAAACCCTAAAGACAAAGGTTCAGTGTTATCATTTACTTTAGACGGTGTTCATCCCCACGATATTGCAACTATTCTTGATGAAGATGGAGTTGCAATTAGAGCTGGCCATCATTGTTGTCAGATTTTGCATGAGAAACTCGGTTTGTCAGCAACAGCAAGAGCATCATTAGGAGTTTACAATACTAAAGAAGATTTAGATCAACTTAATGAATCATTAAATAAGTGTAAAAAAATATTTAGCTAACAATGGACCTAAAAGAGCTTTATCAAGAAATAATCTTAGATCACGGGAAGAACCCGAGGAATTTAGGTAAATTTGAAAACTTTAATAAAGATGCAGAGGGTTACAATCCTTTATGTGGGGATAAAGTTCACGTTTATTTAAAGTTAAATGAAAATAAAGAAATTGAGGATATATCTTTTGAAGGACACGGCTGTGCAATTTCAATGGCGTCAGCATCAATAATGACTGAATTAATGAAAGATAAAAAAAATCCTGAAGTAAAAGAAATCTTAAATGATTTTTTAGATATGATTAAACAAAGTCCTGAATTAAAATCTCAATTAATCAAAGAGGACGAAAAAACTAAGCTAATGTCACTTTCAGGGGTTAAACAATATCCAATGAGAGTAAAATGTGCTACAATAGCATGGCATGCATTAGCATCAGCTATGGACTATAAAAAAGATGAAGATAATAGTGAGAAATTTATTTAATTATGGAACTTAAAGAAAAAATTATAGGGGAGATCAAAAAAATCTATGATCCTGAAATACCAGTCAATATTTATGACCTTGGTTTAATTTACGATGTAAAAGTGGATGAAAAAAATAATGTCGATGTAAAAATGACACTCACCACACCTAATTGTCCAGTAGCAGAAAGTTTACCGATGGAGGTTGAAAACACAGTTAAAGAAGTCAAAGAAGTAAATAAAGTAAATTTAGAGTTGGTATGGGATCCACCCTGGGATAAATCAATGATTACAGAGGCAGGAAAATTAGAGTTAAATCTATGACACAGGTAATTAAATTAAGTGATAAAGCAGCTGATAGAATAAAAGAAATACTTTCGCAAAATAAAGATTCATTGGGTGTAAGGATTGGCGTAAAGAGTGGTGGTTGTGCTGGAATGTCTTACATCATGGAGTATGCTAAAACTCAGCAGCCAAATGACGAATTGATAGAAGACAAAGGTGTTAAAGTTTTTATAGATCCAAGCGCAATAATGTATCTTCTAGGAACAGAAATGGACTATAAAGTAGAAGAGTTCTCATCTTCATTCGTTTTTAATAATCCAAACGAAACTGAGCGTTGCGGATGCGGCGAGTCTTTTAAAATATAATCAAATTAACAGCTGTAATACATCTCAAATTCAATTGGATGTGGAGTATGTTCAAAATTATGAACTTCTTCCATTTTCAATGAAATGTATGCATCAATCTGGTCGTCTGTGAAAACACCACCTTCAGTTAAGAATTTTCTATCCTTATCTAAACTCTCCATAGCTTCTCTTAAAGAACCACAGACAGTTGGAATTTTACTTACTTCCTGTTCTGATAATGCATAAAGATCTTTATCAAAAGATTTACCAGGATCAATTTTATTTTTTATTCCATCTAATCCTGCCATTAACATAGCAGCAAAAGTTAAGTAAGGATTTCCAGCAGCATCACCAAATCTGATTTCACATCTTGCAGCTTTTTTACTTAATGTTATTGGTATTCTGCATGAAGCTGATCTATTTCTTGCAGAGTAAGCTAATAATACTGGCGCTTCAAATCCAGGAATAAGTCTTTTATAGCTATTAGTTGTAGCGTTCGAAAAAGCGTTGATTGCTTTAGCGTGTTTTAAAATTCCACCAATATAATTTAAAGCAAGATCCGATAGTCCAGCATATTTATCCCCTGAAAATAATGCCTTATCACCCTTCCATATAGATTGGTGTACGTGCATTCCAGAACCATTATCGCCCTTAACTGGTTTAGGCATAAATGTAGCTGTCTTACCAAATGAGTGAGATACCATGTGAACGGCGTACTTATAAAGTTGCAAATTATCTGCTTGATCTACAAGTGTTCCAAAGTACATACCTAATTCGTGTTGGCTTGGTGCTACTTCATGGTGATGTTTTTCAACTTTAATACCCATGTCTTTCATTGCTTTTAAATATTCACTTCTCATATCTTGAGCGCTATCAACTGGTGGTACTGGAAAATAACCACCTTTGACTCCAGGTCTGTGACCCATGTTTCCATTGTCATAGTCTTTACCAGTATTGTAAGGACCTTCAATACTATCAATTTTAAAACCTGTTTCATTCATGTCGTTTTTAAACTTAACGTCATCAAATACAAAAAATTCTGCCTCAGGACCAAAAAATGCTTTATCGCCAATACCTGATTTTTTTAGATATGCTTCAGCTTTTTTTGCTGTTCCTCTTGGATCTCTTTCATAAGGATCTTTTTTAATTGCATCTAAAATATCGCAAAAGATATTTAGAGTATTATGAGATGTAAATGGATCTACAATTGCTCTTGATAAATCTGGTTTCAAAATCATGTCAGATTCATTAATTGCTTTCCAACCAGCAATTGATGAACCATCAAAAAATATTCCTTCATCCAACATATCGCCGTCTACCACTTTGGCATCCATTGTTACATGTTGAAGTTTTCCTCTAGGATCTGTAAATCTTAGGTCTACGTATTCTATTTCTTTATCTTTAATTGTTTTAAGTACGTTATTTGCGCTCATAATGTTATCTCCAAATTTTCTGGATTAGTATCAAAAATAATTATAACTTAATCCTGATATAAATTAATATCTCCTATGTCATTTAAACATAGGATTAAACATGAGAAATTACTTTTTTGCAAACAATCAAGGGTTGTAAATGAATTCAATTTTAACCAGTGAAGCAGTGATTAGAGTTCAAAAAGCTCTTAACGAATTCAATGACAATATTAAAATTATGATTTTAGAAAAGACTGCAAGAACAGCAAAGGATGCTGCAGAAGCACTTAATTGTGAAATTGGGGCAATAGTTAAAAGTTTACTTTTAAAAGCTGATGATGAATTTATTTTGTGTTTGATACCAGGTGATAAGAAATGTTCATTAAATAAATTAAAAAAAATTATTTCAAAAAAAGATGTATGCATGGCTGATGCAGATCAAGTTAAAGAAAACACTGGTTTTAGCATCGGAGGTGTTTCACCAGTAGGTCATTTAAAAAAAATTGAAGTTTTGGTTGATAAAACATTTTATAGGTTTAAAGAAGTTTTTGCTGCTGCAGGCCATCCAAATAGTATTTTTAAAATAAGCAACTTAGATCTTTTAAAAATTACTAATGGTAAAACTTTGGATATTTCAGAATGAGACAGCCCAATTTAATTGACTATTCTTTGCTTGTTTTTTTAGCTGTAATTTGGGCCTCAGCTTTTTTTAATATAAAAATTGCAACAGAATCTTTTGGACCAATAACTATTGCTTTTATAAGAGTTTTTCTAGGCTCAATTCCATTACTTATTTTATGTAGTATTAAAAATATAAAAATTGAGGCGTTTTCAAAAGACTGGCTTTGGTTTGCATCTATCGGATTTGTAAATCTTGTGTTACCATTTTTTTTAATTGCTTATGGAGTTAAGCAAATCCAAAGTAATTTAGCAGCAATATTAATGTCAACCTCACCTTTAACCTCAACACTGTTAGCTCACGTATTCATTAAAAATGAGAAAATAAATCTCTTAAAAATTATTGGTGTTTCCGTTGGTTTTGCAGGTATAGTTTATCTATTTTCTGATGATTTTTTAATTAATGAAAACAACATCTTTTCAGCATTTTGTATATTAATGGGGTCCCTCGGCTACGTTATTGGCGGGATTTTAACTCTAAAAATAAGCAAGAAAAAAAACGAGAATGTTACAGCGTCCATTTTAATTTGGGCTACAATAATTTTACTCCCAATATGTTTTATTTTAGAAAAACCTTGGAATTACAGTCCATCAGTGAACTCACTCATTTCAATAATATACTTAGGTTTAATCACAACTGGCTTGGCTTGGGTTTTAAGGTTTAAAGTTTTAAAAGAAAATGGCTTAGTATTTCAGTCTCAAGTAGCTTATTTAATTCCAATTTTTGGAGTTGTTTTGGGGTACATTTTTTTAGGAGAAATTATTACAGATAAAGTAATTATAGCTTTAGTTGCAATTATTCTTGGAATTTATCTTGTAAAAAAATCTACTAAAATTATTCCAGTTAAAGTTTAATTTTAAATTTGATTCAACTTTAGGTTTTTCTGTGGTTTCACGTGAAATTGATATAACTTGATTAAATGAAAAATAGTTTATCTTTTGCGTTTATCTTTTTATGGTCATCAGCTTTTGTTACAACTAAACCAATAGTTGATAACAGTGATCCGTTTTCTGCATTAGCCTTTAGATTTCTTATAGTGGCTATTGGTTTTTTTATTTATGCGAAATATAAAAAAATTTCACTAACATTAGAAAAAAAAGAATTATCTCATTCAATTTTAAGTGGAGTTTTGTTTCACGGAATTTATTTGGGTGGTGTTTTTTACTCAGTCTCTCTCGGTATCCCAACAGGGATAACTGCTCTCATAGTTACAATGCAACCAATACTAACAAACGCATTAGCTGGACCAATTTTAAATGAAAAAGTTGGTTGGAGACAGTGGGTTGGAGTAATACTTGGATTTACTGGGGCAGCAATCGTTCTAGGTTTTGATTTTGGAGAAAGTTTACCCTCAGTAGGTATCATAGCATCGTTTATTGCCTTAACATCTATTACATCTGCAACTTTGTTACAAAAGAAATTTGGGGGGAATGCTCCCTTACCAGTAAGCAACATGTATCAAGCTGCTGGAGGATGCATGTTTCATATTTTAATTATTATTTTTTTTGCTGATGCATTTATTAATTTTAATAAAACTTTTTTAATAGCAATGAGCCATCAAATATTTCTAGTATCCTTTGGTGCTTTTACAATTTTAATGTATTTGATAAAAAATAATTCAGCGAGCAAAACTGTAACAATCTTTTTTCTAATTCCAGCAACAACCGCAATTATTGCTTGGATATTTTTAAACGAACAACTATCTAATCTAGATATTTTTGGATTTGTGGTCGCATCTTTTGGTGTTTATTTGGCTACAAGAAAAACTAGTTAAAAACGTAGAAGTTAAGCCTAATATTTCTACAACTCAAAATTGAAAATAAAATTGCTCGTTTACAGAGTGTCCAAAAAGAGTTTTAATTAGATTTATATAAATATGGCTAAGACTAAGAGGAAGGCTATTAAAAGAGAGAGAAAGAAAACAAAAAAGTCGATTAAAAGAAAGAAAAAACTTAAAAGCGGAACGACAAGGAAACTTTCTAAATCATCAAAAAAAGCTAAGTCGAAGTCAAAAAAGCGTAAAACAAATGGAGGAAAAATGAGTGCAGAAATGAAATTGTCTTCTGTTCTGGATACATCTCATTTGAAGGTTAAATTTCCGTTTAAAGCTAAATACGGAAACTACATTAACGGTAAATTTGTAGAGCCTAAATCTGGAAAGTATTTTGACAATACTTCTCCGATTTCAAATGAAAAAATCTGTGCAGTTGCAAGATCAAATGAAAAAGACGTGGATGCAGCATTAGATGCAGCCCACGCAGCTTTTCCGTCTTGGGGTAAAACTTCAATTACGGAAAGATCTAACATGTTACTTAAAGTAGCTGATGCGATTGAGAAAAACTTAAACACATTAGCTGTAGCAGAGTGTTTAGATAATGGTAAGCCAATCAGAGAATGTATGGCTGCAGACTTACCTTTAGTGATTGACCACTGGAGATATTTTGCAGGTGTAATTAGAGCTGAAGAAGGTTCAATTGCTGAAATTAGCAGCGGTGAATATTCTTACCATATACCTGAGCCACTAGGTGTAGTTGGACAAATTATACCTTGGAACTTCCCTTTACTAATGGCAACTTGGAAACTTGCTCCAGCATTAGCAGCTGGTAACTGTGTGGTATTAAAACCTGCAGAGCAAACTCCAGCTTCGATCATGGTATTGATGGAACTTATTGGTGATATATTACCTCCAGGTGTAGTTAACATTGTAAGCGGTTTTGGTTTAGAAGCTGGTAAACCTTTAGCATCTTCTAAAAGAATAAGAAAAGTTGCTTTCACTGGTGAAACAACAACTGGTAGATTGATAATGCAATACGCATCACAAAACTTAATTCCAATTACATTAGAATTAGGTGGTAAATCTCCTAACATTTATTTTGAAGACGTTATGGATAAAGACGATGACTTCTTCGACAAATGTCTAGAAGGTTTTGCGATGTTTACATTAAACCAAGGAGAAGTTTGTACTTGTCCAAGTAGAGCTTTAGTACAAGAGTCTATCTATGATAAGTTTATGGAAAGAGCTGTTGCAAGAACTAAAGCAGTTAAACAAGACAATCCTTTAAAAATGGAAACAATGATTGGTGCGCAAGCTTCATTAGAACAAATGGAAAAAATCAAATCTTATCTAGATTTAGGTAAGAAAGAAGGTGCCAAAGTTCTATGTGGAGGAAATGTTGCTAAAATCAATAGTGGTTTAGAAAAAGGAAATTACATTGAGCCAACTATTTTCGAAGGTAAAAATGACATGAGAATATTCCAAGAAGAAATTTTTGGACCTGTTGTTTCTGTAACTAAATTTAAAGACGAGAAAGAAGCATTAGAAATTGCTAATGACACTCTTTATGGTTTAGGTGCAGGAGTATGGACTAGAAATGGTAATCGTGCGTTTAGAATGGGTAGAGAAATCCAAGCTGGTAGAGTTTGGACAAACTGCTATCACGCATATCCAGCTCATGCTGCTTTCGGTGGATACAAACAATCTGGTATCGGAAGAGAAACACATAAAATGATGCTTAACCACTACAGACAAGTGAAGAACTTACACGTGTCTTACAGTGAAAAGAAATTAGGCTTCTTTTAAACAATAATTAATATATAATGGCCCGTGAGGAATCGCGGGCCATATTTTATATGAAAGTAAAAGCAACAGAATCTGCATTAAAACTACTTGAAGATATTAAAGCTCAACACGGTGATGAGCTTTTATTTCATCAATCAGGCGGATGTTGTGATGGAAGTGCTCCAATGTGCTATCCTAGAAAAGAATATTTAGTAGGTAATAGCGATGTTAAACTTGGAGAAATTGGTGGTGTTCCTTTTTATATGAATGATGATCAATATGAAAAATGGAAACACACTGATTTAACTATCGATGCTGTTCAAGGTATTGGTGGAATGTTTTCTCTTGATAATGGAACAGGTCGAAGATTCCTAACAAAATCAGAAATTTGTTTAGTCGTAGACAACGACAAAAAAAATTAATCTAAAATAAATATTCTAGTTAAGCTACTATAAAGCTTGACTTATTACCTTTTTGAAATATGTTATATTATAACACGTTATAATATAACATTAAACAATTAGGAGTTTATTTTATGAAAATCGCGTACGTTTTTAAAAGTAATATGGCAAGTACTTTTCAATTAGGCACCATGATATTACCTCAGCTAGAGGATAATTCTCATTTAGTTAATGTCGTTGGAATGTTTTTTTTCGACGACAATATTATGTGTCTTCAAAAAGGTAATCCAGTGGGAGAGCGTTTAGCTAAAATTGCAAAAGAGAAGAAAATGCTTCTTATGGTCTGTGATCAATGTGCTGTTAGAAGAGAATTAGCAGAAGGTACTTTTGAGCAATGTGGTAGTGGAGAAGTTAAAGCAAAAGGTCTAGTTGATGGTGTTGTTGCTGGATGTTTTCCACAATTATATACAGCTCTTGGTCCAAATCCGCCAGATCAAGTAATCACACTTTAAATAAAAAAAACTTTAAACAGGGAAATAAAAAATTGAAAATTTTTTTTAATATAATTTTAGCTTTAATAATTTTTACAACATCTATGAATGCCGAAGAAGGTCATGAAGGTCATGATCATGGAGCTCATGGAGGCGAGGGTTTTTACGGTCACTTAGAATTAAACATTTTTGCAGATAAAATTACCAGCGTATCATCAGACGGTAAATATGAGGAACTTTATTCACATTCACATGCTGAACTAGGATATGGTTTTGGAGAAGGTTGGTCAATAAATTCAAATACAAAGCTTGAAGGAGGACCAGATGGAGATGCGCACGCTCATGGGGGATATGCAACACCAGCAGGTAAAGATCATGGAATTGATGACCATATGCTTGTATTAGAAACACTTCAGCTAAATTATGACAGTGATAACTTTTCAGGTTATATAGGAAAATTTAATCCAGTTGTTGGATTTAACTACCATAATTTTCCAGGTATGTATGGTTATCAAGTAATTGAAGCATACCAAATTAAAGAAAAAATTGGTTTTGGTGGTATTTTAAAAAATGATACAGGTTACTATGGTAATCATAAACTAAATTTAAGTACTTTTTTTGCTGACACAGGTCCATTTAGTGACTCTTTATTTTTCGAGAGAGGTCATAACAGCAAAGAGGATAGTGGAGTATCTAATACTGAGGATTTTTCCTCTTATGCAATATCTTATAGTGGTTCAAATTTATCAATGTTCAATAATTTTTTTATGGAAGGACTTTCTTACAGATTTGGTTTTGCTGAGCAAGCAGCAGGTATAAACGATGCAACAGATAACTCAAAATATTCAGCTTCGCTTATGCACAAACAAGATTTATCAAATGATTTAACTAGTAAGTTTATTTTTGAGAGAATGCACATAGATAATAAAGCCGGTGAGGCTGCTCATAACAGAAGTCATACCACAGGAGGTTTTGGTTTATATAATAAGGAATGGAGTTTCGGAACAACATACACATACACCGATAATGATGCCGACGAAGCAGATGAAGGTCATAACGGAAAAGTGTTCCAAGCATCTATAGGATATAATATTGCCCCAGGGATGGAGATGAATTTTGGTTATAAAAGTCAGGATCTTGACGATAAAGAAAATGAACGTCTAGGTATAAATTTTAAACTAAGCCAGGGTTTTTAATCCTCTGTCCGCACAACAGAGGATTAAATAAAAGTTTAGCCTGCAGGTTTATAAACTGAAGCTACTTTTCCTGCCATCTCTGCAGCTGACTTAATGTCAATTGCCTCGCAAATAGTCATGTTGCTTATAGATCCACTAGCTTCTACAGCAAGTTTAATAGCTGCAACATTTGTGAAACTATCAGCCTCTACTACTGCTACGAAATCAACAGGACCTCTGACAATATCAAATGAGTGAACTTTTCCACCCATTGCTTGTGAAATTGCTTCAACTGCTTTTCCTCTATCTTGTCCCGGATCTTTAACAAATCCTTGGAAAGCTTGTGCTGAGTAATTTCCCATAACGTAAAATTTAGCCATATTCCTCCTTTTTTTTAAACACTATAATACGAATACGGAATTCTTTTTCATATGATTTATTTGCACACTAGACACTTTAAAAGGTAATGTTAGATTGCAATATGTACGAAAAATACGGACAATTTACTGATGGTAAATGGCATAAATCATCAAATGGCGAAACTTACGAAGTAATTAATCCAGCGAATGAAGAAGTTTTAGGCCAAGCCTCAAAAGCATCGCCCGAAGATGTAAACAAAGCATTATTGTCTGCTCAAAAAGGATTAGAAGTTTGGAGAAAAACACCACCATGGCAACGTGCTTATATTTTAAGAAGAATTGCTGACAAAATGAGAGAAAAGCAAGACATACTTGCTAAATGGATGACACTTGAAGTTGGAAAACCTTTTGCAGAAGCAAAAGGCGAAGTTAATGGTGCTGCAGATATATATGAATGGAATGCAGAAGAGACAAAAAGAATTTATGGTCAAACAGTTGAAAGTAGATTTGAAGACACAAGAGTTCATGTTTATTATCAGCCAGTTGGCGTTGTTGCAGCTTTAGTTCCATGGAATTTCCCTTTAGTTCTCTCTGCTAGAAAAATTTCTACAGCACTTGCAGCAGGATGTTCTGTGATTGTTAAACCTGATGTAATAACACCAGGTGTTGTAATGGAACAAGTTGAAATTTGTAGAGAGTGTGGAGTGCCTCCTGGAGTCGTTAATTTATTATCAGGAGACCCACCAAGCATTGCCCAACAATTAATCGCTTCGGATATTGTAAAAAAAATATCTATAACAGGTTCATCAAGAGTTGGTAAATTAATTCTAAAACAAGCTGCAGATAAAGTTCAAAGAGTAACAATGGAACTAAGCGGACATTCACCTTTTATAGTTTTCGATGATGCTGATATAAAAAAAGCAACTGATATGGCAATTGCTGCAAAGTTTAGAAATAATGGGCAAGTTTGTATTTCTCCGAACAGATTTTATATACAAGAAAAGAAAAAAGATGAATTTGTAAATCTTTTTGTAGAAAAAACAAAAAAATTAAAAATTGGTGATGGTATGGATCCATCAGTTCAACTTGGTCCTTTAACAACTAAAAAAAGATTAAATGAAATTGAAGATTTAGTTGAAACTACAAAAAAAGAGGGTGCAAAAGTTTTATTAGGCGGCAAAAGACCAAAAGGATTTAATAAAGGATTTTATTACGAGCCAACTATTTTTGACGATGTAAAAGATGATTTTACAATTATGAAGGTAGAACCATTTGGTCCTTTAGTACCAATGTTATCATTTAAAGAATTTGATGAAGTTATAGAAAGAGCAAACAATCACGAACTTGGATTATCAAGTTATATTTGTACAAATTCAATGGAGAGAGCACATAGGGCATCTGAGTTAATGGAAACAGGAACAGTTGCAGTTAATACACCTTTAGTCGCAATTGCTGAAGCACCATTTGGTGGTATAAAACAAGCAGGTTATGGAAGAGAAGGTGGGTCAATGGCTATTAAGGATTATTTAAATGTTAAATATACTCACTTAGGAATTAAAGGATAAAAATGAAAACTAAAAAACAAATTAAAAAGGCTACTAATATTTTATTTTCTTGGAGAAATATGATGCCACTCTATTACGGTGTCATATGGATTATCTTGCTATTAATTGTAATTTTTTCACCTTTCTAAAATAAATTTTTTATATAATGCAATTCTTTTTAGCTTTTTTTGCTGGCTTCATTAGTTTTCTTTCACCATGTGTATTACCCCTAATTCCAGGATATATTTCTTATGTTTCAGGAAGTACTTTAAATGAACTATTAGAAAGTAAGCGGGTAAACATTATTCCAACTGTGCTTTTTACTATTGGTTTTTCAATAGTGTTTATTGCTTTTGGAGCCACAAGCACTTTAATAGGAAATTTTATTCTATCAAACTCTATTGAACTAAGGATCGCATCTGGTGCAATAATAATTCTATTTTCATTACAACTTTTAGGTTTTTTTAATTTTAAATTTTTAAATATTGAAAAAAGATTTCAGACAGAAAAACGACCAAATAAGTTCTATCCAGTTTTAGTCGGAATGGCTTTTGGCTTTGGTTGGACACCTTGTATTGGTCCAATTCTTGGATCTATATTAGCTTTAGCTGCATTAGAAAGCACTTTAGTTAAAGGAATTCTACTCTTAACGTTTTATTCTTTAGGTTTAGCTATTCCTTTTATTTTGTCAGGTTTTTTAATTCAAAAATTTATGTCTGTTTCTAAAAATCTTAAAAATAATATGAATATTATCTCGAAATCTGGAGGAGTTATTCTTCTAACCACAGGAATTTTAATAATTACAAATCAATTGCAGGCTGTTGGGTTTTATTTATTAGAAGCTCTACCTTTCTTACAAAAGCTTGGTTAAAATAATTTTTTAGTGTAAAATATAGTCATGTCGATAGGTTACTTTTTTAATCAGTCAACAAAATTTCTTTGGTATTCTGCGCATTATATAATTTCCTTTAAATATTCTACACCAATAAAAATAGACAAGACCAATCCTCCATCATTTTATGGAAAGATGCCATCAGGAAAACAAATGTTTTTTGAGATGATGAAGTTATTAAACGAGGAAAGAAAATTAATTAATTCAAAATTCTATAAAATACCAAAAACACAAGTAAAGGATTTATTAAGTGCAGCAAAAGGTAGTTTTGATTTTTTTCTTGATCTTCCCAAGATAGATAAACGAAGAGCTTCAGGTAAATTTTCTGAGGTAGAAACAAAGAAAAAGGACTTACCTAAATATTATTTAAGAAACTTTCATTATCAAACTGATGGATATTTAAGCGAAAAATCAGCAAGATTATATGAATTTCAAGTTGAAACACTTTTTACCGGGTGCGCAGCAACCATGAGAAGATTTTCCATGATACCACTCATTAATTATTTAAATTCTAATAAAAAAAATATTAAATTATTAGATATCGGAACAGGGACTGGAGAAATTATTGAAAGTTATAAATTAAATTTTAAAGATACAGAGATCACTTGCTCAGACTTGTCTGAAGAATACTTAAATGTTGCAAAACAAAAATTAAAAAAGTTTAAAGATATTAAGTATGTTAATTGCAAAGGGGAAGAATTACCATTTGATAACAAGACTTTTGATGTTCTTACATCTACATATATGTTTCATGAAATACCAACTGAAATTAGAAAGCAGGTATTTTCTGAAATCTCAAGAGTATTAAAAAAAGACGGTATATTTGTCTTAACAGACTCTTTACAAATTGACGATAATCCTAAGTTAAATCCACTCTTAGAATTTTTTCCATATTCTACCCATGAACCGTTTTATCCAAAATACATAAGAGAGGATTTAAAAGAGGTAGCTAAAAATTATGGGTTAGAAATGTACTATAATAAAAATGCCTATCTAAGTAAGAGCATGGCATTTAGAAAATTATAAAATTATTTCATTACTTCATATAATCCAAGCCAAGCATTCACTTCTTTACTAGCAAGATATTGAGATTTAAAAAACTCTAATTTTTTAAATTTATTTGTGTCACATAATTCTTTTAATTTTTTATCAAAACCATATTCTTCATGAATACCCTCATTAATCGTAAAACATATTAGACCTTTGTTTTTAGTAATTCTTACAAATTCATCTAGAGCAGGTGGCTTAACATGAGCATAAGTAAATGTACCAACACACATCACTGCATCAAATTTATTATCTTCATGGTTTATTTTTTTGTTAAGATCAGCTTTCTCTAATAAATGATAAAGACCATTTGGAACTAAATCTAAAAGATTTTGAGAAAGATCTGCGCCATAAAAGTTTTTAAAACCATATTTTTTTAATTCAACCCCAACTAATCCTGTGCCGCAACCAGCATCGTAAATTTTAATTTCTTTATCATTTGCATATTTATTAAAAACCTTAGATGTCTCTTTTGGACCTGTGTAATTCCAGTCCGACATATCTTTGTCGTACTTATTTTCTTTACCCCAGTCATCATAGAACTTCATAACATCCTCTGTTTTCTTTAGAGTGTGTAACGGAACTTTATTTCCTATATCTTTTTGAGCCATTGGATTGATAATTTAATTAAATAAATTTTCTAAGTAAATGTCTAAGTTTACCTTCCGAGGAGTCATAATCAATATAACAACCTTGTAAAAATCTATTTCCTTCATTTGGATTAAATTCTGTTCTACCGTGTAAGAGCCTATAATTATCCATCATTAATAAATCACCTGGCATTAATTTAAATTTAATTAAAAACTTATCTGAGTTGTATATTTCTGATATTTTATTTCTTGCTTGGTAGTATAAATCTAGTTTTTCTTTCTCTAAAGCGGGCACGAAATCTAATCTTGTACTAAATCTTACTTGTTTAATTTTGTTATTTTCATCTAATTCAATAAGTTGTCCTAAATTTTCTAACACTACATCTTTATCAACAAATCTAAATTTTACCTTTATTTCTGTAAGAATTTTAAAAAAATTGGGATAATTTTTCTTTAAACTTTCTGCAACTGAAAACCCGTCTACTAAAGTTGAATATCCTCCACTTACTTCATTTTCAATACAATGTAATAATTGAATGTTAGGAATAGGTTTCCTATATGGGTTATCTGTGTGAGGGGATAAAGGTAAAGGCGTATATGCTAAGTCATTTGGATTAGGTTTTGACTTTACATTAAAATATTCTCCAAAATTAGTCCTTCTAATACTTCCTATTGAATTTGCAAATTTAACTATGAAATTATCTTTTGTTGGAACTTTAGAAATTACTACAAAACCGTTTTTGTAAAATGATTTTAAAAGTTCTACCATCTCATCACTTTCAAAAAAATTATCTTTAAATTTAAAACTTTTTATATCTTTTAGGTTAGAATCCCATAAAACTGGTTTTATTAGATCTTTTAAAAAGGCATCTGAGTTAAATTCTTTTTCTATTTTATCAATTTCAATCTTTGATTTTACGCCATCGCTAAATTCAATATCCAAAAGCTTATCTATAATATTTACTTTGTTAATTTTTATATCTTTTAGAAACGATGGATCAAAAAGACGTTGCTCGGTATTTTTATCTAAGTGTTCTTTCTCACTTACTCTTTCTCTAAGCCAAATAGGATGTAACTCCCATTTATTTGAACCTTCAAAAACAAATACTTTGTTATTTTGTTCTAATTCAATTTTCATACCAATATTCCTAGATATCTCAAAAAATTTACTTTTATCAAGTAAAATTAAATAGTAATAAGCTCATCTATAAGTGCAAAAATAAATGAAAAACAAAGATATTTATAATTTTCTTATTTCTTTAGCAAGAGATCTAAACAAATTTTATAAGTTAAAATTAAACAAAAAATTTAAAGCTATGAATAAAGGTAGCGATTCTAATTATGACCCGGTTACTATTGCAGATAAAAAATTTGAAAAATTTATTAGAAGTAAAATAGGTAAAAAATTTCCCCAACACTCGATTATTGGTGAAGAATTTGGATTAAAAAATAAAAAAAGTGATTATTCTTGGGTTATAGATCCAATTGATGGAACAAGATCATTTGTAATTGGATATCCATCATGGAGTAATTTAATTGCATTTTGTTATAAGGATAAACCAGTTATGGGTTTGGCAAATTTTCCTATCTTAAATAAATTTTATATCAACCAGGATAGTAAAAAAGCCTTTCTTTTTAATGGAAAGAAAAAAATAAAATTAAGATCTTCAAATTGTAAAAAATTCAAACATGCAAAAATTTCAGGAGATTTTCACGGCCAGTATAGCTTAGATAAACTCAAAAAAGTTAAAAAACTATTACCACGAATGCAGTTTCCTTGTATGGATGCTTTAAGTTACTCACACTTTTGCGAAGGTAAAATTGATACAGTATTTCAAAGCGGAAATAAAATTTGGGATATTTATCCTTTAATTCCAATTATAAAAGCTTCAGGTGGAACTGTCACTAATTGGGAAAATAAAGAAAATTTTAAAAGTGGAAATGTTTTAATATCTTCGAGTAAGCTAATTCACAAACAAATGCTTAAGATGTTAAAACCACTCAATTAATTATTTTTAATAAAATCTTTTATATAATCTCTTAACTTGATTTTACCAAAGTGTTTATAAACTCTGTTAGAAAGATTCATATTAGTAAGAGCAGATGCATATCTTTCCCCAGCTCTTCTTGGCAAGTATTTGATTTTCCTTTTAAACATTTTTGCAACCTTGATGATTGAAAAACTTTCTCTGTGAGAAATACTATAGTGTCTACATAGATTTTTCTTCCAGGCCATAAAGCAAATTTTAACTGTATCATCAATATGAGTGAATCTTCTTGATTGAGTTCCAGGTCTTACAACAGGAAGTGGCCTCTTTCTTTTGTAAAAATCCTCAAATATTCCAATAACGGTTGCCATACTTCCTTTACCAATTTGATTGGGCCCATATACATTGTAAAAATAAATTATTTCATATTTAAAATTAAACCATTTCTTCATATTTTCTAAGAGTTCTAAATTTTTTGCTTTTGTAAAAGCATAAGGTGATAAATCTTTATCTTTACCTTTGTTTCCTAAAGATGCCGATGTAGCGCTATAAATTAATTTGATTTTATTTTTTAAACAAAAATTTATTACAGCATTAGTACCTATAGAATTTGAATCTATACATTTATCCATCTGTAAAAAACTTTGGTAAATTCTAGCAAATTCTCCAAAATGGAAAACAGAGTGAATTTTTTTTGGGTTTATTACTGAACTAATATTTTTTGTATGTGCTTTTATATATCTTACTCTTGAACTTTTAATATGATTTTTCTTTGAGCTGGAGCTATAATTATCAATTGAAATTATATTCAATTTTGTTTTATCTAAAAAATATTTAATAAGATTTGTTCCGACAAATCCTGCTCCACCAGTGATTACTATCTTTTTAGCGCTCATCAAACAGTTATCTATTAATTTAAATATTTATTTATGTAAATAACTAAATTAGAATAAGTATTTAATAGGAGGAATATGGAAATTTTTAAACCAATTAATGAAAAAAAAGCCAAAGGCAAAGTCAAAAAAATTTTTAGTGAAATTAAAAAAACGAGAAAAATATCAAAAATACCAAATTTTTGGAGATCAATTGCACATAATCCTGCACTGCTTGAAAGAACTTGGAATAGTCTTAAAGCAATTATGAAAGATGGAGCTTTGAATGCTGTTACAAAAGAGTTAATTTATGTAGCTGTTTCAATTACTAATAGCTGTGGATATTGTACAAGATCACATACATTTGCTGCTAAAAAGAAGGGTGCAACAGATCAAATGATAAAGGAAATGATTGACGTTGTTGGTATAGCAAATCAAAATAATAAATTAGTTGAGGCTTATCAAGTAGAAGTAGATAAAATTTATAAATAATATGAGTAATTTAATTGGATATGTATATTTACTTTTAGCAGTTGTTCTTGGAATAACTTCTAACGGATTTCTTAAAACTACAAATGGTTTTACTAACATTGGCCCAACAATTATGTGCATGGTAACTATACTTCTTTGTATATTTTTTCTGGCAAAAGCAATGATGATAATACCTGTTGGATTTACATACGCTACTTATGGAGGCTTAACAATCACTGCGGTGACTATTTTTGGAATACTTAAGTATAATCAAATTCCAAATAGCTATGGCATTATTGGAATAATTCTAATTATTATAGGAGTAGTACTTGTAAATTTTTTAGGAAAAACCTCTTAAAAATAACTAGGACAATTCTGTACATTTTTAAACATTGAAAATTTGAAAAATTTTATTAATTTAACAAATATGAACGTTTGTTATGCAACATTATTAGGAATAGCTTTTTTAGCATCTATTGTATTTATTTTTAGAAAACCATCAAAAAAAGAGTTAGAAAAATTCGAAAGCAAAGACCAAGACAAAATTAATTGGTCTAAAATGGGTTTTTAATTTTTTCAATTAAAGTATAATTAATCTATGTGTGGCAGGTATGTAATTACCAAACCAGTTGAAAAAACTGTTAAAATTGTAAAATCATCGACAACAGTTAAAGATGATGAGAACTTTAACGCACATCCAAGTCAAGCATTACCAATTATAAAATCATATTCAAATGGCAAGACCTTAGAGTTAGCAAAGTGGGGAATTGTGCCATCGTGGGCAAAACAAAAAGATTTTAGACCTTTAATAAATGCAAGAATAGAAACAATAGATGAAAAAGTTTCTTTTAAAAAACTTATAAAAACAACAAGATGTGTTGCTGTAATGGATGGATTTTATGAGTGGAAAAGATCTAAAGAAAGCAAAACTCCATTTTATTTTACAAGAGAAGATAAAAAACCTTTATACGTTGCAGGAATTTTTGAAAACAATGAATTTTGTTTAATTACTGAAGAGGCAAGTCAAAATGTCATGGATATTCATCATAGACAGCCAGTAATTTTAGATAATAACGAAATTAATAATTATTTAGATCTTAAAAAAGATGGCAGAAAATACTTGAGCCAGATTAAAAAAATCCCATTAAATTTTTATGAGATATCTAAAGAAGTTAATAAACCTACAAACAATTATCCATCATTGATAAGTAAGTTAAATTAATAATGGATTTAACTAAGTATAAAAACAAAAGTAGAATTCTATTAATTAAATCCCCAAATTATAAATTAAAAGATTACTTAAATATTAAGCACGTTTACCAAAAGCATATAAAAAAATTTCACAAAAGACATGTTAAGTTAATTACCAAAATAGATAAAAAAGGTTTTAAAATAAATTTTATTGACTTTGATGGCAAAACAAAAAAAGTTTTGAATAAAGTTAATACCAATACTTTATTTAGATATATTGATACTCTAAAAATTAGTAAGACTATAAAACCAATAAATTTATCTCTATTCTCAGATTATAATCCTAAAACTACGACCCATGGATTAGGTTTTAAAAATAAGGAAAAAGCCTTGTATACCGTTGATACAATTAAAAACAGACCTATAAAATATCAAGTTAATGTAATTGCAACTATGCTAGGACGCGCAAAAAAACACCCCCATAAAACAAAAGATATGAATGATGCGATACAAGTTTTTAGTAAATGGATGTCTAATTATAAAGAAAGTTCTAAGAAGTAATTTTATCTACAAATTTTTTAACAACTGGGGCAAGACTTAATACAGTAATAATTGCAATGGGTAAGCTTACAGACCAAGCTTTCAAAAATCGTTTTACATATAGTTCGTCTAGCCCAGTGTTAATATAAGTAATTAATAAAGTCATGATAAGACTTGTAAAAAATCCCACAATCAATGTAAAAAGTAATTGAGAGTATTTTTTTGAGATCACTATACACCTTTAATTATAATTAAATTACCTTCAGAATTTTTTCGACGCAGTTCTTTGACTGGCTTGTATAAATCTGAGTTATACCACTCTAATGCTTTTTCGTAAGTGGGAAACTCAATAATTACATTTCTAGTATAATCCCATTTACCTTCCATAGATGTATATTCACCAGCTCTTACAACATACTTACCACCGAATTGTTTTATAGTTTCAGGAACTTGTTCTGCATAAACTTTAAAACCCTCTTTATTAGTCATATTAATCTGAGCTATTACATAACCAGGCATTTTAAATCCTTTGTTCCTTAGTTTCTGAAGTCCATGATGTTACCACACTCTTCTGGATCAGTGGTAAACATGCTGTTCATATCACCAAGTTGTTCTATAATTGCATCTTTACTTTCAGCTTCCCATCTACAGAAAACTTTCATAGAGTCACCTGCACCTACCATAGTAACTAAGCATCTTGCTTTTGCACCTGTCACACCTTTTTTCAAATCTTCGTGTGGAGTTGAAGTAACAAAATCCATGAATTTTTTCTTCATCTCTTCAGATTTAAATATGTGTGTTGCTAAATAGTTTTTCATAATCATCCTTTCATTTATTTAATTTTATTTAAAATAATTGATTAAGGTAAAGGTTTTATTACAAATGAGGAATGCGTTTTTTAGATCCAACTAGGAACGGGAAGACCTTTTTCTTGTAAAAACTTTTTATTAAACAGCTTAGAGTTGTATTTATCAGATCGATCACAAAGTATTGTGACAATAGTTTTACCTGGTCCTAATTTTTTACCTAACTTAATAGCCCCTGTAACATTTATTGCACAACTAGTTCCTAAACTTAAACCTTCATTTTGGATCAAGTCATATAGAACTGGCAAAGCTTCTTTATCAGTTACTTTAAAAGCACCATCAATTTTAGCTTTTGCAAAATTAGCAGTTACTCTACTTGATCCTATTCCTTCTGTAATAGAGCTTCCAGAAGATTTTAATTCACCATTTTCAATATGATCAAAAAGAGAAGAGCCATCAGGATCAGCTAAAAATATTTTTATATCTTTATTTTTTTCTTTTAGAAAACTACTTACTCCACCAATTGTTCCTCCAGTTCCAGATGAACATACAAATCCATCAACTTTTCCATCTGTTTGCATCCAGATCTCTGGACCAGTTGTTTCATAATGACCTTTTGAATTTGCAGTATTATCAAATTGGTTAGCCCAAACTACTCCATGGTTATTAGAACTCTTTAAATCATCTGCTAATTTTGCTGCTACTTTTACAAAATTACCGTCATCTCTATAAGGTTTAGGTGGCACCAACCTTAAGTCAGCACCCATATTTCTCAGCATATCTTTTTTCTCTTGAGTTTGATCTTCATTCATAACAATGATTGTTTTATATCCAATAGAATTTCCAATTAAGCATAAACCAATGCCTGTATTACCAGCAGTCCCTTCAACTATCGTTCCACCTTTTGATATCAGTTTTTTTTCCTCAGCATCTTTAATCAATGCAAGTGCTGCCCTATCTTTAACTGAGCCACCAGGATTTAAATATTCTGCTTTACCATAAATATTACATCCAGTTATCTCAGACGCGGCTCTTAGTTTTACAAGAGGCGTATTTCCAATACCTTCTATAAAATTATTTTGAGGTCTATTCATTTAATTTTTGTCACTATCTTGAGTAATTCCATATGGTTTAAAGTTTTCATCTAGTGTAGAATCTTCACCAACATTTTTAGCTGGTATACCAACCATTACAGAGTTTTCATCAACATCTTTTGTAACAACAGCATTTGCACCAATTTTTGCATTTTTTCCAACAACAACTGGTCCTAATATCTGAGCACCTGATCCTACAACAACATTATCCATTAATGTTGGATGTCTTTTTGTATTTCTTTGATCATCTGAATTAATACTTGGAGATATTCCACCAAGGGTGACCATATGATAAATTGTTACATTATCTCCAATTTCAGAAGTTTCACCTATAACCACTCCCATACCATGATCTATAAATAAATTTTTTCCAATCTTTGCATTAGGATGAATTTCAATCCCTGTTAAAAATCTTGAAAACTGAGAAATTATTCTTGCAACTAAATTGAACTTTGCAATTGCAAAAAAATTAGCAATTCGATGAAAGAAAACAGCTTTTGCTCCAGGATAAGTCAATATTACACTCAACTTTGATTTAGCAGCTGGATCTCTTTTAATTATAGAATCTAAAAATTCATTCATGTTTATTACAATTTTTATGCTTTAACTTGATTTAAAGTTAAACCCTTTACATTAGCTGGAACAGCTACATCCATCATTTTAGGGTTTGCAAGTTTAAGGTTATTCATTATTTCTACGTATTGGTCAACAGAATTAACCTGTAACCTTGGATTATTATTTCTTTCCGATCCAATTGTAGAATGTTTTTTACCATTATAGTCATGCGCCGGAAATACTATCGTATTTTCCGGTAATTTTAATAATTTATTAAATATAGAGTCGTACTGTTGTCTAGCATTACCATTTTGAAAATCGGTTCTACCAGTTCCATTAATTAAAAGAGTATCACCAGTAAAAACTCTATCGTTCATTAAATAGCTGTAAGAACAATCTGTGTGACCAGGTGTGTACATCACTTTTAAATTAATATTATCAATTTTAACATTTTCATCTTCTTTAACTCTCAGGTCAACAACTTCAGATTTTGAATGTTCTCCCATAATTTTAGTGCAACTTGTTCTTTTACTTAATTCATTTAAACCGGTTATATGATCTGCGTGAATATGTGTATCAATTACTTTTACTAATTTTAATTCTAACTTATTTAAAAAATTTATGTATTGATCAGTATGTTCTAAAACTGGATCTATAATTAGAGCTTCTCTACCTTTTCCACTTGAAAGTATGTACGTGTAGGTTGAAGACTTAGTATCGAATAATTGCTCAAATATCATATTAATAATCACTGTATAAAAAATTGCATAGCAAATCAATCTTGCATATAATTTGTTTATAAAAAGGAGAGTATAATGACTTTAAAAATAAATAGCTTAGCACCTGACTTTAAGGCTAAAACAACTATTGGTGATATATCGTTTCACGAGTGGTTAGGAGACAGTTGGGGTGTTTTATTTTCACATCCAAAAGATTTTACTCCAGTTTGCACAACTGAATTAGGATCCTTAGCTAGAATGAAACCTGAGTTTGATAAAAGAAATGTCAAAGTTATTGGCTTAAGTGTTGACCCAGTTGCAGATCACGTTAAATGGCTGGATGACATTAAAGATGTAACAGGAATGAAACCTGATTATCCAATAATTGCGGATGAGGATCTAAAAATTGCAAAACTTTATAATATGTTAGAGGGTGATGCAGGAACTACTTCAATGGGTAGAACTGCGGTTGATAACCAAACAGTTAGAACAGTTTTTATAATTAGACCCGATAAAAGAATTGGTTTGTTCTTAACTTATCCAATGGCAACTGGAAGAAATTTTATGGAATTATTAAGATCAATAGATTCAATGCAGTTGACTGCAAAACATAAAGTTGCAACACCAGCAGATTGGAAAAAAGGTGAAGAAGTTATAATTGTTCCAGCGGTTAAGGATGATGAAGCTAAGAAATTGTTTCCTGATGGTTGGAATGCAGTTAAACCTTATTTAAGAAAAGTACCAGATCCATCGAAGTAGATTGGACAATAAGATTTTAATCGAACAATCTCAGCATTGGGAAAAAAGTTTCTCAAGTAAGCCTGAGATGTTTGGTTCTGAACCCAGTCATTCTGCAAAAATAGCTTTACAAAATTTTAAAAAAAATAATGTAAAACACATCATCGAACTCGGCGCAGGATTAGGTCGAGACACAATTTTTTTTGCTAAAAATTCTGTTAAAGTAACCGCATTAGATTATAGCCCAACTGCAGTTGAAATAATTAAAAATAAGTCAAACAGTTTAGGTTTAACTGATTTGATTGATGTTCAAACACATGATTTAAGACATAGATTAAATTTTAAAGATAATAGTTTTGATGGTTGTTACTCACATATGCTTTATTGTATGGCTTTTACATATTCTGAACTTGAAAATTTAAACAACGAGATATTTAGAGTTTTAAATAAACTCTCATTAAATATTTATACAGTTAGAAACCATTCAGATGCAGATTATAAAAAAGGCACACATCGGGGAGAAGATTTATACGAAATGAACGGATATATCGTTCATTATTTTTCTAATGAAAAAATAAAAAAATTATTAAAAGGATTTAAAAATTTAAGTATTGATCATTTTGATGAAGGAAGTTTTCCTAGAAAATTATCATTAGTCATTAATCAAAAAATTTAATATGGAATACTTATTAATTGGTTTTTTTGCTGGTTTAAGTTTAATTTTAGCACTTGGTGCTCAAAATGTGTTTGTAATAGAGCAGGGTTTAAAGAGACAGTATACCTTTTTAGTATGTTTAATCTGTTCAATCTCTGATTATATTTTAATCTTTTTAGGTATTTTCTTATTTGAATATTTTAAAAGTTACTTTAATCAAACGGTTGAACTTATATTAAATATTCTATTATTATTATTCTTATTACATTTTATTTATTCTAAAATAAAATTAAGTTTTTCAAATGTTGATTTTTCAACAAACAAAACTGACGAAACTTTCAAAAGTATTTTCTTAAAGACCTTAGGCTTTACTTATTTAAATCCGCACGTTTATTCGGATACAGTATTTTTTTTAGGAAATTTTTCTAAAAATTTTGCTTTGGTGAATAAAATATATTTTGGTTTAGGTGCTACGATATCTTCTTTTTTATTTTTTTTTACCATTGGTTATTTAGCAAATTATTTGTCTAAATATTTAAATAATAAAAGAACTTGGTTTTATATAAACATATTAGTCATTCTTTTTATGACTGTTTTGTCTTTATATGTTTTAAATACTATTCTTGATTTCTATTGATATAGAACACTTTTAAACGTCAATTTAGACCATTGGTTTTTTTTAAAAAATAACTAAATAAGAAGTATGAACAATTTAGAAAAACATTACGAACCTAATAACTTTAGCGATAAGGTTGCTTTAGGCTTTACTAAGTTTTTAAGATTTCTAGCTGATACTTTTTTTAAGAAAAGATACGGCCATAGAGCAGTTGTTTTAGAAACAGTTGCTGCAGTACCTGGAATGGTAGCTGGAATGCTAATTCACTTAAAATCTTTAAGAAAAATGGAAGATGATAAAGGGTGGATTAAAATTCTTTTAGATGAAGCAGAAAATGAAAGAATGCATTTAATGACTTTTATTCATGTTGCAAAGCCTACATGGTTAGAAAGAGTTATTATTTTGATGGCTCAATTTATTTTTATTGTTACATACGCTATCATTTATTTGGTATCTCAAAGAACCGCTCATAGAATTGTTGGTTATTTTGAGGAAGAGGCAGTTAGAAGTTACACAGAATATTTACACGAATTAGAAACTGGCAAAATAAAAGATGAGCCAGCTCCAGAAGTTGCAATAAATTATTGGAACCTACCTTTGCACGCCACACTAAAAGATGTAGTAAGGGTAATTCGTGATGATGAAGCTGGACACCGTGATGTAAATCACAGTTTTGCAAACATCATTAACGAAAAAAAATATCCAAAAAAAGAGGAAAATATTAGCTCTGAAGATTTAAGTAGAGAATAAGTATTTTTTTTATATATTAATCATTAAAAAATTTATTTATGGAAAATAATATAACTGTCCTTAGACCTTTTGGACCATCAATAGCAAAAGTCACTATACCGAGTGAGATTGTTGAAAAATTAAACAAATATGTTGATGAGACAGTTGCAGATGAAAATAAGTCAAAAGAACTTGACTATGGAGCTCACTTAGCAGGAAACGTAAAACAGGAGTTTAGACTTGAGCAAAAATTTATGAATGATAGTGGTTGGGGAAATTTTTTAGCAAATTCTGCTGCTGCTTGGATACATCAATCTCTTGGGCGTAAAAAAAAAATTACAAAATTTACCATGCTTAGCTCATGGATAGTTAGACAATTTGATAATGAATATAATCCTTTACATGTTCACGGTGGTCACATTTCAGGAGTTGGTTATCTAAAAGTTCCTAAAACATTTGGAAAATTAAAACAAGATACTAAAACTTATAATAATAATGGAAATCTTAACCTAGTTCATGGGACAAGAATGTTTTTAAGCCAAGCTATATACAATATTGAACCAAAGGTCGGAGATTTTTACTTCTTTCCAAATTATTTATTACACACAGTTTACCCTTTTAATGGGACTAATGAGGAAAGAAGATCAATATCTTTTAATGCATTAATCGATAACGAAATCTACGATGTGTATAATGCAAATATTAAAGGTTAATTATTCTTTTGAACTTTACAAATTACAATGAATAATACCTTAAGATTATTTTATTTTACTTTAATCTTTATCACTTCATTTTATTTTAAAGCTATAGCGGAGCCAACTCTTGTGCGAAGTAAAGCAGTTGAACAAGTAACTATAGCTACTGACTACAATAATATGGCATTAACTTTTAATAACGATGGAACCAAAATGTATACATCATCTACGAAAGCAGTGGCCCCAAAGTCAACAGCAAAAGGAGATAAGGTTTACGAGTATGATTTAACAACAGCTTACAATATTTCTACTGCAACCTTACGTACCAGCTTAGATGTAGGTACATATACTGGTTCAGCAACTGAAATGCATGGAGCTATGCAAGTTGTGTTCAATAACGATGGTACAAAAATGTTTATTGCTGATCATCATAAAACTATTATTGAATGGACATTAACTACACCATATGACATTGATACTGCAAGCACTACTTATAATGTAGGTCAAGGTTATGATACAAACCTTCAAGAAAAAAGAGTGACCTCAGTTGCGTTTAATAATGATGGAACTAAAATGTTTGTTACTGGAAACGGCAAAGATAATAGCAATGTTGGTGAAATAAATGAATACACACTTGATACCCCATTTGTCATTACATCAGGAGTTACTCATATTAATACAGAAGACCTAAGTTCTGATCACAGTTACATAGACGGAATTGTTTTTAATTACGACGGCACTAAAATGTATACTACTGACAGTGAAGATAATATAATTAATCAATATAAACTAACAACAGCTTTTGATGTCTCCACTCTATCACTTGAGGGAACTCTTGAATTATCTAACTACAGCGGCTTAGGAAATGCAAGAGAAACAGCATTTAATTCTGATGGAAGTAAAATGTTTGTAATTGATGCGGATGCAGAAGTTTATGAATTTGATTTAACTTGTAATTGGAGCATAATCGATGGTGCTTGTGATGATCCAATAACTACTTCTGATGAAGGTAAAGATATTTTAAGCTCAATCGAGTCTCAAACTGCAACAGCAAAACAAATTGCTATTCAAGCAAGCACTCCAGTTCTTAACCGTATGTATTGGTTAAGAAGACATAGAACAAGCGATCAATTAAGTAATCAAAACATTAAATTTAATTTCCCAAATAAAACAATAGCATCTTTAGCAAAAGTTATTCCAATATCAGAAAAATCAAATAATACTTTAAATAAATTGTCTGACAGCTGGTCATTTTGGAGTGAAGGTAGTGTGAGTTTTGGCAAAACAGGTGATACATCTTCTTCATCATCTAAAAAAATTAATACCAAGGGCATTACACTTGGAATGGATAAAAAGATAAGCAAAAATAAATTATATGGTTATGCCCTTAGATTTGGTAATGATGATGTTGATGTAGGTACATCTGGAACTAATTTAGATACTGAGTCATTTAGTTTATCTCTTTATGGAACTTTTTCTCATAATGATAAAAAATTTACTGAAGGTATTCTTGGAATAAGCACATTGAAGACTGATCATCTTAGAAAAGGAGGAGGAAGCACTAGAACAGGAGAGAGAGATGGTGCACAAATATTTGGCTCACTAAATTACTTATCAACATATGAAAAAGAAAATTTTAATATTTCTCCTAATTTAAGAATTGATTTAAGCTATACAGAGTTGTCCAAATATAGAGAAAAAGGTCCTGCAGCTTTAGTTTACAAAGCTCAAACAATTGAAACCGGAATGATATCTACTGGTTTTACAATAAGTGATATTTTAGATTTTAATACTTTTACTTTTAAACCAAATGGTGGATTAGAGCTTGGGGTAGATTTTAGTCCATCTTCAGACGCTACTTATCGTTACCTATCGGAAAATACGGAATATACAAAATCAATTGATCAAGATTCTAAAAATTTAATAGCAAATATTGGATTTGATTTAGTAACTGATAATGGTTTTTCAATAATGACTATCTATGAAAGAAATCAAAGTGACAATGCCCATAGCGATACTCTGTATATAGGATTTGGTTATATTCCATCAGATAACAATGAATACGCTATGAGCTTAGATAATGATAAAGCATCTCTAACTTATAACAAAAATTTAAATGGTTTTGATATCAGAGTGAATTCAAATTATAATTTGATGAGTTCAATTCCTGATTATGGTGCAACTATTGAGCTTATTAGTACTTTTTAAAATTATTCGTTGGAATATCCGTATTTACGTAATCTTACATCACCAGTTCTTGCATGAGCTTCCATGCCTTCGTATCTTGAAATCCTAGCAGCTGCTGAACCAACTTCTTTTGTAGACTCTTTTGTCATTCTTTGAAAACTTAATGTTTTTATAAATTTACCAACGAACAACCCACCAGTATATTTACCAGCACCTTTAGTTGGTAATATATGATTAGTACCAGAACATTTATCACCATAAGCAACAGTTGTTTCTTCACCGATAAATAACGAACCGTAGTTTTTTAATCTCTTATGAAACCATTCAAGATTTTTAGTTTGTATCTCTAAATGTTCAGGTGCATAGTCATCACTCACTTTCACCATTTCTTCATCTGTGTCACATAAAATAACTTCACCGTAATCTCTCCAAGCAGCCTCTGCACTTAACCTTGGAACTTCTGGAAGTTTCTCTATTAATTCTGGAACTCGTTTCATTACTTCATCTGCAAGTTTTTGACTTGTTGTGTATAACCAACACGGAGAATTATACCCATGTTCAGCTTGACCAACTAAATCAACAGCTACAATTTCTGGATCTGCAGTTTCATCTGCAATAATTCCTATTTCTGTTGGACCAGCGAATAAATCAATTCCTACTTTTCCAAATAAAATTCTTTTAGCTTCAGCAACAAATTGATTTCCCGGACCAACTAAAATATCAGCTGGAGCATTTCCAAACATACCATACGTCATTGCAGCGATGGCTGGAACTCCACCAAGATTTAGAATTACATCAGCGCCACATAAATTTGCTGTATAAATTATAGAAGGGTGAGCACCAATTCCTTCTTTAGGGGGACTACATGCAATAATGTTTTTAACACCAGCAACTTTTGCAGTTGTAACACTCATTACCGCAGATGCTATGTGAGCGTATCTACCACCTGGGATATAACAACCCGCAGTGTTAACAGGCACTAGCTTTTGGCCAGCATATAATCCGTTTGATAATTCAACTTCAAAATCTTTTCCATAGTTTGCAAGTTGTGCTTCTGCAAATTTTCGAACTCTGTCATATGAAAATTTAATATCGTCTTTAGTTTTTTGATCTAGGTTTTTATTTATTTCCTCTATTTTTTCTTTTGATACAATTATTTCTCCATCATATTTGTCAAATTTTTTAGTTAATTCTTTACAACCTTCTTCTTTTGATTTTTCAAGTTCTTTTAAAAGATTTTGAACTATATCTTTTGTTTTAGTGTCATCTGTTGATGCAGTTTTAGATGCTTTTTTTAAATATTTAATTGTCATTTTTACAAATTTATATTGTTTTATTAATCTAATGCAACAACTGCAGCAGCAATAGAAGCTAATCTGGCCGTTGCTTCATCTGATCTACTTGTAATGACCACTGGTACTTTTCCTCCAATTACAACACCAGCTGCACAAGCTCCCATAAAGTAAATCATCATTTTTACCAAAGCATTTCCACTTTCAACACTAGGAACTAAAAGAACATCAGCATCTCCTGCAACTACATTTTTAATTCCCTTAATTTCTGCAGATTTTTTAGAAATACAATTATCAAAAGCTAAAGGACCAAATACATCTGCATCTAATTTTTCTTTCTTTGCAAGCTCTGTAATTTCTTTTGCCTCCATTGAACTTTGTATACTATCTAAAACTTCTTCGGTCGCTGATAGTACAGCAATCTTTGGTCTGTTGTTTCCAATTCTTTTTGAAAAATCTATAACGTTTTTTAATATATGCATTTTTGTTTTTACATTCGGTAAAACATTTAAAGCACCATCAGTAATTATTAATGGCTTGTCATCTTTTTCTAAGGTCATATGCCAAACGTGACTTAACCTTGTTTTACCAAGAAGTTTATATTCTCTTTTTAAAACTTCTTTCATTAGTATATCTGTATGAATATGGCCCTTTACTATAATCTTAACTTTGCCCTGCATTGCAAGTTTAGCTGCAACTGCTGCTGTATTATTTTCTACTGGCTCATGAATTACTTGATAACTTGAAATATCAAATTGAATTTCATTAGCACATTTTTCGATTTCTGATTTATCTCCTATAAAAATTGGTTTGATTAAATCTTCTTTAACAGCATCCATTACAGATTGCATGGGAAGTGGTTTTCCAGCATTAACAATTGCAGCTGTTGCACCTTTCTTTTTTAAAGATGAATCCAATAAGTTTATAGGACAAATAATTTGTTTATTAGATAGCATTTAGTTTTTTTAAATCTTCCATTATACTATTTGGTATTGGAATATTCTTTTTCATATTTTTTTTATATCTTTTTTTTGTGCCTTCACCAGGAAAATTTATTTCTTTAACACCTTTGATTTTTGGTAATTTCTTTATAATTCTTATGTTCTCTTTAATTCTTTTTAGATAATTACTGCCAATAAAAATATTTGGTTTTACAGCCATAAATAAATGTCCAACATTTTGTGGTCCTTTAAAATCATCAAATGGATCTCTAACTTTGCCCCCATGATTTGCACCTGTCATAACTCCACTTAATATATCTACCATCCAGGCTAAACCTGATCCTCTAAATCCTGCGATAGGCAACTGTACACCTTTAAGAGCTTTAATTGGATCTGTAGTTGGTTTTCCATTTTTATCTAAAGCTACACCTAAAGGAATTTTATGACCTAAATTAGCCGCTACTCTTATTTTACCTCTATTAATCATTGATACTGATGTGTCTAATATAAATGGAACCTTCCCACCTGACGGTGTTCCAAAACAAATAGGATTTGTTCCAAATAAAGTTTTCTTTGATCCATAAGGTGCAATAGCTGGCGGTGCATTAGTAAAACACCATACTATTAAATTTTTTTTAACAGCTTGTTCGACAAAATAACTAGACAAACCATAGTGACCAGAATTTTTTACACCAACCATTCCAATTCCAGTTTTTTTTGTATTTTTTATTAATGATTTAATGGCGATATCAGCTGCAACAAATCCAATTGAATTATCAGCATCTACATATGAAATCGAACTAGATATTTTTTTTATTTTAATTTTTGGTTTAGGATTAATAACTTTTTTATCAATTCTATCACAATACATCTTAAGTCTCGATAACCCATGAGAATGAGCACCAACTAATTCTGCATTAATTAAAGCTTTAGCACTAATCATGGCGTGCGTTGGACTTAAACCTCTGTCCTTTAGTACTTTAATAATTATGTTTGTTAATTTTTTTGCATTAGCCATAAAGCATCCTGACTTAAAAAAAAGATCTTACCACTAACTGGATGGACTTGTATGTCTCTAATTCTTCCGATTTCTCTTTTAAATATAACTTCTTCCTTAACATTTTCTAAGTTGGAAAAATCAAGTTTTCTAAGTGACATGTCCTTTAGAGATGTAATTAAAGCATGACCATTCCACTCTTTAAATTCTTTACCTTTATAAATTGTTATTGCACTTGTTGCAATTGAAGGCACCCAGTATTTGATTGCTTTTGTGTACCCAGGTAACCACTTTGGTCCAATTTTTGTTCCACTGTAATTTGTTCCACCCCAACCAAGAACTTTCCAACCATAGTTTTCTCCTTTTTTAATTTCACCGAACCAATCACCACCCCGAGCACCATGATTACTTGCATAAATTTTTTGATCAAAAGGGGATAATGTTAAACCTTGAGGGTTACGAACACCTATTTGGTAAATCTCAGGTAGCCAATCTTTTTTATCAATAAATTTTGGATTATCTTTTGGAATACTTCCATCAGTATTAATCCTAATAATACTTCCAGGATGTTTTGTTGGATCCTGCGCTATCATCCCTTCACCTCTTTCACCTACCGATGCAAAAAGATAATTATCTTTAATAACTAATCTTGACCCAAAGTGATATCCAGAGTTTATTGGTGGAGACGCAACAAATATATTTTTAAAATTTATTTGATTTTTATTAAAATTTCCTCTTGCAACTGAAGTTGTTGTTTTTGATTTTCCATGATCTTCAGAATAACTTACCCAAACTACACCATCTTTATATAAAATATCAAGCAAACCTCCCTGACCATCCTCTAACACTTTTAAGTTATGCTTAACCTCAGTTATAGAACCGCTTTCGATATTAATTAATTTTAAATTACCAGATACCTCAGTTAAAAGTATTTCATTATTTGATACAAATGTAGATCCCCAAGGACTTCTAAAATCAGCAATCTTTTTAAAATTTAATTCTGCTGCTTCAGATGAAACTGAGAATAAAAATATAAAAAATATTATCCTTTTCCACGCCATGGTATCGTTTTATCTATTATTTTTCTCAATGTAACGTCGAATAATAGTCCCAGCATACCCATAATAAATATGGTTATCCAAATAACTTCGTATTGAAAATATTTTTTTGCAACGTTTTCTACAAATCCAATACCTGTAGTTCCTGCTAAGAACTCTGCTGCAACTAAAGTTCCCCAACACATTCCAACTGCAACTCTAATTCCTGTTAAAATTTCAGGTAAGGAGTTAGGAAATATTACATATCTTAATATTTGTTTCTTTGATGCTCCAAGGGAGTGTGCAGCATGAATTTTTGATAATTGAGTTCCAGATGCACCAGCTCTTGCAGAAATAATCATAATAGATAGTGAAACCATAAATAATAAAAATACTTTTCCAGTATTATCTATTCCAAGAACTGAAATAATAAGTGGAGCCCAAGCTAATGGTGGCACAGGTCTATAAAGCTCTATTAATGGATCAAAAAAACCTTTTGCAAAACGATTTAATCCCATAAACAAACCTAATGGGACACCAATTAAAATTCCAAAGACTAAACCTAAAAATACTCTTAAAAAAGAATCCCAGATATGTCCATATGGCACTGGAATTTTAAACAATTTAAAATCACCTGTAACAACTTTTAAAACTTTACCTTTAAAGTTTTGTTTAACTACACCATCAGATGAATGAACTGGGTACTCCCCTGGTAAAATATCTGCAATCCAGTCAGGTAAAATAAACCCGACTATTTTACTAACATCCATCATATCAATCCAAAGTAATGGAATATTTTTATAACCAACACTTGGTTTTGACATCAAGATAAACTTATTTAACGTATCAGATGGTTTTGGTAACCATCTACCAGATCCTTGTTCAGAACAGCTTGTTCCGCTAGAGACAATTGTTCCAGCAGGAAATAAAAATATATCAACAAATCTTAAACCACCTTGTTCTGCTTTTTGAAGATTATCAAATTCAACAATTGCATTTTGCATTTCATTAAGAGCACTTGGTGGATAAATACTTGCAAACTCTATTCTTCTTGCGATTTTAACAATATCTTTCGCATAGTTAGATGCTATTTCTTCTGCATCACTTAAATCTTTTCTGTACGCTTTTATATCTTCTTTAAGTTGTTTAATTGAATTTTTAAATTGTGGATTATGATTTCTTAATTTAAAGAATTTATCATTAATAATTGTAAGCTCTTCTGCAGCCGCTTGGAATTTCAAACCTCTATCGGTTGCAGCAATTAAAGGAACTTCAATAGTATTTTCTATAGATCCAGTTCCTGCTTGCACCTTTATAATTCCCCAATCACCTTGTTCAGAAACTGCAATTTGTCTTGCACTTTTTTCATCAGGTGTTTCAAATGGATAATCTTTCTTTTTAAAATTTGAACTTAAAAGCCTTAACTCATCAGTCATTTCTTTAATTTTTATTTTAGTATCCATCTCCATTAAATTTTCATTTGTAAGTAATGGAATTAATTGAGATGTTTTATTTACAAAACCAACTAATATAGTTTTTTGCTGTGAGTTTAATTGTTGTGAACCTTGTATTTCGTTACTTATTTTACTTAAGTTTTTATTTTCGATTTTTATAATAGAAGTACTTTTGAATTCTCTTTCCTCTATTGGAAATTGATATTTTAGTCCAAGCAAAGATTCATTAACTTTAGCAACTTGACATAATTCATTTGCAGATTTTGGATAAAATCCTTTGGCAATATCCCATGAATAATAAAGCCAAACAAGTAGGATCGCACTACTTCCAACAATAATCCAGTGAGTACCACCTTTAGCTCTTTCAGGATTGCCAAAAACAGCATCTACTTTTTCTGTTTTAATCAATCTTCTTCCATAAAGAATACATCCAACAATGGATACAAGAATTAAGATTGTTATAAATTGAGTAAACATTAATTATCCTTACCCATTATTTCCTCTTCCATATTCCAAATCATAGATAGAATTTCCTCTCTTTTAGAAGAGAACTCTTTATTTTTTTTAATTTCTCTTAAATCATCTTTTAATCCCATTTCTGCAAATGGAAGTTTATACTCTTTATGTATTCGACCTGGTCTTGGTGCCATGACATATAATCTTTCTCCAAGTAATAAGGCTTCTTCAACTGAGTGAGTAATTAGTATGATTGTCTTTCCAGTTTCTTTCCAAATTTTTAAAACTAATGACTGCATTTTTTCTCTTGTTAATGCATCTAATGCGCCTAAAGGTTCATCCATTAAAATTAAATCTGGATCATTAATTAAACATCTTGCAAGGGCAACCCTTTGCTGCATACCGCCAGATAATTGATAAGTAGGTGTGTTGCCAAACCCTTTTAGACCAACTATTTCTAACCATTCATCAACTTTTTTTTGAGTTTCCCCTGGATCTTTCTTTTTCATTCTAAGACCAAAGTTTACATTTTCAGAAACTGTTAACCATTCAAACAGAGCACCTTGTTGAAAAACCATTCCTCTATCAACTCCAGGTCCATTAATTTCATTATTACCTAATGTAATTGTTCCAGAAGTTGGTCTAATAAAACCAGCTGCAATATTTAGTAACGTTGTTTTTCCACATCCCGAAGGACCTAATACAGTTAAAAGCTCACCTTTTTTAATTGTAAAATTTAAATCTTTTAATGCATGAACAGTCTCCCCTTTAGGAGATTTAAAAATCATGTTTAAATTTTGTGAAACTAAATCACTCATAAGACGACTTTATATTAAAATTCTCATAAAAAAAATAGGCACCAATTAGAAAATTGGCGCCTATTTAATTTTAATAAACCTTTAGATTATAAAGGTAAGAAACTAGTGTCTACGTTTCCTCTTGGTGTTCCCATTCCTTTTAAGAATGCATCAAGATTTCCTTTAGTCATAGACTGTTTAGTCTCTTCAGGTGTTAAAAATTTGAAACCACTTAAAGTTTCTTTCATATCAGCAACTTTCATTTCTGAAGCTTTTGACATAGCGTTCATGTCGCTTTTGCCATTTCTATATCTTTCGTTTGCTTCGTGAGTTACCTCAATAAAAGTTCTTAGCATACCTGGGTTTTCCTTCATAAACTTTGTAGTTACTGAGGTAATATCTATTCCAAGAATACCAGCATCTCTTGCTTCTTTAACTGTAAGTAATCTAGTACCAACTGCAGTTGCAGCTTTGATTGAATTACCACCAAATAAACATGCCATTACAACATCACCGCTTACTAATGCAGCAGCTCCTTCTTCAGGATCCATTTGAATGATATCCATTTTTTTTCTATCAGCTCCAACAACTTTCATACTTTCATCAAAAACGTATTCAGCCATTGTTCCTAGTGGTACAGCAACTTTTTTACCTTCAAGTTCTGTAGCATTAGCTTTTGTAATACCAGATGCATTTGAAGTTACACAAGTTGTTCCTCCCATTCCATATTCCATAGCTATATCAACAAGCTTAATTGGCGCTTTTGATTTAACTGCGTTAATGAAAGGTACTAAACCTTGTGAATAAGAAATATCAATATCTCCAGCTAACATCGCATCTGTCATTGCTCCACCGTTTGTGAAGTTTGTCCACTTAACTGGTACACCTAATGCTTTTGCAAAGTTTTTTTTCATCATGTCCTCTAAATTTGGACTTGGCCATTCTAAAAAGTAAGCAACTCTAACTTCATTAGCAGCTGAATTTGCAACTGAAATAGTTAAGTTAAGAGCTAAAATACTTCCAAGAAGAAAACTTAATATTTTTTTCATTTATTCCTCTCCTTAATTAAATTTATAAATAGTATTTAAGTTGAAAAAGGGACTAAAGTAAACGATCTTATTGTGTGGTTTGGGGCGACAGAATTATCTATTCAATTTTTAGTTGTATCAAGCTAATATAATTTTATAGTTAAATTAAATGATTTAGTCTAAAGATTAGAGATATATAAAAATGAGTCAAAAACCATCAATACCAAATTCTTTAAATGAACATTGGATGCCATTTACATCTAATAAGGACTTTAAAGAAAGGCCAAGATTAATTACAGAAGCTAAAGGTGTTTATTTAAAAAATCACGAAGGTAACACTCAAATTGATGCAAGCTCTGGACTTTTTTGTAATCCATTAGGTCATGGTAGAATGGAAATAATTGATGCAATTACAAATCAGTTAAAAACTTTAGATTACGCTCAACCGTTTCAACAAGGTTTTGGTGGATCATTTGAATTAGCAACTAGAATTTCAAAACACACACCAGGAAATTTAAACAGAATTTTTTATACAATATGTGGATCTACTGCTGTTGAGACAGCAATTAAAATTAGTATCGCTTATCATAAAGCAAGAGGAGAAGGACAAAGATTTAGATTTGTTGGAAGAGAAAGGGCTTACCATGGAATGAACATAGGTGCCACTTCAGTAGGTGGAATGATCAATAACGTTAAAGCATATGCAAGTGTTTTAATGCCAGGGGTTGTTCACATGAGACACACACATTTAGACGAACACAAATTTATATCTGGTCAACCTGAAACAGGTGCAGAAATTGCAAATGATCTTGAGAGAATTTGTACAAATTTTGGTGCCGAAAATATTGCAGCATGTATAGTAGAGCCAATTGCAGGATCTACTGGAACATTAGTTCCACCAGTTGGATATTTACAAAGACTTAGAGAGCTTTGTGATAAACATAATATACTTTTAATTTTTGATGAAGTTATTACAGGATGGGGTAGAACAGGTTCGACTTTTGGCGCTCAAGAATTTGGTGTAACTCCTGATATAATGACAATGGCAAAAGCTACAACAAACGGAATTGTTCCTTTTGGTGTTGTTGCATGTAAAGAAGAAATTTATGATGCAGTAATGGATAATTCTCCTAAAGGAGTAATAGAACTTTTCCACGGTTATACTTATTCTGGTATTCCAATATCTGTTGCAGCAGCTTTAGCAGTTCAAGACATATTTGAAAAAGAAGATATTTTTAATAGAGCAAAAGAATTAGCTCCTTATTTCCAAGAAGGTTTATTCTCATTAAAAGATATTGATGTTGTTGAAAATATTAGAGGATATGGAATGATGGGTGGTATCGATATTAGAATGGATACAAAGCCAGGTAGAGCTGGACTTGCAACATTTAAACATTGTTACGATGCTGGAGTAAATTTCAAAGCTACTGGAGACTGTTTAATTATTGCACCAATGTTTATTTGTGAAAAAAAACATATTGATGAAATAATCGACAAGCTAAGAACAGGAATTACGAACTATAGTAAAAGTAAAAAGAATTAATTTTCTTTATGAAAATTGGCGTTCCAAAAGAGATAAAGCCTCAAGAAAACAGAATAGGACTAACACCAGAGAGTGTAAAAACTTTAGTAGGCGAAGGCCATGAAGTATTAGTTGAAAACAATGGAGGCTTTGAAGCTGGCTTTGATAATGATCAGTACACTAAAGCAGGTGCAAAAATTGTAAAAACTGCTGGTGATATTTTTAATGATGCAGACATTATAGTTAAAGTAAAAGAACCTCAAAAAGTTGAGGTTGATATGTTAAAAGAAAATCAAATACTTTATACTTATCTTCATTTAGCGGCTGCAAAAGAACTTACAGAAGGATTAATCAAATCTAAAAGTGTTAATATAGCTTACGAAACTGTTACAGATGATAATGGTAGACTTCCATTACTTGCACCTATGAGTGCAGTTGCTGGCCGAATGTCAGTTCAAGCTGGAGCACATTGTTTAGAAAAAAATCAAAAAGGTAGAGGTATTTTATTAGGTGGAGCACCTGGTGGTGAACCAGCAAATGTATTAATTCTTGGAGGTGGAGTTGTGGGAGAGAACGCTGCAATTATTGCAACAGGTATGAGAGCTAAAGTTCATATAGTTGATAAGTCAGAAGAAAGATTAAAACAATTAGTTAAAATGTTTGGTGAAAAAATAATTCCAGAGCAAAGTGATAAAGTTGATTTAAATAAGTTAGTTTCTGAGGCTGATTTATTAGTTGGTGGAGTTTTAATACCTGGCGCAGAAGCTCCAAAATTAGTTACCAAAGATATGTTAAAATTAATGAAAAGAGGCTCTGTAATAGTCGATGTTGCAATAGATCAAGGTGGATGTGTTGAAACAAGCAAACCAACTACTCATGGAGATCCAACATATATAGTAAATGATGTTGTTCATTATTGTGTTGCTAATATGCCAGGTGGAGTACCTAGAACTTCAACATTTGCATTAAATAAAGCAACCCTTCCTTATTTAGTAAAATTAGCAAATAAAGGTTATCAAAAAGCTTTAGGCGAAGATAAGAATTTCTTAGCAGGACTTAATGTACACAAAGGACATGTGACCTATAAAGCTGTTGCAGATGTTTTTGGTCACGAATATGTTAGTGCAGGAGACGCAATCAAAAATTAATTAAATGAATAAAAAAATACCTAATAGCACAAAAGTTGTTGTTATTGGTGGTGGAGTTGTTGGATGCTCTTGTGCTTATCATTTAGCAAAATTTGGATGGAAAGATGTCATTCTTTTAGAAAGAGATAAACTTACATCGGGAACTACTTGGCATGCTGCTGGACTAGTAAGTCAACTAGGCCCATCTGCAACAATTACAAAAATCAGAAAGTATTCTTTAGATCTCTATAAAGAACTTGAAAAAAAAGTAGATCATTCAGCTGGACTTAGATTAAACGGTGCAATGTCAATTGCCCAAGAAGAGGGTAGATGGCAGGAATTAAAAAGACAAGCAACTACTGCTCAACTTTATGATGTTAATGTTCAAATTTTAAATAAAGATGAAATTAAAGACAAAGTTCCTTTAATTAAAAATGATGACTTGTTGGGTGGTATTCTTATGCCAGGTGATGGCTCAGGAGATCCATCTGGGATCACTCAATTACTTGCAAAAGCTGCAAGAGCAGAAGGTGCAAAAATTTTTGAAGATTCTCCTGTTGAAGACATACTAGTTAAAAATAAAAGAATAGAAGGTGTTGTTGTTAATGGTCAAAAAATAGAATGTGAATATATTGTTTTAGCAACTGGGATGTGGTCAAGACAAATTGGTGAAAAATTAGGTGTAAGCATTCCATTATATCCAGCAGAACATTTTTATGTAATTACAGAACCAATAAAAGAAGTTCCAAAAGATTTACCAGTAATAAGAGATTTTGATAGCAGAACTTACATCAAAGAAGATGCAGGTAAATTATTGTTAGGTATTTTTGAGGGAAAATCTATTCCTGCATTTGATAAAACTAATAAAGTTCCAGAAGATTTTTCTTTTGGAGAATTTCCAGAAAATTTTGAACATTTTGAGCCATATTTGACCGCATGTATGAAAAGGTTTCCGATATTAGAAAAAGTTGGAATTAGAAAATTCTTTGCTGGTCCAGAATCTTTTACTCCAGACACCAATACTTTGCTTGGTGAAGTTCCTGAGGTTAAAAACTTTTTTGTTTGTTGCGGATTAAACAGTATTGGAATAGCAAGCGCTGGTGGAGTTGGCAAAGTTACAGCTGAATGGTTAATGAATGGTCATATCAATGAAGATATCTTTAGTTATGACATTAAAAGATTTCAAAAATTTCATTCAGAAATAAATTTTATCAAAGAAAGAGTTACAGAAACGCTTGGAGATTTATATGGAATGCATTGGCCATACAAACAACACAAAACTTCAAGAAATGTTATAACGCTTCCTTATCATGATGAATTAAAAAAACATGGAGCGTGTTTTGGTGTATCGGGTGGATATGAGAGACCAATGTGGTTTTCAAAAGATGAAAATAATAAAGATTACAAATATAGTTATAACTATCAAAATTGGTATCCAAGTGCAGAATTTGAAACTAAAAATGCAAGAGCTAATGTTGGATTATTCGAACTTTCACCGTTTTCAAAATTCGATTTAAAAGGAGAAAAAGTTCACCAAGAATTACAAATGTTATGTACTGCTAATATAAAAGATGTACCTGGATCTATTAAATATACTCAAATGCTCAACAAAGATGGGGGAATTGAAGCAGATTTGACTGTGATATGCATTGAAAAAAATTATTTTAGAATAGTAAGCTCTGCAGCTAATCGCGAAAGAGATAAATTTCATATTTTAAAACATATTTCAAATGAAATAGACTTTAAGGATGTAACTGAAGACTACTGTTGTTTAGGTTTATTTGGGCCTAAAAGTAGAGAAATGATATCTTCAATAAGTAATAGTGATTTTTCAAAAGATAACTTTAAATTTGCAACTGCAAAAGAAGTTGAAGTATCAAACATAAAAGTATGGGCTCAAAGAATATCTTATGTTGGAGAATTGGGTTATGAATTATACGTTAAAAAAGAAAATGCAAAAAAACTCTTTGAAATTTTAGTATCTGAGGGTAAAAAATTTAATTTATCTTTATGTGGTATGCACTCAATGGATATTATGAGAATGGAATCTGGTTATGTGCATTGGGGTCATGATATATCGCCTGAGGAAAACCAATTTGAGGCTGGTCTTCAGTTTGCTATCAGTTTTAAAAAAAATACAAATTTTATAGGTCGAGAAGCTGTAGAGAAATTAAAAGATAAAAATACAAATAAAAAACTTAAAATGATCACGTTAAAAAATTCTAAACCAGGAGAGCCGCTACTTTTACATGATGAGCCCATATTTTATAAAAATAAAATTGTTGGAAGGACTACATCAGGCTGTTTTTCATTTAATTATAATAAAAATTTAACATTTGGCTATATAAACTCGGGTATGTCTCATAAAGATATAGCAAGCTCAGAATTTGAAATAGAGGTAGAAAAGATAAAATATAAGGCATCCATTCTAGAAGTTCCTCTCAATAATAAGAACCTTTCTAAACTGTAAACTATTTTAAACAATTTCTCGTTCCCAGAACCCATTTTGAACCATAAATTATTTGAACATTTTTATTATTTAATGTTTAATGGGTTTTATGAGTGGAGAAACACAAAGTCTTAATAATAAAAATCATTTAGAAAACCATTTTGAAAATAAACAAAATTCAAAACCTAAAGTAGATATTAATCAACTTTTAAACCGAGTAAGAGACGAGAAAAAAAAAGAGAGAAAAGAAAATTTATTACTCTTAAGCTTGGTGGGTTCGGTAATTGTTATAACTGGAATTATAGCATCGCTATAATATAACTACGTTTAATAATTTAGTCATCATATGCACTAAATTAATTGAATTATCTTTTCTTATTAAATCAACTTCTTTATAAATTTTTTCATATTCCGATTTTTTTGAAGATGTTTTAGAACCTCCAAAAATTAAGTACAAATTTTTTTCGTCTTTAATCAAAAATTTATTTTTTACAAGTATATTAAGCTTTCTTAAGACAGTTGGTCTAGGGATCCCTGTTAATTCTGAAATGGTCATTGCATTTAAACCTTGAGTACCAAAATTATTTAATCTATCAATAAATGTGTCATTTAGAGTTTCAGGCGCCAAATTTTCTTTAAAAGTTTTATTCATCACTAAATTTTGGTTATAAACACAATTTCCCCATATTACCCAAGATTCTAAATCATTAAATAATTTCTTCCACCTTATGAGTAAGGGTAATTGCCAATCAAAAAAATACTGCCAACATTGAGTAAAATTTGCTTTAATTTTTTTTTCAATATCACTATTAGGTATTCTACTTTTTAACACCTTTTCATAACTTAGACCTTCACTAAAATAAGATATTAATCTTGATAAATTAGTAATAGAGATAGTTGGCTTTTGAAACTCTTGTCCCTTTCTATTTATCAGAATATTCTTTTTATTCTTTTTTAATACACCTTCTTTTTCTAATTCTATTAGTTTACGTCTAGCTGTTTCTTTGGAAATTAATAAATCTTTGGATAAACTTATAATATTTATTTTTTGGATTTCAAAACTTTCATAAGAGTAAAATTCATCAAAATTATAGACTTTTAAGTGTTCGTTATATGCTTTGAAAACTTTATTTAACAAGTAGCATAAAATTAAATATTTATCGAAATCTTTAAATCTTTCATAAGCATTTACTAACCACCTTTGTTGAAAATAAAATTGTTCTGTAATGAGTTTGTCATGATTTTTTATAAATACTTCGTATGCTTGCTTTTCTTGAATTTGTGTAGAAAATTTAAAATCTCTTGATGCCATTTTTAAAATATAAAAAGTAATCTCAATATTCTGCTAATTACAAGCTCAAAATGAACAAACTTTTGATGAAATTTATGATAGATTGTATATAAAAATATTAAGGGAAATGGAATTTGTAAAAAATGTAGGTCCACTTGGCATGATATTTATCATGTTCTCTCTAGGACTAAACCTAACAGTTAAAGATTTTTTAGAGGTGGTTAAAAAACCAAGAAACTTGGTAATAGCATTAATATGTCAAATGATGATTTTACCAATCATTGGAATAATTATTATATCCTTTTTCCCTATGCAGGCAGAATTTCAGCTAGGTGTTTTTTTATTACTTATATTACCTTCTGCAGTTATGTCTAATTACGCTACTAAATTAGTAAAAGGAAATGTAGCTTTATCAATAACAATTACTTCCTTTTGTGCTTTAGTATCTTTTATATCAATTCCTATATTTCTTAAAATTTATTCATCTTTTTTTTCAGATGTTGAATTTGACTTAAATTTACTAAAATTTTCTGTAAGAATGTTTCTGTTTATAGCTTTGCCCACATTCGTTGGTATTTTGGTTAGAGGTAATTTCAAAAAATTTTCTGAGCAAAATAATCTAAAATTTGATAAAGCAGCCTTTTTTCTGTTCATACTAATTGTGTTTATAGCTATCTTAACTGAAAGAGATAACTTAGGTGGTTACTTTGTTGATGTTGGGGCTATATCTTTTACTGTTATAGTAAGTGTTTTAACAATAGTTTATCTTATAACCAGATTTACTTTAAAAGAAGTTAAGATTCAGAGAACTATAATGATTGAGGCTATGCTTCAAAATGGTGCAATGGGATTGATTGTTGGAGCTCAACTATTTCACGAATTAGAGTATATGACACCAATAGCTGTATATGCTCTTATACAGTACGTTGCATTGATGTTTTATATAGGCAATATCAATATTAGTAAATTATCAAAAAATTAATTAAGTTTTTACTATTATTATCTGTTATAAATTATCTCCTTCATGAAATTAAATTTAAAAAAATTCTTAATAATTTTAATTACCTTTTTAATTTACACAAATGTTTTTGGAGAAGAAAAAAGTTATAATTGTGAAAATTTAGAAACGTATGAAAAAGCTCATATAGTCTATCATAAAAACTATGCTAAAGAAGAAATGCATAAGAATATTTGGTTATTTTTTCAAACCAAAACTATTGCAAATGACAACCTCAATCTAGTCAGTTTTGCTGATGGAAAGCCAATTAGAGAGTGGAAAATCAATTTATTATCAGGTGAAGCAACTTTAACACCAATGTTTGACCCAATTTCAAAATGGATTTGTAAAAATTAATTTTTTTTAATATAAAGTTCATAAATATGGCGGGATAGCTCAGTTGGTTAGAGCGCGGGACTCATAAGCCCGAGGTCAGTGGTTCGATCCCACTTCCCGCTACCAAAAAAGTAAATCAATTCAATCCTTTTCGAAGTAACTTAAACGTAAAGGAGTTAGAATAAGCGATTTTGCCTAACCTCAAAAAGTATAGGAAAATAATAACATTTAGGAATTTTAATTTTACGGTACGTACCATATGCGTACCGTCTTTTTTTGTTTCTAAAGTTTATTCTCTGATGAGTTATATATTTAGAGCCTTGTACACTTGATTAATAAGGTGAGTTATTTATTCAATCATTATGATAATCAATTATTATAAATTTGGCTATATTCATGATTTGTTAAAAAGTTACAGTTTTAATATGATTAAAAAAACTAAAATGACGTTTAGAAAATCATTTGAGTACATGTATGAAAATAAAAGATTAAATAATTAAGATTAAGCAAATTAATTATTTTTTTAATCTAAGTTTATAATAAGATGAAATTACTATATAAAACATTCTAATTGCGTTAGACATAAGAGAAGTCATTTTAGTACCTTCTTCTTTTCTTTCGTAATAAGTAACAGGTACTTCAGTAATTTTTAAATTATTTTTATAAGCTCCTATTAAAAGATCAAAGTCACCCCATAAGTCTTTAGTTCCCCATTTCGATATATCTTTTTTGATTTTTGCCCAATCTTTCTTGTAAAATATTTTTGTACCACACAATGTATCTGTGATTTTTTTTTTAAACAGCAGGCTGAATAAACTTGCAAAAATGCTATTACCAATAAAATTAACAAACTTCATAGCACCTTCTTTTTGAGGATAAATCATTCTTGTACAGTTAATAAAATCTGCATTAGTACTGTTTAAAATATTCAATGAAAATTTAATATCTTCAAAACTCACTGTTAAATCTGCATCATATATTACAATTATTTCTCCACTTGAATACTCAATGCCTTTATAAACATTTTCTGATTTACAGATGCCTGGACCTTTATATTTGACTATGTTGTTATTCGGAAGTTTTTTAGATAACTTTTCAATTTCTTCATAAGTATTATCTGTAGAATTATCATCACCAAACAAATATTCATAAGATTGATTATTATTTATAATTTCATTTTCAAATAATTTGATATTATTTTCTTCATTTTTACATGGAATAATGAATGAAACTTTTTTATTTATATTTTTTTCAAAATTTTGATTAATTTTTTTTAAAATTGTTACGTTATTCAGGCAAAAAATATTAAGTATTGGTAATCTAAAAATTCTATTTACAATCGTTGTAATAAAAGGAATATAAATAGGGATTACTATCAGCCTTTCAGTTCTTACAATTTCTAAATTACAACTTGAATAAAGATTATTTAAATACGATGAAGGAAGAAAATTATTTTTTACAGGTGAAAAATCAAAAAAAATTTTTAAAAATTTAATAAAAACCATCCAAGTTAAATTTTTCGACAATATTACTATTTTCGCATTATCTTTAATAAGTCTCGAAAGATTTAATAAATTTGATGTTGGGTTCGATTGATGTTCGATATCAGCTATTAAAACAGTGTCACATTCTGAAATATGTTCACTTCGTATTTTATTGTCATAATAAATATTTTCACCGTAATTAATTTCATAATTATTATCTATTTCCTTAATGTATACCTTTTTCGCATTAATATTTTTTCCAATTGAAGAATTTCCAGCACAAAAAATAAATATATTTTTTGTTTCATCTATACAATTATTTATAAAGTTTGAAATTTCATTAAATAAAAAATTTTTTTTTTTTAAAAATTTGAGCCTTTTTTCATATTTTAATTTAAAAAAAGATAAACTCGATTGTAGGTAATATTCATCTTTTACAATCTTTGACATATTCACGTTCCTTTTTAATCAGTTTTTAAATTTTTAAAATTATTAGTTAATATTAATAATATTATAATTTATTTAATTTAAAATAAGAAAAATCTTCTTGAAATAAATTAAGAATTAAGGTTAATACATTCTTCATTATATTATGGCGGGGTAGCTCAGTTGGTTAGAGTGCGGGACTCATAAGCCCGAGGTCAGTGGTTCGATCACACTTCCCACTACCAAATTAATGGCAGGCAATATTATATTTTTTTAATCTCCAATAGTTATATGGCCAAGGTGTTAAAAAACCAACTAGCAACATTATTGGTACTACCCACCAAGTTAGCGTTGCACCACCTGTAAGATAATAGTCAGTTACATTCATTGCAGTTTCCATACTAATCATTGAAATAAAACTCATACCAATTGCTGTATTAAACGCCTTAGAAAAACTTAATTTTTGCTTCATCAATATTATTGTTTCAAGAATGATACTAGTAATCAATCCATTAATTATTGCTAAAGTCATAATTCCTAGAACAGGAAATGGAATTTTTGTTAGTTGAAAAAATAAAATTGTTCCAAAATCTCCTATTGAACAACCAAGCAAACACCATGCAGTGTTTTTGGCACTTCTATTCCATGTGTGCCTACAAGCCCAATGGAAACTCGATATTGAAGATTTTTGCATTAATTATTTATATCAACTTTAGCAATCATGCCAACTTGATAGTGTCCCGGAACATTGCATGCAATTTCAATGTTCATTGCATTTTCAAACTTCCAAACAATGTTACCTTTCTCATTTGGTTCTAGTAAAACACTATTACTGTGAGAATGACCCATTGACTTATCGATTTTTGCCATTTTTTTCATTTTATCTTTGTCAATTGAATCAGCCAATAAAATTTCATTTTCTACCATTTTTTCCATTTCTGGCTGATGCTTTTTGTGCATCATTGCATTAGCTATATTAAATTCATGCACTAACTCACCGGCATTAACAACTTCAAATTTAATTGTTTCTCCTGCTTTTATACTAAAACTACTTGGCTCATAATAATTATCATACATTATAACTTTAATTATACGATTAACCTCTTCAGGTTCGCCTAAAGAACCAATCATCATATTCTTATCAGCATACGATTTAGAAGAAATTAATAAGAATGTAATTATTAAAAATTTTTTAATCATAAAAATTATACATTAATTTCTTGTTTAGTGATTTGAAAGCAGTTTTTTTGACACATTGTAATTTTTTACAATTTAGATATGGTCTATATATGTTAAAAAAGTTCTTAATATTATTTGTTATCCAATTTTTTATTATAAACCAATCAATTTCTATGGAAAAAGAGACTACTTTTAATAAAAAGTTGTTTGATAAAGCTCAATCAGAGGGAAAAGTTGTTGTAGTAAGTTCTTGGATAAAATATTGCTCTTCATGTGCTAGTCAAATGAATGTCCTTAATAAAGCAAAAAATGAAGGTAAACTATTAGACATTAAATTTGATAATATTGAATATTTCTCATTTGATGTAACAAACAAAGAAATCTCAAATTTATTTAATGTTAAATTTCAAACAACTTTGTTAATTTTTAAAAATAATCAAGAAATTTATAGGAGTCTTGGCGAAACAACCGAAGATTTAATATACGAAGCTTTAAAAAAAGTAATCTAAAAATTAAATTATTTTCGAAAATTTTCTAATATTCATTGTTGAGTTAAGTGGTAATAAACCTTTCTTTAATTTTGCTTTTTTAATCTTTTTATTAAACTTATTTGCAAATTTATAAACACTTTGTGACCTTCCGCCCACATTAATTATACCTTTTTTATTTATAAGTTTAAAAAATACTTTAGCTAAATCTTCGTGAAACATAAAATTTGTTTTTAAGTTTGTATAAGCAAGTTTGTGAACAAAAGGCTTTTCAGTCATGCAAATTCTTAAAATTAAAGAATTTTTATACATACTCACTGCAGCCTCACCTCCAAGTTTGGACCATGCATAGTTATTTATTGGTAGCACTGGATTTTTTTCGTTGTAACTACCCGACTTTGATGGATAAACATAATTTGTCGAAAAATAAATCAATTTAATATTTCTTTCATAACAGGCCTTAACAACATTACACGTTCCAATTATGTTAACATCTATACTATTATTTATATTTTTATCATGCGCATTCATCGGTCTAGAAATAGCTGCAGTGTGCACAAAATATTTAGGTTTATGCTTTGATAAATATCTTTTGATACTTTGAAAATTTTTAATATTTAATTTTTTTGAAGTTGGATATAAAATATTTCTATTAATATGAATTTTTTTAAAAACTTTTCCAAATCTTCCTGAACCACCAGTAAATATTATTTTTTTTTTCATCCCTTTTTAACATAACTTTCAAATGAAAGAGCTTTTTTATCTTTTTCAGATAATATAGGTTTTTTAATCCCCCAATTTATTTTAAGCTTTTCATCGTTCCATTTTATTGAAGTTTCACTATTTTTATGTCTATAATTACTACAAGCATACAAGACTATATTTTCTTTTTCCAATCCTAAAAAACCATGAGCAAAACCCTTGGGAATAAAAAAAGATTTACAATTACTGTCACTCAGTAATACTTTATGATGTTTACCAAAAGTTTTAGAATTTTTTCGTAAATCAACTGCAACATCCAAAATTTTACCCTTTAAAACTACTATAATTTTATCTTGTGCATTTTTAGATTGAAAGTGAAGACCTCTTAGAACATTCTTTTTAGATTTAGATGCTACACAAAAAACAATTTTTTTTTTAAAGATTTTAACTTTGAAACTTTCTCTTAACCAACCTCTTTGATCAAAAAATTTTTTTCCGTTCAGGACAAAAAGATCTTTTATTTTTGTTTTAATTTTACGCATTAATTAAATGAGTTTTTTTAAGTAGTCAGAATATTCGCATTTTCCGTAAAATTTCATTGCGTTTTTAATATTTTTACTTGTAATCCAACGATTTTTTAACGCTATTTCCTCTAAACATGCAATTTTAAAACCTTGTCTATTTTCGATAGCTGAAACAAAAGCACTTGTCTTATAAAAATGATCTATCGAACCTGTGTCTAACCACGCACCACCTCTACCCAAAAGTTCAGAGGATAGTTGTTTTTTTTTAAGATATATTTTTAAAAGATCTGTGATTTCCAATTCTTTTCTTCTTGAAGGTTTTAATTTTTTTGCATACCCGACAACATTTTTGTCAAAAAAATAAAGTCCAGTAATTGCTAAATCAGAAAAAAACTTTTTTGGTTTTTCCTTAATTTGATTTATTTTTCCATTATTATTAGTTTTTGCAACACCAAACAATTCAGGTTTAACAACCTTATGTAAAATTACTTTCGCCCCCTTTTTTAATTTAGTTGATCTTAAGAGCATAGAGGTTAAATTTTGACCATAAAAAAAGTTATCTCCTAATATTAAGGCAACTTCTTTATTATCTATAAATTTTTCACCAATTAAAAACGCATCAGGTAAACCTTTTGGATAACTTTGTTCTTTGTAAGATATTTTAATTCCTAAGTTTTTTCCATCAGGTAAAATTTTTTTATACTGTTTAACTTCACCTTTGTTAACTATGATAAGTATATCTTTTATCTTTGCTAACATTAAAATAGATAAAGGGTAAAAAATTAAAGGTTTATCGTAAATTGGTAAAAGTTGTTTGTTTATAGCTTTTGTCAATGGACTCATTCTGGTCCCTTTACCACCAGATAAAATTATTGCTTTTTTAATCATTTAATTTACCTAATCTTTTAGTGATATCTCTTTTTTTAATCGTAGTATAGTATCTCATATTTTTTAAATACCATTCAAACGTATTTTCTAAACCTGTTTTAATATTTATTTTTGCTTTCCATTTTAGTTTATTATTTATTTTATTACTATTAAGAGCATATCTAAAATCGTGACCAGGTCTATCTTTCACAAATTTTATTTTAACATTTTTTCCTAATTTCAATTTTTTTTTTCCAATTTTTATAATAAATTTAGCAATATCTATGTTTCTTGAATTTAAATTTGATCCAATGTTATAAAATTCACCAATTTTACCTCCTTGAAATACTTTTATTAGTGCTTCACAATGATCTGTTACATGAATCCATTCTCGTAAATTTTCTCCTTTTCCATATAAAGTTAAAGGTTTGTTATTAATTACATTATAGATTAATTTTGGAATTAATTTTTCTGGATGTTGTCTTGGACCGTAATTATTTGAGCAATTAGTAATTATTGCTTTTATTTTAAAAGTTTTTAAATAAGAATACACAAGATGATCAGATGAAGCTTTTGTAGCTGCATAAGGTGAGCTAGGTTTATAGGGATCATTTTCTTTACTTCTACCTTTAATTACATCTCCATAAACCTCATCAGTTGAGATATGTATTAATTTACAATTTTTATATTTTTTAGAATATCCTCTGAAACATTCTAATAAATTGTACACACCCATAATGTTACTATTAATAAATTCGCCAGGATTATCAATTGATCTATCCACATGAGTTTCGGCCGCTAGATTAAAAATTCCGACAGGTCTAAAAACTTTTAATATTTTTTTCAAATTTTTACTATCATTAATATTTATTTTGTAAAATTTATAATTTTTAGATTTAGCAAACTCCCTAGTATTATAAAAAGAGGAAGCATAATTTATTTTATCAATATTTATAACTTTATAATTTTTTTCAAGAAGCTTTTTAATTAAATTACTACCTATAAAACCAAGTCCACCAGTTACAATAACACTTTTCATTTTTTTTTTTACAATAATAGTATGTTTAAGTATAGTTCATTATTAAATGGAATTTACAAGCAATAATCTTACTTTTATAATTGTCACTTTTAAAAGTAGAAATGTCATTTTTGATTGTCTAAATTCTCTTCCCAAAAATTTTTCAAAATTAATAATTGAAAACTCATCTGACGAAGAATTAAAAAAAGAAATAGAGCAAAATTATGTTGATACACATGTGATTTTATCAACAAATATAGGGATGGGAGCTGGTAATAATATTGGAATTTTAAAATCAAAAACAGATTTTGTTTATATACTGAACCCAGATGTAAAATTTAATGAAAATACATTTAAATTTTTAAATAACTCAATCACAAATTTAAAAGATTTTGCAATATTGTCTCCAATTTCTGATAACCTAAATTATCCAAATTACAAAGTGGAAACCAGAACCAACATTAGCAGTGATGAACTAAACAAAGATTTAATGCCAGTTTCTGAAATTGATGGTTATTCAATGATTATAAATAAAAAATATTTTTCAGATAAAAATTATTTTGATGAAAATTTTTTTATGTATTTAGAAAACGTTGATTTATGTCTGAGAGCAAAAAAAAATAATGGAAAATTATTTATTGTCCAAAAATCAAAAATTAATCACCTTGGAGCCAAAGCTGTTGATAAAAAATTTCATGAACAAATTGAATATTCAAGAAATTGGCATTGGATGTGGTCTAAATTTTATTTTAACAAAAAATATAAAGGTATTTTAATATCTTTAATAATTGGATTAACAAGCTTATTAATTAATTCTTTTAAATATTTTATTTACATGTTGATATTAAACAAAATTAAAAAAAAAGCATATTTGATGAGAATATCTGGTCTTTGGAATTCAATGATAGGTAAAACATCATGGTATAGACCTAAAATAAATTAGTGACCTGGAAATTCGACTAGATTTTCGACTTTGTAACCTTTTTTAATTAGTAAATCAGATCCACCTAAATCAAACAGATTAATTACAAAAATAAAAGCTGCTACTTTGCCTTTTGATATTTCTACTAATTTTGCTGAGGCCTCAGCTGTACCACCTGTCGCTATTAAATCATCTATTATAAGAACATGATCTTTTTCATTAAAAGAGTCTTTGTGAACTTCTATGGTTGCCGTCCCATATTCTAATTCAAAGTCTATTGAGTGAGTATCAGCTGGAAGTTTATTTTTTTTTCTTAACATTATAAAAGGTTTTTTTAAAATATAAGAAACCGCCGCAGCAAATACAAACCCACGTGATTCAACTGCTGCTATTTTATCAAATTTGTATTTTTTCGATTTTTCAACAATTTGATTAATAGTTTCCTCAAAAGCTTTTTCATTTTTAATCAATGTTGTAATGTCTCTAAATAAAATCCCTTTTTTTGGATAGTCAGGAATTGATCTTATAAATTTTTTAATATCCATTAAAATTTGCGTTATAATATTAAATAAACTATCTTTTAAATATGGCAAACAATAAATTAGCTATTATAGGTGGAAGTGGTCTTTATGATGTTGAGGAATTTAAAGATAGAGAGTTATTAGATATATCAACACCGTGGGGAAAACCGTCAGATAAAATTTTAAAGACAAACTACAAAGGAAAGGAAGTGTATTTCTTGCCAAGACATGGAAGAGGACATTTTATAAATCCATCAAATATAAATTTTAGATCAAACATTGATGCCTTAAAACAACAGGGTGTAACAGATATTGTGTCAGTATCTGCTGTAGGTTCTTTAAAAGAAAACTTACCTCCAGGTAAGTTTGTTATTGTTGATCAGTTTATTGACAGAACTTTTGCTAGAAATAAAACTTTCTTTGATGATGAAATAGTAGCACATGTTTCAATGGCGCACCCAACATCAATTGGATTAATGAATGCTTGTGAAGAAGCTATTAAAAAAGAAAAAATTGAATACCAGAGAGGTGGTACTTATGTGGTCATGGAAGGACCTCAGTTTTCTACTCTGGCAGAGTCAAATTTGTACAGGTCTTGGAAGGCAGATGTTATAGGAATGACTAATATGCCAGAAGCTAAATTAGCAAGAGAGGCTGAGATAAGGTATGCTTCAGTTTCTATGGTTACAGATTATGATTGTTGGCACCCAGATCATGAAAATGTTGATGTTCAACAAGTAATCAAAGTTCTTTTAGCTAATGCAGCTAAAGCTAAAAATATGATTAAAAATTTAATTGTAAATTTTGAAAGCCATCTTGATCCAAATGATCCTACTAATAATTGTTTAGATGTTGCAATAATAACTTCGCCTGAAAAAAGGACACAAAAAACAAAGGATAAACTTAAAACAGTTGCTGGTAGAGTTTTAAATAAATGAGAATTGAAGGTAAAGAATACCGTACTATTTGGTTTGAAAATAATGTCGTAAAAATTATAGATCAAACAAAACTTCCACATCAGTTTATCATTAAGGACTTAAAAAAGGTAAATGATGCTATAAATGCAATTAAAACAATGGAAGTACGAGGTGCACCTTTAATAGGTGCAACAGCCGCATATGGTTTAGTGTTAGCAATACTGGAAAATAATGATCAATCATTTCTAAAAAAATCTGCAAATGATTTAATTAGTTCAAGACCAACAGCAATAAACCTTAAGTGGGCTGTTGATAGAATGATGAACAAATTATCAGGTGTTAATAGTGATAAAATTTTAGAAATAGCTATAAATGAGTCAAAAGAAATTTGTGAAGAAGATATAAATTTTTGTGAAAATATAGGATTGAATGGTCTTAGGATAATTGAGGAAATTTATAATAAAAAAAAAGATACAGTAAATATTCTAACCCATTGCAACGCCGGATGGCTTGCAACAATTAATTGGGGAACAGCTACTTCACCAATTTATCATGCTCACAAAAAAGGTATTCCAGTTCATGTTTGGGCAGATGAAACAAGACCCAGAAATCAAGGAGCTAACTTAACTTCATATGAGTTAAATGAGGAAGGAATTAATAATACAATTATTGCAGATAATACTGGAGGTATTTTAATGCAAAGAGGTGAAGTAGATATGTGTATTGTTGGAACAGATAGAACTTTATCTAATGGTGATGTATGTAATAAAGTTGGCACTTATTTAAAAGCGTTAGCCGCTCACGATAATGAAATTCCTTTTTACGTAGCTCTTCCAAGCTCAACTATTGATTGGAATATAAAAGATCATAAAGAAATACCTATTGAGGAAAGAAATTCTGAGGAACTATCTCATGTAGAAGGATTTGATGATGAGGGAAAAATAAAAAAAATACAAATATATCCAAAGAAAAGTAAAGCAATGAACTTAGCGTTTGATGTTACACCTGCAAAATATGTGACTGGATTAATTACCGAAAAAGGTATTTGTGAAGCATCTACAGAGGGATTAAGAAAATTATTTAAATGATAAATTTAGAAAAAAGAAAAGAAGTAATTAAATATTCAATTAAATTGAATACTACCAATTTATCCCCTCTAAGATCTGGAAATATTTCAGCAAGAAGTGATGAAAATGGTATTCAAGGTTTTTTAATTACACCTTCAGGAAAAAAGTACGACACACTTAAAGAGGATGATATTGTTTTTGTTTCTAATGATGGAAATCATGACACAAATTTAGTACCATCATCTGAGTGGAGATTTCATAAAGATATTTATTTGAAAAAACCAGATGCAAAAGCAATAGTACATGCTCACTCCCCACACGCAACGGCTGTATCAGCTCATGGCAAAGATATTCCTGCCTTTCATTACATGGTGGCTTTAGCAGGTGGCGACAATATCAAATGTGCTAAATACGCAACTTTTGGTACACAAGAATTGTCTAACAACATTATTGATGCATTAGAAAATAGAAAGGCGTGTCTCATGTCAAATCATGGACAAGTTGCATTTGGAGATAATCTAGAAAGTGCTTTTGAGTTAGCTGAGGAACTAGAAAATATTTGTCATCAATACATAAATACAATAAAGTTAGGAGATCCTAATATTCTTTCATCGAGTGAGATGGATGTAATATTGGAAAAAGTAAAAAATTACAAAAAAGGATAATTTTTATGACGAAAGTAGGGGAGCACGTCACTTTTGATTTTATTGGAACTCAAAAAGAGTATGACCCAAAATTTTACGAAAAATTAGTATATAAAATTGCAAAGAAAGCAAAAGTAGTTGTTCTAGAAATTTCAAAATATAAATTTGAACCTCAAGGTTTTACTTTAGTGGCATTATTAGCAGAGTCTCATATTAGTTTTCATACATTTCCTGAAAAAGGAATTATAAGTTTTGATTTTTTTACTTGTGGCAAGATATCTCCATCTGTTGCGTTAGAGGTTTTAAAGAAAGAAATTAAACATACAAGGATAGTAAAAAAAGAGTTTAACAGAGATACAGTTGATTATTACGACGATATTTATAGCTCACCAGGCCTAAAGAAATTTTATATGGTCAAAAATATTCTTGAGGACTTTACATCAAAAGTAGGACAACACATTCAAATTTTAGATTTAGAGCAATTTGGTAAAGCTTTGTTTATAGATAGTGAATTACAGGTAGCAGAGAAAGATGAACATCTTTACAGTTCTACTTTTGTAAATTCTGGATTGAATCTAAATCCAGAAAAAAATAACTCAGCCATAATTGGAGGTGGGGATGGAGGAGTTGCAAGGGAATGCATTAATCAAGGTTTCAATTATATTGATTGGTACGAGCTTGATCCTCAAGTGGTTGATGTATGTGAAAAACATTTGAGCAAAGTTGGACAAAAAGCAACAAAGAAAAATTCTGTTAAGTGTGTATGGGGAGATGCTTTCGAAAGTATAAAAAAAGTTGAAGATAACAAATATGATAAAATTTTCGTAGATTTAAATGATGATCAGTATTGTATCGATTTAGCTGCTAAAAATATTAAATCTTTAAAAAGAATTCTAAAACCTAATGGTACAATTACTGCTCAAGTTGGCAGCCAAGACAAAAAACCAAAACAAGTTGAAAAATGGTTAAATTTATTTAAAAAAAGTTTTGGTAATTCTTCCCTAGATAGAATTTACATACCAAGTTTTGATTGTTCTTGGAATTTTGCATCATCATTAAATAAATAATCTCTTTTTTAATCAAAAAATTTGTGAAATACTATGTATATATATTTGGAGGAAATATGAATATGATTAAAAAATTCAGCTTAGGATTATTGATAACTTTATTTTTATCAGTATCTGCTAATGCTGACAAAATAAGAATTGGTACTGAGGGTGCTTATCCACCATGGAATTCTAAAGATGCTTCAGGTAAGTTAATTGGATTTGAAGTTGAGTTAGCATGGACACTTTGTAGATACATTGGACAACAGTGTGAAATTGTTGAACAAGATTGGGATGGTATGATACCTGCATTAATAATGAGAAAATTTGATGCAATAATGGCTGGAATGTCAATTACTGATGAAAGAAAAAAAGCTATAAACTTTTCACAAGGTTATGCAGATGAAGTAGCTTCACTAGCAGTAATGAAAGGCTCAAATCTTGAAGGCATGCAAACTTCTGAAGGAATTAATCTTACTAAAAAGTCTGGTGCTGTTAAAAAAGATTTAAAAACTATAACTGGAGCTTTAGCTGGTAAAACTGTATGCGTACAAACGGCTACTATTCACCAAAATTTTTTAGAATCTGGTGATGTGGGTAAAGTAAATGTAAGAACTTATAAAACTCAAGATGAAGTAAATTTAGATTTAGCATCTGGTAGATGTGATGTTGCTCTTGCTGCTGCTGTAGCTTTTACTGATTATGCGGAAAAATCTAAAAAACCTGTAGTTCTTGTTGGGCCTACTTTTTCAGGGGGCGCTTTTGGAAATGGCGTTGGTGTTGGAATTAGAAAAGATGACACTGAACTTTTAAAAGCTTTTAATAGTGCGATTAATAAAGCTAGAAAAAATGGGGACATAAGCAGAATTGCAACCAAATGGTTTGGCTTCGACGCTTCAATGTAAATATTTAATGATTGGCGACTATATAATATAGTCGCCTTTCAAAATGGATCTTTTAGCATTTGGAAATACTGGTTGGGGTGATGAACTTTTCTTCGCAACATTAATGACAGTTGCTGTTTCAATAACAGCAATGATTTTAGGTTTTTGTTTTGCACTAATTTTTACTCCACTCAAATTATCCAAAAATAAATTTTTAAATTTTATTGGAAATTCTTACACAACAATAATTAGAGGAGTACCAGAATTATTAGTTATTTATTTATTTTTTTTTGGTGGAAGCGGGGCAGTTATGTTTGTTGCTTCAATTTTTGGATATGACAAATATATTGAAATAAATGCATTTCTTACCGGTTCGTTTGCAATAGGAATTATTTCAGGAGCATACTCAACAGAAGTCTTTAGAGGCGCTATTCAATCAATCGATAAAGGTCAATTTGAAGCCTCAAAAGTTTTAGGTTTAAAAAAACCTGTTCATTTTTTTAAAGTAATAATGCCCCAAATGTTAAGGCTTGCTGTTCCTAATTTAAGTAATGTATGGCAAATTACCTTAAAAGATACTTCACTTATATCAGTAACTGGTTTGGTTGAAATAATGAGACAGTCTTATATTGCTGCTGGATCTACAAGAGATCCATTATTCTTTTACTCTTTTGCAGCAGTTTTATATTTACTACTAACTTTTTTAAGTATGAAATTGATAAACAAATTAGAAACTAAATACAGGAGAGGTTACTAATGGATTTAGATTTGATGATAAGCAGTTTTCCAAAACTTTTAAATGCAACTTTAGTAACTTTAAAATTGTTATCTTTATCACTTATATTTGGACTTATACTCGGACTCTTTTTTTCAATTCTTAGATTAAATAAAAGTATTTTTTTAAATAAGTTTTCTTACTGTTATTCATATATATTTAGAGGAACCCCTCTTTTAGTTCAAATATTTATTATATATTTTGGACTAGGGCAGTTAGAATTTTTGAGATCTTCTTTTTTATGGATTATTTTAAAAGAACCTTACTGGTGTGCAATAATTGCTTTTTCTCTAAATACAGGTGCTTATACATCTGAAATTTTAAGATCAGCATTTGAAACAATAAACAAAGGTTTCATAGAAGCTGGTGATAGTCTTGGTATTTCTAAAAAAATTATATTTTATAAAATTCAAATACCTATTGCCATAAGACAATCATTACCTGCTTATGGAAATGAAATTATATTAATGCTTAAAGGAACATCATTAGCTAGCACGGTTACCCTTATGGACTTAACTGGAGTAGCAAAATATATAATTTCTACAACCTTTAAACCAATAGAAGTTTTTATAGTAGCAGGCGGAATTTATTTATTTATGACCTTTATTATTCATAATTTCATTAGATACCTTGAGAAGAAGTATAATTATTAATAACTAGTGTATTCCTTAATTTCTTTAATTTTAGAACCAGTTTCTTCGTTTATTTCAAGTTTTATTGAAGCTCTTTTGTCATTTAAAAAATGAATATCTCTAGATAACTTTATAAATTTTTCACCAAAATCTGAATTTTTTTCGCATAATCTCTTATCATCTTCTTTTACCCACAAATTAGAATTTATATCTTTTAAAGATGTAAATAATTGATCTAATTTTTCGTTTGATTTTACATTATTTATCATTTGATCTTTTAGTATATTATATTCATCAATTATAAATTTAAGTTTTTCTTTATTTTTTATTTTATCCTTTTTAATTTCTAAAATTGAAATTTTATCAAAAAGCTCACCTATAGAAATTTCCACTAGAATTTTATTCATAAAATTTTTTAATATGATACCTTGTTAAAAATATGTCCAATATATTAATCATAAAACATGGATCTTTAGGAGATATAGCTCAAGCGAGCGGTGCAATTCAAGACATTTGTGAAAATCATTCCACTGATAATATTTTTCTTTTGACTACTAGTCCTTATATAGATCTTTTTCAGAAAAACAATTCTTTAAAAGAAATCATTTTAGATAAAAGGCTTTCAAGATTTAATTTAATCTATCTTTATAATTTAATGAAACAATTAAAAAAAAATAAATTTATTAAAGTTTATGACTTGCAAAATTCATCCAGAACCTCTTTTTATAAAAAAATATTATTTCCAAATGCAAATTTAAATATTTGGTGTTCCTCAGAGACAACTTTACCAAATAACAAAACAAAAGAGGAGTTTGATAAAAACCCTGTTCTTGATAGGTTTAACCATCAATTAAAATCTTCTGGTATCGAAACAAAACATACAATGTCTCCTGATTTTTCATGGAGTTGTGTAAAAATTGATAAAATTATTAATGAATATGAATTATCCAATTATATTTTATTATTTCCGTTTTGTTCACCTCATTTAACACTAAAGAAATGGCCACACTTTAATAATTTAATAAATTTAATTAAAAGAAAATATAAGGATCAATTTAAAATTATTACAGCCCCTGGTCCTAATGAGATCGCAGAGGCAGATCAATATGATGCAATAAAAATTTTAGACAATGGTAAAGCTTTAAGTATTTCACAATTATCTTCATTAATAAAAAAAAGTAGTTTTATAGTTGCAAATGATACTGGTCCAGCACATATGGCAGCTCATCTTAATTCAAAAGGTTTAACATTATTCGGATCTCATATATCTGCAAAAAAAGTAAGTATAGAAAGAGAAAATTTTAAGGCAATTCAGGTAAGTGATTTAAATAAATTAAGTGCTGAAAAAGTTTTTGAAAAAATAATTTTATAATATTTCCAAATATTTTTTTATAATTTCAGACCAATAAAATTTTTTTGATGCTTCTTCTGCTTTTCTTCCAAAAACTTTATATTTATTGTTTTCCAAAATTTTAGAAATTGATTGGTAAATATCATCTAAACTATTCCCATCACAAATATAACCTGTCTGGTCGTGATCTATTGCATCTGAAGCTCCACCATCTTTTCCACCTATTGATGGAACTCCAAATTGTGCTGCCTCTACATAAACTATCCCAAAACCTTCAACAGACTTTTTATATGTTATAGAAGGCATTACAAACACATCAGAACATTTTAAATAGGAATTTTTTTCATCTTTAGTTAAATTATTTGGAAACATAACATGATTTTGTAATTTAAGTTCTGTAATTAATTTTTTAAGACTATCAATATTTTCACCTTGTCCAATACAAATATAAATAATATTTGGATATATTTCTTTTAAATTTCTAAGAGCCATAATAATTTTTTCATGGTTTTTTCTCTTATCAAATCTAGCAATTGTAATTAATTTTGGGGTCTTACCCTCTAATTTCTTTTTTATATTTTTGTAAATTTTTTCATCAATTTTTTTTATTGGAAAAACACCTGGATTAATTACTTTAATCTTATTTTCATCTACCCCGACACTTATTGCTAAATTTTTAGTAAACTTAGAATTTGCAACTACTGTATGACAATTATTTAAAATTTTGACCAGTCTTTTATTAATAAAAGAATTTTTTTTATGATTAATTTCTTTAGAGTGAATTAAGCAAATTTTTTTAACGTTAGTTTTTATATTTTCAAGACTTTTCCAATGATCTGAAATTACAGCTTTAACTTTTCTATTATTCTCTAAATAAGTGTTTACTAAATTAGCTTTTCTGTATTTCTTGAATATTTTTGGCCCACCAACTCTTTCAATTGAAAAAGATAATTCTTTGTCAAAATTATATTGGTTTGGATATTGGTCTGCAAAAACTTTAATCATTACATTTTCAGCTAGCGATTTAGCTAAACCATACATGAGGTTTTGCATACCACCTACCTCTGGGGGAAAAGTTCTAGTAACAATTAAATGCATTATTTTTTAAACCACTTTATACTACAACCAAGACTTGGCTTTTGTATATTAGGCCCCTTTTGTGTTTGAGATATCAATTTCATGGCTTCGAATAATTCACTTGATCCATTTCTGACAGGTTTTAAATCCCTAAGTTCTCTAATTCTACCTCGGTAATTAAGTTTAAGATCCCTATTGTATCCAAAAAAATCTGGAGTACATACAGCATCATATCTTTTTGCTATTTCTTGAGTTTCATCAATTAAGTAAGGAAAACTAAACTTATGTTTTGCAGAAAATTTAATCATATTTTCATAGGAATCATCTGGATAATTGATTGTATCATTTGACATGATTGCTGCTGAATTTACCCCAAAGTCTTTAAGTTTTTCACAATCTTCAACTAAGTCTTTAATGATTGCTTTTACATATGGACAGTGATTGCAAATAAACATTATTAACGTTCCATTTTCACCCTTAATATCATTAAGTGATAAAACAGTATTTTCAATGGATTTTAATTTAAAATCAAATGCAGCAAGATTAAAATCACATATTGGAGTTTTTGTTAATGCCATGTTAAAATAATTTATAAATTATGTTTTATGATTTAAAAGATAAAAAACCAAAAAACTCTGGCGAAAATTGGGTGGCTCCTAATGCTGTGATAATTGGCGATGTAACTTTAGAAAAAAATTCTAGTGTTTGGTTTAATGCTACTTTAAGGGGAGATATAGAAAACATTTATATTGGAGAAGGCTCCAATGTACAAGATGGATGTGTTTTACATACAGATCCGGGATGTCCCTTAAAAATTGGAAAAAATGTAACTGTGGGACACTTAGTTATGCTGCATGGATGCACAATAGGAGATAATAGTTTGATTGGTATAGGCGCAGTAATTTTAAATAAAGCTAAAATAGGAAAAAATTGTATAATAGGCGCAAAAGCCTTAATAACTGAAAATAAAGTCATACCAGATAATTCACTGGTAATAGGATCGCCAGGAAAAATAATTAGACAGGTAACAGAAGAGGAAAAAAAAGCTGTTGATGAAAATACTAAACACTATCAAGATAATTGGAAGAGATATTCACAATCTATATTTTAAATAATGCCAACTTATACATTAACATCATCAAATATTAATCTTAATCCTAAAAAACAAAAAGAAATAGCTAAAGGAATTACAAAAATTCATAATGTTGTAACTGGTGCAAATACTTATTTTGCACAAGTTATATTTAATAACACAAAAAAGAATAATCATTTTATGGGGGGTAAAATTGTAAAAGAGCCCTCAATTTTTTTACTTGGTCAAATTAGGGCAGGTCGTCCAAAGAAAACAAAAGATAGACTAATTTCTGATTTAAAAAATATCATAGTCAAAAAATCAAAATTAGATGAAACGCAAGTATGGGTATACATCATAGATTTACCTCCATCTCAAATGATAGAATATGGCGCAGTGCTACCAGAATCTGGAAAAGAGAAACAATGGTTTATGAGTTTATCTAGTAAACTCAAAAAGAAATTATCTGCATTAGAAAAATAATATTAAGGTACAAGCCATATATCTTTATTATTTTCTAAATCAAACCTAGCTCTTCGGTGACCTTTGGCTGCTAAATAAAGCCATTCAATAGATTTTATTTTACATTGAATGACTGTAAAGTTTTTGTAGCCTATTTCACTTTGCTCTTTAGTGTAGTCAAAGTTATCTAATTCAGGTTTTAATCCTGAAGTTGGCACATTAGATTCTGTTCCAGGTCCTTTTTCAACTAAATAACATTTTCTACTTATATGTTGGGTTTTTTCCCAAGATGTTTTAGTAATTTCATTGTTATGATTAATTATACATTTTACTTTTAATCTTACTTGGATTTTTTCTTCCTTATCGTAAAACAATAAAGCTGCACTTGAATTTTTTTTTAAGATTTCTATTTTATCTGATCTAATATCACTATGGAATTGAACAAAATTGTTTTTTTCATCTGACTTTCTTAACACTACTATTCTTCCATCAATATTACTTCCATCTCCACAGATAAAAGTTGGAATTCTAAATTGTGAGTTTCTATTTTTTACAGCATCATTTAACATTAACCATATTTTCTTTTTAATTTGATTAATATCTTCATAGTATGCTGGTTGCATACAATACTACTTTCTAAATCTTTTGATTAAACTTGAGGTATCCCAACGGTTTCCACCCATGCTTTGAACTTCGCCATAAAATTTATCAACCAATTCAGTCACTGGTAACAATGATCCATTGTTTTTTGCCTCGTCCATTGCAATTTTTAAGTCTTTCCTCATCCAATCTACTGCAAATCCAAAATCAAATTTATCATCGATCATAGTTTTATATCTATTTTCCATTTGCCAAGATTGGGCTGCACCTTTTGATATAACTTCGATTACATCTTCCATTTTTAATCCTGCTTTAATCCCAAAATTAATTCCTTCGGATAAACCTTGAACTAAACCTGCTATGCAGATTTGATTAACCATTTTAGCTAACTGACCACATCCAGCTTTTCCAAGTAATTTCATTTTCTTGCTATAACAATCTATTTTATCTTTAGCTTTATCAAAGTCAGCTTGATCACCACCTATCATAACTGTAAGAGCTCCATTTTCTGCTCCAGCTTGACCACCAGATACTGGAGCATCTAAAGATCCAAATCCATTTTTTTTTGCATAGTCATAAATTTCTCGGGCAACTGTTGCAGATGCTGTTGTGTTATCAATATAAGTGGCACCTTTTTTAATTGTTTTAAAAACTCCTTTTTCACCAAATGTAACCTCTCTTAAGTCATTATCGTTTCCAACACATGTAAAAATATAATCAGCATCTTTTGCTGCCTCTGCAGGCGTTTCTGCTATTTTTCCTTTATGTTCACTAATCCATTTCTCTGCTTTAGTTTTAGTTCGATTAAAAACAGTTACATTATGACCGCCTTTTGATATATATCCTGCCATCGGATATCCCATGACACCAAGACCTATAAAAGCTACATTACAACTCATAATTTTTTATGTTTAATAGTTTAAGTTTAAAAGTAATTCTATTTGGATTCATATTTACATTTTTTTCTAGCTTTGGACAGAGTTTTTTTTTAGGATTATTCAATTCTAGTATTCGTGATGCATTATCAATTACTCACGGACAATTTGGCACAATTTATGCATCCGCAACATTGTTAAGCAGCTTAATTATTATTTGGGTGGGAAAAAAAATTGATGATATTGACGTCTTTAAATTTGGATCATTTGTAACTTTGCTTCTATCCTTTTCATGTTATTTTTTTTCTAAAGTCTCATCGGTAACCTTTTTATTTATCGCTATTTTTTTAATGAGATTTTCAGGTCAAGGTTTAATGTCTCATACTGCTACTACAACAATTTCAAGGTACTTTACTAAATCTAGAGGAAGAGCATTAAGCATAGGATGGTTTGGATTATCCACAGCTGAATTTATTTTACCAGTATTTGTTATTTATCTGTTAACTTTTATGGAATGGAGGAATATTTGGATCAGTATTTCGTTTGTAATTCTATTTTTACCAATAATTTCATATTTCCTAATTAAAAAAATTAAGCTCGACTCTAGAGAAATTGATAGCGATAAAAACAAAAAAAAATCAATGATTAAAAATTGGAAAAGAATTGAGGTTATAAAAGACTATAGATTTTATATAGTTTGTGCAAATATGCTTGCGATGCCTTGGATAGCAACTGGAATATTTGTTTATCAATCATTTATACTTTCCTCAAAAAATTGGGGCCCTTATGTTATAGCGCAATCTTTTATGGCTTACTCTGTTTTATCGGTTATAACTTTATTTATTGCTGGTTTTTTGATTGATAAGTTTTCTAGTAGAAAGCTTTTAATTTATATGAATTTACCATTTCTACTCTCTTTATTTTTAATTATTGTTTTCGACAATCCTATAATTTCTTTTTTATTTTTGGGATTAATAGGAATTTCAAATGGTTTAGCTAACGTGCTAGGATCTGCAACCTGGGCAGAAGTTTATGGTGTAAAACATATTGGTTCAATAAAAGCTTTAACTACAGCCCTAATGGTATTTTCAACTGCTTTTGGAACTGCAGTATTTGGTTTATTAATAGACAATGGTTTTTCGATAGAGGAGATTTCTATAATTTCAGGAACCTATATTTTGCTAGCTCTAATCGCCCTATTTTTTGTTAGAAATAAATTAAATCCAATTAAAATCTAAAAAAAACTTGATTTTGCAAATATGTGCGTATAAATACTGCGCATGGCAAGAGTAACTGTAGAAGATTGTATAGATAAAGTAGACAGCCCCTATGAACTCGTTTTAGTCGCAAAAGAGAGAGCAACTCAACTTAACTCAGGAATTGAACCGTCAGTTGATAGAGATAACGATAAAAACACAGTAATCGCTCTAAGAGAAATTGCTATCGAAAACGTTAAAGTAAATGAGTTAACTGATAGTGCTGTTTATAAGTTAAGAAAACATATCGAACAAGTAGACGATTTAAGTGAAGATGATGAAGAAATTGGAGATGAGTTTGAAAGTTTGTACAAAGGAGAAATTTCTAAAAGTGGTGCACCAATTTTACCTTCGAAAAGAGCAAGAAAAGTTCCAGAAAAAATACAAGTGTCAAAAGAGGACTTAGCAGAATTACAAAATTCAGATGCACCCACACAATCTGAAAATATTTCATCAGAACCCCAAGAGAATGAAACTGGTGAGGTATCATTAGATGAAATTGCTGAAAACGATAGCAAGACTGAAGAAAATTCTGACACTTCAGAACAATAATATTTAATTAGTATTTAAAATAAGATATTTATAAAATTAATGAGCAAATCACTTATTATTGCGTGTGATGGCGAGGCAGCTAGTGGTAAAAGCACCGGTGCAAAGCTTTTATCAAAAAAGTATAAATTATTATTATTAAATTCTGGTCTATTGTATCGTTATGCAAGTAAAATATTGTTAACTAAAAGACCAAAAAAACCTATTCCATATTTAAAAAAAAAATTTAAAAAAGTCTCTTATAATTTAATAAAAAAACAATCTCTTCACTCTCAAGAAATAAGCAATCATGTTGGTTATTTGGCTAAAAATAAACAAATTAGAGAAATAATGAGAGTTTATCAAAAGAATATAATTAAAAAGAATAAAAAAATTTGTGTGGAAGGTAGAGACATTGCTACAAAAATTCTAAATAAAAACCCGAAATATAATTTAGCATTTTATTTTACTTGTAAAATTAATGTCGCCGCTAAAAGAAGGTGGAAAGAATTAAAAAAAAAGGTTCCTTTAAAAGAAGTTCAAAAAAGTTTAGCTAAACGAACAAAAATGGATAAAAACAGAAAACACTCGCCATTAAAAAAAGTGAAAGATGCTATATTAATACGTACAGATAAAATAAATAAAAAAGAAGTTCTAAATAGAATGTCTAGAGAAGTTAATAAAATTATTTAATTGCAAAATTCTTCAATAATTTTTTTTCTATGTTCATCTAAATCAGGTATTTCACCCCTGGTTTCACTATCTTTGTAGTTTGACATTTTAATGGGATTTCCTGCCGTTTTAAATTCTCCTATTTTTTTATGAAAAGAATTTACAATCATATTTCTAGATTCTATTTGTGGATTTTCTACTGCTTGTTTTATATTAAATATTGGTCCACAAGGTATTTTTTCTTTCTCCATAAGACTTATCCAGTCCGAAGTTGAATTGGATGAAAGTTTTTTTTCGAGAATAATCTTTAACTCATCCATATTTTTGCTTCTTGAGGAATTAGTATTAAATTTTTCATCTTTTGAAATTTCAGAAATATTTAGTAATCCACAAAGTTTTTCAAAAAGTTTATCATTTCCAGCTGCTATAATAATATAACTATCTTTTGTTTTAAATGCCTCGAAAGGTGCAATTGATGGATGTCTAGACCCCATTGGTTTTGGTATTTCTTTTTTTGATAGATATCTTGCAATTGCATTTTCTAAAATTGCAATTTGACAATCTAACATAGAAACATCTATGTAAGTTCCTTTTCCTGTTTTCTTTCTGTCATATAAAGCTGCATTAATTCCTATAGCTGTAAATAAACCTGCCGTAATATCACCAATAGATGTACCAACTCTTGTAGGTTCAGAATTTGGTTGACCAGTAACACTCATTAATCCACCCATACCTTGAACAACCATATCATAAGCTGGAAGTTCTCTGAGTGGACCAGTTTGACCAAAACCTGATGCCGATGCGTAAATTAATTTTGGATATTTTTTACAAACATCTTTCCAACCATATCCCCACTTTTCTAATGTGCCAGGTTTAAAATTTTCAACAAGAACATCAGCTTTTTCTAAAATTTTATCAAAGATTTTTTTATCCTCTTTGTCTTTTAAATTTAGAGCAATACTCTCTTTACCTCTATTTAAAGACATAAAATATGCAGAGTGTTCCTCTATAAAAGGACCAAATTTTCTAGAGTCATCACCTGTGCCAGGTGCCTCAACTTTGATTACTCTAGCTCCTAAGTCTGATAAAACCATTGTACAATAAGGTCCAACAAGAACTCTCGTTAAATCAAGAACTATCAAATTTTTTAAAGGTCCATCCATAAAATAATATTATACAGTACTTTTATACATATTGACTCTTATTAATAAGTTACATTTAATATAGCATTAAATAATTAAAGAGAGGGAATAAATATGTTTAAAAAAATATCATTATATTTTATTTCATTAATCTTTGTATCGACGACTATTGGTTCAGCTTTTGCTGTTACATTAAAAGCTAGTCACCAGTGGCCAGGTACACCAAGAGCAGATGGATCATTCGATGTTAGACACGAAATGGTTCAAATAATTGCCGATGAAATGAAAAAAGCAAATGTTGGGGTCGATATCAGAATCTATCCTGCAAAATCATTATATAAACCAAAAGAACAATGGAAGCCAATGACAACAGGTCAATTGGATATTTCAGCATTTCCTTTAGCTTATGCTGCTAAGTTCCATCCTGAGTTTGATATTACTTTAATGCCTGGAATGGTTAAAAACCACAAACATGCATTAAGAGTTAATGCATCTCCAATGATGAAAGAAATTAAAAAAATCATCAATGATGCAGGTGTTGTAGTATTATCTGATGCTTGGTTAGCTGGTGGATTTGTTTCAAAGAAAAATTGTATTTCAAATCCAGCTTCAGTAAAAGGTCAAACTTTTAGAGCAGCAGGTAAAGCATTTAACCAAATGTTAGAAGCAGCAGGTGCAGGTATACAGTCTATGCCATCTTCTGAAATCTACAATGGTTTACAAACAGGAGTTCTTGATGGAGCAAACACAAGTTCAGGAAGTTTTGTATCATACAGAATTTATGAGCAAGTTAAGTGTGCTACACCTCCAGGAGACTACGGTTTATGGTTTATGTATGAACCAATTTTAATGTCAAAAAAATCATTTGATGCATTAGATAGTAAACAACAAAAAGCGTTAATGAAAGCTGGTAAGGTCGCAGAGAAATATATGACTAAGGAAGCTGCTGGTTTAGATACGACAATGGAAAAAGCATACAAAGAAGCTGGTGTTAAATTGTCTTATATGAAAAAATCAGATTTTGATGCTTGGTTAGCTATTGCTAAACAATCTTCATACAAAAATTTTGCAGAAAAAGTACCAAACGGTCAAAAATTGATCGATATGGCTTTAGCTGTAAAATAATTCAAATAAAATTATACCCCCACAAATATATACGTGGGGGTATTTTTCATGACTGATAAATTTATTAAATTAACTAATTGGTTAGCAAAAGCTTGTGGCATATTCGCTGCAGGTTGTCTTTTTTTATCTATAGTTATTATCACCGAATTAGTATTTGAAAGATATTTATTCAAAAATGCAATTACATGGCAGACTGAGCTAGTTACAATGTTACTAGTTGCATCGACTTTCATCGGAAGTGCATATGTTCTAAGTGAAAAAGGTCATGTAAACATGGAATACCTTTATACATTTTTAAGTGAAAAAAATGTTACAAAATTAAAAATTTTTACAGATAGCCTTTGTTTAATTTTCTTCTTAATTTTATTTTATGTAAGTTACGAAATAACTTATGAAGCTTTTATAAAAAATTATAACACAGGTACAGTCTGGGGCCCTCCATTATGGATACCTTATTCATCAATGCTTATTGGGGCAACTCTAATGACAATGTCATACATTTCTGAATTAATTTTACACGTAAGAAAACTTAAGGAGTTTAAATAGTGGACCCATTGTTATTAGGATTAATTGTTGGAGTTTCAACAGTTGTAATGTTATTTTCAGGTATACCGATTGCATTTGGTCTATGTTTTATCTCAGTAATTTTTTTAGTAATTGCAGAAGGATTTTCAATTTTAAATGTATTTGCAGAAACATTTTATGCTGGTTTAAATTCATTCGTTTTGTTGTCTATCCCAATGTTTATTTTGATGGGAATGGCTGTTGCAAACTCACCAGCTGGTAAAGATTTATACACAGGTTTGGATAGATGGCTTTGGAGATTACCAGGCGGACTTGTGGTATCCAACATTGGAGCCTGCTCAATATTTGCAGCTTTAAGTGGATCTAGCCCAGCAACTTGTGCTGCTATTGGCACTATGGGAATTCCTGAAATGAGAAAAAGAGGTTACTCTGCAAGATTAGCCACAGGATGTATAGCTGCTGGAGGAACTCTTGGAGTATTAATTCCTCCCAGTATAGTGCTAATAGTTTACGGTTTAGCTACAGGAACATCTATTGGAAGATTATTTTTATGTGGTGTTATACCTGGATTGCTTCTTGCAGGCTTATTTATGTTATGGGCTTATATATATTCATATTTTATTGACAAAAAGTCTGCAGAAATTCTCAGAAATAGAAAACCTCCAACTTTAAGAGAAAAGTTAGAAGTCATTCCTAGAGTACTTCCTTTCTTATTAATTGTAGTTGGTGTTTTATATGTTTTATATGGTGGTGTAGCAACACCTTCTGAAGCGTCGGGAGTAGGTGCTTTTTTAGTATTTGTCATGATTGCTATTGTTTATAAAATTTATCAACCAAAAAAAATATGGGATATAGTTAAGGTATCTATGAAAGAGAGTGTAATGATAATGTTTATCATTGCGGGCTCATATATATTTGCTTTTAGTTTATCCACCCTTTATGTAACGCAATCGATTGCTCAAACTATTGTAGAGATGGGTTTAAATAAATGGGTTTTATTTTTTTATATAAATATTTTTCTTTTAATAGCTGGTTTCTTTTTACCACCAGTAGCAGTAATTGTTATGACTTCAGCAATTCTGCTTCCAATAATTACTCAATTTGGTTTTGATCCTTATTGGTTTGCAATTGTCTTTACAATAAATATGGAGATTGGTTTGATTACACCTCCGGTTGGTTTAAATTTATATATTATAAAAGGGATTACTCCTGATGTTAGTCTTTCTGAAATATTAAAAGGCTCAATTCCTTTTATGATAATGATGGTCATCTGTATAATAATATTGTGTATTTTCCCAGAAATAGTAACTTGGTTACCTGACAAATTAATGGGAAAAGCTCTTGCATACTAATAAAAAAATTAATCGTAAAATATCAGTTGCACCCATGATGGATTGTACAGATCGTCATGATAGGTTTTTTTTAAGGCTAATCAGCAAAAACGTTATGCTTTATTCAGAAATGGTTGCAACCAAGTCAGCTATACATGGTGATAGAGAAAAAATTTTAGGATTTAGAAACGAAGAACAGCCTGTTGCACTTCAAGTGGGTGGTTCAGATAAAAAAGAGCTTGCACAAGTTGCTAAATTGGCTGAGGAGTATAGTTATAAAGAAATTAACTTAAATCTAGGATGCCCCAGTAAAAAAGTTCAAAAAAACTCTTTTGGAGCCTGTTTAATGAAAGAGCCTGATCTCGTAGCAGATTGTTTAAATGAAATGGTGAATGCTTGCAATATTCCCGTAACTGCAAAAACTAGAATTGGTGTTGATGATATTGAAGATTTTGATTATCTTAATAAATTTGTAAACAAAATCAAAGAAGCAGGCTGCAAAACAATTATATTGCATGCAAGAAAAGCAATTTTAAAAGGTCTTACACCAAAGCAAAACCTTTCAATACCAAAATTAAATTATGATAGAGTTTATGAGATTAAAAAAGAAAACCCTGATTTAGAGGTTATTATTAATGGCGGGATTACAAACACTGAAGATATTAAAAAACATTTAGAAATATGTGATGGCGTTATGATAGGTAGAGCAATTTATCAAAATCCATATTTTTTATCTGAGATTGAAAAAGAAATATTTAGTAATAATACTGTTCCATCTCGAGAAGATATAGCTAGAGAAATTTTAAAATATTTAGAAGAGGAAGTAAAAGTAGGAACAAAAGTAAATCATGTTATGAGACATACAGTTGGACTATATCATGGGCAACCTGGTTCTAAAGATTGGAAAAGATACTTAAGTGATAATATGATGGCAAGAGACTCTGATTTTCAAAAAGCAAAACATATAATGACAATCGTCCAAAATAATGAAAAAGCAAATCAGACTAATACCTAATGGAAAATCTTAATTTAAACGAGATAATAAATTTATTAACTGTTCTTGCAATTGCAGCAGCTGTGGCTGGTTTTATGGCTGGTTTATTAGGAGTAGGGGGTGGTATTATAATGGTACCAGCTTTGTATTATGCTTTTACCGTTTTAGATTTTGATTTAGTGACAAGAATGCATTTATCAGTTGGTACTTCTCTTGCAATAATTATACCTACTTCAATTATTTCTACAAAAACACATATGGAGTACGACGCAGTTGATTTTAATATGGTAAAGTCTTTTGGAATTTTTATAGTTTTAGGTGTTCTTTGTGGAACCTTCTTGGCAGTAAGTTTAAAAACACCAGCATTAGTTTTATTTTTTGCAATTTTTTCATTTTGTGTTGGTCTGTTTTTTATTTTTTTAAGGGAACAATTGATGGATAAACCAAAAAAAATCTCAGAATTAATAAAAAAAATTTCAGGGATATTGATAGGATTTATTTCAGTCCCCTTAGGTATTGGTGGAGGCTCTTTAATGGTACCATTTATGCGAACCTTTGGATATGATATTAGAAAGTCTATTGGTACAGCTGCAGCGGTTGGTTTTTTAATAGCTTTGACTGGTTCAATCACAATGATAACAGGTGGAGAAATAATTGATAATGTAAAATCACCATTCAGTTTTGGTTACATTAATTTGTTAGGTTTCCTTGTTTTTGTACCTGTAACAATGGTAATGGCCCGAATTGGAGCCAAAGTTGTTTACAAAATTAATAAAAAGTTATTAAGCAAAATATTTGGATGTTTTTTGTTGTTAGTTTCTGTTAGGTCCTTCGTTGAATATTTTAATATAAATTAATTAACAAGGCTCCATTGTCCTTATCAATTTTAATAAACGAATACTGGTATTTTATTTTACTTATAGTTTTTGCAGCAACTGCTGTTGGTTTCTTTGCTGGATTATTTGGAATAGGTGGTGGATTGATTTCTGTTCCATGTCTTTTTTTTATATTTGAAACTTTAAATATTGAAAAAGATTTTTTAATGCATTTAACAGTTGGTACAGCCTTTACAATAACAATATTTACATCTTCAGCGTCTGTCTTTACCCATTATAAAAATAAATTGGTTGATATAAATGTGGTAAAAACCTTTGGGTTATTTGTTGTTTTAGGTGTTCTAATGGGAACAGTTTTTGCCGCATATATGAGCACAAAAAGTCTTGTTCTTTTTTTTTCAGTAGTTGTTTACGTTTTTGGAGCATACTTAATGCTTGCGAACGAACAAGTTAAGAGAGTTAGTATAAATAGAGCATTTTATCCTAAAGCTATCTTTGGTTTAATATCAGGATTTATATCCGCACCTATGGGTATTACTGGTGCTATGATGAATGTTCCGTTACTACGATACTTAGGTTATCCAATAAGTAAATGCATTGGGAGTGCCGCAACTATTGGATTATTTATATCTATAACTGGTTCAGTTGGTTTTTTAATTTCAGGTTTTTACTTTAGTGCAAATTTACCTTTTAGTATTGGATTTGTTAATATCCCAGCTTTTTTATTGTTTGTCCCAATTACAACTTTTATGGCAAGACTTGGAGCAAACACTGTTTACAAAATGAACAAAATCAAAGCTCAAAGACTTTTTGGAGTTTTTCTTTATGCTGTTGGAACAATTTTTATATACAGGTATTTTAATATTTAATTAATCTTTTGATCGTATTCACCAATTTTTCCAGTTTCTTGTAATAACTTATCAATAAAATAAAAGATCTCTTTTTTTAAATCATCAGACGACGGACTTTCAGTAACTACAACTAAAGAGGGTTTGTTTGAGGAAGCTCTAATCAATCCCCAAGACCCATCCTCTAATGAAAATCTAATTCCATTGACTGTAAGTATATTATTTATTTTTAGTCCTTTAATTTTAAAATCATTTTCTTTTAGTTTATTAATTTTATCAATCATTTCATCAATGACTCCGTATTTTTCTTCATCTTTACAAAAAGGACCCATTGTCGGACTTTGAAAGGTTTTAGGTAAACTTTTTATTAAAACATCTAACTTTTCATTTTGATTATCCAAAAGGTTACAAACTTGAATTGCAGAATTAATACCATCATCAAAACCATAACCAAGTGGTTGATTAAAAAAGAAATGTCCACTCTTTTCAAATCCAGCAATCGCTTTATCCTCATTTACTTTTCTCTTTATGTATGAATGACCAGTTTTCCAATATATTGTATTACAATTATTTTTATTTAAAATCTCATCATTCATGAACAAACCAGTTGATTTTACATCAACTACAAATTTTGAATTTTTATGTTGATTTGAAATATTTCTTGCAATTAATAATCCAATTTTATCTGCAAAAATTTCTTTACCACTATTATCTATAACACCAACTCTATCTCCATCACCATCAAAACCAAAACCCACATCTGCATTATTTTGTTTTACACATTTTGCAATTTCATGAAGCATTTCCATATCCTCTGGATTTGGGTTGTATCTAGGAAAAGTGTAATCTAAATTACAGTCTAGTTCTATTACCTCACATCCTATACCTCTTAAAATTTCAGGTGCAAATATACCAGCTGTCCCATTACCACAAGCTGCAACCACCTTTAATTTTTTTGTTAATTTATTTTTTGATAATTCTTCGATATAAACTTTATTAAAATTTTTGACTTCTTGATATTTACCCGAACCACTAATAAATTTTTCATTTAAAACGATATCTTTTAATTCTGACATTTCGTCCTTACAATGTGTTAGTCCTTTCTCTATCCCCATTTTAATACCTGTCCATCCATTTTCATTATGGCTTGCGGTTATCATTGCAACAGCATCTGAATTTAATTTAAATTGTGAAAAATAAACAGTAGGAGAAAGACATAAACCTATATCTTTTACATTACATCCTGTAGACAAAAGTCCATTTACGAAATTTTTTTTAACATTCTCACTGTATGACCTATAATCATGACCAACTATAACGGTTGGATTTTTTTTTGTTTTTATGACCTGTGTTCCGAATCCTTTTCCGACCGACTCGATTCCCAATTCGTTGATGCTTTCTGGGAATAACCATCTCGCGTCATATTCTCTAAAACCAAAGGGATCTATTTTTTTCTCTTTTTTCATGTTGATATTTGTATATTTCTTTAATTTTTTTATTGCATATTTTTTTTCATGTTCTATAAATGTTCTATTGATTTCTAATTTATATAGTGTATTTAAGAAATCTGCACACAACATATAGTTGTTTTACTATAATATTAAGTTAAAATAGGGAGTTTAATGAATAAAGTATTGTCTCAGGCCATTAAGAAAGCTGTCTCTGAATTTAAACCAAAAGTTGAAATTCATAATAAAACTAAAGGTCCTGATTTATTCACATTAAATAATAATACCGAATTATTTCAAAATTCAAAAGGCATAACAATTAAAATTGACAGAAGTAGAGACAACAACTTAACAGATTTTGGTAGGGCAACTTTAACTGATAGATATCTTGGTGAGAATGAATCCTTTCAAGACCTGTTTGCTAGAGTGGCAAGTCATTATGCAGATGACAATCTACATGCACAAAGATTATATAATTATATAAGCAATCTATGGTTTATGCCAGCAACGCCAGTTTTATCTAATGGTGGAACAACAAGAGGTTTGCCAATCTCATGTTTTTTAAATGAAGCAAGTGATAGCTTACAAGGAATACTTGGTCTCTGGAGTGAAAACGTTTGGTTAGCAGCTCGAGGAGGGGGTATTGGAAGTTATTGGGGCAACCTAAGATCAATTGGCGAAAAAATTGGAAGAGTAGGAAAAACTTCAGGAATAATACCTTTCATTAAAGTTATGGATTCTTTAACAATGGCAATCAGCCAAGGCTCTTTAAGAAGAGGATCTGCAGCATGCTATTTACCTATTGATCATCCTGAAATCGAGGAGTTTATAGAGATGAGAAGACCTACAGGGGGAGATCCAAATAGAAAATCACTTAACTTACACCATGGAGTGCTTGTGTCAGATTCTTTTATGAGAGCAGTTGAACTTGATGAACAATGGGCACTCAAAAGCCCTAAAGACGGTGCAGTTCAACAAACAGTATCTGCAAGAAACTTATGGATAAGATTATTGACTGCTAGAATTGAAACAGGAGAACCATACATCATTTACATTGATACTGTTAATAGACAAATACCACAACACCATAAATTAGCTGGATTAACTGTAAAAACTTCAAACCTTTGCAGTGAAATAACTTTACCAACAGGTATCGATAGGGAAGGCAGAGATAGAACGGCAGTTTGCTGCTTGTCATCTTTAAACGTAGAAAAATACGACGAATGGAAAGATGATGAAAAATTTATAGATGATGTAATGAGATTTTTAGACAATGTATTAAGTGACTTCATCAAAAATGCACCCGAGGAATTCAGCGATGCTGTGTATTCAGCTACAAAAGAGAGAAGTGTGGGACTTGGTGTGATGGGCTTACATTCTTATTTTCAAAAAAAAATGATACCTTTAGAGTCTGTAATGAGCAAAGTATGGAATAAAAAAATATTTGAAAACATTCAAAACAAAGTTGATAAATCTTCAAAAGACCTAGCTGAAGAGAGAGGTTCTTGTCCGGATGCATCTGAATATGGTTTTAAAGAGAGATTTTCTAACAAAACAGCGATTGCTCCAACTGCTTCCATATCTATTATATGTGGAGGAACATCTCCAGGCGTAGAGCCTATAGCAGCTAATAGTTATACACATAAAACTTTATCCGGATCTTTTAATGTTAGAAATAAGTATTTAAAAAAAGTTTTAGAAAAACACGGTAAGAATAATGATGAAATTTGGTCAAGCATAACAACTAATCAAGGCTCAGTTTCTCATTTAGATTTTTTAACCAAAGAGGAAAAAGATGTTTTCAAAACAGCTTTTGAACTAGATCAAAGATGGCTTATTGATTTAAGTGCTGATAGGACACCACATATATCTCAAGCTCAGTCTATTAACTTATTTTTACCTGCTGATGTGCACAAAAAAGATCTACATCAAATTCATTATCAAGCATGGAAAAAAGGTTTAAAAAGCCTTTATTACTGCAGGTCGAAATCAATACAAAGAGCTGAAAATGTTAATGACGCAAATTCAACAGACATTACAGCAAATGTTTATAAATCAAAAAAACAACCACAAAACGAAGAAAACAAATACGAGGAGTGTTTATCATGTCAGTAATTAAAAAAGAAGAAAGCGGAAAAATTATACAACCAAAAAAAATGGGATTATTAGTAGAAAATCCTGTTTATAAGCCATTCAGATACCCATGGTGTTATGATGCATGGTTAACTCAGCAAAGAATACATTGGTTACCAGAAGAAGTGCCTCTAGGTGATGATGTTAGAGATTGGCAAAAAAATCTGTCAGTGCCAGAAAAAAATTTAGTTACCCAAATATTTAGGTTTTTCACCCAAGCAGATGTTGAAGTAAACAATTGTTATCTTAGACATTACACAAGTGTTTTTAAACCAACAGAAGTTTTAATGATGATGACAGCTTTTGCATCTATGGAAACAGTTCATGTTGCAGCGTATTCTCACTTGCTAGATACAATTGGAATGCCAGAGTCTGAGTATTCTGCATTCATGAAATATAAAGAAATGAAAGACAAGTATGACTATATGCAAGGTTTCAATGTTAATTCAAAAGAGGATATAGCAAAGACAGTTGCTGTTTTTAGTGCTTTCACAGAAGGCCTTCAGTTATTTGCGAGTTTTGCAATATTATTAAATTTCCCAAGACACAATAAACTTAAAGGCATGGGTCAGATCGTTACTTGGTCTGTGAGAGATGAAACTCTGCATTGTAATTCAATGATAAGAATATTCAAAGAGTTCATTAAAGAAAATCCAGAAATATGGACTCCAAAACTTAAAAAAGAAATCTACGATGCATGTAGAACAATTGTTGAGCATGAGGATGCATTTATAGATTTAGCTTTTGAGATGGGACCAATGGAAGGTTTAACTGCTCAAGAAGTTAAAGATTACATAAGATTTATTGGTAACAGAAGATTAGTTCAACTAGGTTTAGAGGCTATCTATGATGTCGAAAAAAATCCATTAACATGGTTAGACACTATGTTAAACGCAGTAGAACATATGAACTTCTTTGAAGGTAGGGCTACAGAGTATTCAAAAGCATCTACACAAGGAAGCTGGGTAGACGCTTTTAGCTGATATTAGTTGGTGGAATACTTTAAATTACCTAAAAACACCGCAAGATTAATTGTTTTACAAAGAATAGAGCTTACAAGTCCTTTTCTTAGAAAATTAAGAAAGTTATTTGGTAGATATGTCTTTTCTAGTTTTATAACTAAATATTTCTTAAATCCTCGTAACATTGGAAAAGAATACTATCGAGTAATGTTAAAAGAATTTTTATCAATTGAACAATTTATCAATCAAAATGACAAATCCTTTCTAAGTATTGGTGCTGGTGTAGGAGGGTTAGAAATAATAATAAACAATAATTTTAAAAATAATAATTATTATTTTATAGAAAGAAATTTTATATCGAAAAAAGTGAGATATGGTTGGGGTGGAATGATTAATAGTGAAGGTTATAATAATTTAGAATTACAAAAAGATTTTTTAATAACTAACGAAATGAGCGAAAGTCAAATAAATATCTTTGATTATGATAAAGATACTTTGCCTGAAAAAAAATTTGATGTAATCATTTCTCTATTATCCTTAGATTACCATTACGATTTTAATCTTTACTCAGAGTATTTAAAAAAGATATCAAAAGATGATACAAAGATAATTTTTGATACTATAAGAGCTGATTATTTTAAAAAGATATTTAAAAATGTTAATATAATCCGTTCTGACGCAAATGTTGTTCATAAATCTAAAAGGATTTTATGCAGTCATTTTTTAAACTAAAAATTTATTTAAGAATAAAAAATTCAATAGTTTTCTAAAAATAAAGAACTTTAAGGTTTTATATAGTACGCTCAACTTATCTTTGATTAATTGGTACAACTTTACGATAACTATTTCCTTTGTAGCTAGCGAGTGGTCTAATAAGTTTGTTGGCTGCATGTTGTTCAAGAATATGAGCTGACCATCCAGTAATTCTAGATATTACAAATATTGGTGTGAAAAAATCTGTATCAAATCCCATCAAATGATAAGTTGGACCTGTGGGATAATCTACGTTTGGATAAATATTTTTTCTATCAATCATTACCTTTTCTACTATGTCATAAATTTTTTCAAACTTTTTGTCTTTTTTTACTTTAGCAACTTTAGCAAAATACTCTCTCATTGTAGGTACCCTTGAGTCTCCACTTTTATAAACTCTATGTCCAAACCCCATTACAACAGACTTTTTGTCTAAAGCAGTATTTATCCATTTAAGTGCGTTTTCTGGTTTTTTGATTTTATTCATCATATGCATTACTTCTTCATTGGCACCACCATGCAAAGGACCTTTTAAACTAGCTATAGCACCCGTAATTGCCCCATGTATATCAGATAAACTACTTGTAATGGTTCTTGCAGTAAAAGTTGAAACGTTAAAGCTATGCTCTGCATATAAAATTAATGACACATCAAAGGCTTTAACAATTTCTTTGTTAGGTACTTTACCAAAACACATATAAAAGAAATTTTCTGAAAATGAGAGATTATTTTTAGGGTTTATTATTTTTTTCCCTTTCCTTAATCTGTAAAAAGCTGCTAAAGCCGTTGGTGTTTTCGCAAATATTCTCATAACTTTTCTCATATTAGCTTTAGGAGAGTTATCTTTTGTCTCTTTATCTTCAAGACCCATAATACTTACTGCTGTTCTCGCTACATCCATAGGATGAGATTTTTTTGGAAAATTCTGAATACTATCTAGTAAGGATTTAGATAATCTTCGCTCTTTTTTTTCATTTTTTTCGAAATTTTTTAATTGTTTTTTGTTAGGTAGTTCTCCATTTAAAATTAGATAAGCAACTTCTTCAAACTTACATTTGGCACATAAATCTTGTGCAGCATAACCCCGGTAGGTAAGTGAATTAATTTCTGGCATTACTTTAGAAACCTCTGTTTCATCAACAACAATTCCTAATAAGCCTTTTTTAATATCTTCAGTCATTATTTGTGGCCATCTGTATTAAAATTATAAATTTTTTTATCTAGTGAATTATATTTTTTATAATCAACTAGATCGTACAATCTACTTCTAGTTTGCATTTTATCAATAACGTTTTTTTGATGTCCATCCTTAAAAATGACCCTTAGACCTTCCTCGACACTTTTCATGGCTAGTCTTTGTGTAGTAACTGGGTAAATCACGATATTATAACCTAAATTTTCTAATTCTTTATAGTTTATAAGGTCTGATTTTCCAAACTCAGTCATATTGGCAAGTAAATATGAATTGAGACTTTTTCTAACTTTTTCAAATTCTTTTTTATCTTTTAATGCCTCAGGAAATATTATTTCTGCTCCAGCATCAATATAGGCTTTACATCTTTCAATCATTTTATCTATACCTTCAACACCTTTTGCATCTGATCTTGCGATAATTTTAAAATTCTTATCTTTTTTTGCCTTAACGCATTCTTTAATTTTATTTACCATTTTTTTTGTAGAAATAAGTTCTTTATTATCAAGATGACCACATCTTTTTCTCTCCACCTGATCTTCAATATGTACAGCAGTCACCCCAAATTTTTCAAAAGTTTGTATAGTTTTTTTACACGATTTAAAACCTGTATCAATATCAACAATTGTAGGTAAGTTTGTAACTCTTGCTATTTGTTTTGATCTATTACTAACATCCTCTAATGTAGTAAGTCCAATATCTGGATATCCGAGGTCGTTAGACATCACTCCACCAGATACATAAACAGCATCATAACCTATTTCCTCAATTACTTTAGCGGTTAAAGGATTATACGCCCCTGGAACTCTTAATATTTTTCCACTTTTCAATTTTTTAACAAAATCTTTTCTTTTTTGCTTAATTTTTTTTTTTACAAAGTGCATTAAAAAATTCCAATTTTATTATTTTTTTTAATATTTTTTTTATTAATTACAATATTTAATTTATTTAATTGATTAGATTTTAATTTTTTTAAATTTTGAACATCTTTTAAAAATCTATCAGATTCTTTTTTAGCGATTACTCCTTTAGTTAAAGTTAAGAATTTTTTAATATAATTTGGTCTTTTAAACGGCCTTGATCCATAAGGGTGAGCATCAGCCACACCTTGTTCTTCTGTTATTTTTTTATTATTTTTCAACGTAACAATTACTTTCGCACCAAAGGCCTTATTTTTTGGGTTAGGATCATGGTATCGTTTAGTCCATTTCTTATCTTCATGAGTTTTTATAGATCTCCATATTTTTAAAGTACTTTTTCTTTTAGCTCTTGCTTTGCTGTAAGATTTTACATGATGCCAATTGGCATCCTCTAAAGCAACTGCGAAAATATACATTATAGAATGATCTAAAGTTTCTCTACTTGCATTTGGATCCATCTTTTGAGGATCATTAGCCCCAGTTCCTATAACATTATGAGTATGATGACTTGTGTGTATGTCTATTTTTTTAATATCTTTAAGATTTTTAATTCTTCGGTTTAATTTTTTTGCAAGATCTATCAATGCTTGGGCTTGGTATTCTGCAGAATATTCTTTAGTGTAAGTTTCTAAAATTGCTTTCTTTTCTTCATTCTTTTTTGGTAAAGGAACTTTATACAAAGCTTTTTTTCCATCTAAAATTCTAGCAACAACACTATCTTCACCTTCATATATTGGACTTGGGGCTCCTTCTCCTCTCATGGCTCTATCCACTGCCTCTATACCAAGTTTACCTGCATGTGCAGGTGCGAAAGCTTTCCAACTTGATATTTCACCTTTTCTAGATTGTCTAGTTGATATAGTTGTATGCAATGCCTGTTGTATTGCCTGGTAAATAGTTTCTGTTTTTAAACCAAGCATAGTACCTAAGCCAGCTGCAACACTTGGACCTAAATGAGCAATATGATCTACTTTATGCTTATGTAAACATATGCCTTTAACAAGATTAACTTGTACCTCATAAGCTGTAATAATACCTTTTATTAAATTTAAACCAGAGATTTTCTTTTGTTGTGCAACTGCGATTAGAGCCGGTATATTATCACCTGGGTGACTATAATCTGCAGCTAGAAAAGTATCATGAAAATCTAATTCTCTTACAGCAGTTCCATTTGACCATGCTGCCCATTCACAATCAAATTTTTGATTGGAATTTATTCCAAATATAGTAGCACCATTTTTTCTTGGATGTTTCATAGCCATTTCCCTTGATGAAATTACTGCCTTTCTATTCAAAGAGGCAATAGCTACTGATGCATTATCGATAATTCTATTAATTACCATTTCAACAGAATCTTTATTAAGTTTTGCATTATCGCTAGCTAACTCTGCTAATTTCCATGCTAATTGTTTTTTTTTAGAGAGTTTAACTTTAGATGGATAAACTTTTAACTTATGTATTATCATTTAAATAATTCGAAACAATTTTTTCAATACCAACAAAATCTTTAATTAAGTGGTTATGAGGTATTTGGTTTATATTTTTATCAGTGTAACCATCTTCAACCAAAATAAAAGGAATATCAGCAGAGCTTGCTGCCATACTATCAACTTCACTATCTCCTATCATTAATGATTTTTTAATATTTCCTTGCAATATGTCGATTATATTTGTTATGTGCCTCGGATCTGGCTTACAATAATCAAAAGTATTACTTCCTGCTACATAGTCAAAATAATTGTAAACATTAATTTTTTTTAAAAGATCTATAGCCAGATGTTCTTGTTTATTTGTACAAACAGCCAATGAAATATTATTTTTTTTACTCCATTTTAAAAAATTCAAAACACCATTTAACAGTTTGCTTTCAACCACTATATTTTTTCCATAATAATCTATAAACTCTTTAACCATCTCATCCTTAATTTTTTGATCAGTTATTTTGCTAAATTCTTTTTTAGCACTTCCCCAAATAGATCTTCCAATAAGCACACCAGCACCTTTGCCGACTAAATTTCTAATCTCTTCAGTAGTCTTAGATTCATATCCAAACTTTTTCATTACATGGTTATGTGCCATCATTAGGTCTGGAGCTGTATCAACTAAAGTGCCATCTAAATCTAACAAAACTGTATAATTTTGACTCATTCTAAAAGTATTATTAAGAAATAATTTGTGAATTAATTAAGATAGATACTCAACTATAAGAAAAAATCAATGAAACAAATAAATTTACAAAAAAAAATTAGAAATAAATTTATAAAACAGGGTGTTAAAATGATAGACCCAAATACAGTTTATTTTTCTAAAGACACTAAAATTGGAAAAAATGTAACTATTGAGCCTTTCGTTGTAATTGGATCAAAAGTAAAAATCAAAGATAACGCAAAAATATTATCTTTTTCTCATATTGAAGGCGTTATAATTAATGAAAATGTATCTGTTGGTCCATTTTGCAGGTTGAGACCAGGAACCATTTTAGAAAAGAATTCAAAAATAGGAAATTTTGTAGAAATTAAAAAAAGTAAAGTTAAGAAAAATTCAAAAGTTAGTCATTTAAGTTACATTGGAGATACAACCATTGGCATATCTGCAAATATTGGAGCTGGAACAATTACGTGTAATTACGATGGAGTTAAAAAAAGCAAAACTGTAATTGGTGATAATTCTTTTGTTGGTTCAAATTCATCTCTAGTTGCACCAGTTAAAATAGGACGAAATTCTACAATTGGAGCTGGATCTGTAATTACTCAAAATGTTAAAGATGGAAATTTGTCTTTAACTAGATCAGCTCAATTACAATCTAAGTATAAAAGAAAGAAATAAATCATGTGCGGAATTATAGGAATTAATAGCAATAAAGAAGTCACATCAACAATTTTAAACTCACTTAGAAAATTAGAGTATAGAGGTTATGATTCAGCTGGTATTGCAACATTAAATAGCGGATATATTCAAGAAGTTAAGTGTGAGGGAAGAGTAGACAATCTCGAAAAAAATATTATTAAAAATAAATTACTTGGTAATGTAGGCATTGGTCATGTTAGATGGGCTACTCATGGTATTCCTAGCACTTTAAATGCTCACCCTCACTCATCTGACAATGTTTCAGTGGTTCATAACGGCATTATAGAAAACTCAACTTTATTAAAAAAATTTTTAGTTAAAAAGGGACATAGATTTAAATCTCAAACAGATACAGAGGTGATTGTGCATTTAATTACAGAATATTTAAAAAAAAATAATTTAATAGACACATTAACAAAAGTTTTAAAAAAACTTCATGGTAGTTTTGCATTAGGAATAATTTTTAAAGATGAACCAGACTTAATTGTTGGTGCAAGAAGAGGCTCACCCTTAGCGGTTGGTTATGGTCCAGGTGAAAATTACCTAGGCTCAGATTCTTATGCATTAAAATCTATGACTAATAAAATAACTTATTTAGATGATGGTGAATTTTGTATTATCAAAAAAACAGAAGTAAGCTTCTTTAGTGAACAAGGAAAAAAAATAAATAAAAAAATACTTTCATTAACAACTGATGAACAAAATTACGATAAAGGTGATTACAAACACTTTATGGCTAAAGAGATTGACGAACAGCCACTAACAGTAAAAAATTGCATAAATGAATATATTGATAAAAAAAATAATGAAATAAGTATTTTTAATTTTCCGTGGAAAATAAAAGATATATCATCAATTACATTAGTAGGTTGTGGGACTGCTTACCATTCTTGTTTAATTGCAAAATATTGGTTTGAACAACTTACTTCTTTTGATGTTCATATAGATATTGCATCAGAATTTCGTTACAGAAAAAATAGATTTAAAAAAGAGACTTTGTACGTTTTTGTTTCACAATCTGGAGAAACAGCTGATACTTATGCGGCTTTAGATTTATGCAATAAAAACAATATGAAAACATGTTCTGTTGTAAATGTAGTAGAAAGTTCAATTGCAAGAGACTCAAAATTTGTTTTACCGATACATTGTGGTCCAGAAATTGGTGTTGCCTCAACGAAAGCTTTTTTAGGACAAATGTTAGTGCTTTATTTATTATGTCTTAAAATGGGTAAACTTAATGATGATATTAAGAAAAAAGATTATATTTCCAAAATCAAAAGCTTATTAAATTTATCTAAAAATATAGAACTTTCTCTAAAATCTGAAAATAATATTCAAACCATATCAAATAGTTTTACAAACATAAAAGGTTCTATGTTTTTAGGCAGAGGCTACTCATATCCAATTGCACTTGAAGGCGCACTTAAATTGAAAGAATTATCTTATATTCATGCAGAAGGTTATCCAGCTGGTGAAATGAAACATGGTCCTTTAGCATTAATTGAAGATGGTATGCCAGTTGTAGTAATTGCCCCAAGAGATGAATACTACAAAAAAACAATGTCCAATATGCAAGAGGTTATAGCAAGAGGTGCTAAAGTTTTACTAATAACAAACAAAAGCACTGACGAGATATTCTCAGAAAATATTTGGCAAAAAATTGAGGTTGAGAATACAGATGATGAACTGTTGCCTTTTTTAATAACAATTCCACTTCAAAAATTGGCTTATTATACTGCTTTAAAAAAAGGTTATGATATTGATAAACCTAGAAACCTAGCAAAATCAGTAACCGTAGAGTAATTTTTTTTATATTTACTATTCTAATTTGACATAATTTGGATATATATTCGTCTTAAGGTTGAAATATGAAAAATTGGAAAGTTAATTCTTGGAGAAAATACCCCGTTAAGCACATACCTTCGTATGATGATGAGAAGGAGTTAAATAATGTTTTAGGAAAAATAAAAACTTTTCCACCGTTAGTATTTGCAGGTGAGACCAGACATCTAAAGGACCAATTAGCAAAAGTTGTAGATGGCAAAGCTTTTTTACTACAAGGAGGTGATTGTGCTGAAAGTTTTACAGAATTTCATCCTGATAATATAAGGGATACATTTAAATTAATTTTACAGATGTCGCTTGTTTTAACTTTTTCAGCGTCTCTACCAGTGGTAAAACTTGGAAGAATAGCTGGTCAATTTTCTAAACCGAGAAGTGCTCCAACTGAAAAACAGGGTGATAAAGAATTACCGAGTTACCTTGGAGATAATATAAATGGAATTGATTTTACAGAAAAAGCTAGAAGACCTGATCCTAAGAGATTGTTTAGAGCATATTCTCAATCAGCTTCAACATTAAATCTTCTGAGGGCGTTTTCTAAGGGAGGATTTGCTGATTTAAACAAAGTCCATCTATGGAATTTAGATTATATTAAAAAAAGCCCTCAAGCTAAAAGATTTAAAGAGCTTGAGGATAAAATTGCAGATGCATTAGCATTTATGGAAGCTTGTGGAATTACATCTGATTTTAACAATAGATTATACACAGTAAATTTTTGGACATCCCATGAAGCACTTCATTTACCGTTTGAAGAAAGCATGACAAGAACAGACTCAACAACTGGAGAGTATCACGATACCTCGGCTCATTTTGTTTGGATTGGAGATAGAACTAGACAATTAGACGGTGGCCACGTAGAATTTTGTAGAGGAATAGAAAACCCTGTAGGAATAAAATGTGGTCCAACTTCAAAAGCAGATGAAATTGCAAAAATTTGTGAAGTAATCAACCCAAAGAATGAGAAGGGAAAAATTACTTTAATTTCTAGATATGGACATGACAAAGTCGAAAAGTTTTTACCAAAACTTATTAGAGGAATTAAAAAGGAAGGGCTTAATGTTGTATGGTCATGTGATCCAATGCATGGCAACACTCTAGTCTCTACGACTGGATTTAAGACAAGACCATTTAATAATATAGTTAAAGAGGTAAAAAATGTTTTTGAGGTTCACCAAAGTGAAGGCTCTTATGCAGGTGGGCTTCATATAGAAATGACTGGACAAAACGTAACAGAATGTACTGGTGGTGCTAAAAATATATCCGATCAAGATTTGTCAAGCAGATACCATACACATTGTGATCCAAGACTAAATGCAGATCAGGCTCTAGAATTGGCGTTCTTAATATCTGATGAAATTAAGAAAAATTCAAATTACGCAAAAAATATTATCAGAGCGGCTTCTTAAGAGCCTAATTTCTTAGATTGATTAGGTATGACTATTAATTCTATACAATAACTATGAAAAAAGAATATACGTAGATTATGGTAACAAATTTAAAAATTGCACTAGCTCAATTAAATCCACTTGTAGGAGATGTAGTTGGAAATACAAAAAAGTTAATAGATGTTAGATCAAAATTAGATAAAGATGTAGATATTTTAGTTGCTCCAGAATTATATATTTCGGGATATCCAATTGATGACTTAGTTTTACGAGAGGATTTTTTAGATCTTGTAAATAAAGAAATAAATAATCTTGCAAAAATTACTACTGACAATAAGTCTGCAATAATTGTTGGTGCACCAAGGAAAAATGATGGCTCGATAAAAAATTCAGTATTTGTAATAGAAAAAGGCGAAATTATATCAGTAAAAGATAAACACGAATTACCTAACACAGGTGTATTTGATGAGCAAAGAATTTTTAAAAAAGGCCCTTTAGAAAATTGTGTAAAAATAAAAGGCGTCAACGTTGGTCTGCCAATTTGCGAGGATATATGGAAGAAGACTGTTTTAAAAAAACTTTCCGAATCTGGTGCAGAAATAATAATTGCTATAAATGCATCACCATTTACAATATCCAAGTACGATGAGAGAAATGATATAGCATTAAGTAGAGTAAAAGAGACAAAACTTCCAATAGTCTACCTTAATAGAACTGGAGGACAAGATGAGCTGATATTTGATGGATCATCATTTTCTTTAAACTATGATGGAAAAAAATTTTCTAGTCTTGAAGAATTTAAAGAAGATATCTCAATAATTAATTTTAGTAAAAATAACGGTAAATGGATAGGGTATGGAAATTTAAAAGAAAATTCTTCTCAATCTGAAAGATTATATAAGGCATTAGTTTTAGGTTTGAGAGACTATGTGAAAAATAATAAATTTTCAGGAGTAGTTTTAGGACTATCAGGAGGAGTGGACTCTGCTTTAGTTGCAGCTCTTGCAACAGATGCATTTGGATCAAAATTTGTTCAGGCAATAATGTTACCAAGTCCTTATACCGGTGAAGAAAGTTTAAAAGATGCAAAAGATGTAGCTACCTTATTAAATATAAAATATTCCAATTTAAAAATTAGTGAAGCAATGAAAACAGTAGATGAGATTTTAGGAGACTTTAAAGGGCCGAATTTTACAGCAGGTATCACTGAGGAAAATATTCAATCAAGACTTAGAGGTCTTTTGCTTATGGCATTATCTAATAGATATGGATACATGGTATTAGCAACAGGAAATAAATCAGAGTATGCTGTCGGTTATTCAACTTTATATGGTGATATGTGTGGAGGGTTTGCACCAATAAAAGATGTTTGGAAAACTGATGTCTTTAAACTTTGTGAATGGAGAAATAAAAACTTTTCAGATTTATTTAAAGGACCAAAAGGAAAAGTTATACCGAATAATATAATTAAAAAAGAACCAACTGCTGAGTTAAGAGATAATCAAAAAGATACAGATAGTTTGCCTGAGTATAATGTTCTTGATGAAATTCTAAAAGGACTTGTAGAAGAGGAAATCTCGGTTGAAAAAATTGTTACAAAAGGTTTTGATAGAAATGCTGTTGAAAAAACAGCTAAACTTTTAGCAAAATCAGAATATAAAAGATTTCAAGCAGCACCTGGACCCAAAGTAACCAATAAAGCTTTTGGAAGAGACAGAAGATTTCCGCTAACAAGTGGATTTAGAAATTGGAATTAATGAATAGAGACATTTATTTAAGCAATAGTTTGGGTGGTAGAAAAGAAAAATTCAAACCAATAAATCCTAAAAAAGTTAGAATGTATGTTTGTGGACCAACAGTATATGATGACCCACATATAGGTAATGCAAGACCCCTTGTTGTATTTGATATTTTATTTAAAATTCTTAAATGTAAATTTGGAAATTCCTCAGTTGTATATGTTAGAAATATTACCGATGTTGATGATAAGATTATTGAGGGTGCAAAACAAAAAAAAATATTAATAAATAAGCTAACTACAGATATTACAAAACGATTTAATGAGGATTGTGATTATTTAAATTGTGAAAAACCATCTTTTGAACCAAAAGCAACTGAAAATATCCCTTTAATGATTGATATGATAAAAATTTTAATTAAAAAAAATAATGCATATGAAAATAACTCTCACGTTTATTTTGACGTATCGAGTTTTAAAGATTATGGAAAATTATCAAACAAAAATGTCGATCAACTCTTTGCAGGGGCACGAGTTGAAGTTTCAGAAAATAAAAAAAGGCCTGAAGATTTTGTTTTATGGAAACCATCTTTGAAGGAAGAGCCAGGATGGGACTCTCCATGGGGCAGAGGTAGACCAGGCTGGCATATAGAATGTTCTGCAATGTCAAAAAAATATCTTGGGGATACTTTTGATATACATGGAGGCGGAAGAGACTTGTTATTCCCTCATCACGAAAATGAGATAGCCCAATCACGTTGTGCTAATGACAATAAAAGTCTCTCTAATTTTTGGATACATAATGGTTTTATTACAGTTTCAAATGAAAAAATGTCCAAGTCTTTGGGGAATATTTATAAGATAAAGGATTTTTATAAAAAGTATAACGGGCAAGTTGTAAGATTAGCATTAATGTCAACTCATTATAAGCAAGCTATGGATTGGAGTGAAGATCTATTAATACAATCAAAAAAAATATTAGATAAATGGTATGAGTGCCAAAAAAAACCAGAAGGGAAAGTTTTAATTCCTGATGAAGATTTAAATCCTCTTTATGACGATATAAATACACCTGGTTATATAAGCAATATTCATAAATTATACGATAAAGCTTCAAAAGGATCAGATAAAGATAAAGAAATTTTTACCATGGCATGTAATTTTGTAGGTCTTTTAATTGAACCAAAATCAAAATGGCTAGAGTTCAAAAAAAATATTTTAGAAATTTCAGAGGAAGAAATTTTACAAAAAATAAAAGACAGGAATACTGCTAGAGATAATAAAAATTACGAATTAGCTGATAAAATAAGAAATGAGCTTTCTGACAAAGGTGTTTTAATTGAAGATAAAGATGATAAAACATCCTGGAAATTAAAATGAGCAAAGAGAGACTTTATATATTTGATACTACACTAAGAGACGGTGCACAAACTCAAGGTGTACATTTTTCTATTGACGAGAAAACAAAAATAGCTCATGCATTAGATAATTTAGGTGTAGATTATATTGAAGGTGGCTGGCCAGGCGCAAATCCATCAGATACTGAATTTTTCCAAAAAGGTTTAGATCTTAAAAATTCCACTTTTACAGCATTTGGAATGACCAAGAAAGCAGGTAGAAGTGCTGAAAATGATCCTGGATTATCTGCAATACTTAATTCAAATACTAGTGCAGTTTGTGTAGTAGGAAAGTCATGGGATTTCCATGTTGATGTGGCATTAGGAATTTCAAACGAAGAAAACTTAGAAAACATAAAAGAAACTACAAAACATTTTGTTAAAAATAATAAAGAGTTTATGTTTGATGCTGAACATTTTTTTGATGGTTATAAAACTAATCCAAAGTATTCATTAGCATGTGTTAAAGCTGCTTATGAGAATGGAGCTAAATGGATTGTGCTTTGTGACACAAATGGAGGAACACTTCCTCATGAGGTAACTAGAATAGTTAAAGAAGTATCAGAACATATTCCTGGTGAAAACTTAGGAATACACGCGCATAATGATACAGGTAATGCTGTGGCCAATTCGATTGCAGCTGTATTATCCGGAGCAAGACAAATTCAAGGAACAATAAATGGTTTAGGTGAAAGGTGTGGTAATGCAAATCTAATGTCAATTATTCCGACATTTCATCTTAAAAAAGAATTATCAGATAAATTTGAAATAAATATTAAAGAAAAAAATATAAAACATATAACTCAATGTTCTAGATTGCTTGATGAGATATTAAATAGAAAACCAAATAAACATTTGCCTTATGTTGGAGCTGCTGCATTTTCACATAAAGGCGGTTTACACGTTTCAGCAGTTCAAAAGGATCCCAAAACTTATGAACATATAGATCCAGAGGATGTAGGCAATAACAGAAATATTGTTGTCTCAGATCAGTCGGGTAAATCAAATATACTATCAAGACTAAAAACTATTGGAATTGAGATTGAGGAAGATGATCCAAAAATAAAAAAATTACTTGAGGAAGTAAAAGATAGGGAGTTTATAGGCTACAGTTATGATGGTGCCGATGCATCTTTTGAACTATTAGCTCGAAGAGTTATGGGTGAAATACCAAGATATATTTCTATTAAAGAATATGATGTATCTGTATCAAAAAATAAGCAAGAACAAATTATTTCTAAAGCAAAAGCAAAACTAGAAGTTGATGGAGAACAAATTATTTGTGAAGGCGAGGGCAATGGTCCTGTTCACGCACTTGATAATGCCATAAGAAATAATGTAACTAAATTGGAAAAATATTCTAGATATTTGAAAGATCTTAAACTTGTTGATTATAAAGTTAGAATTTTAAATACAGGTACAGAAGCTACTACAAGAGTGTCAATTGAAAGCACTGACTCTCAAGGTAAGAATTGGTTCACTATAGGTGTTTCACCCAATATAATTGATGCATCTTTTAAAGCTTTAATCGATAGTCTTGATTTTAAATTATTTAAAGACAAAGCTCCTGCAAGTAAATAGATGAAAATAAAAAAGTTTTCTGAAAAACCTGCTGATATAAAAGCTAGAGTAGGTGCAAAACCAATAGTTTGTTACCCCAATAGTAACATTGTTGATAATTTAAAAATTTTACATGAAGCTAGAAAACACGTAAATCAAATTGACGAGGTCATTGTTCCACCTAGAGATGCTAAAACTTTTAATGTTAAGTCAGGTAATTTTTTTAGAATAGAAAGTGTTGAAGGTCCACAGGTTGGAGATCTAAATCTATTTAATGCTGAAAATTTAGATGAAAAATTTTATTCTGGAAAAACTAGAGCATTGTATGGAACTCATATTTCAGTAGGTGATAAAATGTTCAGTAGTTTCCCTTATCTTAGGTCTTTAGCTACAATTACATGGGATACTTTAGATTGGTATGGTTATGACAAGGATGGAGGTTCAGTCCATGATGTTATAGGCACAAGATGTGATCCTTATACATCTAAGCTAATTTCAGATAAAGATTACCATTATTGTTGCCACTCAAATTTAACTAGAGCTTTAGTAAAAGAAAAAAATGTTAAATTAGATGAAGCTGAAAAGATAGTCCATGATGTATTAAATGTATTTATGCTAACTGGTTTTACAAATGATACAAAACAATATTTTATGAAATCAAGCCCAGTAAGACCTGGGGACTATTTAGAGTTTTTTGCAGAAACAAATTTATTGGGTGCATTATCTGCATGTCCTGGTGGAGATTGCGGGTCAGAACATTCATCTGATGTTGCTAAATGCTATCCTTTAAAGGTATCTATTTGGGATGTTGATGAAAAATATTTAGATGGGATAAGTTTTTCAAAAACATCTACTTATAATAGAAATCACGGAATTAAATAATTAATGTCAAAAAAAAATGTTACATTTATTTTGCATAAACCTCAGCTTTCAGAAAATATAGGAGCATGTGCTAGGGGTATAAAAAATTTTGGTTTCAGTAAACTGGCATTAATAGATCCAAAGCCTTTATTTCCTAACGACAAAATAATAGCTACATCTGTTGGGGCAAAAGACATAATTAAAAAAAGTAAAGTGTATGATAACCTTGAGAATATAATTGATAAGATTGATATTTTAATTGCAACTTCTGCCAGAATTAGAAACAAAAATATTAAACATATTGAATTAAAAGATTTAAAAAAAATAGACTTTAAAAAAACAGTTGGATTTTTATTTGGTCCAGAGGCATCTGGTCTATCAAATAATGAAATAACTTACACAAACTATACTCTAAATATTTCTACTGATAAAAATTTTAAATCCTTAAATCTATCTCATAGCCTAATAATTATAGCTCAATACATTTCAAATATTTTATCTCATGATAAAATTAAGTTAAAAAAGTCAAAAAAGTTTAAATCAGCATCTAAAAAAGAAATATTATCAATGACAAATCTTTGCATAAAACATCTAAATCAAATAAATTTTTTTAAACAAAAGGAAAAGAAACCAATAATGCTTGAAAATTTAAGAAATATTTTTTACAAAATGGAATTATCTGATAAGGAAACACGTATTTTATCAAGTGTATTTGCAAGTTTAGGAAAAAAACGTTGATTGACAAAATTTTATGTATCTTTATAAGACGCAATAATTAATGACAAAAAGATTAAAATCTAAACATAAAGTTGACAGAAGATTAAAAGTTAATCTTTGGGGCAGACCTAAAAGTCCTTTTAACAAAAGAGCCTACCCTCCGGGACAACACGGCCAAACTAAAAACTCAAAACCTTCAGATTTCGGTATACAGCTTCAAGCAAAACAAAAATTAAAGTCTTATTATGGAAATTTGAATGAGAGACAATTTAGAAATTTATATAGAAAAGCTATTATGAAAAAAGGCGACACAGCTGAAAATTTAATTGGTTTATTAGAGAGGAGATTAGATTCTGTCGTGTATAGAGCAAAATTTTCAACAACAATTTTTTCATCAAGACAATTTATTAATCACGGTCACGTTAGTGTAAATGGAAAAAAGGTAAATATTTCAAGCTATCAATTAAAAGATGAAGATACTATCGAGATTAGAGATAAATCAAAACAACTAGCTATCATTGATATAGCTCTAGCGAATAAAGAGAGAGAAACACCAGAATACCTTCAAGTAGATGAGAAAAATAGAAAAATAAAATTTGTAAGGACTCCTAAATTTGAAGAAGTTCCTTACCCTGTTGTAATGGAACCTAATTTGGTAATTGAATATTATTCTAGATAATATTATTTTTTATATTTAATTTGTTTATCCTCAAAAAGCTTCTTGAGCTCACCGTTTTCAAACATTTCTTTGACGATATCACAACCACCTACAAATTCTTTTTTGACGTATAATTGTGGAACAGTTGGCCATTCACTAAATTTTTTAATACCTTCTCTAATTTTTTGGTCACTCAAAACATTCACACTATTAAAATTAACTTCTAAAAATTTTAACATATTTGCAACTGCCATTGAGAAGCCACATTCTGGCGCATCTGGTGTACCTTTCATGAATAAACATACATCATTTTTATTAATGTTATTTTCAATTAATTCCTTAGTTTGTTGATCCATTTTTTTCCTTTGTTTTCAAAGCTAATGCATGTAATTCATTTCCCATTTTACCTTTTAAGGAATTGTATATCATTTTGTGTTGTTCTATTTTACTTTTACCGTTGAAAGCTGATGAGGTTATTGTAGCTGAATAATGATTTCCATCTCCAGCCAAATCTTTAATTTCAATAATAGCATCAGGCAATGCTTCTTTTATCATACTCTCAATTTCTTTTAAATTCATCGACATCAATTAACCATATATTTTATTAGCCAACTTTTATTATATTCTCTTAATTTGTCTACTTGTAATGTTGGCTCACCATCTATTATAACACTATCTTTAACGACCTCACCTAATAAATCATAATGATTTGAGTTTTTATCAAGTATTTCTTTAACTTTTTCTAAACTTTCTTTTTTAATTTCAATAATATAACGGCCTTGATCTTCTGAAAAAAAATACTCAAATTTATCAATTAAACCTTTTAATTTATAAAATTTTATTCCTTTATTTCCTTTAATACACATTTTTGTAATTCCTGTAATTATTCCACCCAAAGAAACATCATGAGCTGAAAGTATCAACTTATTTTCAATTAATTTCATTATTGCTTCTCCATTATTTTTTTCATTAAATAAATTTACATCAGGTGGTGGCCCTTTTTTCTCATTTAAAATTTCTTTAGCAAAAATACTTTGATCTAAATTACCTTCAGTTTTACCCACAACTAAAATTAGGTTACCTATATTTTTTAAATCCATGGTCACCATATCTTTATAATTTTTAATTATACCGACTCCTCCTATAGTTGGAGTTGGCTTTATACCTTTATCTTTAGTCTCATTATAAAAAGACACATTTCCTGAAACCACTGGAAAATTTAAATATTTACTTGCTTCATTTAGACCCTCTACACATTCTACAAACTCTCCCATATTTTCTGGTTTTTCTGGATTTCCGAAATTTAAACAATTAGTTATAGCTATTGGTTTTGAACCTACTGAAATTAGATTTCTCCAAGTTTCACATACAATTTGCTTACCTCCACTTAAAGGATGAGCATAACAATATGCTGCTGATGAATCTACCGATGCAGCTACAGCTTTTTCTGTGCCATGAACTCTTACTACTCCTGCGTCACCACCAGGTTTTTGTATAGTATCGCCCATAACAGTATGATCATATTGTTCCCATATCCATTCTTTTGAACATATATTAGGACTTGAAATTATTTTTTTTAAAGCTTCAGTTATTTTTAATTTTTTAAAATCTTTTTTTTTAAATTTTATTTTCTGAGGTGTTTTACTCTTTTTCCATTTTCGGTCATATTGTGGTGCTTGCTCTGATAAAAAATCAATAGGTATATTGGCAACATTTTCGTTATTAAAATATAATTCAATATTTTTTGAATTAGTTGTTTTACCAATTATAGAAAAATCTAAATTCCATTTATCAAATATCTCTTTAGCTTTTTTTTCTTTACCATTTTCAAGAACTATAAGCATTCTTTCTTGACTTTCTGATAACATAATTTCATAAGGAGTCATATTTTCTTCACGACAAGGAACTTTATCTAGAAATAATTCAATACCTAATTTTCCCTTTGACGCCATTTCTACACTTGAAGATGTTAACCCAGCGGCACCCATATCTTGAATTGCTATAATTGAGTCATCTTTCATCAATTCAAGACAAGCTTCTAAAAGTAGTTTTTCTGTGAAAGGATCTCCAACTTGGACCGTGGGTTTCTTTTCCTCAATTTTATCGTCAAATTTTGCTGATGCCATACTTGCACCATGAATTCCATCTCTACCTGTTTTGGATCCAACGTAAATTACTGGTTTATTTAAGCCAGCCGCTTTCGAATAAAAAATTTTATTTTTTTTTACTAAACCCAGTGTCATTGCGTTGACTAAAATATTACCGTTGTAAGACTCATCAAAACTTGTCTGACCAGCAATAGTAGGCACTCCAATACAATTTCCATATCCTCCTATGCCTTGAACTACACCTCTAAGAAGATTTTTTGTTTTTTTATTAGATGGAGAACCAAAGTGAATAGAATTTAAATTTGCTATTGGTCTAGCCCCCATTGTAAATACATCACGAAGAATTCCTCCAACCCCAGTTGCAGCTCCTTGGTATGGTTCAATAAATGATGGATGATTGTGGCTTTCAATTTTAAAAACTATGGCATCATTGTCTCCAATATCTATTACGCCTGCATTTTCGCCAGGTCCTTGTATAACTTTATCACTTTTTGTATTTAATTTTTTTAAATGAATTTTCGAAGATTTATAAGAACAGTGCTCATTCCACATGGCAGAAAAAATACCAAGCTCTGTTATATTTGGTGTTCTTTTTAAGAGTTCACAAATTTTTTTATATTCATCTTTTTTTAAACCATGTTCGATCGCAATTTTTTCATTTACTTTTATCATCTCATATTACTCAATAAGTTTTCAAAAAAGTACGACCCATCATTACTTGATAAACAATTGTCAATTACCCTTTCTGGATGGGGCATCATCCCCAAAATATTCTTATTTTTATTAAATACACCTGCTATGTTTTCAATTGAGCCATTTGGATTTGAGTTTTCTGAAACTTCTCCATTTATATCACAATATTTACAAGCGATTAAATCATTATCTTGTAAAAAATTTAAGTCGTCTTTAGAACAAAAGTAATTTCCATCATTGTGTGCTATATGAAGTTCTAAAATATCTTTTTTAATTTTATGAAAATATTTATTTTTAACTTTGTTTGCTTTGACATAAATATTTTTACAAATAAATTTCAAATATTTATTTCTCAAAAGAGCACCAGCCACAAGACCAGTCTCAATCAAAATTTGAAATCCATTACAAACTCCAATTACTAATCCACCTTTATTTGCAAATTCTATTACTGAATTAATTATTTTTGATTTTGAAGCTATACTGCCACATCTTAAATAATCACCATATGAAAAACCACCTGGTAATACAATTAAATCAGATTTAGGAACAGAAGTTTCATTATGCCAAACCATTTTATTTTTGAAACCAAATTTTTTTAAAGCAACATCCATGTCTCTATCACAATTAGATCCTGGAAATATAATTACTGATGATTTCATTAAATAATTTCGTAATCTTCGATTACTAAATTTGCCAAGAGTTTTTTACATATTTCTTCGACATTTTTTTTCGCATCTTTCTCATTTTTAATATCTGTTTCGATTTCAAAGTATTTTCCCTGCCTTACTTCATTCACATCGATAAAATTCATACTATTTAAAGTTTGTTGTATGGCTTTTCCTTGAGGATCTAAAACACCTTTTTTTGGTGTAACAATAACTTTAATTTTCATTTATTTTTTTTTAATTTTACAGCTTTTGGCTTTTTGAAATTAACTTCTCTTATATTTGATTCCTCGTATAATATCCCGAGTCTTGATGCGACTTCTTTGTAAGCTTGAATTAGGTTTCCTAGATCTTTTCTAAATCTGTCCTTATCTAATTTCTTTTCACTTTTTGCATCCCATAATCTACAAGTATCAGGACTAATTTCATCTGCGAGAATAATCTCATTTCTACTGGAGTTTCTTATTTTTCCAAATTCGACTTTAAAATCTACAAGTTTAATGCCAACTCCTCTAAATAAACCGATTAAAAAATCGTTAATTCTGAGTAACTGTTTATTAATTTTCTCTATTTCATTTTTTTTTGCCCAATTAAATGCATAGATATGCTCTCTTGAAATTAAAGGATCTCCTAAATCATCATTTTTTAAGCAGTATTCAATTAATGGATCATTCAATACTGTTCCTTCAACTATACCAAGTCTTTTAGTAAGAGATCCTGTTGCTATATTTCTCACTATAAATTCAATAGGTAAAATATCCACAAACTTTATTAATTGCTCTCTCATATTCAATCTTTTAACTAAATGATTTTTTATTCCAATTTGTGATAAATTTTTTAATATATGTTCAGATATTCTATTATTTAATACTCCTTTTCCGTCAATAATCGCTTTTTTTTGATTATTAAAAGCTGTAGCATCATCCTTAAAATATTGAATTACATAATTTTTATCAGAAGTTGCATAAATTACTTTAGCTTTTCCTTCGTAAAGTTTTTTCCCTTTTTTCATTATTTAAATACTCTTTTAAAAATTAAATTTACATTTTTAAAATGTTTAGAATAACTAAAAATAATTTTAAGTTTTTTAGATGGAATTTTACTCATTATATATTTGTCAGACTGTATAACATTAAACAAATCTAAATTTTCAGCAAAGCACTTTTTTGCATAATTTTGAACCATTCTGTAGGACTTTTCTCTTGATAAACCAGTTTTTGTAAGCTCTAACATTAGCTCTTGAGAAAAAATTAAGCCCTTTGTGATATTTAAATTTTGCAACATCTTTTTTGGGTAAACAATCATGTTGTCCAGTATGTTTGAAAGTCTTACCAATGCAAAATCTAAAGTTATATTTGCATCAGGCCCTATATTTCTCTCAACACTTGAGTGTGAAATGTCTCTTTCATGCCATAAGGCTATATTTTCAAGTGCAGGCACAACAGAGCTTCTAACCATTCTTGCTAGCCCTGTTAAATTTTCACTTAATATTGGATTTTTTTTGTGTGGCATAGCAGATGAACCTTTTTGTTTTTTTGAAAAATATTCTTGTAACTCATAAACTTCAGTTCTTTGTAAATGTCTTATTTCGGTTGCAACTCTTTCAATAGATCCTGCTATTATCCCTAGAACTGAAAAATAAAACGCATGTCTGTCTCGAGGAATTACTTGAGTTGAAACCGGTTCAATTTTTAAACCTAGTTTTTTTGCAACATGTTTTTCAACACTTGGATTAATATTTGCAAAAGTGCCAACAGCACCTGATATTGCGCATGTAGATACCTCTTCAATTGCTAATTCTAATCTTTTTTTATTTCTTTTAAATTCTGCATAATAAGATGCTAATTTTAAGCCAAATGTAATAGGCTCTGCATGAATACCATGACTTCTACCCATACAAGGTGTGAATTTATATTTCTTAGCTTGTCTTTTTAAAACTTTTAAAATTTGATCTATATCTTTAAGAATTATTTTACCAGACTGAACTAATTGTATATTAAAACTAGTATCCAAAACATCAGATGAAGTCATACCTTGATGAAGATATCTTGCTTTTATACCAGCTTTTTCAGTAACAGAAGTTAAAAAAGCAATTACATCGTGTTTAACCTGTCCTTCAATTTGATGAATTCTTTTTACATTAATTTTTGCTTTTCTTCTTACAATTGATGACACACCCTTAGGTATTTGACCAAGCTTTTCCATTGCTTGTGCTGCAGCTATTTCTACATCAAGCCAAATTTTATACTTATTCTCTTCAGACCAAATACTTGTGAGTTCTTTTCTGGAATATCTAGATATCATTAATTATAAGGAGGCCTCTTTAAGTTTTTAACAGATTCTGTAAAAATTTCATATCCATTATCAGTTATACCAACTGTATGTTCGAATTGCGCAGATAAACCTTTGTCTTTAGTCACGGCCGTCCATCCATCATTTAAAATTTTAACCTCATATTTACCAGCATTAATCATTGGCTCTATGGTAAATGTCATCCCAGGTTGTAGTTCAGGTCCTGTATCCTTTTTTCCATAATGTAATACATTTGGACTTTGGTGAAATACATCACCTATACCATGTCCACAAAAATCTCTTACAACACTAAAACCTGCTTTTTCCACATGTGTTTGTATTTCATGACCAATGTCACCTAGCTTTTTACCAGGTTTTAAAATTTTAATTGATTTCATTAAAGACTCATAAGTAACATTAATTAAATTCATTGATTTGACTGAGGGTTTTCCTACAGTAAACATTCGACTTGTATCACCGTAATGATTGTGAACTACTGCTGTCACATCGATATTTAATATATCTCCATCTTCCAAAACTCTCTCACCTGGTATTCCATGACAAACAACATGATTTAATGATGTGCATATAGATTTATTAAAACCCCGATAATAAAGTGGGGCAGAGTGGCCACCATTGTCTTTGATAAATTCATAACACAACTCATCTATTTTATTAGTGCTTAAACCAGGTTTAATATAATCTGTAATCATGTCTAGGGTGCTAGATGCAAGTGACCCCGCTTTTCTCATTTTTTCAAATTTCTCAGAATAATTATTCATCAATAATATTTATTTTTTTTTCAATTTTAATTTCTTTGTTACTCAATAAACATCTATAGGCTAAAAACTTCACGCCACTCTTTTTAGCTATTAAATAATTTTTGTAATAATTTAAATCTATATCTTTAGCTATTTTAAAGTTATTAATACCTTGTATTTGAGTTAAAAATAAGACAAATGGTTTATAGCCTTGTTTTAAAGCTTCAATTAACTTTTTTAGATGTTTGGTGCCTCTTTCAGTAACAGCATCAGGAAATTCAGCTATTTTTTGATCTCTTAAAAGAGTAACGTTTTTTACTTCAATTATATTTTTATCGCATAAAAAATCGAACCTAGTATCACTTGAAAACTTAAATTCAGGTTTAATATTTTTGATGGATTTAAATTCATTTATCAATCCCTTGTTCAATCCGTCAGCAACAATTTTATTTGCTCTATGAGTGTTTACTCCGACTAATTTTTTATTAGCTTCTATTATTTCTAAAGTAAATTTCAGCTTCCTTTTTGGATCGTCGTTTTTAGATAAAAATACTGTATTATCTTTATCTAAAAGACCTTTCATTGAACCTGTGTTAGGACAATGAGCTGTAACTATCGAATTATTTACTTTTATATCTGTAAAAAATCTTTTATATCGCTTGATTAATTTGCCTTTAATTAAAGTATTGGTAAATTTCATTATATTTAATTTATATTTGTATATGTCAAATAAGAAAGAAATAATTGCTGGAATTATAATAATTGGTAACGAAGTACTATCTGGTAGAACCAAAGATATCAATACAAGCACTCTCGCCACATGGCTAAATTCTTTAGGTGTAAAAGTCAAAGAAGTAAAAATTATACCAGATGAAGAACAAACAATTATAAATACTGTTAATCAATACCGTAAATCTTATGACTATGTATTCACTACTGGTGGAATTGGACCAACACATGATGATATAACAGCAGAGTCAATTTCAAAAGCTTTTGATATAGAGTACGGTTTTCACAAAGAGGCATATTCAATTCTAGAAAGTTATTATAAACCAGGTGAGTTTAATGATGGTCGGCAAAAAATGGCAAAAATGCCAGTTACTGCCAATTTAATATATAACCCATCAAGTGGATCGCCAGGTTTTAATGTTGAAAATGTTTTTTGTTTACCAGGGGTACCATCAATAATGCAGTCGATGCTTGGTAGTTTAACAAATAAAATTGCAGGCGGTGAACCTATCCTAAGTGAAACAATAAACTTGAGGACTGTTGAAAGTGAAATTGCAAAATCTTTAACCGATGTACAAAATAAAAATACTGATGTTGAAATTGGTAGCTATCCCTTTTTTAAAGCAGGCAAACTTGGAGTAGCAATAGTTCTTAGATCAACAGATAAAAACAAAATTGAATTTTGCAAATCAGAAATAATAAAATTCGTTAAAGATAAAGAAATTCAAATAGTCTAATTCAAAATGTTATATTTTGCCTACGGTAGTAACTTAAATCATTTTCAAATGAAAAAAAGGTGCAAGGACTCTAAATATATCAAGAAATTTGAAATCAAAGACTTTAGACTTACATTCAGAAGTAAATATGGTGTTGCAGATATAGAGAGTAAAAAAAATTATTCAATACAAGGCGGTCTTTATGAAATATCTAAATCAGATGAAAAAAAACTTGATATTTATGAGGATTTTCCAATCTTATATAAAAAGATCTATTTTGATAATGATAGTCAAAAAATTATGGCGTACAGCATGGTTAAAAAGAGTTTATTCATTTACCCAAGTAAAAGGTATCTTGATGTAATTAAACAAGGATACAAAGACTGTAAATTAGATATCAAATACTTAGAAAAAGCTCTTAGAAATTTTTAAATGCGTTCAAAGTACGAAATTTTTAAAATTGGAATAAAAGATGTTGCACCACATTTGTTATCAGTTTTTCCTTTTGGAATAATATTTGGTGCAATTGGCATTGAACTGGGTTTTAGTCCATTATTCACTTATGCAACTTCTTTAATAATTTTTGGTGGCGCTTCACAAATAGTTTTTCTACAACTTTTATCTGGTGGCGCATCTTCATTAATTGCAATTACTTCTGTTGGGGTAATAAATTCAAGACATTTTTTATATGGCGCAGTATTATCTGAATATTTACAAAAATTATCTTTAATTAAAAAACTTTTAATTTCTTATTTTATAGTCGATCAAGGATTTGCTGTTTCAAATCAGTATTTTAAAAAAAATCCAACTGAGGAATTTAATCATTATCATCTAATTGGTTCAGGAATAATATTGTGGTTTATCTGGCAGGTTTCCACAATAATGGGAATTTACTTAGGATCTATTGTACCTGAGGAACTTGGATTAAAATTTGCAATTCCTCTAACGTTCATTGCAATAATAGTAAATGAGTTAAGAAAATTTGATCATGTTTTAGTTATGCTAGTTTCAGGTTTAGCAGCTACTTTTTTTTATAATGCCCCCTTCAAAACCTACATAATAATTTCACCACTCATTGGACTTTTTGCAGCGATGGTAATTAATAAATTAAAAAAATGACCTGGACTTCAATTTTTATAGCTGGAATTTTAACTTATTTTACAAGAATGAGCATGGTTACATTGATCAGAAAAGAAATGATAAGTGATAATTTAAGAAAGATTTTAAATTATGTACCATCTGTAGTTTTCCCTTCAATAATATTTCCTGGGGTTTTGTTAGATGATTTTGGAGCCTTCGTTACTATAAGTGATCCAAAAATATTTGGAGCTTTAACTGCTTTAGTTATTGGGTTTTTTACAAGGAATGTTATTTTAACAATTGTATCAGGGCTATCTTCATATTGGATTGTTATTTTTGTTTTCTAATTAGATAACCAAACTGTTTCAGAAGGTTTTAAGGATAATCTTTTACTAATAATGTTAACTTTTTTACTTAAAAGGTTTTTATATTTATCTTGATTGTTAGCTAATAAAACACTTTGTGATTTTGAAGACATATTTGTAATACAAATAATAGTTTGTTTTTTATCTAAACTCACTCTTTTATAGGCGAGTATTTTTTTACCAAAAGATAAACATCGCATAGATGCGTTTGGATGGAATGCTTTTTGTTTTTTTCTTATTTTTAATAAATTAGTAATATGATCGTAGTAAATTTTTTGTTTGGATTTTTTATCTTTTAAAAATCTATCTAATTTTGACTTGTTCCATTTATATCTGTTAAGGTCTCTTTTATTATTAGATATAACATATTTATATTCGTCATTAGCCTTGCCAAATATTGAATTAAAGTAAACAGCAGGTACACCCTCAATCGAAAACATTATTGCATGCGCAGAGACATATCTTTCTAAAGAATATAATCCTTTTTTATCATAATCAGTATTTTTGAAAGCGTTAAAGAGAGTTATGTTGACTTCATAAACTTTTTTTTGTGCTTTATTTATTTTTCTATAAGAAAGTTGAGCTCCATTTTTCCTTAATCTTTTAAATAAGTTATTAAGGGTACCCTTGTTTAAATAACCCTCAGCAGGTCTCATTCCTATACCATCATGTGAAGCAATAAAATTAAAATAATTATTTTTAAATTTTGTAGATGGTAATTTTTTTATCCACTGATTTAATTTTGAACTATCTTCAAAAAGAAAAGCATGAATTAAAAGGGGAGGTAGTGTAAAATTATATATCCAGTTAGCTTCGTCATTCTTTTTTCCAAAATAACTTAAGTTTTCTTTTTCAGGTAAATTAGTTTCAGTAATTAAATAAGGTGAATTTTGTAAGGAGTTACATATTATTCTTAGTAATTTTATTATTTCGTGAGTTTGCTTGAGATTTATACATTTAGTACCGCTTTCTTTCCATAAGTAGGCAATTGCATCTAGTCTAAAAATTGATACTCCATGACATGCTAAGTTGATCATGATTTTAATAAAACGCATTAAGACTTTTGGGTTTTTAAAATTTAAATCTATTTGGTCAGAGCTAAATGTTCTCCATATAAAATCAGGTTTATTAAATACATGAATCTTCTTAAGTAGTTTATTTTCCCGTGGTCTTACAACTTTAGAAACATCAAATTTATTATTTACTTTTAAAAAATAATCTTTACCTGGTGATTTATTTCTCAAAAAATTTTTAAACCATAATCCCTTTGAGGAAGCATGATTTATAACAATATCAGCCATAATATTATTTTTTTTTGAAAAATTATTTATGTCTGCCCAAGATCCTAATTTACTATCAATTTTATAATGATCTTTAACAGCAAATCCGCTGTCACTACTTGATGGATAAAATGGTAAAAAATGTATCGTATTAAAATACCTTGATAAATTTTTGTTATAAAAATTCTTAAATGACTTAATTGAATTTATTTTTCCATTTTCATAAACACTATCACCATAACAAATCACAACCGAAGTATCTTCGGATATTTTCAATTTTTTAGTTTTAGCTTTTAATATTTTTCTATTAGAAATTTTGATTAATTCAAAAATTTCATCAGAAAATATTTTTAAATCTTTATTGTTAAAATTTTTACTATAAATATTTTTTAGCTTAGAATTTATTTGACTTTTTACTGTGCTTGATAACATTAAACAAATTTTTTATTATCTTCACTAACAGCTTCATTTAATCTTACAAGAAAATCAGGTATTGCACTTTTCACTCGACTCCAAGTTGGAATAAATGGTGTATCCATTGGATTAATGTAAAAAGCTTCTCCTGCTTTCATAATATTTACCGCGAATAATTCAACCGCTTCCTCTTCTTTGTGAGAATCGAATTTTAATCCATTCATTGCAGCATCACTTCTATAAATATCAATTAAGTCTAAAGCAGATCTATAGTATGTTGCTTTTAAAGATCTGAAAGTTTCTCTACTAAATGAGTTTCCTTGTGTTGCCAATTTTTTTATAAATGTTTTTATAATGTCAATTGACATTTTTGAAAGTCCTTTAGTTTCGTCATCAATAGAGAGATCCTGATGTTTATGATCATAAGCGTCTGCTAAATCAACTTGGCAAATATTATTCGGTGAAAAACTTCTTTGCATTTCTGATAAAATTCCAACTTCTATACCCCAATCTGATGAAATTCTTAATTCTGGTAATACATTACGTCTGAATGAAAATTCACCTGCTAATGGGTATTTAAATGATTTCATAAAATTTAGATAGTCACTTTGACCTATAGTTTTTTCTAATGCTGTTAACAAAGGCCCAACCAAAAGTCTTGCCACTCTTCCATTCATTTTATTATTTGCAATTCTTGGATAATAACCTTTACAAAATTCAAAGTTAAACAATGGGTTTACAACTGGATAAAATAATTTGGCCAACATTCTTCTATCATAAGTTTTGATATCACAATCGTGTAATGCAACAGATCTTGCGGTATCTCTAGCTATACACATTCCTATACAATACCAAACATTTCTACCTTTACCCATTTGGTTTGGTGCTAAATTTTTCTTCTCCAACTCACTATCTAATTTTTTAAGTTTAGGTCCATCGTTCCATAAAATTGTGAAAGGAACATTTATTTTTTTAAAAAATTTCCAAGCCTTTTTAGCTTGGCTTTCTGAAGCTTTATCTAACCCAATAATAACGTGGTTTAAATATTTTGTCTTACTTATTTGACTTACTATGTTAGGTAGTGCAGCACCTTCTAATTCTGAATATAAGCATGGAAGAATTAATTCCATTTTTCTTTCTTTAGAAAAGCTCAATAAATTTTTTTCAATCTCTGTTGTAGATTTCGTACCAAAATCATGCAGTGTAGAAACTATTCCATTTTGAGAAAAATCACCCATAAGTTATTCTAGTAACATTATTTTATTTTATCTAGCGCTAATTTGACAACTTCTTTCCAACCCTCTGGGGCAGGTTTTTTTGATACTAAACAGTTATTAATATTTATCTTATCTAGTGTAAATTTATCATTAAAGACTAAACAAGGTATATCGCTATTTTTGAGCATATCTAAATCATTGTAATTATCACCAACACCAATTGTAAACAATTTTTCTTTAGTTACTTTTTTAAATACTTTTACAACATTTTTCATTGCTTGAGATTTACTGACTTTATCACAAAGATTAATCACTCTTCCCCCTTCCTGTAATGATAAACCAATTTCATTTACAGACTTAAAGAGTTCTGTTTTGTCAGATTTTGAACCCTCAAATAATAATGGGATTGAGTACTCTCTATTTAATGAAGCCTTAATTTTTTCTTTAGGAAGTCCTAGTACATTTATTTGTTTTTTAATATCTAAGTTTTTGATAAATTTACATTTTGAACTAAGTTTAGTTGATATCTTATTTTCAAACACTTTTAGTATTTCGTCAATTTCTCTACTTAAACTAATTTTTTCCGGGAAACCTGAATTAATTAAGTTTAAATTATAAATAGCTGCACCATTTTCAACCACGTAAGATAAATTTTCATCCAATTCCTCGTTAAATACCTCAATTTCTTGGCGTGTTTTACTTGAATTAGGAATAATACAGATATCCTTTGAAATCAGATCTTTTAAATAATCTAAGATTTTATCGAATTTAAAAGTATCTCTATCAAGTAAAGTTCCATCTAAATCTGTGAATATAATTATTTTTGAAGTCATAGCCCAAATTATCCACAGTTTTATAAATAAGTGTCTTACATATCAACAATTAACGTATCCTTAGAACCGCCACCTTGAGAGCTGTTAACAATTGTGCTGCCTTTTCTTAATGCAACTCTCGTTAATCCACCAGTTGTAACATAGGATGTCTTTCCACTTAAAACAAAAGGTCGTAAATCAAGATGTCTTGGCTCAATATTGTTCTCAGTAATTGTTGGTGCTGTTGATAAAATTTCTAGTGGCTGAGCAATAAATTCTCTAGGATTTTTTTTTATTTTATTAATCACTTCTTGTCTCTCTTTAGGCGGAGCTTTTGGACCAATCATAATCCCATAACCGCCCGAGGCATTTGCAGGTTTTACTACTAATTTTGAAATATTATCTATTACATAATCTCTTTGGATCTTTTCATGGCATAAATAAGTTTCTACTTGATTTAGAATAGGCTGTTCACCTAAATAGTAAACTATCATTTTATTTACGTAAGAATAAACTACTTTGTCATCTGCTATACCCGTTCCTATTGCGTTTAGAATTCCAACATTACCTTTTCTCCAACATTTAAATAAACCAGGTACTCCAATCACAGACGCTTTGTTAAATGCTTTTGGATCTAAAAAACTATCATCTAATCGTCTATATATACAATCGACTTTTAATGGTCCTTTAACTGTTTTCATATATACAATGTCATTTTCCACAAAAAGATCTTTCCCTTCAACTAATGCAATTCCCATCTGCTCAGCTAAATATGAGTGCTCAAAATATGCAGAATTATAAATTCCAGGTGTTAAAACCACCATATGTGGATCTTTAGTTTTTTTAGGAATACACTCAATCATGCAGTTGAAAAGTTTATTTGTATAATGATTAATTGATGCAACTTTATATCTGGTAAACAGTTCAGGAAATACATCTCTCATAACCATTCGATTCTCAAGCATATAAGAAACACCAGAGGGAACTCTTAAATTATCTTCTAAAACTAAATAATCTCCCGCCTTATTCCTTATTAAGTCAACTCCAGAAATGTTGGACCAAGCTTTATATTTTGGAGAAAAACCCTCGCATTCTTTTACATAATATGGTGATCTAAATATTATTTCTTTTGGAACGACATTATCTTTAAATATTTTCTTTTGATTATAGACGTCATCTATAAATAAATTTAAAGCCTTTACCCTTTGTTGCAGTCCTTTCGAAACTTTATTCCATTGGGATCTTGGAATTATTCTAGGTATAATATCAAGTGGCCATTTCTTTTCCTCAGCTCTATTATTCGCTGCATATACTCTAAAATTTATACCTCTTGCGCTGATAGTGCTTTGACAGTTTTTCTCAATTTCTTGCAATTTTTTTTTTCCGTATCTTTCAAGGATATTAGAAATTATCATTGCATGTTTTCGTAACTTGTTGTCTTCTGTAAAGTACCCATCGTATGCATACTTTGCATTGTAGTTTTTCCATAACTTAGTGACCATTTTGACAGCTTTTATTAGTTATACCTATTATGCAAATGCATTTTAGATATATCAGATATGATATAAATCGATTATAAATACATTGTTTAATTAAATAATACATTAAATTATGACATACTGTATTGGAATTAAAACTAAAGAGGGCATAATAGTAGCATCAGACTCTAGAACTAATGCTGGTTTTGATAACGTAAATATATATTCAAAAATGTTTACTTATGACGTTGGTGATAGAACTATTATAATAGTTACTTCAGGAAATCTTGGAACATCTCAGGCGGTATACAAATCTATCGAAAAGGATTTAAACGATAAAAATGGAATAAAAAATTTAAATACATGTGAAGATTTTGATCAAGTAGCAAAATATGTTGGAGGTCTGAATATTAAACACTCATCCCCAAAGGGAATTAATACTGATACCGTATTACTTGGATCAACTTTTATAGTAGGTGGTCAAATCAAAGGGCAACCAATGGAATTATTCTTAGTTTACCCTCAGGGAAATTATATTAAACCCGCAGATAGTAAACCATATTTGGTGATTGGAGAAGTCAAGTACGGCAAACCAATTTTAGATAGAGTTATTACACCAAATGTTTCAATTGGTGATGCTTCAAGATGTGCCTTAATATCAATGGACTCTACACTTAAAAGTGACTTAACTGTTGGTCCCCCAATAGATTTTGTTGTTTATAAAAAAGATGAATTAAAGATTACATCTCAAAAATGCTTGAACTTAAATGACAAAGAATTTTCCAAAGTTTCTGTTGAATGGTCAGAAGGTATTTTAAAAATATTTAATTCTTTTCCAAGGTTTGATTGGGAAAAATAATTACTTAAAAGAAATAATTTTTCAATGATAAAAAGAGATCTTTATTATGAGAGAATTCCTACTAAAAGTTTAAGAGACGATGTTAGATACCTAGGAAATATACTTGGAAAAGTAATAAGAGAACAAGAAGGAAATAAATTTTTTAAATTGGTTGAAAAAACAAGGCTTTTATCAAAGGCAAATATTGCAAATAAAAATAAAAAGGATCCTTTCAAAAATCTATCTAAAGAAATTAAAAAACAAAGACCTAAAGAACTTCTGAAACTAACTCGAGCATATAATCATTTTATGAACCTATATAATTTGGCTGAGTCAGTAGATGTTTCTAGAACTCTTGACCAATATGACAATTCCTCAAAAAGTAATAAAAACAAAAATATATTTATTGAGGAAATATTTGAGAGTTTTTTTAAAAATAAAAATATTTCAAATAAAACAATTTATGATTTGGCTAAAAGACTTAATATCGGTATTGTTTTAACCGCCCATCCTACTGAAGTAAAGAGAAGGACATTAATTCAAAAATATCATACATTGACCGAAATATTGGAACAAAGAAATTTACTTCAAAACTATCCTTCTAAAATAAAAGTATTAGACAAAAAGATGTTTGATGAAATAACAATTATATGGAACACAGATGAGCTTAAAAGATACAAACCATCTCCTTTTGATGAAGCGAGATGGGGATTAGCAATTATAGAAGATAGTTTATGGGATACAATTCCTAAAGTCTACAGAAGACTTAACGAAATATTTGTAAAAAATATGAAAAAGAATTTACCAAAAAATTTTAATCCTATCGAATTTGGTTCATGGATGGGTGGTGACCGAGATGGAAATCCTTTCGTTACATCTAAAGTTACTGAGGAAGTCTTGCTTTTGTCAAGATGGGAAGCTGCAAAACTTTATGAAAAATCTTTAACAAAATTAATAAGATCTTTTTCTATGCAAAAATGTTCCAAAAAAATATTAAGATATACTGGTCATTCTTATGAACCCTATAGAGTTTATTTAAGACCTCTAAGAGATAAAATGAGAAAAACTCATAGAATGATAGAACGACACTTGGTTCAAAAAAAACCTCTAAATCAAAAAGAACTTATTTCCTCTAAAGAAGATATTTTAAAACCATTGAGAGTAGTGAGAGAATCTTTGGAGCAGTCACAAAATGAAAATATCGCTAGCGGGGAATTATTAGACTTAATGAGAAGAGTGAAATGTTTTGGAATTAATCTTGCTAGATTAGATATAAGACAAGAGTCATCTAGACATACAAAACTTATTGCAGAAATAATAAGAAGAAAATTTAAGAAAAACTATTATTCTTGGACAGAGCTAGACAAAATAAATTTTTTGACTAAAAAAATAAAAGAAAAAAATTTTATTAATAGTTTTAAATTTAAAGATAAAGAAAATTTAGAGGTTTGGTCTACTTTCAAAGCTTTATCAAGTCAACCTAAAGAATGTTTGGGAGCTTACATTATATCTATGACATCTTCAGCATCCGATATTCTTTCAGTTATACTTCTACAGAAAGAGGCAAACATAGAACACAAATTAAGAGTGGTGCCTTTATTTGAAACTTTAGATGACTTAATAAACGGTAGCAAAATAATGTCATCCTTGTTTAAATTAAACTGGTATCGAAATATGATTAATTATGAACAAGAGATTATGATTGGTTATTCAGATTCTAGTAAAGATGCAGGTAAACTATGCGCAAGTTGGCATCAATATAAATTACAGGAAGAAATTTTAGCTTTGTCAAAAAAATTTAAAATAAAATTATCTTTTTTTCATGGAAGAGGTGGTTCTGCTGGAAGAGGAGGTGGACCAATACAGGCTACTCTTAAATCTCAACCACCTGGATCGGTTAATGGTAAAATAAGAATTACAGATCAAGGTGAGGTAATACAACAAAAGTATGGCTATGAGCCCATAGCTAAATACAATCTATGTAGTTACATAAGTTCTGTGATGTTAGCTACTTTAATACCTCCACCTCAACCAAAAGAAAATTGGCGAAACTTGATAAAGAGTATGTCGGATATATCAAAAAGTTCTTATAGAAAAAATTTAACATCTAGCACTGAATTTATAAGATACTTTAAAACAGTTACACCTCATTTAGCATTAGGAAAATTATCTATTGGGTCTCGTCCTTCTAAAAGAAAAAATTTAGATAATATTAAAGGTCTTAGAGCAATACCTTGGGTATTTGCATGGACGCAAATAAGATTAATGTTACCAGCATGGCTAGGTACTGCCGAAGCATTAAGATACTCTTCAATTAGAAAATTTAAAAAAACTCTAATTGATATGGAAAAAAATTGGCCGTTTTTTAATTCGACCATGGATTTACTTGATATGGTTATTTCAAAAGTTGATCCAGAAATTTCAAAAATTTACGAAGGTTATTTAGCGGACGATAATCTAAAAAGAGTGGGTAAGAAACTCAGGTTTCAATTTGAAGCTTTAAAAAAACTTAATCATAGCATTACACCCTCTGAAATTTTAAAACAAAGAAAAGTATTTAGAAGTCCTGCAATTATAAGAAATGTATATTCTGAAGTTTTAAATATCCTCCAAGCAACAGTAATGATGAAATTAAACAAAAAAAATAACAATAAAATTAATAACGATTATCTAAATGATGCCTTAATGACTAGCATTGCAGGTATATCGGCAGCAATAAAAAATACTGGTTAATTAAAAAATTTACTTATTGATCTTGTTCAATTATAAATATTGACATAAACACTCATGAAAATAACTCATGCCCTCGTGGTGAAATTGGTAGACACAAAGGACTTAAAATCCTTGCCCTTTTGGGAGTGCCAGTTCGAGTCTGGCCGAGGGCACCACTAATGAACAAAATTATATCTGATATAAATTCAAAATCTAAAAAGATTAAAGATTTCTTAAATAAAAATCTAAAAAAAAGTAAATTAAGATCTAACTTATATATTGTTATAGGTGGCGATGGTTTCATGCTAAAAACTTTAAAAAGAAACAAAAAAAGCTCTAGAATTTTTTATGGAATAAATTCAGGTAACTATGGTTTTTTAATGAACAAATTTTCAAGAAATAAAACAATCGAAAATTTGTCAAAATCAAAAATGATATCAATTTCTCCATTAGAAATGGAAGTAATAACTAAAAATAAAACAACAAAAAAATATTTGGCTATTAATGAGGTATCTATTTTGAGACAAAGTAGACAAGCAGCCTCTTTACAAGTGGTTTCAGGTAAAAAATATATTATAAAAAAATTAATTTCAGACGGGATTTTAGTATCAACACCAGCGGGGAGCACAGCTTATAATATGTCTGTTCATGGACCTATATTAAGTTTAAATTCAAAAAAATTATCAATATCACCAATAAGTGCTTTTAGACCTCGAAGATGGAAAGGTAAAATTATAAGTGATAAATCCATAATTCGAATTAAAAATTTAAATCCATTAAAAAGACCAGTCAGTGCAGTAGCAGATAATGTTGAAATACGTAATGCTAAAAAAATTATTGTTAAAACCAATAAAAAAATTAAGTTTAATCTTTTGTATGACACAAATAGAAGTCTTCAAAAAAAAATTAAACTAGAACAGTTAAGAAGAGAAACAAATTAGTGGTGCCCCCGCACGGATTCGAACCGCGGACCTATTGATTACAAATCAATTGCTCTACCAGCTGAGCTACAAGGGCGTTTAGTGTTGTTTATAATATATTTATTACTAATCAAGATTTTTTTTTACCTTGTTTATATGAAAAAAAACAATCGATGCACTATTAGATATATTTAAACTTTCTAAATCTTTATTAATTTTAATCTTTACAAAATAATCAACATATTTTTCTGTTTTTTGGTTTAATCCAAAGCCTTCGGAACCAAAAAGAAGAACATTATTTCCTTTCCATTCTACATCAGAAAAATCCTTCTTGGCGTTTGTATCAAAACCATAAATCCAAAAATTTTTTTCCCTTAGAAATTTTAAAGTAGTATTAATATTTGAAACCTTGAATATTTTCATATATTCAATACTCCCACTACTTGCTTTATACATTGCTTTGCTTTTTTCAGGGTAATGTCTCTCTTTAACAATAATACCATCAATTTTAAAAGCTAAAGCACTTCTAATAATTGAACCTATATTTCGTGGATCTGTTACTCCCTGAAGACAAATAAGTGTTTTATTCTGTTCTTTTTTTATAAATTCCTTCAAATCTAAATCCTCTAATTTTTCTATTTCTGCGACGAAACCTTGGTGTAAAATTTGCTCATTTTTACAATATTTATCTAATTCTTTTTTAGTTTTAAAATAAACCTTAATGTTTTTAATCAAGTTAATTTTATTGTTTTCTCTATGAATAGTTTTTTTACTTTCCTCGGTTAAAAATAGTCTAATTACTTTTCTGTTGGGATTTTTTAGAGCCTCAATTACTGGATGTTTACCAACAATATAAAAGTTTGAATTTGACATTATAATTACCAATTTTACTTAATTTTTAACTAATTTTATTGTTATTTCTCATATTGCATTTGTTCAATAAAAATATATAAAACCACTGTTGTTTAAAGCTTTAATTGAACAAGGTGACGCTACTCCTATTTCTATTTAGGAGGGGTACCAAAGCGGTCAAATGGGGCGGGCTGTAAACCCGTTGACTTCGGTCTTCGAAGGTTCGAATCCTTCCCCCTCCACCATTCTCTAAAGTATTTAAATAACTTGGAGTATTAACTTGGTTATGCGGGTGTAGTTCAATGGTAGAACGCTAGCCTTCCAAGCTGGATGTAAGGGTTCGATTCCCTTTACCCGCTCCAAAAATTATAATTTTTAAAGTGAGGTAAAAAGTAATGTCGAAAGAGAAATTTAATAGGACAAAACCACATTGTAACATTGGTACAATTGGACACGTAGACCATGGTAAAACAACATTGACTGCCGCTATAACTAAAGTGCTGTCAGAAACAGGAGGCGCACAATTTACAGCATATGATCAAATTGATAAAGCTCCGGAGGAAAAAGAAAGAGGAATTACGATTTCAACAGCACACGTTGAGTATGAAACTGAAAAAAGGCATTACGCTCACGTAGATTGCCCCGGACATGCTGACTATGTAAAAAATATGATTACTGGTGCAGCCCAAATGGATGGAGCTATTTTAGTTGTAAATGCAGCTGATGGCCCAATGCCACAAACAAGGGAACATATTCTTTTAGCAAGACAAGTTGGTGTTCCAGCAATTGTTGTATTTTTAAATAAAGTTGACCAAGTTAAAGATAAAGAACTAATTGAACTTGTAGAGGAAGAAATTAAAGAACTATTAACTTCTTATAAATTCCCAGGTGATAAAACTCCGATTATAAAAGGATCGGCCTTAGCTGCAGTTGAGGGTAAAGATGAGGAAGTTGGAAAAAAAGCTATCATGGATTTAATGAAAGCTGTTGATGAACACATACCTCAGCCTGATAGACCTAAGGACAAACCTTTTTTAATGCCTGTCGAGGATGTATTTTCGATTTCTGGTAGAGGAACAGTTGTAACTGGTAGAGTTGAACAAGGTGTTGTTAAAACTGGGGAAGAAATTGAGATTGTTGGAATAAGAGATACCAAAAAAACTGTTTGCACTGGAGTAGAAATGTTCAGAAAAATTTTGGATACAGGTGAGGCTGGAGATAATATAGGTGCCTTATTAAGAGGTGTAGAGAGAACTGATGTTGAAAGAGGACAAGTTTTGGCAAAACCAGGATCTGTAACTCCACACACAGAGTTTGAAGCTCAAGCTTATGTATTAAAAAAAGAGGAGGGTGGAAGACACACACCTTTTTTTACAAAATACAGACCTCAATTTTACTTTAGAACAACCGATGTTACTGGTGAAGTTGAATTACCATCTGGAACAGAAATGGTTATGCCGGGAGACGATGCTAAATTCAAAGTTAAATTAATTACACCTATCGCTATGAGTGAAAAATTAAATTTCGCAATTCGTGAAGGTGGAAGAACTGTAGGAGCTGGAGTAGTAACTAAGATTATTAAGTAAGCTGCCCCTCTTAGGAGTGTAGCTCAATTGGTAGAGCGCCGGTCTCCAAAACCGGAGGTTGGGGGTTCGATTCCCTCCGCTCCTGCCATAATAATGAAAATGTTTATGAAAAACCCAATTAAATTTTTGCAAGAGGTTAAACAAGAGGCTTTTAAAGTTACCTGGCCAACTGGTAAGGAAACAATACAAGGCACATTGATGGTTGCAGCGATGGCAATTATTGCATCAATATTTTTTTTACTTCTTGATCAATTTTTCCAGTTTATTTTGGGTTTAATTTTAAAAATAGGTCTTTAATGAAAAATTGGTACATAGTTCAATCTCATTCAAGTTTTGAAAATAAAGTAGCTCAACTAATAAAAGAGGAGGCAGATAAAGCTAAAATATCTGATAAAATTGAGGAAATAGTCGTACCAACACACGATGTTACTGAGGTTAAAAGAGGTAAAAGAGTTCAAAGAAAAAAAAAATATTTTCCTGGATATGTTTTAATTAAAAGTGAAATGGATAATAACATTTATCACATGATTAAAAATATAAAAAAAGTTAGCGGTTTTTTAGGATCAAAAGGTGTCCCAGTTCCAGTTTCAGATAAAGAAATAGAAAAAATATTAGGTCAAATGAAAGATGGAATAGCACAACCAAAATCCACAATTGACTATTCTATTGGAGAAAAGGTGCAAGTAGTCGACGGACCTTTTGCATCGTTTTCAGGATTAATAGAGGATATTGACGAAGAAAAATTACGTGTTAAAGTTTCAGTGTCTATTTTTGGAAGACCAACTCCGGTAGATCTAGAGTTTAACCAGATAGAAAAGGTAAGTTAATGGCAAAAAAAGAAATTAGTGGATATGTGAAATTACAAATTAAAGGTGGTCAAGCTAATCCAGCCCCACCCGTAGGACCTGCTTTAGGACAAAGAGGTATAAATATTATGGAATTTTGTAAAGCTTTTAATGAAAAAACAAAAAATTTTATGGGTAAACCTGTTCCTGTAATTATTACTGTATATAAAGATAAAAAATTTGATTTTGAGATTAAATCACCTCCAGCATCTCACTTTATTAAAGAAGCGGCTAAATTAAAAAGTGGATCCCAAGAACCAGGTAGAACTATTGTAGCGTCAATAACAACAAAGCAAGCTAAAGAAATAGCAGAAAAAAAAATGAAAGATTTAAATGCTCATGATTTAGATGAAGCTGTAAAAATAATTGCAGGCTCTGCTAGATCTATGGGTATAGAGGTAAAAGATTAATGCCATCAAAAAGATTTAAAAAACTTCCTGAAAAAACAAATTTATTAAAGCCTCTTAAAATAAATGAGTTGCTGCCTTTGGTTAAAAAAAATTGTACAACGAAGTTTGATGAGTCAATTGATCTAAGCATTGCTATTAATAATAAACAAAAAAAAAATGAAATTAACATCAGAACAGCTATTAATTTACCTGGCGGAACAGGAAAAAAAGTAAAAGTAGCAGTAGTAGCAGAGGAAGCCAAACATAAAGATGCTAAAGATGCAGGTGCTGATATAGTTGGAGGTGATGATTTTATCGAAAAAATTAAAAATGGTGATTTAAACTTTGAAAAATTAATTTCATCAACTTCAATGATGTTAAAATTATCTAAACTTGGGAAAATATTAGGTCCCAAAGGGTTAATGCCTAATCCTAAACTTGGAACAGTTACTGATGATATTTCAAGTGCAGTCAAAAATGCAAAGTCAGGTCAAGTAGAGCTCAAAAATGATAAAGATGGAAATATTGGTCTCAGCTTTGGAAAAAAATCTTTTTCAGATGATAAATTAATTAAAAATTTCGATACTATAATCGAAACTATTGATAGAGAAAAATCAAATTATACAATTAAAGGTGATTTGATAAAAAATATTTTTATCACTTCATCTATGGGTGTTTCCTATAAAGTTAAACTAGATAAGGCTATTTAATTATGATGAATAAAGAAAAAAAACAAACATACATAAAAAATATGACATCTGAAATTGATAAATCGGATGCAGTAATCGTAACACATTATCAAGGGTTAACAGTTAAGCAATTAGATGAACTTAGAAATAGAATGAGAGAACATGGGATACAATTTAAAATTACTAAAAATAGAATTACTAAATTAGCTTTAGAAAAAACAAGATGTAAAGAATTGTCGAAACTTTTTACAGGACCTACGGCAATAGCTTTATCATCTGATGCAATTACATCTGCAAAAATATTAACTAATTTTTCTAAGGAAAATTCAAATCTAAAGATTCTAGGTGGAATCATGGGTGGAGATATTCTTGACGTTGCTGGTGTCAAAAATGTTGCAACTTTACCCTCTTTGGATGAAGCAAGAGCAAAAATAGTGGGTATTTTACGATCTCCAGCGCAAAAAATCGCAAGTATTTTACTTGCACCAGCCTCAAAAATCGCTATTTTAGCGCTCGAAAAATCAAAAAAATAACCTTAGGACATTTTTAGTATGGCTGATCTTAATAAAATTATCGACGAATTATCAAAACTAACTGTAGTTGAAGCTGCAGAATTATCAAAACAACTTGAAGAAAAATGGGGAGTAACTGCTGCAGCAGCTGTTGCAGCTCCTGCTGCTGGTGCAGCTGCAGGTGGAGCACCTGCTGAAGAAAAAGATGAATTTACAGTAGTATTAGCATCTTCAGGTGATAAAAAAATTAATGTAATTAAAGAAGTTAGAGCAATAACAACTCTAGGTTTGAAAGAAGCAAAGGATTTAGTTGAAGGGGCGCCCAAAGAGATTAAATCTGGTGTAAGTAAAAAAGATGCTGAAGAGATGAAGAAAAAACTCGAAGCAGCTGGTGCAAAAGTAGAACTTAAGTAAATAAACAAAGAATTTTAAAGCTGTTAATCTAATAAATTAACGGTTTAAATAAATGCAGTTATCTTTTACTAAAAAGAAAAATATAAGAAAAAATTTTGGAAAATTAAAAGAAGGTTTATCTATACCCAACCTTATCGAGGTTCAAAAAAATTCTTATAAAGAATTAACTGAATATCTTCCAGACATAGAACCACAATTTATTAAAGGCTTCGATAGAGTTTTTAAAAGTATATTTCCAATTGAAGATTTAAATGAAAAAGCAACACTAGAGTATGTCAGTTATAAATTAGAAAAACCAAAGTTTGATGTAGAGGAATGTATACAAAGAGGTTTAACTTATTCATCTGCATTAAAATGTAATTTAAGGTTAGTTGTATATGAAATAGATCAAGAAAATAATACTAAGGATATTTTATCTGCCAAAGAACAAGAAGTTTATATGGGCGAGGTTCCTATGATGACTAATAGTGGGACCTTTATAACAAATGGAGTTCAAAGAGTTGTAGTAAATCAAATGCATAGAAGTCCTGGCGTATTTTTTGACCATGATAAAGGTAAATCACATGCAAGTGGAAAATTATTATTTAATTGCAGAGTAATTCCAAATAGGGGATCTTGGTTAGACTTTGAGTTTGATGTAAAAGATTTACTATATTTTAGAGTAGACCGAAAAAAGAAAATATTAGTATCGACATTACTTTTAGCATTAGGTTTTAACAAAACAGATATTGTTAAAGAATTCTATGAAAAAGAAATGTTTGTATTCGATGATAAAATTAAAAAATGGAAAACAAAGTTTAATCCAGAGAACTATAAATCTAAAAATTTTTCTGAAGAAATTATAGACGCAAAATCGAGTAAAGTTGTAATTAAAAAAGGTGAAAAAATTAATTTTTTAAAAGCAAAAAAACTTCAAAGTGATGGTTTAAAAGAAATATATGTTTCAAGTGAATTTCTCTTAGGCAAATATTTAGTGAAACAAATTGTTTCTGGAGATGATGCCTTTAAAGTAGGTACAGAAATAAATGACACAATAATAGAAAAATCTTTAGATGCTAAAAATTATACTATTGAAGTTGCATATACAAATACAATTAATAAAGGTCCGTATTTACTTCAAACTATATTAAATGATAAAAATGAGAATAAAAACGATGCTATTAATGAAATTTATAAGGTTTTAAGACCTGGCGAACCTCCTACAATAGAAATAGCAACTCAAATATTTAATAATCTTTTTTTTAGTTCAGATAGATATGACTTGTCTGATGTAGGCAGAGTAAAAATGAATTCTAGATTAAACTTAGATTGTTCAGATAAAATAACAATATTAAGAAATGATGATATTTTAGCAATTATCAAAAAAATGTTAGATTTAAGAGATGGCAAAGATGAAATAGATGACATCGACCACTTAGGAAACAGAAGAGTTAGATCTGTGGGAGAATTAGTCGAAAATCAAGCGAGAATTGGTGTTTATAGAATGGAAAGAGCTATCAAAGAAAAAATGACAACTTTAGATGTTGAGTCAGCTATGCCCCAAGATTTAATTAATGCTAAACCATTAACTATTTCACTAAAAGATTTTTTTGCAACATCACAACTTTCACAATTTATGGATCAAACAAATCCACTTTCTGAGATAACACATAAAAGAAGAGTTTCAGCATTAGGACCTGGCGGACTAACTAGGGAGAGAGCAGGTTTTGAAGTAAGAGACGTTCATCCAACTCATTATGGAAGAATATGCCCAATAGAGACTCCGGAAGGTCCAAATATAGGATTGATCAACAGCTTATCCACTTATTCTAAAATCAATAAATATGGTTTTATAGAATCTCCTTATAAAAAAGTTATAGAAGGAGTTGTTCAGGATAAAATAGAATACCTTTCTGCAATGGAGGAAACTAAGTATACTATTGCCCAAGCTAATTCTAAAGTAGATAAAAATGGTAAATTTATTGAAGATTTAGTTTCAAGTAGACAAAATTTAAATTTTATACTCTCGAAGCCTGAAAACATAGATTATATTGACGTTTCTCCAAAACAGCTGGTATCAGTTGCGGCTTCTTTAATACCTTTTTTAGAGAATGATGATGCAAATAGGGCTTTGATGGGTTCAAACATGATGAGGCAAGCTGTTCCTTTACTTAAACCCGAGTCCCCTTTAGTCGGAACAGGAATTGAAAGTGATGTTGCTTTAGATTCTGGCGTTACAATTGTCGCAAAAAGAGACGGTATAGTGGATAAAATTGATGGAAAAAGAATTGTAATTAAAGCTACTAGTGAAACAGATTATTCTAAATCTGGTGTTGACATTTATAATTTGCAAAAGTTTAAAAGATCAAATCAAAATACGTGCATAAATCAAAAACCATTAGTAAGAGTAGGCGACAAAGTTAAAAGTGGTGACATAATTGCTGACGGACCATCAACAAAAATTGGTGAGTTGGCTTTAGGAAAGAATGTAACAGTAGCTTTCATGCCATGGCAGGGTTATAATTTTGAGGATTCTATTTTAATATCAGAAAGATGTGTCACAGATGATGTATTTACATCTGTTCATATAGAGGAGTATGAGGTCATGGCTAGAGACACTAAACTTGGAGAGGAGGATATCACTAGAGACATTCCCAATGTTAATGAAGATGCTTTAAAAAATCTAGATGAGTCTGGTATTGTTTATATTGGTGCAGAAGTTAAGCCAGGGGACATATTAGTTGGGAAAGTTACCCCAAAAGGAGATACCGCGTCTGGACCGGAAGAAAAATTATTAAGGTCAATCTTTGGTGAAAAAGCAATTGATGTAACTGATACATCATTAAAAATGCCTAGTGGCAGTGGGGGTACTGTTATAGATGTTAGGGTTTTCAATAGACATGGAATTGAAAAAGACGAAAGATCTATAACTATAGAAAGAGCCGAAATTGATTTAGTCCAACAAGATAGGATTGTTGAGGTAGAAATTTTAGATAGAAGTATTAAACAAAGAGCTCTTCAAATCTTATCGGGACACAAGCTTGAGAAAAAAACAAAAAATTTAATTGCTGGTGATGTAATAAATCAGGATAACATTTCAAAAATATCAGTTTCAGAAATTTTTAAATTAGAACTTAGTGATAAAAAAAATAAGGAAATACTTGAAAAATTAGAAGAACAATATCAAAAAGCTAACAAGGATATTCAAGATCGATTTGAGGATAAAGTATTAAAAATTAGACAAGGTGATGATTTGTTACCAAGTGTGATGAAAATGGTAAAAGTTTTTGTAGCTATAAAAAGAAGATTAAGGCCTGGTGATAAAATGTCTGGACGTCATGGAAATAAAGGTGTTGTTAGTAAGATTGTTCCCGTTGAAGATATGCCTTATAGAGAAAATGGAAAGCCAGTTGATATAGTTTTAAATCCATTAGGTGTGCCTAGTAGGATGAATGTTGGTCAAATATTAGAAACTCATCTTGGTTGGGCATGTTCAGAGTTGGGGGATAAATTGAAGTTTTTAATTAATGAAAACCAAAAGAAATTAGAAATAAATTCTAAAATAAAAGATTTTTTAAAATCTATATATGGTCAAGAGATATTAGGAAATTTTATTGAAAAACTGTCTAAAAATGAATTTTCTGACCTTTGTGAAAACTTAATGAATGGTGTGCCTATTTCAACACCGGTTTTTGATGGTGCTAAAGAAAAAGATGTAACCGAAATGCTGCAATTAGCAAAATTACCTATGTCAGGTCAAACTCAATTATGGGATGGAAGAACAGGAGAAAAGTTTGATAGACAAGTCACAGTAGGAACAATTTATATGTTAAAACTTCATCATTTAGTTGAAGATAAGATACATGCGAGATCTACTGGACCATATAGTTTAGTAACTCAACAACCATTAGGTGGAAAAGCACAATTAGGAGGCCAAAGATTTGGAGAAATGGAAGTTTGGGCATTAGAGGCATACGGAGCATCCTATACTTTACAAGAAATATTAACTGTAAAATCTGACGATGTTGCTGGAAGAGTGAAAGTGTACGAGACAATTGTAAAAGGTGAAGAAAACTTTGAGTCAGGTATTCCAGAATCTTTTAATGTTCTAGTAAAAGAAATTAAATCTTTAGCATTAAATGTGGAGCTAAACTAATATGAAAAAGTTTATAATATCTTTTATTATTTTTTTTAATATACAAAATCTAGTAATAGCTAATGAATTAATAAAATTAGGAGAAGATATTTTTTTAAATAAGGAGCAATGTGTAAATTGTCATATTTTAAACGCATCTGATGGTGGAAATAATCAGCTTTCTAAAGACCATGTAATTAACATAGTAACCAACGGATATGGGGTTATGCCAGCCTATAAAGATATTTTAACTAAAAATGAAATTGAAGCAGTAGCAACGTATGTTGCGACAGAGGGAAAAAATTGGAAAAATAAATTAAGTTCATTTGTGCAATAATATGAAAAAAGAAATTAATAATATTTTTAAATCTAGCGAAATATCAGATGCTCAAAATTTTAATAGTATAAAAATTTCTTTAGCCAGTCCTGAAAAAATAAAGTCCTGGACATATGGTGAAATAAAAAAACCAGAGACAATAAATTACAGAACTTTCAGACCAGAGAAAGATGGACTTTTCTGTGCTAGAATTTTTGGACCAATCAAAGATTATGAATGCCTTTGTGGTAAATATAAAAGAATGAAATTTCGAGGGATTATTTGTGAAAAATGTGGAGTAGAAGTTACTAAATCTAATGTGAGAAGAGAGAGAATGGGCCACATAAATTTGGCTACCCCTGTTGCACATATATGGTTCCTAAAATCTTTACCAAGTAGAATTTCTTTAGCAATAGATATGAAATTAAAAGAGGTTGAAAGAGTTTTGTATTTCGAAAACTTTATTGTAATCGAACCAGGTTTAACAGGATTAAAGAAAAATCAACTATTGTCTGAAGAAGAACTTATTAAATATCAAAATGAATTTGGTGACGAAGCATTTACTGCTGGAATTGGTGCTGAAGCAATTTTAGAAATATTAAAATCAATTGATTTAGAAAAAGAAAAGGAATTATTAGTAAAAACAATAAATGAAACAAAATCTAAAGTATCAGAGGAAAGATCAATAAAAAGACTTAAGTTGATAGATTCATTCTTAAAAACTGGTAACAAACCAGAGTGGATGATATTAACGGTTATACCAGTAATACCTCCTGAATTACGTCCTTTAGTACCATTAGATGGTGGAAGATTTGCTACATCTGATTTAAATGATTTGTATAGAAGAGTTATAAACAGAAATAACAGACTAAAAAGATTAATGGATTTAAAAGCACCAGATATTATTGTTAGGAACGAAAAGAGAATGCTTCAAGAATCTGTGGACGCACTTTTCGATAATGGTAGAAGAGGAAGAGTTATAACTGGCACTGGTAAAAGACCTCTTAAATCACTTGCAGAAATGTTAAAAGGTAAACAAGGAAGATTTAGACAAAACCTTTTAGGAAAAAGAGTAGATTATTCTGGTAGATCAGTAATAGTAGTTGGTCCAGACTTAAAATTACACGAATGTGGATTGCCTAAAAAAATGGCTTTAGAATTGTTTAAGCCTTTTTTGTATGCAAGATTAAATAAGCTCGGTCTAGCGTCGACAATTAAACAAGCGAAAAAGTTAGTTGAAAAAGAGACTAATGCTGTATGGGATGCATTAGAACTAATTGTAAGGGAGCATCCTGTTATATTAAATAGAGCACCTACACTTCATAGATTAGGTGTACAAGCTTTTGAGCCAAAATTGATTGAGGGTGACGCTATCGAATTACATCCATTAACTTGTGCCGCATTTAATGCTGATTTTGATGGTGACCAAATGGCAGTACACATACCATTAAGTTTAGAAGCACAACTAGAAGCAAGAGTTTTAATGATGTCTACAAACAATATTTTAAGTCCTTCTAACGGAAAACCAATAATAGTTCCTAGCCAAGATATGATATTAGGTATTTATTATTTATCATTACCACCTTATCAAGATAAAAAAGTTGAAGGTTATTTTGTCAATAATTCCGAAATCGAACAAGCTTTAGAAAGTGGAAGCATTAAAATACATTCTAGAATTGTTTCAAGGTTTGAAACTGTTGATGAAAAAGGTAACACAAAATTTGAAAACAAAATAAGTACAGTCGGAAGATTTCTTTTAGCAAATCTTCTACCTAAAAATAAAGATATCACTTTTTCATTAATAGATAGAGTTTTACCTAAAAAAATTGTCTCAGAAATAATTGATATTGTATTTAGATTTACAGGACAAAAAAGTACTGTAATTTTTTGTGATAAGTTAAAAGATTTAGGTTTTAAACACGCATTTAAAGCAGGTATTTCATTTGGTAAGGATGATTTAATTATACCAGAAAATAAACAACAATTATTAGATGAAACAACACAATTAATCAAAGATTATGAAAATCAATATTCTGAGGGCTTAATTACAAGAGGAGAAAAATATAATAAAGTTGTTGATGCATGGTCAAAGTGCACTGATAAAGTTGCGTCTGAGATGATGAAAAGAATTTCTGCAACTGAAAAAACTGATAAAGGATTAAACATAAATTCTGTTTTCATGATGGCTGACTCAGGTGCAAGAGGTTCAGCAGCACAGATGAAACAATTAGCTGGTATGAGGGGATTAATAGCAAAACCGTCCGGTGAAATTATTGAGTCACCGATTACTTCAAATTTTAAAGAGGGATTAACTGCATTAGAATACTTCAATTCTACGCATGGAGCTAGAAAAGGTCTTGCAGATACAGCATTAAAAACAGCTAATTCAGGATATTTAACAAGAAGATTATGTGATGTTGCTCAGGATTTAACAATTACAAAAAAAGACTGTGACTGCAAGAGCAAGGGAAGTATTACTTTATCTGAAATAATTGAAGGTGGAAATATTATTGTGAGTTTATCAGAGAGAGCGCTAGGAAGAATAGTTGCTGATAACGTTAAAAATCCTATATCTGGAGAAGTAATAATTAAAAAAGGTGAAATGATTGATGAAGCATGCTGTGAAAAAATCGATGCAGCTGGTGTTAAAGCCATAAATGTTTACTCAGTAATAACATGTGGTTCTAAAGAAGGTGTTTGTGCTATGAGCTACGGTAGAGATCTTTCTAGAGGTCAAATGGTTAATGTAGGTGAAGCTATAGGAATGATTTCTGCACAATCAATTGGTGAACCTGGGACGCAATTAACAATGAGAACTTTTCACGTAGGAGGTACAGCTCAAATTAAACAAGACTCTCAAATAGTTGTAAAAAAAGATGGTATGTTAAAAATAATCAATACAAACCTACTTGAAGATTCTAAAAAAAATCAAATAGTTATGGGTAGAAATACTCAGATATCTTTAGAGGATGAAAAAGGTGTGCAAATTGCAATTTATAAAGTTCCTTATGGATCAAAACTTTTTTTTAAAAATGGAGATAAAGTTAAAAAAAATTCAAAAGTTTGTGAGTGGGATCCTTATACCACCCCTGTTATAGCGGAAAAAAGTGGCATTGTTAATTTTGTAGACTTAATTGATGGAGTCTCTCTTTCAGAAACTTTAGATGATACTACAGGAATATCGTCAAAATCAGTTATTGATTGGAGATCACAATCAAAAAATACTGAACTTAAACCTAGAATAACATTAAGAGATGAAAAAGGAAACGTAGTTAAAAAAGCAGATGATAATGAAGCTAGATATTATTTAGTTCCAGATTCTATTTTGTCTGTAAAGGATGGGCAAAAAATTAGTGCTGGAGATGTTATAGCTAGACTTCCTAAAGAAACTTCAAAGACAAAAGATATTACTGGTGGATTACCTAGAGTTGCAGAATTATTTGAAGCTAGAAAAGCAAAAGATAGTGCGATAATAGCTGAAAATGACGGTAAGGTAATGTTTGGTAAAGAGGTTAGGGGCAAACAAAGAGTATCAATAGTTTCTGACTCTGGGGAAACTTCAAATTATTTAATTCCTAAAGGGAAACATATTAATTTTAACCCAGGTGAGGAAATTAAAAAAGGTGAATATCTTCTCGATGGTCAACCTTTACCACATGATATTTTAAGAATTCTAGGTATAAAAGAATTAACCGAATATTTCGTAAATCAAGTTCAGGAAGTTTATAGATTACAAGGTGTAATTATAAATGACAAACATATAGAAACAATTTTAAGACAGATGCTTAAAAAAGTTGAAATAAAAAGCTCTGGAGACTCTGATTACCTACCTGGTGAGATAATCGATAGATTCACTCTAGAAAATGTAAATGAGGAGTTAGTAAAAAATGGAAAAAATCCCGCTGTAGGAGAAAGAGTACTTATGGGTATTACTAAAGCTTCATTACAAACCGAATCTTTCATCTCTGCTGCTTCGTTCCAAGAGACGACAAGAGTTTTAACTGATGCTGCTATTAGAGGAAAAATTGACACACTAACAGGGTTAAAGGAAAACGTAATTGTTGGAAGACTTGTTCCAGCTGGAACTGGATCAATCAAAAATAAGTGGAATAAAAAAGCCCTTGAGGACGATCAGAAATTTTTATCTGAACAAGAAAAAATAGATCAAGCTGAAACCCCTGTAAATCCATAATAATAAAGCATTATTTTTATTGTTTTAATTTGACAATTTCAAAAACTGTAGTATTTTCACCAAGATTTTGGTTGGATAGTAGTACTATCTAGGTACTAAACACGACCACAGATATTACACTAAAAATTATCTCTTCCTTAATCATTTTAAATTATGCCGACTATTAACCAATTGTTAAAAAAAAAAAGGATTAAGCCAAAGGCTAGGGACAGAGTTCCTGCACTTGAAAAATCTCCACAAAAAAGAGGTGTATGCTTAAAAGTTTACACAACTACACCTAAAAAACCTAATTCAGCATTAAGAAAAGTCGCTAGAGTAAGACTATCAAACGGTCACGAAGTTACATCTTATATTCCTGGCGAAGGTCACAACTTGCAAGAACACTCTGTTGTTTTAATAAGAGGTGGAAGAGTTAAAGATTTGCCAGGAGTGAGATATCATATTTTAAGAGGAAACTTAGATACTCAAGGCGTGACAGCAAGAAAACAGCAAAGATCAAAATACGGCGCAAAAAAAGGTAAATAATTATGTCTAGAAAAAAAAGCGCTCCAAAAAAACTTATCTCTATAGATCCAAAATATAAATCTGCGATTATACCAAAGTTAATTAATTCATTAATGTACGATGGAAAAAAAACTATTGCAGAAAAAATAGTCTACGATGCAATAGATAAAATTAAGTCTAAATCTAAAGACGAACCGATTACTGTATTCAATCAAGCAATAAGCAATATTAAACCCACTGTAGAAGTTAGATCAAGAAGAGTTGGTGGTGCAACATATCAGGTTCCTGTTGAAGTAAAATCAAAAAGATCACAAGCACTTGCTATAAGGTGGTTAATAGATGCTTCTAGAAAAAGAAAAGACAAAAAAATGTCTGATAAAATATTCAATGAAATTTTCGATGCCTACCAAAACAGAGGCTCTGCCATAAAAAAAAAAGAGGATACACACAAAATGGCCGAGTCCAATAAGGCGTTCGCACATTTTAGATGGTAAAATTATGACGAGAACCCATAAATTAGATAAATATAGAAATATTGGAATAATGGCACACATTGATGCCGGTAAAACTACTACTACCGAAAGAATATTATACTATACAGGAAAAAGTCATAAAATTGGTGAGGTACATGATGGTGCCGCTACAATGGATTGGATGGAGCAAGAACAAGAAAGAGGAATAACCATCACATCTGCTGCAACTACATGTTTTTGGAAAGATCATAGAATAAATATTATAGATACCCCTGGTCATGTGGATTTTACTATTGAGGTCGAGAGATCGTTAAAAGTATTAGATGGAGCAGTTGCAGTTTTTGATGGTGTAGCTGGAGTCGAACCTCAATCAGAAACTGTATGGAGACAAGCTGATAAATATAAGGTTCCGAGAATTTGTTTTGTAAACAAACTTGATAGAACAGGCGCTGATTTTTTTAGATGTGTGGAAATGATAAAAGATAGACTTGGTGCAAAACCTTTAGTAATGCAAGTCCCTATTGGTATAGAGTCATCTCTTCAAGGAGTTGTTGATTTAATTAAAATGAAGGCAATTGTTTGGAAAAACGAGGATTTAGGTGCTGCATGGGAAGAAAAAGAAATACCTGAGGATTTAAAAGAAATAACTTCTAAATATAGACAAGAATTAGTTGAGACAGCCGTTGAGCAAGATGAAAAACTAATGGAGAAATATTTAAATGGCGAAGAAGTTAACATAGAGGAGTTAAAAAAATGTGTAAGACAAGGTTGTTTAAATTTTGATTTTGTACCAGTATTAACAGGATCTGCTTTTAAAAATAAAGGCGTACAACCATTACTTGATGCAGTCGTAGATTATTTACCAAGTCCAGTAGATATCGGATCTATTAAAGGTACTAAACAAAATTCAGACGAGGAAATAACTATGAAATTTGAGGATAATGCACCATTTTCTGCTTTAGCTTTTAAAGTTGCTAATGATCCTTTTGTTGGATCTTTGACATTTATTAGAATTTATTCAGGAACAATAAAATCAGGAACAGGTATTTATAATACATCCAAAGATAAAGAGGAAAGAGTAGGACGTATGCTTTTGATGCATGCTAATTCAAGAGAAGATATAAAGGAGGCTAACGCAGGTGATATCGTTGCACTTGCTGGACTAAAATATACAATTACAGGTCACACTTTAGCAAATGAAGAGATGCCAGTTTTGTTGGAACCTATGGAATTCCCTGATCCTGTTATCGAAATTGCAGTAGAACCAAAAACAAAAGGTGATCAAGAAAAAATGGGAGAGGCACTTGGTAGATTAGCTAAAGAGGATCCATCATTCAGAGTAACATCAGATGAAGAGTCTGGACAGACAATAATAAAAGGCATGGGAGAATTACATTTAGATATAATTGTAGATAGGATGAAACGTGAGTTTAAAGTTGAAGCAAATGTCGGCGCTCCTCAAGTTGCTTATAGAGAAACTATACTAAAACCTTCCGAATTTGATTATACACATAAAAAACAAAGTGGAGGCGCGGGTCAGTTTGCAAGAGTAAAATTATCTATTGAGCCTCTTGAACCTGGGAAAGGAAGAGAAGTTGAAAGTAAGATTAAAGGGGGTGCAATTCCTAAAGAATTCATTCCAGGTGTGGAGAAAGGTATAGAAACAGTCTCTGACTCAGGTATATTAGCTGGTTTTCCTATAATAGATTATAAAGTTACAATTTTAGATGGCTTACATCACGATGTTGACTCTAGTGTTTTAGCTTTTGAATTAGCTTCAAGACAATGTTTTAAAGAAGCGTGTGCAAGAGCTACTTTAAAATTATTAGAACCGATAATGAGAGTGGAAGTTGTTACACCAGAAGATTATATGGGTGATGTCATAGGCGATTTAAACAGTAGAAGAGGACAAATAAACACTCAAGAGCAACGTGGAAATGCCACAGTAATTACAGCTATGGTGCCTTTAGCAAATATGTTTGGATACATTAATGCATTGAGATCCATGTCTCAAGGAAGAGCTCAATATTCAATGTTCTTTGATCATTATGATAAAGTACCTCAAAATGTTCAAGATGAAGTAACTAAAAAAACAGGATCATAAGATGGAAAAACAAAATATAAGAATAAAGTTAAGAGCATACGATAATAAAGTTTTGGATCAATCTACTGAGGAAATAGTTAATACAGTTAAAAGAACAGGTGCTAATATTAAAGGTCCAATTCCATTACCCACAAAGATCGAAAGGTATACAGTTTTGAGATCACCACATATCGACAAAAAAAGTAGAGAGCAATTTGAGACAAGAACTCATAAAAGATTAATTGATATTATAGAACCTACACCACAAACAGTAGAAGCATTAATGAAACTTGATCTTGCTTCAGGTGTAGACGTGGAGATAAAAATATAATGAATGAAATTGGATTAATTGGAAAAAAAATTGGTATGACAAGGGAATTTTACAAAACTGGTCAGTCTGTACCTGTGACAGTAATAAAATTTGATAAAGGTAGAGTAATTCAAGTAATCACTAAAGATAAAAATGGTTATAATGCAATACAAATGGGATTTGGAAAAATAAAAAACTCTAAACTTTCAAAACAAATGAAAGGTTTTTTTGCAAAAAAAAATACTGAACCAAAAAAACGTTTAAAAGAATTTCGTGTTGAAAATATTGAAAATTTTAAAGAAGGTAATGAATTTGGTATAGAAATTTTTAAAGATACAAAATTTGTGGACATAAGATCTAAAACTATTGGAAAAGGTTTTGCTGGTGCGATGAAAAGACACAATTTTGCTGGTTTAAGAGCTACCCACGGTGTATCTATTTCACATAGATCTCATGGATCAACTGGTCAAAGACAAGATCCGGGTAAAGTTTTTAAAAATAAAAAAATGGCTGGCCATATGGGTGATAAAATAAGAACTATTCAAAATATAGAAATAATAAAATCAGATTTGGATAATAACCTGCTTTATTTAAAAGGATCAATACCAGGGTCTAAGAACACAGAGGTTTTAGTTAAAAAGTCAGTAAAAAATTTGAGAAAATTAACTATGTTAGAAAAGATTGAAAAAATAGAAAAGCTAAAAAAAGTACCTGAAAAAAAGAAAAAATAAAATGAAAATTGATAAATTAAGTTTAGACGGTAAAAAAACTCCAATTGAGATTAAAGACGAAATTTTTTCATCTAAAATTAATGAGTCCTTAATAAGTCAGGTAATTTACAAAACAAATGCAAATTACAAAGGAAGAAGAGCCAAAACAAAGCAAAAAAATGAAATTATCGGATCAACCTCGAAAATCTATGCTCAGAAGGGAACGGGTAATGCTAGGCACGCAAGTAGAAAAGCCCCAATTTTTGTTGGTGGTGGTGTTGCTCATGGTCCCAAAGGGCAAACTAAACATAAAATAAGAAAGCTAAACAAAAATGAAAAGAAAATTGGTGTTGCTTCTTTATTGACAAAAAAAATAAAATTAAACGACTTATTAATATTCAATGACTTTTCAAAAGAAATAAAAAAAACTAAAGAAATATTTTCGCTTTTAAATAAATTTCATGCAAAAAATAGCATTATGATTTTAGATAAATCCTCGAGGAATAACATTTTAAAAGCTACAAGAAACATTCCAAATGTTAAATGTACCGATGTAAATCATTTTAGTGCTTTTGATATAATTAAATATAAAAAAATAATATTTACTGAAACATCAATAAAAGAATTAGAAAAAAGGTATACTTAATGTTTAATATAAATAAATATGATACAATTTTAAGTCCTGTAATAACTGAAAAATCTACCAATCTATCAGCACAAAATAAAGTAGTATTTAAAGTTTTAACTAATGCTAATAAAAAAATATTAAAAAAAAATATAGAAAAAATATTCAAAGTTAATGTTACTAAAATTAATATTATAAACAAAAAAACAAGAACAAAATTTACCAGAGGAAGAATTGCAAAGGTAAAAGGTTACAAAAAAGCTATTGTAACACTTAAAAAAGGTCAGTCTATAGACTTAACAACAGGAATTTAATGGCACTTAAAACTTTTAAACCTTATACAAAATCTACTAGAGGTACAGTATTAGTAAATAAAGATAATTTATGGAAAGGAAAGCCATATAAACCTTTGACTTCTATAAAATATTCATCGAGTGGTAGAAATAATCAAGGAAGAATTACAGCAAGAAATAATGGAGGCGGACATAAACAAAAATATAGAAATATAGATTTTTATAGAAAGAAAACTAACTCTATGGCTACAGTTGAAAGAATAGAGTATGACCCAAACAGGTCATGTCATATTATGCTTGTAAAGTTTGATGATGGCGAAAAATTTTATTACTTAGCACCACAGGGAATAAATGTTGGTGATAAAGTATCCAATGGTCCAAAATCTGAATTAAAAAATGGTAATTGTTTACCGTTATCTGAAATTCCAGCTGGTTTAAATATTCATAATGTTGAAATTAATCCAGGAGGTGGAGGCAAAATAGCCAGGTCTGCTGGTACATCAGTAACAATCTCTGGTACAGACGGTAATTATTCCATCATAAAAATGATATCTGGAGAGGTTAGAAAGGTAGATTCAAGATCTTTAGCTACAATTGGCGTATTATCAAATCCAGATCAAAAAAATATCAAAATAGGAAAAGCAGGTAGATCAAGATGGTTAGGAAGAAGGCCTCACACGAGAGGAGTTGTTATGAACCCAGTGGATCACCCACATGGTGGTGGTGAAGGTAAATCAGCTGGCGGTAGACATCCAGTTTCAAGAACGGGTCAATCTGCAAAAGGGTTAAAAACAAGAGATAACAAAAGAACAGATAAATATATAATTAGAAGAAGAAAAAATAAAAAAGGTTAAAAAATATGACTAGATCAGTTTGGAAAGGACCATTTGTTGAAGAAAGCTTGATTAAGAAAGTTGATAAACAAAAAAAGGAAACTAATAAAAAACCAATAAAAACATGGTCAAGAAAATCGACAATTATACCTGATTTCGTTGGAATAAGTTTTTTAATTTACAATGGAAAAAAATTTATCCCACTCACTGTTTCTGAAGATATGGTTGGCCATAAATTTGGTGAGTTTGCTCCTACAAGACAATTTTTTGGACATACTCCTGCAGATAAGAAAGCTAAAGAGGAAGATACTAAAGAAAAAAAATAATATATGAATAAAAATAAAGTTATAAATGATAAACTAAACTTAGTAAGGTCTGTAAATAAAAACGTAAGATCAAGCACAAGAAAGTTAAAACCAATTTTGAAATCATTAGTTGGAAAAAAAGTTGATCTAGCGTTGAGAGATTTAGAATTTTCTAATAAACGAATTTGTGGTGATATAAAGAAAACTTTATCCTCGGCGATAGCAAATGCAGAAAATAATTTTCAATATGATATTGATAAGTTGATAGTAAAAGAAGCTTATTGTGGGAAGCAAATAATAATGAAAAGATTTAGACCTAGAGCTAAAGGAAGAGCAGCACCAATAATCAAACCATACTCAAATTTAACAATAATTTTATCAGAACAAAAATCTAAAATTAAGGAAAAACATGGGACAAAAAGTTAATCCAATTGGTTATAGACTAGGCGTGAACAGAGGGTGGGACTCTGTGTGGTATGCCAAAAAAAAAGACTTCGGTAAATTTCTTATTGAGGATTTCAAAATTAGGGATTTTATTAAAAAAAATGTTATTAATTCAGGTGTCTCCAAAGTCATGATTGAAAGAACTGCAAAAAAATGTTTTGTTACTATTTATACTTCTAGACCAGGTTTTGTTATTGGTAAAAAAGGTAGCGATATAGAAAAAATTAAGACAAAACTGTCCAATCTTACTGCAAATGAAGTAAACTTAAATATTAAAGAAGTTAAGAAACCTGAAACAAATAGTTTTCTAGTTGCAGAAAATATTGCACAACAGTTGGTTAAAAGGGTTTCGTATAGACGAGCTATGAAAAGAGCTATGCAATCAGCACTTAGATTAGGTGCTAAAGGTATTAAAGTTTCAATAAGCGGTAGATTAGGTGGCAATGAAATAGCGAGAACAGAATGGTTAAGAGAAGGCAGTATTCCTTCTCATACACTAAGAGCAGATATTGACTATGCTGAGTCTGAGGCATTAACAACTTATGGAATAATTGGTATTAAAGTTTGGATTTATAAAGGAGAGATATTTTCAAAAGAATTCAGTCAGGAAACAAATAAAAAATAATTATGTTACAACCAACAAGAACAAAATTTAGAAAAGCTCACAAAGGAAGAATTCATGGTAATGCTTCCAGATGTAATTTAATGAATTACGGGTCTTTTGGTCTTAAGGCTTTAGAACCTGAAAGAGTTATTTCTAAACAAATAGAGGCTGCTAGAGTTGCTCTTACAAGGCATATGAAAAGACAAGGTAGAGTTTGGACACGCGTTTTTCCAAATATTCCGGTATCAAAAAAACCGACAGAAGTAAGAATGGGTAAAGGAAAAGGTTCGCCTGAATTTTGGGCTTGTAGAGTAAAACCAGGTAGAATTTTATTTGAAGTAGACGGTGTTTCAGAGCAAATTGCAAAAGAAGCATTATACAAAGCTTCTGCAAAATTACCGATTAAAACTAAAATAATAAAGAGATACGCATAATGAAAAGGAAGGATATAAAAAAATTAACAATTGATCAGGCAAAAAAAGATTTAGAAAAAAATAAAAAAGATTTGTTTAATCTAAGATTTCAAAAAGCGAATGGTCAACTTACAAATACTTCAAAAGTTAATGAAACAAAGAAAAATATTGCCAAGTTAATTACATATATAGAGAGGAAAAAAAGTGCCTAAAAAAATATTAAGTGGAATAGTTGTAAGTGATAAACCAAACAAAACTGTTACAGTTTTAGTTGAAAGAAAGTACCAACATCCTTTATTTAAAAAAGTGATTAAAGTTAAAAAAAAATTTAGTGCGCATGATGAGAAAAATAAATTTAAAAATGGTGACAAGGTTAAAATAATAGAATGCAAACCATTTTCAAAAACAAAAAAATTTCAAGTTATGGAGGATAATAAGTGATACAAGTTCAAACTGAATTATTTGTAGCTGATAATACTGGTGCAAAAAAAATAGAGTGCATAAAGGTTTTGGGGGGCTCTAAAAGAAGGTATGCAAGTATTGGCGATACAATTGTTGTTTCTGTTAAAGAAGCTATCCCAAAGGGCAAAGTAAAGAAAGGATCTGTCCATAAAGCAGTTGTAGTTAGAGTTAAAAAAGGAATTCATAGAGAAGATGGATCGAAAGTAAAATTTGATAATAACGCAGCAGTTTTAACAGACGAAAAAGGTGAACCAATAGGAACAAGAATTTTTGGACCTGTAACCAGAGAATTAAGAGGCAGAGGTCAGATGAAAATAATTTCTTTAGCACCGGAGGTTATATAAATGATTAAAAAAGGCTTAGAAGTAAAAATTTTAGTTGGCAAAGATAAAAATAAAACAGGTGAAATTATAGAAATTGATAGATTAAAAAACAGACTTAAGGTTAAAGGTGCTAATATAATAAAAAAACATATAAAAACGACCAAAGACAAAAAAGGTGGAATAGTTGAAAAAGAAAACTTTATACATATCTCAAATATATCGGTCATAGAAACGAAAAAGAAAAAGAAAGAAGTAAAAAATGATACCAAGGCTTAAAGAACTATATAACAAAGAAATAAAATTATCGTTAAAAGATAAATATAATTTTAAAAATTTAAATATGGCTCCTGAAGTTGAAAAAATAGTAATAAATATGGGATTAGGTATTGATGGTAATGATGCTAAAATTGTTAAAGCTTGTGAAGAAGATTTATCAAAAATTACAGGTCAAAAACCTGTGGTTACTAAATTTAAAAAATCAATCTCAAACTTCAAAACAAGAAAAAATACAAATGCAGGATTGAAAGTTACATTGAGAAAAAATAAGATGTATGAGTTCATTGATAGATTAGTTAATATCGCATTACCTAGAATAAAAGATTTTAGAGGTTTGTCTTCGAAAGGATTTGATAAATTTGGTAATTTTACATTCGGCATTAAAGAACATATAATTTTTCCTGAGGTAAACTTCGATAAAGTTGATAAAATTAGAGGCTTAGATATTACCATAGTTGTAAAATCAAATTCAAAGGAACATAGCTTAGAATTATTAAAAAAATTTAATTTTCCATTTATGATAGAAAGGAGCAATTGATGGCCAAACTTAGTTCAATAAATAAAAATAATAGAAGAATTAAAATGTCTGATAGATTTTATAAAAAAAGACAAGCACTTAAAAAAATAATTATGAATAAAAAGCTTTCTTTAGAAGAGAGATTTAAGGCACAACAGAAATTATCAAAACTTCCAAGAAATTCTGCAAAAACAAGGGTTAGAAACAGGTGTCAGATAACTGGAAGGCCACATGGTGTTTATAGAAAATTAAAAATATCTAGGATTGCTTTAAGGCAGTTAGGACTACAAGGAAAAATTCCTGGTATGGTAAAATCAAGTTGGTAGAAAGGATATAATATGAGTTTAAGTGACCCAATAGGAGATATGTTAGCAAGAATTAAAAATTCTCAATTAAGAAATCATAAAAAAGTTGTGATGCCTTCATCAAATTTTAAGGCAAAAATCGCAGATGTTTTAAAAAATGAGGGATACATAAATAATTTTAATATATTAAAAAATGATAGTAAAAACATTTTATCAATAGATCTTAAATATAATTCAGGAAATCCTGTTATAAGTGTAATAGAGAGAGTTTCAAGACCAGGTAGAAGAATTTTCTCTAGCGCAGAAAGTTTACCTAAGATAAATAATGGATTAGGTATTGCTATAGTTTCTACACCTAAAGGTGTTATGACCGATATAGAGGCTAGAAAACAAAAAATCGGTGGAGAAATAATTTGTAAGGTATTTTAATGTCTAAAATTGGAAAAATAAATATATCAATACCTGATAAAGTAAAAGTTATTTTGTCAGGATCAAAGATAAATATAGAAGGTCCTGCAGGAAAAAAAACCCTCAATCTTGATTTAAATGTTTTTGATTTAAAAATTAATGAGGGAAAAGACATATCGATAAAACCAAAACAATTAAATGATGATACAAAAAGACTTTGGGGAATGAATAGGAGTCTTATAAATAATGCTATCATAGGTACTAGCGTTGGTTTTGAAAAAATTTTAGAATTGTCAGGAGTAGGTTATAGAGCAGCACTTAAAGGAACTACGTTAAACCTACAATTAGGTTTTAGTCATGATGTAAATTTTCAAATTCCTGATGGAATAAAAGTTACTGTAGAAAAACAAACTACTATCAAAATTGCAGGATCTGATAAACAACAGGTTGGCATGGTAGCCTCTAAAATTAAATCGTTTAGACCTCCAGAACCATATAAAGGCAAGGGTATTAAGGAAAAAGGTCAATATGTTTTAAAAAAAGAAGGAAAGAAAAAATAATGAAATTAAACACTTCACAAAGAAAAATTTTTAGAGTGAGAAATAAACTAAAAAGAAATTCGAAACATAATAGATATAGATTAAGTGTATCAAGAAGTTTAAAAAATATTTCTGCACAAATTATTGATGATGCTAATAATAAAACACTATTGTCTTCATCTTCATTAAAAAAAAATTTTACCGGTGATAAAAAAACAAACAAAACTGAAATTTCAAAGATTGTAGCTGAAGATCTTGCAAAAAAGGCTTTGGAGAAAAATATAAAAAAAATTTATTTCGATAGAGGCAAATTTAAATATCATGGTAGAGTAAAAATTTTTGCTGATACCTTGAGGAAAAATGGAATGGAGTTTTAATGCAAAAAGATGATTTTATTGAAAAACTTGTCCACGTAAACAGAATTACAAAAGTAGTTAAAGGTGGAAGACGATTTGGCTTTTCAGCATTAGTTGTTGTTGGAAATCAAAATGGTAAAATTGGAGTTGCTCATGCAAAAGCAAAACAAGTTCCAGATGCAATTAAAAAAGCTAATGAGCTTGCAAGAAGAAATTTAATACAAATTCCACTAAGAGAGGGTAGGACGATACATCATGATATTTATGGAAAAGATGGAGCTGGAAAAATTAAAATGAGAGCGGCTCCAAAAGGTACAGGGATAATTGCTGGAGGACCTGTAAGATCAGTTTGTGAAGTATTAGGAATAAGAGATGTAGTTGCTAAATCACTAGGTACTGCAAATCCACATAATGTTATAAGAGCATGTATTAAAGCCTTGAAGGGGCAAACTTCTCCAAAACAAATATCAATAATAAGAAATAAAAAAATCTCTGAAATTATAGAAAAGAGGGGTTAGATGTTAAATAAATTAAAAAAAATTAAAATAAAAAAAATTAGAGTTGGAAGAGGTATTGGCTCAGGTAAAGGCAAAACATCTGGTCGTGGAGTAAAAGGTCAAAAATCAAGATCTGGAGTTGCTATAAAAAGTTTTGAAGGTGGTCAAATGCCACTCTTTAGAAGATTGCCAAAAAGAGGCTTCAACCCAATAAAAAGAAATTTTGTAGGTGTTTTAAATTTAAGAGAAATTCAAGGGCATATAAATTCAAAAAAATTAAAATCAAATGAAAAAATAAATATTGAACTTTTAAAAAAATTACAACTAATAAAAAAAAAATTTAATAAAGTTAAAATTCTTGGTAATGGCGAGATCAAGGATAAGATTAGTTTAGAAGTCAATTTTTTATCTAATACAGCAAAAAAAAAACTAGAAAAATCTGGTTCTAGTGTAAAAATTTTAAGTAAATAAAATCATGAGTTCAATTGCGCAATCTGGCGATTTGAAAAATAGAATTATTTTTACCCTTTTACTTTTATCAGTTTATAGGTTTGGCACTTTTGTACCTTTACCTGGCATTGATCCAGATCAATTAAAGACAATGATGGAGGGTAATCAAAAAGGCCTTTTAGGAATGTTCAATGTTTTTGCCGGGGGAGCTGTCAGCAGAATGGCTATTTTTGCTCTAGGTATAATGCCATATATTTCATCCTCAATTATTGTTCAACTTTTGACTGGTGTATCTGATTATTTTAAAAACTTAAAAAGCCAGGGTGAAATTGGAAGAAAAAAAATTACACAAATAACTAGATATGGAACTGTGCTACTTGCCACCGTTCAGGGATATGGATTGTCAATAGGTTTAGAATCTTCTGCAGGCTTAGTAATTAATCCAGGTTTATTTTTTAAAATTTCTACTGTAACAACAATAGTTGCTGGAACAATTTTCCTAATGTGGCTTGGTGAACAAATTACACAAAGAGGAATTGGAAATGGAATATCTTTAATTATATTTTCAGGAATTGTTGCAGAAATACCAAAAGCTTTGGTTACTACATTTGAATTAGGGAGAACCGGTGCAATTTCTACTGTAATGATAATATTTATTTTTATATTGCTAATTCTCACAATCATGTTCATTGTATTTATGGAGAGAGCATTAAGAAAAATATTAATAAATTATCCTAAAAGACAGATGGGTAATAAAATGTATGGGGGCGAGTCATCTCATTTACCTTTAAAAATTAATACTGCAGGTGTAATCCCAGCTATATTTGCTTCTGCTTTATTATTATTACCTGTCACTTTATCAAATTTTAATTTTTCATCTAATGAAACAGTGACAAGTTTTGCCTCTTATTTTACACAAGGGCAACCTTTGTATATGTTATTATATGCGTCTGGTATAATATTTTTTACATTCTTTTATACTTCTTTAGTATTTAATCCAAACGAGACTGCAGAAAATTTAAGAAAATATGGTGGTTTTATACCAGGTATTAGACCTGGTGAAAGTACTTCGAAATATATTGAGGAGATTCTTACAAGATTAACAACAATCGGAGCTTTGTATCTTACTTTAGTATGTTTAATGCCAGAATTTTTAATATCAAAATATCCTATTCCTTTTTATTTAGGTGGGACATCAATATTAATTGTTGTAGTAGTTGCAATAGATACTGTAACGCAAATTCAAACTAGATTAATGAGCGCTCAATATGAGCAACTAATCAAAAAAACTAAATTTGGTAGATAAAATTGAATATTGTATTATTTGGACCTCCTGGTGCTGGTAAAGGAACACAGGCTAAAAATTTAGTAAATAAACTTAATAGTTTTCAAATTTCCACTGGCGATATTTTAAGAGATGAAATTAAAAAAGACTCAGATGTGGGAAAGAGAATTATAAATTACATGAATGAAGGAAAATTTGTTGATGATGAAATAGTAAATAAAATCATTAAAAACATTATTTATGATCCAAATAAAAAAAATAAGTTAATTTTTGATGGATACCCTAGAACTATTGAACAAGCTAAAAATTTAGATATATGGTTAAATGATACAAATCAAAAAATTAATTATATTTTTTTTCTGAATGTTAATAAAGAAACCATTATAAAAAGAATAGAAAAAAGAAAAATTTTAGAAAAAAGATCTGATGATGATCTCAATACAATTGTTAAAAGATATGATAAATACATGGATACCACAAAACCAGTTCTTGATTATTATTCAGATAAATCTAATTTTAAAGAAATAGACGGTAGTTTAGAAATCGATCAAATTACTAGTAAAATCAGTAGTATTTTAAAGGTTTAAAAGTTGACATTAGAAAAACTTATTATATAAAGAGCTAGATTTATCTCAATATTATGGCTCGTATAGCAGGTGTAAATATTCCCCAAAATAAAATTGTTCAAGTAGGACTTACATATATCTATGGTATTGGAGATAAATTTTCAAAACAAATATGTAAGGATTTAGATATTTCAAAATCAACACGAGTTAATCAACTTTCAGATGATCAAATACTTAAAATTAGAGAATATATAGATAAAAATTTCTCTGTAGAGGGTGATTTAAGGAGGGACACATCTATAAGTATTAAAAGACTGATTGATTTAGCATGTTATAGAGGATTTAGACATAAAAAGAAATTACCTGTCAGAGGTCAAAGAACTAGATGTAACGCAAGAACAAGAAAAGGTAAGGCAATTGCTATTGCAGGTAAAAAACTTACACCATTAAAAAAATAATTTATGGTTACTAAAAAATTAACAGAAAAAAAAAGTACTGACACTAAAGAAGAAAAAATCGTTAAAAAAAGTTCGTATTCAAAAAAGAAAAAAGTTAAAAAAAATATTCCTAACGGTATTGCATTTGTACAATCTACTTTTAACAACACAATTGTATCTATTGCAGATACAAATGGTAATGTTATTTCATGGTCATCTGCTGGACAAAAAGGTTTTAAAGGTTCCAGAAAATCTACACCTTATGCTGCACAAATAGCTGCAGACTCTGCTGCCTCCAAAGCCTTAGAGTATGGAATGAAAACACTTACAGTTGAAATCAAAGGCCCAGGGTCAGGTAGAGAAACCGCATTAAGAGCTTTGCAGGCCAGAGGTTTTAAAATTTTATCAATTAAGGATACTACCCCAATGCCACATAACGGTACACGTCCACCAAAAAAAAGGAGAGTTTAATGGAAAATACAAATATTAATGTAAAGAATTGGAAGTCATTAATTAAACCGGGCAAATTAGATATAAATTTAAATGATGATAAATCATTTGCAAAAATAACTGCTGAGCCTCTTGAAAAAGGTTATGGTCTTACTCTTGGAAATTCTTTAAGAAGAATTTTACTTTCATCAATAAGAGGAACTGCAGTAACTGCTATACAAATAGATGGAGTTTTGCATGAATTTACTTCCATCAAAGGTGTAAGAGAAGATGTTACCGATATAGTTTTGAATGTTAAGTCTTTAGCTTTAAAAAGTTCTTCTGATGACACAAAAAAATTAATTCTAGATGCAAAAGGACCAGGAATAATTAAAGCATCAAACATCACTCCTGTAAATGAAATAGAAATTTTGAACCCTGATTTAGTTATATGCAATCTAGATGAAAATACACATTTTCACATGGAGATGACTGTAGGTAATGGAAAAGGATATGTCCCTGCTGAACTTAATAAGCCAGAGGAACCACCATTAGGTTTAATACCAATTGATTCACTATTTAGTCCTGTAAAAAGAGTATCTTACTCTGTAAGCACTGCGAGAGAAGGAAAAGCATTAGACTACGATAAGCTTACAATGGAAGTTGAAACAAATGGATCTATTTCTGCGGAAGATGCTTTAGCTTACTCTGCAAGAATTTTTCAAGACCAATTATCAATGTTTGTTAATTTTGATGAACCTCAGGAAGTCGTAATTTCAGAAAAACCAAAAGAACCAGAATTTAATAAAAATTTACTTAGAAAAGTTGATGAACTTGAGCTTTCGGTAAGATCTATGAATTGTTTAAAAAATGACAATATAATTTATATAGGTGATTTAGTTCAAAAATCAGAAGGTGAAATGTTGCGAACTCCAAATTTTGGGAGAAAATCCTTAAATGAAATCAAAGAAATATTAAACGGAATGTCCTTATATTTAGGTATGGAAATACCTAATTGGCCTCCAGATAATATTGCTGAACTTTCAAAAAAATTAGAGGAGTCGATTTAGTTAATGAGACATAAGCTAGGATATAAAAAACTTAATAGAACATCTGAGCATAGAAAAGCACTTATAAAAAATATGCTAAATTCGCTAATAAAATATGAACAGATTATAACGACATTACCGAAGGCAAAGCTTATAAAACCTCAAGCAGATAAATTAATAACTCTTGGAAAAAAAAAAAATTTAGTCAACACAAGAACATTGGTATCTAAATTGCAAGATAAAGATAATGCCAACAAAATTTTAAATACTTTATCTAAAAGGTATGAAAAAAGATCGGGTGGTTACACAAGAATTATTAAAGCTGGATTTCGATATGGTGATAATTCGCCAATGGCTGTAATTGAATTTGTTGATAGAGATGTTGAAGCTAAGAGAAAATTTAAAAAGAAAAAAGAAAAATCTTCAGAAAAAGATAAAATAGAACAAAAAACAGCCTAAGCTTAAATATAATTACTTTAATGAATAGGTCTTATTTAATAAAACCATTTCATTCCTCAATGAGATTAGATAGATGGCTAAGAAATAATATTGGTAAATTTCCTCAATCGTTAATTGAAAAATCTTTAAGAAAGGGGAAAATAAAAATTAATAAAAAAAAAACCATCAGCTCATATAAATTAAAAGCTGGAGATACTGTAGATTTTTTTAATTTTGTATTTAAAAAAAATATATTATTAAAAAAAGAAAAATATATTCCAACAAAAAAAAATTTAATTGAAAATGAACAAACTATTATTGAAAATAACGAAAATTTTATAGTAATAAATAAAAAGGCAGGTATCGCCTCGCAAGGTGGAACAAAATCTAAAAAAAATATAATTGATCTCTTTTCTAATAGTAAATATTTTTTGGATTCTAAGCCTTATTCTGTACATAGATTAGACAAAGACACATCAGGTGTGATGATAATCGCTAAAAATCATAATTTTGCAAGATTACTTACAACTCTTTTTAGATTAAGAAAAATACACAAGACTTATTTAGCTATATGTCATGGTTCGTTCAAAAACAAAAAGGGTGAATTGAAAGATGAACTTATAAGATATGATAATAAAAAAAAAATAATAGAGACAGCCAGATCAACTTATAGAGTGATTAATGATAATGGTTTATTTACTTTAGTGGAGTTAAAACCTATAACTGGCAGAAAACATCAATTAAGAAAACAATTATTAATAATTGGTAATCCAATTGTAGGTGATGATAAGTATTCGTTAAAAAATAAAATTAATAAAAATTATAAAAACTTAATGTTACATGCATATAAATTAAAATTTTTTATAAATAATCAGAAATTCTTTTTTGAAGCAGAATTACCATCTTATTTTAAAGAATATTTAAAAAAGAAAAGGTTAATAATTTAAATTTCTAATTAAATTTTTTTTCAATATTTGAATTATTTTTTCTTTTTTAAATTGCCCAATTTTATTTAACGAGGTTACACCCCTATCTTTAATTCCACATGGTATTATTTTTTCATACTCATCCATTTCATTGTTTATGTTTAAAGAAAAACCATGAAAAGCAATCCATTTTTTTACTTTTATTCCGATTGCTGCAATTTTTTCAATTTTATTTTTATTTTCTATCCATATGCCGATATTCTTTCTATCACTGAATGATGAAATTTTTAATTCTTTTAGACTTTCTATAATTGAATTTTCTATTCTAATTACAAAATTTCTAATGTCCTTGTTCCTCTTATTTAGATCTATCACAAAATAACAAATTAATTGACCAGGTCCATGCCAGGTAATTTTACCACCTCTATTTGTTCTTAAAATTTTAATTTTATTATCGATAACATCTTTTTCATTAAAATTTATACCTGATGTAAATATAGATTCATGTTCTAAAAACCAAATTAATTCTTTTCCAATTCCGTTATGTAAATTCTCAACTTTTCTTTCAAGTATCTTTAATGCTTTTTTGTAAAGTACTGGTTTTATTGATTTTTTGATCTCAATACTCATTTAAAAATTGTAATATATTAATTTTGTATTAATAGTTCTAATAAATTTTAATAGTTTTAACAAAATGACCATTTTAAAAAAAAGTAAAGACAAAAAAGTTAATTTTGAATTTAACAAAGAATACATTAAAGTAATTGTTGAAAAAATTCAAAATAATGATGTAAATTTTCTTATAAATTCTTTTAAAGAAATGCACCCAGCTGATGCTGCAGACATTATTGAACATTTAAATATCGATGATCGTGAAAACCTTATAAAATTAAAAAAGTTTAATATTAATCCTGAGATATTTGTTGAATTAAACGAAAATATCCAATCAGAAATTATTAAATTACTCTCATCAGAGTCCATAGTATTTATACTTAAAAATCTTGAGTCAGATGACGCAATTAAGATTTTAGAAAATATTGATGAAGAAAATAAAAATCAAATTCTTTCTTCATTACCCCCCAAAGATAGATTTGTTCTTTTGGAAAGTCTAAGTTATCCCGAAGATACAGCTGCTAGAATAATGCAAAGAGAGTTTACGGCGATCCCTAGTAACTGGTCTGTTGGTCAAACAATAGATTATCTTAGAGAAAATAAAGATTTACCTGATCAATTTTTAGAAATTTATATAATAGACAATGAATTTAAACCACTAGGAACAGTACCTTCCTCTAAAGTTTTAAGAACGTCAAGAGAAACAAAGATGATAGATATTATGCTTGAGTCACAGGTTACTATACCAGTTGAGATGGACAGAGAAGAAGTGGGTAGGTTATTTGAAAATTACAATTTAAATTCTGCAGCCGTTATAGACAAAAATGGGAAACTAGTTGGAATGATTACAAGTGATGACATTCTTACAGTTTTAAAAGAGGAGGCAGAAGAAGATACTTTAAGATTAGCAGGTGTTGGTGATGAAGAAATTACAGATGGAGTAATTAAAAAAACACAAAGACGTTTCAATTGGTTATTATTAAATTTATTCACAGCTTTTCTTGCTACATGGGTAATTAGTAAATTTGGTGCAACTATAGAACAAATGGTTGCTTTGGCATTTCTAATGCCAATAGTTGCATCTATGGGAGGAAATGCCGGTATGCAAACTTTAGCTGTAACTATAAGAGGTATAGCTACAAATGATTTGACAGATAGTAATTTTTTAAAAATTGTTTTAAAAGAATTTAATATAGGAGTTCTTAATGGGATTATTTTTGCAATAATTAGTGCTTTAATAGTTCAGCTATGGTTTAAAGATTACATATTATCAATAATAATATCTGTATCAATGATATTAAATATGATTGTTGCGGGTTTATTTGGAATCTTAATTCCAGTAACATTAAAGAAATTAAAAATCGATCCCGCAATTGCTTCTAGTGTTTTTGTGACAACAGTTACTGATGTTATAGGTTTTTTATCTTTTTTAGGAATAGGTGCCTATTTTTTTTATAGTTAAAAGTTATCTATTAACCTTATTCCCTTAACATAGAAAGCAATAAAAATTTTTACGTTTTTTTTACTTATTTTTTTACTTAAATTGTTTTTATTTCTTAATTCTAAATATTCAATATTAAATAATTTATTTTTATTTAAGAAATCATTTATTATAAATTTATTATTTAAATCCTTTTTTAACTGAATAAATAATTTTTTTAATTTTGAAACAAGCAAAGCAGATCCTTTTATAGATTTTTGATTTAATAATTTATTTCTTGATGAATAAGCAAGTCCATTCTTCATTCTAATTGTTTTGCACAATATGGTTTTTACATTTGAATTTTTTTTTAAAAAATCTCTAATAAGTATGTATTGTTGATAGTCTTTTTCACCTAAAAATATTTTATTGATTTCTAACTGTTTGATAAATTGGTCTATTACTCCTAAAACCCCTTCAAAATGACCAGGTCTATATTTGGCACATAATATTTTATTTGATTTGCTAATTTTAAATTTTTTTTTACCCTTATTTCCATATACATCTTTAACAGTAGGTATTAAAACATAGTCTACTTTGAGATTTTTTAACAATTTAAGATCTTTTTGAATATTTTTTGGGTATTTTTTATAATCTTCTTTATTATTAAATTGTGCAGGGTTAACAAATATACTTACTAATGTTTTTTTGCATTTTTTTTGTGATTTCTTTATCAAACTTACGTGTCCTTGATGCAAGGCCCCCATGGTTGGGACAAAACCAATATCTGCCTTAAAATTAACTTCTTTGTTCAGTTTATTAATGCTTTTAAAAATAATCATTTATGGTACTTCACTAATAATAGTTATTTATGATTAGACAAGCAATAATACCATTAGCGGGTCTTGGTACAAGACTACTACCATTAACTAGCGTTTTTGCAAAAGAATTATTACCAATGAACGGTAAAGCTGGCATTGAATATATTCTAGATGAATGCATTGATGCCGGCATTAAAGAAGTTGTATTTATAATTTCAAAAAAAAAAATGATGATAAAAGATTATTTTTATAAAGATAGTTTTTATAAAAAGATTATAAAAAAAAAGAAAGATAAAAGAATAATTAACGAGTATAGAAAAATCCTAAAATATAAAAAGATGATAAAATTTGTATATCAAAATAAACCTTTGGGCACCGGCGATGCTGTACTTAAAACAAAGAAATTTATAAAAGATAAATATTTTTTAATGTTGTTACCAGATGATTTAATCGTGAAAAATAATTGTTCAAAAGATATGATTACCATAAGTATGAAAAATAAATGTTCTGTGATGGCGAGTATGAAAGTTAAAAAAAATAATGTAAGTAGATGGGGTATATATTCTTTATCTAAAAGACTTAATAAGAATAATTTTTTTATTAAAGATGTTATTGAAAAACCAACTATTAAAAGTGCACCTTCAACAAATGCTGTTATAGGTAGATATATCCTTCCAAAAAAAATATTTTCTAAACTAAAAAATCTTAAACCAGGCAAAGGCGGAGAAATTCATATTACTGATGCAATCAAAAAATTAATAGACGAAGGTGATAAATTTATTGGACATAAATTCCGTGGAAAATATTTAGATTGCGGTAGTATGTCCGGGTATATTAAATCAGGAATAGAAATATCAAAGTTATGAAATTATGTATGATAGGAACAGGCTATGTTGGCTTGGTTAGTGGAGTGTGTTTTTCAGATCTAGGAAATACTGTTTATTGTGTTGATAATGATATTGAAAAAATTAATGCACTTAATAAAGGAATACTTCCTATATATGAACCTGGTTTAGACGAAATTCTAAAGCGTAATTATAAACAAAAAAGATTAATTTTTACAAATAATTTAAAAGAGGCAGTAGAAAACTCTGATATTATATTTATTTGTGTTGGTACTCCTACTAAAAAAAATAGTAACTCGGCTGATTTGAAATATGTTTTTAATGTTGCCAATAATCTAAAAAAATTCATAAAAAAATACAAAGTTGTTGTCACAAAGTCTACAGTACCTGTCACCACTGGTGATAAAATTGAAAAAATTTTGATAAAACAAAAAAGAAAAAAATTGGTAGATGTTGTTTCTAATCCTGAATTTTTAAGAGAGGGTGAAGCAATAAGAGATTTTTTGAGCCCTGATAGAGTTGTAGTCGGCACAGATAGCGATAAAGCTAATAAGTTTCTAAAGTCTCTTTATTTACCAATAATAAAAAAAACAAGTAGATATTTTAGGACTTCAAGACGTGGAGCTGAATTAATCAAATATGCATCAAATGCTTTTCTAGCCACAAAGATATCTTATATAAATGAATTAGCAAATCTTTGCGAAAAAACAAACATTGATATTAAAGAAATTTCACAGGGCATGGGCTCAGATCAACGAATAGGGGATAGATTTTTAAGAGCAGGTCCTGCATACGGAGGTTCTTGTTTCCCTAAAGATACTAGAGCAATAATAGATACCTCAAATAAGTTTAAGTCAAATTTATCAATTATAAAAGCTGTAATTAAATCAAATGAAGATAGAAAAAAATTATTAACAGAAAAAGTATACAAAATTTTAAATAATAATCTAAAAAATAAATTAATAACTTTTTTAGGTGTTACTTTTAAACCTAATACAGATGATATGAGAGAAGCATCAAGTTTATATATGATACCAAAATTATTAAAAAAGGGAGCTATTATCAATTATTTTGATCCGTCAGGTAAAAAAAATGAATTTAAAAAATTTAAAAGAGTTAACTATTGTAAGAATGTATCTCAAGCATGCCTTAGATCAGATTTAATATTACTTCACACTGAATGGAATGAATTTAAAACTTTAAATTTTAAAAAATTAATTAAAAAGAGCAATTTTAAGGTATTTGATATGCGTAATCTATATTCTCCAACATCAATGAAAAAAAAAGGTATTAATTATTTTGGTGTAGGAAGATAATTATTTTATCTCAAAAATTGCATCAATCTCAACTGCAACACCTAAAGGTAAGCTGTTTACACTAACTGCTGCCCTAGTATGCATACCTTTATCTTCAAGAATCTTCACCAACATATCAGATGCACCGTTAATAACCTTTGGTTGTTCTATAAAATCATCTGTTGAATTAACAAAACCTACAATTTTTATACAAGATTTTATTTTATCTAAATCTCCAGATAATATTTTCTTTGCTTGAGCTAAAATACTTAGTGCACATCTTTCTGCTGCTTTATATCCATCTTCGGTATTTAAATCTTTACCCAATTTACCTTTTATCAACTCACCTTTTGAGTTCATAGAGATTTGCCCTGAAATATATAATAATTTTCCGACAATTTTACTTGCTACGTATGATCCTACTGGGGCGGGCGCTTCAGGTAAAACAATATTATTTTCTTTTAATCTTTTATCAGCACTCATTTATTTTTTTTCTTTTTACTTCTGTCGTATTCTTTTCTTTTCTCAATCAAAATCAACGCCTCTTCCATTGTTAGTTCAACCGGATCTTTCTCTTCAGGAATTGTAGCATTTAATGATTTGTATTTAATGTAAGGTCCATACTGACCTTTCATAATTCTAACTGGTTTTTTGTCTTCTGGATGTTCACCCAAATCTTTTATCATAGAGGATGAAATTCTACCTGGTTTCGCTTCTGATATTAAAGTTATCGCCCTGTTTAATCCAATATTAAATAATTCCTCAATACTTTCTAATCTTGCAGATTTATTATCGCATTTTAGATATGGACCAAATCGACCAACATTTATTGTAATATCTTTTTCCAAATCTGGATGTTTACCAATTACTCTAGGAAGTGCACATAAATATTTTGCCTTTTCAAGATCAACATTTTCTATATCCAAACCTTTTGGTATGGATACATTTTTAAAGTTACTTTCTTCTTTCTTTTTCTTTTTAGTTTTAGTTTTTGGCTTTTTAATATTTTCTATTTCTACATCGCTCAGTTCGTACTGTAAATAAGGTCCAAATCTTCCATTTTTTAAATAAATATCTTTTCCTATATCATTTTTTCCTATTAATTTAGGTTCTGACAGATTTGCTTGAGCAGCAGCTTTTGCTTTTGATAATGGTCTTGTATATTTACAGTCTGGGTAATTAGAACAACCAATAAATGCGCCACCTCTAAAGCTATTTTTTAAGCTTAATGTTCCTTCAACTGAAAATTTACAATCTTTATTATATAATTTACAACTTCTATCCACCTTACCATCACTATTTTTGTCAAAAATTAAACTTCCTAAACTATCATTAAGTAAATCTAAAACTTCTCTAGTCCTTTTCTCTTTAACATTAGATACATTTTCGTTAAAATCTCTCCAAAATTGATCTAAAACTTTTATCCAGTTTTCTTTCCCTGAGGTAATATCATCTAATTGATCTTCAAGTTTAGCAGTAAAATCATAGTCAACATATCTTGAAAAAAGTTTCTCCAAAAAGGCAGATAGTAATTTTCCTCTATCGGTTGGAAAAAATCTCTTATTTACTATATCAGCATATCCTCTATTAGATATAACGGAGATAATACTTGCATATGTTGAGGGACGACCAATTCCTAATTCTTCTAATTTTTTAACTAAACTTGCTTCTGAAAAACGTGGAGGTGGTTGTGTAAAATGTTGCTCATCATTAAATTCCTTTATTTCGATTGGTCCTTTAGATACTTCTGGTAATATTTTTTCATCCTCATTTTCATCAATTTTTTGAAGTTTTAAAAAACCATCAAATTTTATAGTTGAGCCACTAGATTTTAATATATTCCTTCCATCTTCTGAGGTAATTAATATAGTTTTTCTATCAAATTTAGCTGGCTGCATTTGAGATGATAGAGCTCTCGACCAAATAAGATCATATAATTTATACTGATCTGTACTTAAATATTTTTTTATACTTTCAGGTGAATTTTTTATTTCCGTTGGTCTGATTGCTTCATGCGCTTCTTGTGCATTTTTTGCTTTTTTACCAGAGTAATTATTAGCTTGTTCGGGAAGATAATCGTCACCATAATTTTCCTCTATATATTTTCTAAATAATGGAATAGCTTCTTTAGATATATTGGTACCATCAGTTCTCATATAAGTTATTAAACCTTTGGTATCCCCATCTATCTCAATACCTTGATAGAGTCTCTGTGCAATTTGCATTGTTCTTGAAGCACCAAAACCTAATTTACTTGATGCAGATTGCTGGAGAGTTGAAGTTGTGAAAGGCCCTGATGGATTCCTTGTATATATTTTTGAAGTTATATCTTTAATTAAATATTTTTTTTCATTAATTTTTGATATGGCATTATTTATATCTTCTTTGTTTCTAAAACTAAATTTTTCAATTTTTTCTCCGTTTAATTCAGATATTGATGAGGTTAAAATATTTTTTGAAGAAGTAATAAAATTTACATTTATTGTCCAAAATTCTTCTGGATTAAATACTTCAATTTCATGTTCTCTTTCTGTTAACAATCTTAAAGCTACTGATTGAACTCTACCAGCTGACTTAGAGCCTGGTAATTTAGTCCATAATATTGGTGAAATGTTAAAACCTACTAAATAATCTAAAGCTCTTCTTGCCATGTAAGCGTCAACAAGTTGACCTTCAAGTGACCTAGGATTTTCTATACCATTTATAACTGCTTTTTTTGTGATTTCGTTAAATACCACTCTTTCGATTTTTTTATCTTTAAGTATTTTTTTTTCATCTAAAAATTCTTTAACATGCCATGCTATTGCTTCCCCCTCACGATCAGGGTCTGTAGCTAAAATAATTTTATCAGAATCTTTTGCTACATCTGTAATTTCTTTTAAATATTTTTTTGAAAAACTATCTACTTCCCATATCATTTTGAATTTATTTTCTGGGTCTACAGATCCATTTTTAGATGGCAAATCTCTTATATGACCGTAACTTGCAAGAACTGTATAATCTTTTCCTAAATATTTATTTATTGTTTTTGCTTTGGCTGGACTTTCAACAATGACTAAATTCATTAGTACAAAAGTACATTAAAGACCTAGATAGTCAAATTAATAAATTTTTGTCTTAGATTCAGTCTTATTTATTAGGCGTTTTATATTTTCTCGGTGCGTATAAAAAATCATTATGAACATTATAAAGTAGAAATAATAAAAGGGATCTGAAATAAAAAAAAATTGAAAAATAGGTATACAAAAACTAGATACAATTGAACTTAAAGAAGAGTATTTAAATATAAAAAAAATTAATAACCAAGTTATACAAAACACTATTCCTGACAAATAATTTAAACAAAATAAAATTCCAACATAAGTCGCAACACCTTTTCCGCCTTTTAACTTAAGCCAAACTGGAAAAACATGACCTATAAAAACTGATAAAGAAGCTAAGTATAGTTGATCATTATAATAAAAATTAACAAATAAAATAGGCACTACAGCTTTTAAAATATCTAAAGTTAATGTTAAGTATCCTATAAATTTATTTCCTGATCTTAAAACATTAGTTGCTCCAATATTCCCAGAACCTATTTTTCTTATATCTTTACCGACAAAAATTTTGGTTAGGATAAGACCAAAAGGAATTGAACCAAATAAATAAGAGAATAGAATAATTAAGGCAATTTCTAAATTTAACATTTAAATAATTCTACTCCATTAATAAAAGTGTTTAACACTTTACCTTGTAGTTTTTTGTCTTCTATGCAAGTATTTTTTGATTTTGATATCATTTTTTCTTTTTTAACTACCCATGGTTTGTATATATCAACAATGCATAAGTCAGCATCACTTCCTACAGAAAGATTTCCTTTGTTAATTTTTAAAATTTTAGCAGGGTTGCATGTCAGACACTCAATTATCTTATTTAATTTAATTGATCCGTTGTGAAATAATTCTAATGCAAGCGGTAAAAGAGTTTCTATACCAGAGGCACCTGTAGCGGCTTGAGAAAATGTTAATCTTTTTGACTCTTCATCTTCAGGTTTATGATCTGAGACAATAACATCTATCAAATTTTGGTTTATACCCTTTATTAGAGACAATCTGTCCTCCTCTGTCCTTAGAGGAGGGGATAACTTAAGGAAGGTACGAAAGTCTCCTATATCATTTTGGTTTAATGATAAATTATTAATTGAAACACCAGTTGTAAATTTTACAATTTCTTTTCTATTTTTAATTATTTCAACAGACTTTTCTGATGATATTTGAGCAATATGATATCTACAATTGAAATCTTCTAGCAAGGTTAAATCTCTTTCTACAATAATTTTTTCTGCATAGTCGGGTATACCTTGAAGACCGAGTTTGGTTGCAATTATCCCGTCATTTACTTGTCCATCTTTTGATAATTCATTATCCTCTGCATGTTGAATTACTAATGCATCTAAATCAAAAGCAGATCTCATAATTCTGGACATTAATCTTGTATTTTGAATAGTTTGCGTACCATCTGTATAACCGATTATCCCTTTTTTATTTAAAAGTCCAAATTCATTCATATTAGTTCCTTCCAGACCTTTTGTTAAACTTGCAGTTGGAAATATATTAATTTTTGATTTATCTCTTCCTCTTCTCTTAAGAAAGTCAACCATAGAAACATTATCTATAACAGGGGAAGTATTTGGCATTGTAACAACAGATGTAACACCTCCAGCTAACGCTGCATTGCTCAATGTTCTAAAATTTTCCTTATATTCATAACCAGGCTCACCTACAAATACCCGCATATCAACAATTCCAGGAAATATAAATTTCTCTTTAAGATCTGTATATTTTTCTCTTGAAGGAATATTATTCTGGTTTACCTTTTTACCTATAGCTTCAATTTTTCCATTTTCACCAATAATCAAACCGCCTATTTCATCTATAGAGTTTTTAGGATCTATTATTTTTGCATTTAAAAAATATTGTTTTTTCATCATTCACAAAATAACTTTAGACAAGCCATTCTTACAGCAACACCTAATTCAACCTGTTCTTTAATTACACTTTTATTAATGTCATCAGCTAATTTTGTATCAATTTCTATTCCCCTATTCATGGGACCAGGGTGCATAATAATTGCATCACTTTTTGCTTTCTCTAATTTATCTGGTGTAAGCCCATAATATTCATAATATTCTCTATTTGATGAAAGGAATGAACTTGTCATTCTTTCATTTTGTAATCTTAACATCATCACAATGTCACAATCTTTTACTCCTTCTTTCATATTTGTAAAAGTGCTGACACCAAATTTTTCTAGATCCTTTGGCATCAAATTAGATGGTGCAACTATATTTATGTCTGCACCCAACATATTTAATAAATAAATATTTGATCTAGCAACTCTTGAATGAAGTATATCTCCACAAATTGCAATTTTAAGACCTTCTATTTTATTTTTTTTCTCCATAATTGTTAAAGCATCAAGCAATGCTTGAGTTGGATGTTCTCTTCTGCCATCGCCTGCATTTAATACCGCACAGTTAACTTTTTGTGACAATAAATTTGAGGCACCCGAGTCTTGATGCCTTACAACAATAATATCAGGGTGCATCGCATTTAAAGTCATTGCAGTGTCTATTAAAGTTTCTCCTTTTTTAATTGCTGAATTAGTTATATTCATAGACATAACATCAGCACCCAATCTCTTTCCAGCAAGCTCAAATGAACTTTGAGTTCTAGTAGATGGTTCAAAAAATAAATTTATTTGTGTTTTACCTCTCAAGATATCTATTTTTTTATTTTTACTTTTGTTCAAAGCTATGAAGTTTTTTGATTCTGAAAGAATAATCTTTACATCAGAGATTGATAGATCTTGTATACCTAGAAGATGGTTTTTAGAAATTTTAACAGCGTTTTTTGAATTGGCCATTAAAACTAACTCTATAACTTCAAAGCATGATTAATGCAAGCTTAATTATTAAGATAATCGATTGCGCCTTGTAAAATGAATGATGCAGCATTTTCATCAATTTTTTTCTCCCTTTTTGTTACATTAACGTCTAATTCTTTAGAGATATTAAAAGCACCTTTGGTTGACATTCTCTCATCCCAAAGCACAACATCAATTTCTAAGTTTTTAGATATTATATTTGCTTTATCGGTAACAGATTGAGCTGCTCTTCCTAAACTTCCATCCATATTAATTGGGAATCCAATTATAATTCCAGACACGTTATTTTCATAAATAATGTTTGTTAATTGATCCAATAGATATTGCATATTCTTATAATCTATTGTTTTAAAAGGAGTAGATACTTTTCTTCTATCGTCACAAATTGCTACACCTATACGTTTTGACCCTAAATCTAAACCAATTAATCTCGCATTACTGTCAATTTTTTTCTTAAGATTCTCAATAGTGATCATATTGTATTTTTCAGATTTAATGATAGTTTTTGATATACATATCATATGACAATTGATCTTAAAACAGTAAAGCACATATCTAAATTATCTAGGATTTCAATCGATGATAATAAAGCTAAAAAATTAGGTAAAGATTTAAATTCAATTTTTTCTTTTATTGAAAAATTAAATGAATTAGATACAAAAAATACTGAACCATTAACCTCAATTGCTGAAACTAAATTAAAACTACGTAAAGACGAGATAAAATCTGAAAATATCCGTGAGGATATCTTGAAAAATTCACCAGACAAAAATAAAGATTTTTTTGTTGTTCCTAAGGTTGTTGAATAATGTCCAATATAACAGATTTAAAATTAGTTGAACTTGTAGATAAAATTAAAAAAAAAGAATTATCATCAGCTGAGGTGACTATTGCTTTTATTGAAAGATCAAAAAAATCAAAAAAACTTAATGCTTATATTTCTGAAAATTATGAAAATGCAATTAAAAATGCAAAAATATTTGATCAAAAACCAGACTTTAAAAAAAAATTACCTGGTATACCTATTGCTGTAAAAGACTTGTTTTGTTCAAAAAATATTAGAACTACCGCTGGAAGTAAAATTCTTGAAAATTTTGTTCCAACCTATGAGTCAACAGTAACTCAAAATATTCTAGATGAAGGAGGTATCATAATTGGGAAGTTAAACTGTGATGAATTTGCAATGGGTTCTTCAAACGAAACAAGTTATTTTGGAAACGTTCAAAATCCAGTATCTGAGAATTTAGTACCTGGTGGATCTTCTGGTGGATCATCATCAGCACTGGCTGCAAAATTAACTCCAGCAACAATAGGTACAGATACAGGTGGATCTATTAGACAACCGGCGTCCTTTACTGGCACAGTTGGTTTAAAACCAACATACGGTAGTTGTTCCAGGTATGGTATAGTAGCATTTGCATCATCTTTGGATCAAGCAGGACCTATGACTCATGATGTCAAAGATTGCTCTTTGATGTTAGAAATTATGAGTACTTACGATACAAAAGACTCAACTTCTGTTGAATTCAAAAGAGAAAGCTATTTAAATAATTTAAATGAGAATATTAAAGAAAAAAAAATAGGCATACCAAAAGAATATAGAGTTGATGGAATGCCAAAAGAAATTGATGAGCTATGGGAAAAAGGAATAAAAATTATTAAAGAAAATGGAGGTAAGATTGTTGAGATAAGTTTACCTAATACCAACTATGCTTTACCAACATATTACATTGTAGCTCCTGCAGAAGCCTCATCAAATCTTGCTCGATACGATGGTGTAAAATATGGTTTTAGATCAAAAGGTGAAAATCTTATAGATATGTACGAAAAAACAAGATCAGAAGGTTTTGGTGATGAAGTAAAACGAAGAATAATGATAGGAACATATGTTTTATCATCAGGTTATTATGATGCATATTATTTAAAAGCACAAAAAGTAAGAAGACTAATCAAAAATGATTTTGATGAAGCTTATAAAAAAGTAGACGCTATATTAACTCCATCTACGCCTAGCTCTGCTTTTAAAATTGGAGAAAAATTAAACGACCCAGTATCAATGTATTTGAATGATATTTTTACGGTTCCAATTAACCTTGCAGGCTTACCCGCTATATCAATTCCAGCAGGTCATGATAAAAAAGGTTACCCACTAGGTTTACAGGTTATTGGAAAGGCATTTGATGAGCAAAGTATTTTAAATATCGCATTTGCTTTAGAAAAAAATATAAGCTTTAAAAATAATATAACTGATTGGTGGATTAAGTGAGTAAGAATAATGGTGAATATCTTATAACAAGAAATGATAACAAGTATGAAGTTATTATTGGTCTTGAAGTTCATGCACAAGTTTTATCTGAGTCTAAATTATTTTCAACATCATCAACAAAATTTGGATCTGAACCTAATACTCAAGTAAGTTTAGTCGATGCAGCATTTCCAGGAATGTTACCAGTAATTAATGAACATTGTATTAAACAAGCTATCAAAACAGGTATTGGATTAAAGGCTAAGATTAACAAAAGATCAATATTTGATCGAAAAAATTATTTTTATGCTGATTTGCCCCAAGGCTACCAAATTTCTCAATATAAAAATCCAATTGTAGGCGAGGGATCTGTTACATTAGATATGCCAAATGGTGAAAAAAATATCAGAATTGAAAGACTCCATTTGGAGCAAGATGCAGGAAAAAGTATCCATGATATAGATCCTCAAAATACATTAGTTGACTTGAATAGATCAGGTGTAGCTTTAATGGAAATAGTTAGCAAACCCGATTTAAGATCTTTAGACGAAGTAAATGCATATATTAAAAAATTAAGATCGATAATGAGATATTTAGGAACTTGCGATGGTAATATGCAAGAAGGCTCATTAAGGGCCGATGTAAATGTCTCTGTAAGAAAAAAAGGAGATAAAAAATTAGGTACAAGATGTGAAATTAAAAATGTTAATTCTATAAAATTCATGCAAATGGCAATAGATTTCGAGGCTAATCGTCAAGTAGATGTAATTGAAGAGGGTGGCTCTATTGATCAAGAAACAAGATTATTCGATACCAAAAAAAATGAAACAAGATCTATGAGATCTAAAGAAGATGCACATGATTATAGATATTTTCCGGATCCAGATCTTTTACCGCTTGAATTAAATGATAATTATATAGATAAAATAAAAAAAGATATTCCTGAGCTTCCTGATGAAAAAAAGAAAAGATTTATTGAAAAATTTAAATTATCACCTTATGAGGCAAATATACTAGTTTCTGACATTGAAATTTCAAAATATTTTGAGGATGTTTCAAAAAACTCTGATGTAAAATTAGCCACAAACTGGATAACGGGTGAATTATTTGCATTATTAAATGAAAATAATATAGATATAACTGAAAGTCCAATTTCCTCTAAAAATTTATCAAAATTAATTAATTTAATCAAAGATGGAACCATTTCAGGTAAGATTGCTAAATCTGTGTTTGAAATAATGAGAGATGGAGACAAAGATCCAATAACTATTGTAGAGGAAAAAGGTTTAAAACAACAAAGTGATCCTAAGGAATTGGAAAATATAATTAATAAAGTAATTTCTGAAAACCCAGAGAATGTTGAAGCCTATAAATCTGGAAAGGATAAGTTATTTGGTTTTTTTGTTGGTCAAGTAATGAAAACTTCTGGTGGCAAAGCAAATCCAAAACTTGTTAATGAAATCCTAAAAAAAAAATTAAATTAAAATGGGTTCTAACCTTCAGATCAATAAAGAAATTGAAAAGTATATTAATGATAATTCATTAAAACTTCATCCAGTACAGAGGGAGATTATAAAATATAATGAAAATCTTGGTGAAATTAAAAAAATGCAAATCTCTATTAGCCAATGTCATTTCTTACATTTAATAATTAAAATTTATAATCCTACTAATATTTTAGAGCTTGGTACATTTACAGGATTAAGTACTTTAACAATGGGCCTAGCAATGAATAAAAATGCTTTTTTAACTGCAATAGACAAAAACAAGGATACATCCAATATCGCAAAAAATTTTTTTATTAAAGCTAAACTAGAAAAAAAAATTAATTTAATAGTAAGAAACGCAAACGAAAGCATAAAAGATTTAATTAAAAATAAAAAGATTTATGATCTTATATTTATAGATGCAGACAAAGAAAATTATATAAATTATTTTGAAAATTCTTTAAAATTATTAAATAAGTCAGGATTAATAATTACTGATAATGTATTATGGTATGGAGATGTTGTCGATAAAAATAAAAATGATAAATTAACTAAAATAATACGTGAATTTAATTCCTTTGTTTATAATGATCATCGTGTTGAAAGTCTTATTTTACCTCTAGGTGATGGTTTATCTGTATGTAGAAAAATATAATGTTTGCTATTTTAGGATTTTATAAATTTAAAAAAATTACAAAATTAACTATAAAAAAAAAATTATTAGAAAAGTTATTTAAAATTGAAAAAATCAGAGGTTCAATAATATTATCTAACGAGGGTGTAAATAGCAATATAAGTTTTAATAATAATCAATACGATTTAATAAATAATCATTTAAAAAAGATATTAAATATTAAAAATTTTGATAATGAAAATTTATCATTTTGTAAATACCAAGCCTTTCATAAGGGCAAAATAAAGATAAAAAAAGAATTGGTACCAATAGGCATTAAAATAAATAAAAGAATTTTAAATAATCAAATTGAACCAGAAAAATGGAATGAATTTATAAAAAAAAAAAATACTGTACTTATTGATTTAAGGAAAGGTTTTGAATACAGAGTAGGTACATTTAAAGGTTCTATAAATCCAAAAATTAAAAACTTTAGAGATTTTCCGAAATTTTTTAAAACTTTAAAAAAAAATAACAATATTGCAATGTTTTGTACGGGTGGTATCAGATGTGAAAAAGCAAGCTTCTATCTTAGAAAAAGAGACTTTAAAAATGTTTACCAATTAAATGGAGGAATTATTAATTATCTAAATGTAATTGATAAAAAAAAAAGTATGTGGAAAGGTGATTGTTTTGTATTTGATAATAGAGTTTCAGTTAAACATGGTCTTAAACCGGGTAATTTAAAAATATGTGCAGGTTGCAGAGAACCAATTTCTACTTTAGAAATTAAATCAAACAAATATGAAGAAGGTGTGACTTGTCCTAATTGCTATAGTTTATTAAGTGATGATCAAAAAAAAAGATTTAGAATGAGACAACAACAAATTAAAATTCAAAAAAAATTGGGTAAAAAATATTTTTACCAGAGAGAATTTAAATAACATGGATTTACTTAAAGATAATATACCTCTATTGGTTCGCAAGTTAGCTTTACCTGCTATGGTTGGTATGCTTTTTCAAACATTATATAATATTGTCGATACTTTTTATGCAGGAAAAATATCTCCAGAAGCACTTGCAGCACTAAGTAAATCATTTCCAATTTACTTTATCATCGTTGCATCTTCAATTGGTGTTACAGTTGCCGGAACATCTTTAATAGGTAATAGTATAGGCGAAAATAATAAAAAAAATATTTTAAATTATTTTACTCATATTTTGTATTTTGCAGTTTTAGTTTCATTATTAATAAGTTTTTTAGGCCTTTCTTTTTCTGATGATGTTTTTCGACTAATGGTCACAACTAAAGAGGTTACAAATCTAGGTCTGGAATACACAAATATTATTTTTTCTGGTTCAGTATTATTTATATTAATTGTTGCATTAAACTCTATGCTCCACGCAGAAGGTGATACAAAAACCTATAGAAATGTTTTGATTTTATGTTTTTTTATTAATTTAATATTAAATCCAATTTTAATTTTTGGATTATTTTTTTTTCCTGTATTAGGAGTAAAAGGTATAGCAATATCAACCATAGTCTCTCAACTTGTTGCATTTATTATAATTCTTTTAAAAGTTGTTAATAATAAGAAAGTAAAAGAAATAACTATAGAATACTTTAAACCGAAATTATTCTATTTTATAAATATTTTTTTCACATCTATGCCAATAATAGTATCAATATTTGCATATTCTATAACATCTGCAATTGTGTTAGCCTATATAGGGCAATCAGGTGAATATGCTGTAGCGGGTTACGGAGCAGGAACTAGATTAGAGCAGGTTTTGTTGTTACCTATTTTAGGTATTAATACTGCTATAATATCTATTATATCGCAAAATTTTGGAGCCAATCAAATAGATAGAATTAAAGAGGCCTATTTTACATCAATAAAATATTCTTTTTTTATAATGTTAAGTTCTGGACTAATTTTATATTTATTTTCAGATTTATTTATGAGTTTTTTTTCAAAAGATCCAATTGTATTAGAATATGGCTCAAGTTACTTAAAAATATGTGCTTTTATACTACCAGCTTATCCAATTTTTTTTCTTTCTAACGGTCTATTTATGGCAATAAAGAAGTCTGAAAATGCCATGATCTCAAATTTATTTAGAAACGGTTTTAATCCACTATTAGTCTATTTTATTGCAAAATACTTTAATGCATCATTTGAATCTTTTTTTTGGATCTGGGCGGTTGTAAATTGGATTTTTTCACTAACCTATTTAAGCATTTTAATATTTTACTTAAAAAATAAATTATATAAACCTAGCACTATCGTTAATCCACAACCATAAATCTTCTGAAAATGACCTTCTTACAAAAAGATTTAAGTTATTTTCTTGTTTATGATGAAGAATTACATTTATATGATTAACTATTGTTTGAGCAACTGACCCTTTTTTATTTTTAAAATCATTAAAATTATAAGGACAACTTTTTGATAATAAATCATATACTTTATTTCCATTTAGATTAATCATTACCCAATGATCAGAAACATTTGTTACAGCTCCTTGATTTAACTTTGAAATTTCATTAAATAATTTATCTTCCAAATTTGTTTGATCATCCAAACTCATCTCCTTATCATTAGAGTAAATTAACCACTCATCTGGACTTAACCACAATAAATTAAATTTTTCGTTACCAGATGAAGTATTTGCTTCATTTGGTGGTAAAATTGATAATATTTTACCAATTTTTGTAGAGAATTCCCTTTTATTACTTCTAAGGTTAATTTTAATTATAGGCTCAACTTCAATAATATTTAGATCATTGTATTTTTTTTCTTCATTAATTGGTGAATTAAAACTAAGCATTTAATCTTTTATTTTCCTTATCATAAAAAACAGTATCAGTAATAGTTACATTAATATTTTTATTTTCCATAGGAACTATTAATTTTTTACCTTTTAATTTTTTTCCACTCCTTACTACTGCTAGAGCAATAGATTTATTAAGATTTGGACTAAAATAACTAGAGGTAACATGACCTAACATTTCTATTGGCTTATCTAAGCTTTCAACAAGTTGTGCTCCTTCTTCTAAAACTTCCTTTGGATCATCTGTTAATAAACCAACTAATTGTTTTCTATCCTCTCTTATCGTATCACTTCTGTATAATGATCTTTTGCCTATAAAATCATATTTCATTTTACCAATAATCCAGTCCATTTGAAGGTCTGAAGGTGTTAATGTTCCATCAGTATCTTGACCGGTAATTATGAAACCTTTTTCAGCTCTTAGTAAATGCATAGTTTCAGTTCCATATGGTGTAATATTAAATTCTTTACCTGCTTCTATACATCTTTCCCAAACATCTTTCGCATAATTAGACTGAACATTAATTTCGTAACTATGTTCTCCAGTAAAACTTATTCTCATAATTCGACAATTAACATTATTTATTTTTGAATTTTTAAAGGACATGTGCGGGAAACTTTCATCCGAAAGATCTAAACTTGGTATTATTTTTTTAATAATTTTTTTAGAATTTGGTCCGCAAATGCTCATTGTTGAATATTGATCTGTAACAGTAGTTAAATATACATTTAATTCTGGCCATTCTGTTTGTAAATAATCTTCAAGTTTCGATAAAACGTTGGCTGCACCACCGGTTGTGGTTGTCATTATATAATGATTTTCTGCAAGTCTTGTTGTTACACCATCATCATAAACCATACCATCTTCATTTAGCATTAAACCATATCTACATTTTCCTATGGCAAGCTTTGACCATGCGTTTGTATAAACTCTATTTAAAAATTCAGATGCATCTTCGCCCTGAATATCAATTTTTCCTAAAGTAGAGGCATCAAGTATGCCGGCACTTTCTCTTGCTGCTTTACTTTCTCTTTGCACAGCTTGATGCATTGTTTCTCCATTCTTTGGAAAATACCAAGGTCTTTTCCACTGTCCTACATTTTCAAATTGTGCTTTATTTTTCACATGCCAATCATGAATAGCTGTTTTTCTTGTATGGTCAAAAAATTTACCAACATTTCTTCCTACTATTGCTCCAAATGTTAACGGTGTATAAGGTGGTCTAAAGGTAGTTGTGCCTAGATCACCCATATTTGTACCGGTTGTATCAGCGATTATACCCAGTGCATGCATATTTGACAGTTTACCCTGGTCAGTTCCCATTCCTGTTGTAGTATATCTTTTTACATGTTCTATTGATTTAAAGCCTTCTCTTAGAGCTAGTTTTACATCTTTAGCAGTTGAGTCATTTTGGAAATCTAAGAATGGCTTTGTTTTAGATATAGGTTTATTAGAAGGTAACAACCAAATATTTCTTTTTTGTTTTTCTTTTGAACATTTAATATTTAAATTTTCAAGATCATTTTTATCTAAGCCGAGAAAAATTTTAATATTTTTAACAGTATTATTTATAACATCATCTAATTCAAAGTCTCCATTTGACGACCCCACACTAATTTGTTTTGATGGTGTTTTATTTTCATCAGGGATAAACACATTATCATTATTCCTAAATTTTAATTTTCCACCTGATTGAGTAAATAAATGAACCATTGGTGTCCATCCACCAGAAATTCCTAAACAATCACATTTATAAGTAATTTTATTACCAACTACACTCCCACCATCTTTAGATAACTTCATAACATCGAAAGACTTAATTTTTTTGTATCCATCTGTATCAATTACAGTATATCCTTTTAATATTTTAATACCTGATCTTTCTACTTGTTTAGAAAGTATAGAGTTGGAATTTTCCCTAATATCAATAATTACTTTAACTTTAACACCACTTTTATTTAATGAAATTGCTGTTTCATAAGCACTATCATTATTTGTGAATAATGAAATATTTTCTCCAGTCTTTACTCCATAGTAATCAATGTATTTTTTTATAGATGATGATAAAATTATACCGGGTCTATCATTATTACTAAAAATTAAAGGACGTTCAATAGCGCCAGTTGCTATTACAACTTTTTTTGCTCTTATTTTCCACAACCTTTGTCTAATATTTCCTTTTCTTTCATAGGAGCTTAAATGATCATTTAAATTTTCTCTTGCTAAAAGATAATTGTAACCATGAAAAGCAGCAACACTTGTTCGATTTTTAATTGTTAAATTTGGTAATTTTTTTAGATCTTCTATTTGTTTTTTTATCCATTGATTTGAATTTTCATTATTTATCTTAAAATTATTATCATCTTGATAAATTGTAGATCCACCAAGGTAATTTTTGTCATCTACCAACATTGTGTTAAGACCTTTTTCTGCTGATAATTTTGCTGATAATATGCCGGAGATACCACCACCTATTACCAAAACATCAAAATGTGCGTATTGATGATCATACAAATCTTGATCCGGTTTAGTTGGAGATTTGCCTAATCCAGCTGAGTGTCTAATAAAAAATTCATATTTTTCCCAAAAACTCGCAGGCCACATAAAAGTTTTATAGTAAAATCCTGCTGGTAAAAGGGGAGATAAAAAATTATTTATACCCCCAACATCAAAATTTACGCTTGGCCAACAGTTTTGGCTAAAAGCTTCTAAACCCTCAAACAATTCAATCTCAGTGGCTCTTACATTTGGATCAGTCAATGAAGGATCATTACCAATTTGAACAATTGCATTAGGTTCCTCTGACCCACACGTCATTATACCTCTAGGTCTATGATACTTAAAACTTCTTCCAACTAAATGAATATTGTTTGCCAATAAAGCAGATGCTAATGTATCTCCCTTATAACCGAAAAGTTTTTTACCATTAAACTTAAAAGAAATTCTAACAGTTTGATCTATAAAGTTATTTTTATTAATTCTTAAGTTATTGCTCATAATGATTTTATAGGTGGTTTTTCTCCCATTTTATAAACTGCATGTATTTTATCGTTAGAAGTATCTCTGATAACATTGAACCATTTTCTACATCCGTGTATATGGTTCCATCTTTCAAATTGAATACCTTTTATATTTTTTCGCATAAAAAGATATTCAGCCCATTGATCATCACTTAATTCTGTGGGTTGTTTAGGTCTTTCAATATGTGCTTCACCTCCACAAGAAAACTCTGTTTGATCTCTTTCTCCACAATAAGGACAATTAATTATAAACATTAGTGTGCAACAGCTGCGGCTCCATGTTCATCCACTAGATCACCACTAACAAATCTATTTAAATTAAACGCAGCATTTAATTTGTGTGGTTCGTCATTTGCTATGGTGTGTGCAAATAAATCTCCAGAACCAGGTGTAGCTTTAAAACCACCCGTACCCCATCCACAATTAAAATATAAACCTTTTATTTGTGTTTTGCTTATTATAGGGCTCGCGTCAGGACATATATCTACAATTCCACCCCATTGTCTCAACATCTTCATTCTACTAAAGATTGGGTATAATTCTAAAATTGCTCTTAAGGTTTCTTCAACAATATTATGACTACCTTTTTGAGTGTAAGAAACATAAGAGTCCGTACCTGCCCCAATTACAAGTTCACCTTTGTCTGATTGACTTACATAAGCATGCACAGCATTTGACATTACAACCGTATCAATTATTGGTTTAACTGGTTCAGAAACTAATGCTTGTAGAGGTTTACTTTCTAAAGGCAATCTTATACCTGCCATATTTGCTATAACACTAGAATGTCCTGCAGCAACAACACCAATTTTTTTTGTTTTTATAAAACCTTTTGTTGTTTCTATACCTTCAACTTCATTACCATTTCTTTTTATACCTTTTACCTCACAATTTTGTATGATATCTACTCCCATCTCATCTGCACCACGAGCGTAACCCCATGCAACTGCATCATGTCTTGCTGTGCCGGCTCTTTTTTGCAAAGTTCCTCCAAGCACAGGATATCTAATATTTGGTGAGGTATTAATAATTGGACAAAATTTTTTAACTTCTTGAGTATTTAACCACACAGCATCAATACCATTCAATCTATTTGCATGAGTTCTTCTTTTTAAATCTCTAACATCTTGAAGATTATGAGCAAGATTCATTACACCTCTTTGACTAAACATTACATTATAATTTAATTCTTGTGATAGACCTTCCCAAATTTTTAAGGCATGATCGTAAAGGCCAGCACTTGCATCCCATAAGTAATTTGATCGAATAATTGTAGTGTTTCTTCCAGTATTGCCACCACCAATCCAACCTTTTTCGACAACTGCAATATTATTTATTTTATGCTTTTTTGCTAAGTAATAAGCAGTAGCAAGACCATGACCTCCACCACCAATTATTATCGCATCATACTCTTTTTTTGGTTCTGGATCTCTCCATGCTCTTTGCCAATTTTCATGACCACTAAATGCGTTTTTAATAAGTGAGAATATAGAGTATTTATTTTTCATATTTTGCACAAAAATACTTTATAAATATTGAATATTCAATGGTTTCAAGTTACACACTATAAATAAGGAAGGATGGGTGAGCTGGTTTAAACCAGCGGTTTGCTAAACCGCCGTACGCTTGAAAAGGTGTACCGAGGGTTCGAATCCCTCTCCTTCCGCCATAAAATTAAAAAAAGGTCTAAATGTCTATAGTTCTAATAACCGGCTCTTGTGGTTTAGTGGGTTCTGAATCTGTTGAGTTTTTTTATAAAAAAGGATTTGAAATTCTAGGTATAGATAATAATTCTAGGAAAAAATTTTTTGGTGAAACAGCTTCTATTAATTGGAAAAAGAATGAATTAATAAAAAAATATAAATATTATAAACATTTTAACGTCGATATCAGAAAATATAAATCTCTAGAGAGGATATTTAAAAAGTATAAAAATAAAATAAGCTTAATAATTCATGCGGCAGCACAACCCTCACATGATTATGCTAAAACTAAAATTAATCTTGATTTTGAAATCAATGCAATTGGTACACTAAATTTACTTGAGCTTACAAAAAAATATTGTTTTAAAGTTCCCTTTATTTTTATGTCAACCAATAAAGTTTATGGAGATAATCCAAACAAATTAAGCTTAATTGAAAAAAAAAAAAGATGGGAAGTTAATAATAAAAAATATTGGAACGGAATAGATGAGAACTTTAGTATTGATAATTGCACACATAGTTTTTTTGGTGTTTCAAAAACCTATGGTGATTTATTAGTTCAAGAATATGGAAAAAATATTGGTTTAAAAACTGTAACTTTTCGAGCAGGATGTATAACTGGTTCAAATCATAGTGGCGCGAAGCTACATGGTTTTTTATCTTTTTTAGTTAAAAGCTGTTTAAAAAATAAAAAATACTCTATTATTGGCCATAAAGGAAAGCAGGTAAGAGACAATATTCACAGCTCAGATTTGATAAATTGTTTTTGGGAATTTTATAAAAAACCAACAAGCGGACAAATATATAACATTGGTGGTGGTCGTTACTCTAATTGTTCAATATTGGAGGCTATTGAAATCATAGAAAAAGAATTAAATATAAAAATTAAAAAAAAATTTGTAAAAAAAAGCAGAGTAGGTGATCATATTTGGTACATATCAAATAACAAAAAATTTATGAAAAAATACCCTAAATGGAAACAAAAATTTAATATCAGAAGAATTATTCTCGATTTAATATACAATTAAAACTTTGTAATATCACAATAAATCCAAGGCCAATATTTAACCTTAGAATATTTGTTAAACCAAAACGGCATATATCTTTCTGTTAAAAAAGAGTAAATTCGTTGAGTATCATATCCTTGTAAGTCTAGACCAAAGACCTTTTCACATTTAAATAACCAATCAAATAAATCTGAATAAAATTTATTTATCAATGAGGGATTGTTAGAATAAAACATACAGTGGCCGCTCAAATTAGTATTACTTTCTATGTAATCAACAAAATCTTTCTTATCTTTATGCGGCAATTCATTAATAGCCTTTTTTAAATTGTCATACCCATGAAACATTTCAAAATGTAGTCTTATATTTTGTCTACTTTTCATAAATATAATAAGAGGATCTCTTAAAATTGATTTTACACCTCTTTTAATTATTTTCATTTTACTAGAAACATGTACTGACCAAGGTTCACATAAAATTATGTCATAGTTTTTCCATTTATTGGATGGCACTTTTTGTATAAGATTTTCTAACTCAGCAAAATTTCTTATATTAGGAAAATAGCCTTGTTTTCCCGTAGTATTATCTATTTGATCTTTATACTCATACTTAATGAAGTATCTTCTGTACTGACACATACCAAACCATTTTTTTTCATCTGTTTCTTTTAAAATATTTTTCCAATACCAATAATGGAAAGATGTTTCTGAATAATTATAATTTTTTTCTGAAATATTTTGACCCTCTTGTTCTGTTTTATAATGCTCTGGAAATTTATTTTTACCGACACCAAATGGAATCAAACCCAATTTTTCAATTCCATTAATTCCTTTATGAGTTACGCAGTATATTTTCATTTGTTAAAATAAAGGTTTATCCTTAAAGAAATTTTCCATTTTTACTTTATCCTGGCTCAAAATATATCTATAAACATTATAATTTTCTAAAACTCTTTGAACATAATTTCTAGTTTCTTTAAATTTAATTAGCTCAATCCAATCGACATAATCGATTTGTTTTTTTTGTGGATTTTTATTTAATTTTTTCCAATATTTAACTCTTTTAGGACCAGCATTATAAGCTGCTATAGCAAAAGGGTAGGATCCGTCATATTCAAGTATAAGACCTGCCAAATAATGTGAACCTAATTTAATATTATATTCAGCATCTAGCGTAAGTCTTGATTTAGAGTATGGCAACTTTGCTTGTTTAGCTACAAGTTTTGCAGTGTAAGTCATAAGTTGCATCATACCTTTCGCACCGGCATAACTATTGGCTTTTGGGTCAAATTCACTTTCTTGTCTTATTACAGCGAGTATTAAAGCTTGTTGTGGAATTTTTCTGCCTCCTACATAATTTGGTGTTCCAATAATGGGATAATTATATTTATTAATGAATCTTTTTTCATAAGAGGCAATTTTAGCAATTTGAATCGCAAAGTCATATCTCGATATCGCTGTTGAAAGTTCAGCAGATAGTATTTCACTTCCTTTTTCAATGTTATCTTGCGCTAAGTATCTTAAAATATGTTTTGTATATTTGCTCTTATCTAGTTCATAAAGTAAATAAACTAATTTATATAAGCTATTTTTTTCAAATTTTTTTTTATAATCTTTATCAACATTTTGCAGATTAGATAAATTAAACTCTACATCTTTTTTAATTTTTAAGTGTGATATTTGTCCATAATATGTAGTTGGATAATTTGAAGCCTCTTGATAATATTTATTTGCTGTTACTGTATCATTAAGTGCCTCATAACTTCTTGCAAGCCAATATGCACCTCTAGATAAACTAATAGGATATCCAACATTATTATAAAAGGATCTAAAATGTTCTCTAGCTCTTAATGCATCATTTAAAAAGCTTAATGAAATCCATCCACTCAACCATTCAGCCTCAGCATATTCAGGTGTTCCTTTATCTAGTACATGATTATTTACAATTTTATAAGCCTTTTGATATTGTTTCTTATAAATTAATGATCTAGCAATTATTGATCTTTCAATCCACCACTTATCTGGTCTTATTAAATAACTTTTTGAATTTTTAACCTTTAGTAATATTTCTAAAGAACTATCAACTCTTCCTCTTTTTCTTCTCCATTTAAGTCTATCATAGTTTAAACCAGAGTTATTTTTAAATTTCTCAGGAACTTTTGATATAGCAGCATCTACACCATATGATTTACTCATTAACAGCTGTCTAGCATTATAAAGTGCCTGGTAATCTTTTGGCAAGTACCTAAGCATTCTCTTTAAATCCCAATATTTATTTTCCCATGCTAAATAATCTGCTCTTTTAATATGATCTTCTGATTTCAAATATTTATTAAACTTCTTTTTGTAAAGTCTTAACTCGCTTTTAGTTAATTCTGCTTTGATCCATCCTTTTTTGATTAAATTTATTCCATTTATAACATCACCTTCAGCAATTAAGCTTTCACCTAATATCATTTCTCCAAAACCACTCAAAGGTTTTTCGTCTTTAAATAACTCAATGATTTTTTTTGAATTTACACTTTTAGTTGATAATTTTTTTTCAGATAGATATTTAATTCTACCAATTCTTGGATAATCTTGATTTGCCTCAAGAAAATTTTTATATAAACTATATTTTGCATTATTACTTTTTTGTAATAAGTATCTCCAAACTATAAAATTGTGTATTGATTTATCCTTTGCTTTTCGTGATAATTTTATAGCTGTTTCCCATTTTCTCTTTTCTATTAAGTCAATAGCCTTTTTTGCAATTTCAAAATCTTTTTTACTATAAAATTTTGATTTAATAATTTTCTTCTTATCAACTACCTTTTTATCCTTTACTAAAATTAGTGGTTTGTTTTTTGGTAAAATAATTCCTAAATCAATTTTTTTTTTCTTAATATTGTCTTTTTTTACTACATCAATATCTTCTTTTGGTTTTTTTAATGGCAATATCTCACTTTTAAGATTGCTAGTTTCTTTTTTATTTATGTTTAAATCTGGTTTTTTTGGAGGAATAATAAGTTCATCTGGATATGTTATTGTGAAACTTAGGAAAGAACAGATAAATATCACCGGTATTATTATTAATTTAAAAATATTCATAAATTTTAGTAAATGATTCAATAATTTATGTTATAAGATCATATGTTTAAAGGATCAAATGTTGCTTTGATTACACCATTTAAAGACAATGTGCTAGATATAGATAGCTATATTAAGTTAATTAATTTTCATATTGAAAATGGCACAAATGGATTGGTTCCAGCTGGTACCACAGGTGAGTCTCCAACATTAAACCATGATGAGCACGAGAAAGTAATAGAAATTTGTATTAAAGAGGCAGGTGGTAAAGTTCCGGTTATAGCTGGTACAGGATCCAACTCAACAGAGGAAGCAATTTCTTTAACTAAACATGCAGAAAAAGCAGGGGCTAGTGGTGTTTTGGTAGTGACACCTTATTATAATAAACCTACTCAAGAAGGACTTTATCAACATTATAAATCTATAAACGATAACACAAGTCTTCCAATAATTATTTACAATATACCAAGCAGATGTGTAATTGATATGTCAGTTGAAACTATGGCAAGGCTTTTTGAATTAAAAAACATTGCAGGTGTCAAAGATGCAACTGGAGATTTGAGTAGACTTGATCAAACATTAGAGAAATTAGGCCCTGAGTTTATTCAGCTTACAGGTGAGGATGGTCTTGCTTTCGAATTTAATAAAAGGGGTGGTGTTGGTATAATTTCTGTAACCGCAAATATTGCACCTAAACTTTGTTCCGATATGCAAAGATTATCAAAATCAAAAAACAAAGAAGAAATTCAAAAAGCTGAAAAAATTGATAAAATTTTGCAACCTTTACATAAAGCACTATTTATTGAAAGTAATCCGGCTCCAGTTAAATATGCAGCAAAAGTTCTTGGATTATGTAGCGATGAAATTAGACTACCACTTGTAAATATAAAAGATCAAACAAAAAAACAAGTCGACGGCGCATTAGCTCATGCAAAACTTATAGATTAATGACCAAAAAAACCAATAGTGGTTTAAAAATAATTTGTTTAAATAGAAAAGCAAGTTTTAATTATTTTTTTGAGGACTTGCATGAAGCAGGTATTATATTAAGAGGTTCAGAAATAAAATCTGTAAGAAATGGAAAAGTAAATATAGCTGAATCTTATGTTATAGAGAGAGATGGTGAACTTTTTCTAGTCAATTCTCATATATCATCTTATAAACAAGCAAGTTATGCAAATCATAATCCTATTCAAGAAAGAAAACTTTTATTAAATAAAAAGGAAATAAACAGAGTAATAGGTAAAATGCAAAGAGAAGGTTTTACAATAATTCCAACGAAAATGTACTTCAAAAAAGGTAAAGCAAAAATTGAAATAGCTGTCGCAAAAGGAAAAAAGAAATTTGATAAAAGACAAACTATTAAAAGAAGAGACTGGGATCGTGCAAAAGCTAGATACTTTAGAAAATCATAACAAGCCTATTATTCTGTCTATAGGCTCAAATTTGGGAAATAGAATTGAAAATATTAATGTTGCAAAAAAATATATAGGTTTTTTTTGTAAAATAAATAAGATTTCAAAGTACTACGAGACTGAGTCATGGCCAGATAATAAATATCCCAAATTTTTAAACATTGCCTTATCTTGCACTACAGATATTTCATTTAAATTATTTTTTAAAAAATTAAAAATAATTGAAAGAAAATTAGGAAGAAAGAACTCAATCAAAAATTTTCCTAGAACTTGTGATATTGATATAATAGATTTTAGAGGTTTAAATTTCAATATTTATGTTGAAAAAAACCAAGTGATTTGTCCTCATCCAAGGTCACATTTAAGAAATTTTGTACTTTTTCCAATTTTCGAGATTGAAAAAAACTGGTTTCACCCTAAAAAAAAACAGTCTGTGACGCTATTACTGAAAAAATTGCGCTTAAAATCACTTAGTGGTATTAAAATTTTTTCAATCTGATGATATAATAAATTATGATTAAATCTGACGAACTTATAAATAAAGTAAAAGAATATAATAAATTTTTAAATCCAGGCACTTTAACTAAAGCTTACAACTTTGCTTTAGAGGCTCATAAAAAACAAAAAAGAGATGAAGGTGTTCCTTATATCAATCATCCTATAGCTGTAGCTAACATTTTGTCAGATTTAAAACTTGATAGTGCAACTATTGCAACTGGTTTATTGCATGATACTATAGAAGATACTAACGCCACTTATAAGACTATTAAACAAGAATTTGGTCAGGAAGTCGCTGATTTAGTCGAAGGTGTAACTAAAATATCAGTTTTCGAAAATCAAGCAATTCATGATGTTGATCAAAAAAAATTTTCAAAAGCTGAAAATTTTAGAAAATTAATCCTAGCAACATCAAAAGATATAAGAGTTTTATTAGTTAAATTAGCAGACAGACTTCATAATATGAGAACAATCCAATATGTTAAAGATAAAGATAAGCAGATAAGAAAAGCAAAAGAAACTATGGAAATTTATGCTCCATTAGCTGATAGAATGGGTATGAATAGAATTAGAGATGAACTTGAAGATTTGTCATTTGGTGTCTTAAATCATGAAGCAAGATCATTAATAAAAAAAAGGCTTGATGAGATCAAAGAAAACAATCTCATGAATTTTAAATCTTTGTCTCAAGAATTCAATGAGATATTATTTAACTCTGGCATTAATGTAAAAATATTTGGTAGAGAAAAAACTCCATTTTCAATTTGGAGAAAAATACAAAAGAAAAGAACGTCTCTTGAGCAAATAACGGATATAATTGGATTTAGAGTTATTCTAGATAATATTTCTGATTGTTATAAAGCTTTAGGAGTTTTTCATTCTAAATGGAATTGTATACCGGGCAGATTTAAAGATTATATCTCTTCACCAAAAATTAATAAATATCAATCATTACACACAGCAATCATAGGTCCGAACAAAAGACCTATTGAAATTCAACTACGAACTATGCAAATGCACGAATTTGCACAAAGAGGAATTGCTTCTCATTGGAAATATAAATCTAATGAAAAATTTAATTTATTAACCTGGAAAGAATATGATTGGCTTAAAGATTTAGTTGAAATTATTGATAGAAATGAAAATCCAGAGCATTATTTTGAATATACCAAGTTACAAATGTTCCAGGAGAACGTATTTTGTTTTACACCCAAAGGATCAGTAATAAAACTTCCAAAAAACGCAACACCAGTTGATTTTGCTTATGCGGTACATACACAAATTGGTGATACTGCAACTGGTTGTGAAATTAACGGAAAAGAAAGTCCGCTACAAAGTATTTTGAGAAATGGTGATGTAATTAAAATTACCACTGCTAAAAAAGTATCACCATCTCTTCATTGGCTTTCATCTACAAAAACTGGTAAAGCTAGATCAGCCATAAGAAAATACTGGCAGTATAGAGAAAATAAAAAACATATAGATAAAAAATACAATACATCATTATGGATTTCTTTACCTGATAAACCTGGTATTCTTGGAGATGTTACATCATTGGTGGGTCAAAATGAAATCAACATATCAAGTGTTGAAATGATGGAAAAATCAAAAACATCAATAAATTTTAAATTTAACCTTATTATTTCTGATCTCAAAAACTTTACAAAACTTCTAAGTGAGTTAAAACAAAGGCATTATAGATTTAAAATAATTAGACATACTAATAAAAAATATGCTTTCTTTAAAAAACTCCTTAAAGGTCTTAAAAAAAACTAAAGCTTTATTAGATGGTCATTTTGTTTTATCATCTGGTTTACACTCAGCACAATACGTGCAATGCGCTAGACTGTTAAGCCATCCTAGAATTTCTAATAAATTTGTATCATCTCTTGCTGCAAAAATTAAAAAAGAAATAAAGAAAATTGATCTTATTTTATCTCCAGCTATGGGGGGCATTGTAATTGGATACGAGATAGGAAGAATACTTAATAAAGAAACTATATTTTGTGAAAGAGTAAATAAAAAATTTAAATTACGTAGAGGTTTTTATATTAAAAAAAATTCAAAAGTACTTATTGTTGAAGACGTTATAACTACTGGAAAATCAATTTTAGAATGCGTTGAATTGATAAAAAAGTCAAAAGCAAAATTAGTAGGCTTTGCATGTTTAATAGATAGGTCTGAACATAAAAAAATAAAATATAAAGTAATATCCCAAGTTAAGCTTGAAATACCAACTTATAACAAGTCAAATTTACCTCATCATCTTAAAAAAATACCAATCACTAAACCAGGAAGTAGGTTTTTAAAATGAGTAGATTAGGTATAAATATAGACCACGTAGCAACATTAAGAAATGCAAGAGGTGAGGATCACCCTAATATTCTTGAAATAGCAAAAATTGTTAAAAGTTCAGGAGCTAATTCTATAACCATACATCTTAGAGAAGATAGAAGACATATAAATGATAAAGATTTATCAATATTATGTAATTCTAATTTTTTAATAAATATGGAAATGGCAGCAAATTTTAAAATGATGAATATTGCACTAAAAAATAAACCAAAATTTGTTTGTATAGTTCCAGAAAAAAGAAATGAAATTACTACAGAGGGTGGTTTAAATTTAAAGAAAAATTTTAACCAAATTAAAAAAATCGTTAAAAAATTAAATCAAAATAAAATCAGAACAAGTTTATTTATAGATCCTACAATCAACAATATTGCACTATCAAAAAAAATAGGTGTTAATTGTGTAGAGTTGCATACAGGAAAAATATCAAGGTTGGTTAAAAAAAAAAAAAAATTTAAAAAAGAATTTTTAAAAATAAAAGAGTGTTCAAAATTTGGAAAAACTAATGGTATTGAAATTCACGCAGGTCATGGTTTAGATTATAAAACAACAAAAATTTTATCAAAAATTAATGAAATTACCGAGTATAACATAGGCCATTTTATCATAGGTGAAAGTATTAAAATTGGTATATCAAAAGTCATTCTTAAATTTAAAAAGATAATTAGGTAAAATGAAAATAGTTGGTATAGGTGTTGATATAATTAATAATAGTCGTTTTAAAAAATTAATTAAAAATAAAAAATTTATTAATCGAATTTGTAGTATTAAAGAAATTAATAATTTTAAAAATAAAAAAAATAAAATTTTGTTTTTATCAAAAATATTCTCCGCCAAAGAAGCTTTTGTAAAGTCTTTAGGTAGTGGATTTAGAAATAATTTGTGCTTTAAAGATATTTCTGTTTTAAATGATAATTATGGCAAACCTTACTTTAAATTTAATTCTAAAATAAAAAAAATACTAAAAAAAAAATATAATTTAAATAAATTTATAGCACATTTGTCTTTATCAGATGAAAAAAAACATTCAATTTCTTATGTAATATTACAAAAAATAAAATGAAAAAAATAATTTTAGAAAATATTAAGACTATCTTTTATGCTTTAGTTATAGCTATTTTGATAAGATCACTATTGTTACAACCTTTTTATATCCCCTCATCATCTATGGAGCCTTCTCTATTAGTTGGGGATAGGCTTTTTGTTACTAAACTAAGTTATGGTTACAGTAAGCACTCTTTCCCTTTTAGCCTTGGTCCTATTAAAAATAGAATTTTTTTTTCTGAACCAAAAAGAGGAGATGTTATTGTATTTAAAACCCCAGCAGATAATAGAACTGACTATATTAAAAGATTATTGGGTCTACCTGGTGATAAATTGCAATTTATAGATGGTAATTTGTACCTAAATAATGTTGAAATTTTAAAATCTAAAATTAAATATAATTCCAAAATTTACTGTGGAAAATCAAAAGTAGAAACTAAAGTATTCAAAGAAAAACTTTTAAATGGAAGAGAGTATTTAACGACATATTATGTAAATGGAAGTTACCAAAACTCTGATGAGTTTTTTGTCCCCCCTGATCATTATTTTTTTTTAGGGGATAACAGAGATTGTTCAAAAGATAGTAGATTTTTATCAAGTGTAGGATTTGTGCATAAAAACAATTTAGTTGGAAAAGCTCAATTTATTTTTTTTTCAACAGATATAAATCAGGGTAGTGCTTTTAATTTTTGGAACTGGAAAAATATTTTAAGAATAGAAAGATTTTTCAAAAAAATTGTTTAATGAAAAAAAATTTTAATCAATTTGAAAAAAAGATCGGATATAATTTTAATAATATTAATTTGTTAATTCAAAGCTTAACACATAAAAGCTTTGATCCTATTAAAAATAATGAAAAGTTAGAGTTTTTAGGTGATAGAGTTTTAGGTTTAATAATATCAAAAAATTTATTAAAAACTTTCCCAAATGATAAAGAAGGAGATTTAGACAAAAAGCTCGCCTCTTTAGTAAATAGAAAACAATGTGTTAAGATAGCTAATAAATTAAATTTAAATGAATTTATTCTAATTAGAAATTCAAAAAATAAAAAAAAAGAAATTGAAAACAAAATTTTATCAGACTCAATAGAGTCAATTATAGGAGCTATTTATTTAGATCAAGGATTTGAAAAGGTTGAGAAATTTATATTAGATCATTGGAAAGAAGATATCATAAAACGTACCATTACAGAAAGAGATGCAAAAACAAAGTTACAAGAACTTTCTCTAAAAGTAAATAAATCTCTACCTATTTACAAATTAATTGAAAACAAAGGACCTAGACACAAACCAATTATAAAAGTATCAGTTAAAATTAAAAATTCAAAAGTTGTTGTGGCTATTGGAAATTCAAAAAAAGAGGCTGAACAAAATGCAGCAAAGAAACTTTTAGATATAATAAAATCAAAGTGAACTGGTCTGACAAAAGTTTTTTATTATCAAAATATAAATATCAGGAAAATTCCGTCATAGCAAATTTCTATACAATGAATTATGGAAAGCGTTCAGGAATTATTTACGGTGCCACCTCAAAGAAAATTAAAAACTATTTACAAAATGGTAATGAATTATTTATTGAATATCACTCTAAAAATGAAAATACATTGGGATATTTTAAAATTGAAATTATTCAAGCAACTACACCTAAATATTTCACAGATAAAAAAAAGTTAAATTGTATAGTCAATATGCTCGATTTAATTAGACTTCTTACTGTTGATAATCAAGAGAATATAGAAATATACAATCTAATTAAAAATTTTTATTTAATAATAGATAATAAAGATTTTTATAAAAAATATATATTTTGGGAATTAGAATTATTGAAACTAATTGGCTTTGATTTAAAAATAAAAGACTATTGTAAAAAGGAAAAAGTAAATAATAAAGATAATTATTATATATCGAAAAATAACATAAAACTCATTGTTCCTGATTTTCTTGTAAATTTAAAAAAAGATGAAATTACTGATAAGGATATTTATTACTCTTTATTACTTACAAGCGAATACATGAAAACAAATATTCTAATACCAAACAATATCCCTTTTCCAATATCCAGAGAGGTTTTTATTAATGAGTTTAAATAATTACTACTTTAATATTTTATCTAGTCTATCGGCGTAATAGGATATTATCGCATTAGCGCCAGCTCTTTTAAATGACATAAAAACTTCATAAATTGAGTCATTATTAATAATTTTCTTATTTACTGCATTATGTAACATACTGTACTCCCCTGAAACTTGATAAGCTAATACAGGAATTTTAAAATTTTCTTTTATAGATCTTATTATATCTAAATAAGGCATACCAGGTTTTACCATTACCATATCTGTTCCTTCTTTCACATCTAAAGCAACTTCTCTAATTGCTTCATCAAAATTACTATAATCCATTTGGTAAGTTTTCTTATCACCTTTTAAAGAAGAATTAGAACCCACAGCATTTCTAAATGGACCATAAAACGATGAAGAATATTTTACTGCGTAAGAGAGTATTTGAATTTTTTCAAACCCATTTTTATCTAATTCATTTCTTATTTCACCAACCCGACCATCCATCATGTCTGACGGAGCAATTACATCACAACCCATTTGTGCTTGCATTAAAGATTGTTTTATTAATATTTTTATAGTTTCATCATTTAAAATTTCTTTTTTTTTAATTAATCCATCATGCCCGTGGGATGTATAAGGATCAAGAGCAACATCACACATTATCCCAATATTGTTTTTATATTTATTTTTTATCGCGACAATTGCCTTAGAGACTAAATTATTTTCATTTAAAGCTTCTGATCCATTAACATTTTTCAATTTTGTGTTTGTGTGTGGAAATAATGCTATCATAGGCACTTTGTTTTTTAGTGCTTTATCTATAATTTTTGAAATATTATCTATACTATACCTATAAACACCATTCATAGATTTTATACCAATTTTCTTATTTTTTCCATCTGTAAGAAAAATAGGCAAAACAAAGTCACTTCCTGAAAGTGTATTTTCTCTTATAAGTCTTCTAGACCAATCTTCTTTTCTAGATCTTCTCATTCTTAATTTTGGGTATTTTCCTATGATAATCATTCTCAAATATTTTATAAATGCGACAATAGTAATATATATAATTATAGTCTATAAGTTATTAATAAAATGTAATTATGTCACTATCATTTAACGATTTCCAAAAACAAAAAATAAAGTTTGATATTAAAAAATTAAAAGAAGCTTACAATCAGGTAATAAAAATAAAAGATTTTCAAGGTGTTAATGGAGTTACTAACTTTGGAGCGATTCCTTTAACTCAAATTCCTGGTGACCCTGACTCTATTAAGGGTAATAAAGCAAGAGGTGTCTTTTGGACAAAACCAGACCAGTCTGGAAAAGAGGTTGTGAGAGATCAAATGATAGATGAAGCTGCATATTCAGAATTTATAAGTGATTATAAAGAGACTTACTTTAAAGAAGTAGTAGAAACTTTACAAAAGAATTACAAAATTGGACGTGTTAGAATTTTATTAAAGACACCAAGATCTACATTGAGTTGGCATAGAGATCCAGAACCAAGATTACATATTCCAATTATAACTAATCCAGGTTCAATAATGGTCATAGATAATGTAGCAAAACATATGCCAGCAGATGGATCGGTTTGGATCACTAACAATACTAAATATCATAATGCTTTTAACGGTGGTGAAGAAAACAGAATACACTTAGTAGCATGTGTTTTAGACTATAAGTTTAATTAAATTGAAGATTTTTATTTCATCAGATCACGCGGGTTTTAGTTTAAAAAATTATATTTTCGAAAATTTAAAAAAGAAAAATCATAAAATTATAAATTTGGGACCATTTAGTGATAAATCGGTTGATTATCCGATTTTTGCAAAAAAATTGGCTAATAAAGTATCTAAAAACAAATCAAGTTTTGGAATACTTGTCTGTGGATCTGGCACAGGTATGGCAATGGCGGCAAATAAAGTAAAAAATATAAGGGCTGCTGTGTGTTATAACGTGAAAAATACTAAATTATCTAGATTGCATAATAACGCAAATATTATTACAGTAGGTTCCAGACTAACTAGTAAAAATTTAGCTTTCAAATTAGTCAGTATTTTTTTGAAAACTAAGTTTGAAGGTGGTAGACACTTAAAGAGAATAAAAAAAATTTAATAAACATATGTCTAGTGAAAAAAAATATATAAACTCAGATTTTCAAAGTTTTTTTGAAAACAGCTTATCATCATCTGATCCAGAAATTTATAAAGCTATTAATGATGAATTGCAAAGACAACAACAACACATAGAGCTTATTGCATCTGAAAATATAGTTTCTAATGCATTATTACAAGCTCAAGGCTCTGTCCTTACTAATAAATATGCAGAGGGATATCCTGGTAAAAGATATTACAATGGCTGCGATCATGTCGATACAGCAGAAAGTTTAGCAATAGAAAGAGTTAAAAAACTATTTAATTGTAAGTTTGCAAATGTTCAACCACATTCTGGTGCACAAGCTAATGGTGCTGTATTTTTAGCATTATTAAAACCTGGCGATACTATTTTAGGTATGAGTTTAAATTCTGGTGGTCACTTAACTCATGGTTCAAAAGCATCTGTTTCTGGTAAATGGTTTAATGCAATAAGTTACGAAGTAGATAAGGAAACTGAATTATTAGATTACAAAGATATTGAAAATAAAGCTATGGAACATAAGCCAAAGTTAATAATTGCAGGTGGAAGTGCTTATTCTAGAGTTATCGATTTTAAAAAATTTAAAGAAATCGCAGAAAAAGTTGGAGCCTATTTGATGGTAGATATGGCCCATTTCTCTGGACTAGTTGCTGGAAAAGGCTATCCAAATCCAGTCGACCACGCAGATGTAGTAACATCAACAACTCACAAAGTTTTTAGAAGTGCTCGAGGTGGAATAATTTTAACAAACAGAGAAGATTTATCAAAAAAATTTAATTCTGCAGTTTTTCCTGGATACCAAGGCGGTCCATTGATGCATGTTGTCGCTGCAAAAGCTGTTGGTTTTTTGGAAGCGCTAAAACCAGATTTCAGAAATTATATATCCAACGTTCTTGCAAATGCTAAAATGTTAGCTGAAACATTAAAAAATAATGGATTTAAAATTTACTCCGGGGGAACCGACACTCATTTAATGTTAGTTGATTTACGCCCATTTAATGTAAAAGGTAATATGGCAGCAGATAGTTTATGCAGAGCTAACATAACATGTAATAAAAATGGAATACCATTTGATACAGAGAGTCCAATGATTACATCCGGAATAAGATTAGGAACTCAAGCAGCAACAACAAGAGGATTTGGATTAGAGGAATTTAAATTAGTAGGTAATTTGATTACTAAAGTAATTAAAGGATTGTCAACTAATCAAAAGGATAATAGTAAAGCTGAGAATGAAGTTAGAAAAGAGGTTATCGATCTCTGCTCTAAGTTTCCAATTTATAAAAATTTAAAATAACTTAAAAATGATTTGTCCCTGTGAAAAAAAAGGCGAAACATCTGTGGTTGACTCTAGACCTACAGAAGATGGTACTGCAATTAGGCGAAGAAGACTTTGTACTGTTTGTGGTGAAAGATTTACTACATTCGAAAGAATTCAAATAAGGGAACTATTTGTAGTTAAAAAAAATGGGAGAAAATCACCTTTTGATAGGGATAAATTATCGAAGTCAATTTATATAGCATTAAAAAAAAGACCTATCGATAGTGACACAGTAGAAAAATTTATTACAAAAATTTCAAATTCATTAGAGGAAATGGGGCAAAGTGAGATATCATCTAACACTATAGGAACTATGGTTATGGATGGTCTTAAAAACTTGGATCCAGTTGCTTATGTTAGATTTGCTTCTGTATATAGAAATTTTAGAGAAGAAAAAGATTTCGTTCAATTTGTAGACAAGATAGATGTCTTCAAAAAACGATAAATTTTATCTCAGATTAGCTTTAAATTTGGCCAAACAACATAAAGGTTTGACCGGTGAAAATCCTTCTGTTGGTTGTGTTATAGTAAAGAATAATAAAATTTTATCACTCTCAAAAACATCAATTAATGGAAGACCTCATGCAGAAGCAAATGCTATTCGTCTTGCAAATAAAAATGATTTAAAAGGTTCGACTATTTATGTAACTTTGGAGCCTTGTACACATTATGGAAAAACACCACCTTGTACCGATTTAATTATAAAAAAAAAAATATCAAAAATTGTATATGGGTCTAATGATATTGATAAAAGAACAGCCAATAGACTAAAAATAGCACTGAGAAAGTATAATATTTCTTCAAAACAAGTTATAATGAAAGAGATTAATGATTTTTATAAAAGTTACTTCTATATTAGAAAAAATAAATTACCTTATATTACAGCCAAAATAGCCTGTTCTAATGACTATTATATTTATTCAAAAAAAAATAAAAATATTACTAATGAATTGTCTAGAAAAACTTCACATTTATTAAGATATAAAAATAATGCAATACTAGTTTCATCTAAAACTTTAAATAAAGATAATCCTTTTTTAAATTGTAGAATAAAAGGTTTAGAAAGACAATCGCCTATAAAAGTTATTTTAGATAAAAA